>CAWHPI010000002.1:0-464453 GCA_963831255.1 uncultured beta proteobacterium | reverse complement strand
ACTCCGGCCGCTTTGATCTGCCCATTGCGCTGGGCATCCTGGCCGCCAGCGGCCAGATCGACGCCAAGCGGCTGCACGGCTGGGAATTCGCCGGCGAGCTGTCGCTGGGCGGCGAACTTCGCGCAGTGCGCGGCGCCCTGGCCATGAGTCTGGCGCTGCACCGGGCTGTGGGCGTGGGCGGCGAACCGGCCCGCTGCCAACTCGTGTTGCCGCCTGGCAGCGCCGAAGAAGCCGCGCTCGTGCCGCAGGCGCAGGTGTTCCGGGCGCGCCACCTGCTCGACGTGGTGGCGCGCTTTTTGCCCGAAGCTTCCGCAGAAGCAGTTGAAGCGCCGCAAGGCGACGGCTGGGTTCGCCTGAACCCCAAGGCGCTCATCCAGGCGCCCGACTACGCCGATCTGGCCGACGTGAAAGGCCAGGCCGCCGCCAAGCGCGCGCTCGAAATCGCCGCCGCCGGCGGGCACAGCCTGCTCATGATGGGCCCGCCCGGCTCGGGGAAAAGCATGCTGGCGCAGCGCTTCGCCGGCCTGCTGCCACCCATGAGCACCGACGAAGCGCTCGAATCCGCCGCCGTCGCCTCGCTGGCCGGGCGCTTCAGTCTGGAGCGCTGGGGACAACGCCCCACCTGCGCACCCCACCACAGCGCCAGCGCAGTGGCCCTGGTGGGCGGCGGCTCGCCGCCAAGACCAGGCGAAATTTCCCTGGCCCACCACGGCGTGCTTTTTCTCGATGAGCTTCCGGAGTTCCCGCGTGCCGCTTTGGAGGCGCTGCGTGAGCCGCTGGAAAGCGGCCACATCCGCATCTCACGCGCCGCCATGCAAAGCGAGTTCCCGGCGCGCTTCCAGCTCATTGCCGCCATGAACCCCTGCCCCTGCGGCTTTCTGGGCCACCCGAGCAAACCCTGCCGCGACACGCCCGACCAGATCGCGCGCTACCAGAGCAAGCTCAGCGGCCCGCTGCTCGACCGCATCGACCTGCACGTGGAAGTGCCCGCCCTGCCGCCTGACGACCTGTTGCATGGCCGCGCCGGCGAAAACAGCGCAGCGGTGCGCGAGCGCGTGGCCACCGCCCGCGACCGCGCCATTGCCCGCCAGGGCCAGCCCAACCAGGCCCTGGCCGGCCAGGCACTCGACGAACATCTGCACGCCGACCCCAGCGCCTTGAAGTTCCTCAACACCGCCGCCGCCCGCCTGGGCTGGAGCGCGCGCAGCACCCACCGCGCGCTGCGCGTGGCGCGCACGATTGCCGACCTGGCAGGCAGCGACGAGGTGACGGTTGCGCATGTGGCCGAATCGGTGCAGTACCGGCGGGCGCTGCGCCAAGGTGGCTGAGCTTCAACACGAAGCGCGGGAGAAGAACGCCCCGCTGTAGTGGAGGACCACCGCTGCGTCCTGCCAGAATCGCCGCCATGGCCACGTCCGTTCTCCTCAAGCTGTTGGCCATGGGCCTGATCGTCGCAATGGGCTGGGGCGCGGCGCGGCTGCGCTGGCTCGGGCCGGGCGATGTGGCGCGCACGCTGAGCAACGCGGCGTTCTATCTCTTTGTCCCAGCGCTGCTGTTTCGCACCGCGTCGCGCATGGATTTCGCGGCCATGCCCTGGAGCACGCTGGCGGTGTTTTTCCTGCCGGTCTGGGCCATGGGGCTGGCCGTGGTGGTGTGGAACCAGCGGCGCGTGGCCCATGCTTCGCCGGCGGCGCCGGGCGTGCGCGCCATCACCGCCTGTTTCGGCAACACGGTGCAGCTCGGCATTCCGGTGGCGGCAGCGGTGCTGGGCGAGGCTGGGCTGGCGATCCACCTCACCATCGTGAGCCTGCATGCGCTCACCATCCTCACACTGCTCACCGCGCAGGTCGAGCTGGCGCTGGCTCGGGACCGCGCGCGCCAGGGCCTGGCCGATGGTCATCTGGGCCGGCTGCTGCGCGATACGGCGCGCAAGACGGTGATCCACCCGGTGGTGTTGCCCATCATCGCGGGGCTGTTGGTGAACGCCGCCGGCCTGACCGTGCCTTCGCTGATCGACGAGCTGCTGGTGCAGCTGGGCCAGGCGGTGATACCGCTGTGCCTGGTGCTGATCGGCGTGTCACTCAACCAGTACGGTTTTGTGTTCACGGGGCGCGGCATGGCGGCGCTGGTGGCGATCAAGCTGCTGCTGTTGCCTGCGGTGGTGCTGGTGGTGGGGCACTGGGGGTTTGGCCTGGAGGCGCTGCCGCTCACGGTGGCGGTGATGGCCGCCGCCCTGCCCGCCGGCAGCAACCCGCTGCTGTTCGCGCAGCGCTACCAGGTGCTGGAGGCAGAAACCACCTCGGCCATCGCAGTGTCCACCCTGGCCTTTGTGCTGACCGCGCCGCTGTGGCTGGCGGTGGTGGCGTGGGTGGTGGGCTCATAGTGGGCCCTGATCGGGCCCTTCAGTTCGTTACCGCCTGCCGGTTGGCCGCTTCCATCTCGCGAAAGCGCACACACACCGGGTCGCTGGCAAAAGCAGGGCTGCCGCAACTGCGCAGCCGACAGACCTCACGCGAAAAGAAATTGCCGCTGCTGGCGCAGGTTTGCTCCACGGTTTTCACCACGGGTGCCGGTGGCGCTGGTGGCGGCCTGGTGGCGCGGGCGAGCTGAGCGGCTTCGGCCGCCGCTTTCTGGCGCAAAGCTTCCTCGGCGCGCTGCTGCTCCTGCGCCTTGGCAGTGCGCGCCTGCTCTTCGGCGGCGGCGCGGTCGCGCGCAGCCTGTTCGCGGCGAGCATTCGCTGCTGCCTGTCGTTTGATCCGCGTGTCTTCACCGGCCGCTTTTTCGAGCGCGCTGCGCTCGGTCTGCGCCGCAACGCTGCTCTCTCCCGGCGGCGGCGCGGCCGTGGTGCTCAGCGTGACCGCTGTGCCAACCCGAACGGGCTGGGCATCCGGCGATCCCGCCTGAGACAAAGCCGGCACGCCAGCCAAAGTGGACGGGTTGCCGGCACCCTCTTTCACGCCAAACCACCAGACCCCCACGGCCACCACGCCCAAAGCCAGCCCCACAGCAACCCTGGAAGCCGCGCCTCGCCGGGCTGGCGGATCGGGCGGCGGCATCGGCTTCGCCAGATCGGGTACCAGCGAGCCTCGGCACGATTTGCAGACGGTGGCCGCCAGCGGGTTGGCTATCTGGCAAGCGGGACATATTTGCACCGGCCCAGGCGCTGACGCCGCCGGAGCAGCTGCTAGCGCCTCAGCATCAGTCGGCGCCGAATCCCCCAAAGGCACAAGCGCCTTCGCGCAGCCGATACAGAACCGTGCCTTGTCCCTGTTTTCCGTGCCACACACCCCACAAAACGCCATGATCCTTGCCCGCTGGTTTCTAACTGGCATCGGTTCTAGCATTCCCCGTCACAGCGGTGGGTTGGCCTCAACCCAGCGGAGGCGATGCCAAGACGGGCGGTTGGGCGACCACCGCGTGAGCTGTCGCGCCGGGTGCAGCGCCCGGCGGCGACGCACGGAAGACCGCTGCAACATCAATCCGAGAGCAGCCGAGAAACTGTCAGTTATTTTTACAGTTCACGGATCGCATGGCTGGCCACGAAATCCGAATGCGACATAAGCCATTGATTTTTATCACTATTTTTCGAACATCAAAAGTTGGCATCGATTCTGCTTGGTTGTAACCAAATACCACTTTCTGCCGGAGCATCCTCATGACCACTTTTCGCCGCCTCGCCCAATTGGCCACAGCAACCGCTCTTGTTGGCGCCTTCGCCGCGCCCGCCTTCGCAGCGCCCATCACCTTGACCGCGACCGTTCGGGACTTTTGCTCGTCGGGCTTTACAGCCGTACAGGGGTGCACCACCAACGTCGACTTTGACAACAACGGCATTGCCGCCGTCGGTAACGCCGTGGCAACCACGCTGGGCGCTGACGGCAAGCCTGTCTTCAATCCGGCCGTTGGCGGCAGCAGCGTGTTTTCCACCGCCGCCAACTTCAACCAGTGGTACAACGATGTCGCTGGCGTCAACCAGACCAGCACGCTGGCCATGACGTTCAACGAAACCATCCCCGGCACCTACCAGTACAGCAGCAGCAGCTTCTTCCCGATCGACGGGCAGGGCTGGGGTAACCAAGGTCTGGCACGCAACTACCACTTCACCCTGGAGTTGGCCACCATGTTCACCTACCAGGCAGGACAGACCTTCAGCTTCACCGGTGACGACGACGTGTGGGTTTTCATCAACGGCCAGCGCGTGGTGGATCTGGGCGGCATCCACGGTGCGGCCTCCGCTTCGGTGAACCTGGACACCCTCGGCCTGACTGCTGGCAACGACTACGCGTTCAACTTTTTCTTCGCTGAGCGCCACACCACCGAGTCCAACCTGAAGATCACCACCTCGATCCAACTCAAGCCGAACGATGTGCCCGAGCCAGGCACCCTGGCCCTGCTGGGTCTGGCGCTGGGCGTTGCAGGCGTGGCCAGCCGCCGCCGCAAGGTCTGACCGGTTGCCGGCTGGTCCGGCGCATCCACAAAAAACCCCGCAGCTGCGGGGTTTTTTGCGTCTGGACGGCGTGGCTTACAAGCCAGTCCCCATCCAGCGCCGCAGTTCGTCTTCGGCCACACCGCTGCGCGCGGCCAGGTCGGCCACCTGGTCGTCGCCCACCTTGCCCACGTTGAAGTAGGTGCTATCCGGGTGGCCCAGGTAGAAGCCGCTCACGCTGGCGGCGGGCGTCATGGCCAGGCTCTCGGTGAGGCCCATGCCGATTTCGTCGCAGGCCAAGACCTGGAACATCTGGCGCTTGACCGAGTGGTCCGGGCAGGCCGGGTAGCCGGGCGCGGGGCGGATGCCCTGGTACTTTTCCTTGATGAGTTCTTCGCTGGTCAGGGCCTCGGTGGCCGCGTAGCCCCAGAGGTCGGTGCGCACGCGGTGGTGCAGACACTCGGCAAACGCTTCGGCCAGGCGGTCGGCCAGCGACTTGAACAGAATCGCGTTGTAGTCGTCGTGGGCGTCGAGAAACTGCTGCTCCTTTTTCTCGCCCCCCAAGCCGGCGGTGACGGCGAACATGCCCACGTAGTCGGGCGCCACGCCCTTGGGCGCGACGAAGTCGGCCAGGCAGCGGCTGGGGCGCATGACCGGCTTTCCGTCCGGGCCGTCAATGGCCTGCTTTTCGGTCTGCTGGCGCAGGCCAAACCAGGTCAGCGCGATCTCGCTGCGCGTCTCGTCGGTGTAGAGCGCAATGTCGTCGTCGTTCACCGCGTTCGCCGGGTAGAGGCCAATCACGCCGTTGGCGCTGAGCCAGCGGCCTTCGATGATTTTCTTGAGCATGGCCTGCGCGTCGGCAAACACCTTGGTGGCCTGCTCGCCCACCACCTCGTCGGTGAGGATGGCGGGGTAAGGACCGGCCAGATCCCAGGTCTGGAAAAACGGCGCCCAGTCGATGTATTTCGCGATCTCGGCCAGATCGAAGTTCTTGAACTGGCGCTTGCCGATGAACTTGGGCCTGACCGGCTGGAAGCCGCTCCAGTCCAGCGGCGTCTTGTTGGCGCGGGCCTTGTCCAGCGGCCACATCGGCACCTGCTTTTTGTTGGCGTGCTGCTCGCGCACGCGCTCGTAGTCCGCGTTGAGCTCGGCCAGGTATTGCACGCGGTTGTCGCCCAGCAGGCTTTGCGCCACGCTCACGCTGCGCGAGGCGTCGGGCACGTACACCACTGGGCCGCTGTAATGCGGCGCGATTTTCACCGCGGTGTGCACGCGGCTGCAGGTGGCGCCACCGATCAGCAGCGGCATCTGCCGATCGCGGAAATGCGGGTCTTTCTGCATCTCGCCGGCCACGTATTGCATTTCTTCCAGGCTGGGCGTGATCAGGCCCGAGAGGCCCACAATGTCGGCGCCTTCGGCCTTGGCCATGGCCAGAATTTCGTGGGCCGGCACCATCACGCCCATGTTCACCACCTCGAAGTTGTTGCATTGCAAAACCACGGTGACGATGTTCTTGCCGATGTCGTGCACATCGCCCTTCACGGTCGCAATCACGATCTTGCCCTTGGCCTTCACATCGGCCCCGGCCGCTTCCTGCGCCGCTTTTTCGGCCTCGATGTAAGGCAGCAGATGCGCCACGGCCTGCTTCATCACGCGCGCGCTTTTCACCACCTGCGGCAAGAACATCTTGCCCTGGCCGAACAGGTCGCCAACCACGTTCATGCCGTCCATCAGCGGGCCTTCGATCACGTGGAGTGGGCGCCCGCCGTCGGCTTCGATCTCGCGCCACATTTGCTCCGTGTCTTCGGTGATGTGGTCGTTCATGCCGCGCACCAGCGCGTGCGTGAGCCGCTGGCGAATCGGCAGCGCGCGCCATTCGTTTTTCTTGCTGTCGTCCTTGGCCGCGCCTTTGGCGTTTTCCGCCACCTCCACCAGGCGCTCACCAGCGTCGGGCCGGCGGTTCAGCACCACGTCTTCCACCCGCTCGCGCAGCTCGGGCTCCAGCTCGTCGTACACGCCCACCATGCCGGCGTTGACGATGCCCATGTCCATGCCCGCTGAAATGGCGTGGTACAGGAAAACGGTGTGGATGGCCTCGCGCACCGGGTCGTTGCCGCGGAAGCTGAAGCTCACGTTGGAGACGCCACCGCTCACCTTGGCGCCGGGCAGGTTCGCTTTGATCCAGCGCGTGGCGTTGATGAAGTCGACCGCGTAGTTGTTGTGTTCCTCGATGCCGGTGGCGATGGCGAAGATGTTGGGGTCGAAGATGATGTCTTCCGGCGGGAAGCCCACCTCGTCCACCAACACGCGGTAGGCCCGCTCGCAGATTTCGATCTTGCGATCAAAGGTGTCGGCCTGGCCTTGTTCGTCAAACGCCATCACCACGGCAGCCGCGCCGTAGCGCTTCACCAGCTTGGCCTGGCGCTTGAATTCTTCAACGCCCTCTTTCATGCTGATCGAGTTCACAACGCCCTTGCCCTGAATGCAGCGCAACCCGGCCTCGATCACGCTCCACTTCGAGCTGTCCACCATCACCGGCACGCGCGAGATGTCGGGCTCGCCGGCGATCAGGTTGAGGAACTTCACCATGGCGGCCTGGCTGTCGAGCATGGCCTCGTCCATGTTGATGTCGATGATCTGCGCGCCGTTGTCCACCTGCTGGCGCGCCACCGCCAGCGCCTGCTCGTATTCCCCGTTCAGGATCATGCGGGCGAAGGCCTTGGAGCCGGTGACGTTGGTGCGCTCGCCGACGTTCACAAAGGAAGCGCTTGGGGACTGACCTTCAGCGCTGTCCCCAACTGGATAAGTCTGGCCGATGCGCACCGGCTCCAGCCCGGACAGCAGCATGGGCGGCACGGGCGATTGAACAGCGGGGGTGGAAGAGAGAACTTCGGGCATGGGGCTCACCAGGAAAAAAGACAGGGCTGGTGAGCGCGGTTGGCGGTGGCCAGAGCGGCCAACCGGCAGGGACTGCGAGCGTCCCGATCCCTCAAGCCTGACACCAGA
Organism: uncultured beta proteobacterium; assembly: GCA_963831255.1. Classification (GTDB taxonomy): domain Bacteria; phylum Pseudomonadota; class Gammaproteobacteria; order Burkholderiales; family Burkholderiaceae_C; genus Hydrogenophaga. The sequence goes on along the minus strand of CAWHPI010000002.1, from coordinate 457,021 downwards.
ACAGCGAGCCTGAACGGCCCGGCCGGCGCTGCAGCGCTCCTTGAGGTGGCCCGATTTTAGCCGCCCCCGCCGTGCACCGAAGGAGAGGCCCCGCGCTGCGGCGCTCGGCTATTTGCGGGTTCGCGTCGGCACCACGTCCAGCAGCAGACCCACCAGCGTCTGGCTGTCCGCTGCCCGGAAACCGTGCGTCTCGTCATCGGCATGCAGCCGCCATTCAAACCCGAGATCGGGGTCTGGATCGTCCCGGTCCGGGCGGTCGCTGAAGGCGAGGCCCAGCACATCGCCACCGGGGCCGTTGAGCCGCTGCGCCATCGCCCGCACGATGGCGCCATCGCTGAGGATGTCCCTGAACAGGGTGGTGGCCTGCGGGGTTGCCTGCGGTGCAGACGCCAGCGCCGGCTCCATCCGGACGCCCGCCTGCCGTTGCTGGGCAGGAAGCACCTGCCGGCCAGCGAGATCGAAGCGGTCGCCTGCCTCCAGCCAGTGCAGGCGCACGTCGTTCAAGTTGAAGGCGTCCAGCGCGGGATCGTTGCTGGCCTGGGCCATGTCGACGAACAGGGCGCCACGGCTGCCGATCACTTCGACCATGGATCCGCGGGCAATGATGGCCGAGTCTTCGGCCACGCCGATGCCCAGCGGCACACCCTCGGCCTGCAACAGCGGCAGCAGTCGGGCCACGCGACCGCGGCGCACCGCGTGCTGGTCCACGATCACGTCGGGTGGCAGCAGGCCAAAGCCGTCGTCCACCTCGCGGCCTTCGCGCAGGCGGCCCTTCATCACCGCCATGACGTCGGGCGCATTGCGGAAAATGCGCCGGCTCATGACCGCGGCGCCGGCGCTGGAGCCCGCAATCACGCCGCCACGGCGCCACAGCGCCTGCACAGCCTGCAGCAGCGGTGTGGGCTGGCCATCGGGCTGCAAGGTGTCGAGCAGCCGGGACTGCGCGCCGCCACTGAAAAAGACGCCGCGCGAGGTGCGCACCGCCTCGATCCAGCGCGGGTCGGCCACGGCAGCGGCCAGGTCGATGCCGGGCAGCCGGGGCGCCACCTCGGCAATCACCACCACGGCACCGTGGCGCTCAAGATTGGCCGCGATCCGGCCAGCCGCGCGCTCGGGGTTGCCAGACGCGGTGGCGAACACGGTGAAGCGGCTGCCATCGCCGCCAGCGAGTTCCACCAGGCGGCTCCACACCGGTGCGTTGTCGTCTTTCAGCCCGCCACCAATGGCCACGGTGATGCCCTGCGCCGAGACCTGGCCGGCGCTCAACAGCAACACGGCAGCCGCCCAGCGGCAGCCAACGGCGGGGTGCCAGGCGGTCTGGGTCACCCTGGGGCTAACAGGTTTCGCTTGGCGACTCCGGGACTTCAAGCGGAACCATCGAGCGATTGAATTCAGGGTCATCTGCATCCTTTTCACCGTACCAGATCGCCGCAGCCACCGTTCGACACGCAGGCTGGGCGCGCGCTCCAACGGTCCAGCCCTGCCAGCCAGACCCGGCGCGCGCCATGGCTTGAATGGGGCTTGGTGCAATGTTTGCTTGCACCAACAAGATGCCAAACACCCCACCCGATTCCGACGCCGTGCACCCCGCCAGCACCGACTGGCGCGCCCAGGAGCTGCTGCTGATGCGCGAGGTGATGAAGCTGGTGGGCCGCAGCCTGGCGCCCGGGCTGGTGTTCAGGGAAATGCTGCACCTGATGAGCGAGCTGCTCGGGCCTGAACCGCGGGCGCCTGGTGCTGGCCGACGACGCCGCGCCGGGCGCCGGCCCGCGCACGGCTTCGGTGCGCCACGCCTATGGCCTCACGCCAGACGAAGTGGCGCGCGGCGTGTTCGCCTGGGGCGAGGGCATCACCGGGCGCGTGCTGGCCAGCGGCCTGCCCGCCATCGTGCAAGACGTGGACGCCGAGCCGCTGTTCCTGTTTCGCACCGTGCGGCGCGCCCAGCTGCCGCCGCGAAACCGTGGCCTTCATCGCCCTGCCGGTCGCGGTCAATGGCGCCACGGTGGGCGTGCTCGGCTGCCACCGCATCCGCAGCCGCCAGCGCCATCTGAACGACGACCTGGCCGTGCTGCGCATCCTCGCCACGCTGGCCGGCCAGCTGCTGCAGCTGGAGCAGCTGGTGGCCGAGCAGACGCGCCAGCTCGAAGCGCGCAACGAAGCCCTGGCGCGCGCGCTGGACACGCGCACCGCGCGCTACGGCCTCATCGGCGCGTCGCCCGCGCTGTTGCAGGCGCTCGGCGAGCTGGAGCGCGTGTCGCAGTCGCAGGCCACGGTGTTGCTGCTGGGCGAGTCGGGCACCGGCAAGGAGCTGTTTGCCCGCGCGGTGCACCTGGCCAGCGGCCGGCGCGACCGCCCGTTCATCAAGGTCAACTGCTCGGCCATTCCCGAAACCCTGTTCGAAAGCGAGCTGTTTGGCCACGAGCGCGGCGCGTTCACCGGCGCCATCACCGCGCGCGCCGGCTGGTTCGAACAGGCCGACGGCGGCACGCTGTTCCTGGACGAAATCGGCGAGCTGCCGCTGCCACTGCAGGCCAAGCTGCTGCGCACGCTGCAGGAAGGCACGCTGGTGCGCCTGGGCGGCACGCGCGAGATTCGCGCCGACGTGCGCCTGGTTGCCGCCACCAACCGCGAGCTGGGCCGCGAGGTGCAGGCCGGGCGCTTCCGGCAAGACCTGTATTACCGCCTCAACGTGATCCCGATCCGCCTGCCCAGCCTGCGCGAACGGCGCGAAGACGTGCGCGCGCTGGCCCTGCATTTCGTGAGCCGCGCCAACCAGGCCCACCAGCGCAACGTGTACCTCGCGCCCGATGCGCTGGCCGTGCTGGAAGCACACGACTGGCCGGGCAACATCCGCGAGCTGGGCAACCTGATCGAACGCCTGGTGCTGCTGGCCGACCACCCGCTGGTGAACGCCGAAGCGCTAAAGCGCTTCATGCCCGAAGCCCTGGCGCCGCTGCCCCAGAACAGCGCCGCCCCGCCCTCGCTCATGCCCCTGCCTTCGTCCACCAGCAACGTCCGCGAATACCAGAGCGCCGGCTCACACAGCCCGCAGACGCTGCAAGACGCGCTGCAGCGCCACCAGGGCAACCAGACCCGCGCCGCGCAAAGCCTGGGGCTGACGCTGCGGCAGTTCGGTTACCGGTTGAGGAAGGCGGGGTTGCGGTGAGGGGGGAGTAAGAGGATCGGCTTTCGGCCAGGAGCCGCAGTCACAATGTCGCAGTCGAGGTCTGGTCAGGCAGTGTTGCCGCCAGGCGCGCATTGAACGAGGCTGCCGCATACCTGATGCACTGCAACACAGGAGCTCGTCGATCCTGCGATCAATGCCTTGCAGCGAGGCGATCAAGGGGAAGTTCACGTAGCAGCGCGCGGCCCAACAGCGGTCCAGCAGATCGACCAAGGCCGTTTCAATGCGCTGAAGTCGACCAGCAACGGCGCACGTCTGGCAGCATCAGCTGAGCCTGCTCCCAAGCTTCGTTGCAGAGGGCGCCATGTCCAAAGTCACCAGTGCGCGATCTCATCCAGACTGAAGCCAATCGCTGGCCGCTTGATGAACCTGTTAGGACCCAGCCGGTTCAGATCATGCAGCTCCTATCGCTGCAGCACGCTGCCAGCGCGATCGTTGAACGGGCACAGTGCCACTCCGGCCCTTCCCCTGGTCCACCCGAATGGTTTCAGCACCGACCAACGCCTGGATGCGAGAGCCCCGCCGACGGTTCAGAGTTTTCCTGGACCTCGATGTTGAGCATCTCGGCCCCCATGATCTCCGTGCCGTGAGGCTTCTCGATAGTCATCCTGCGCCAGTGAGCAGCCATGCATAGACCAATGACATCTGGCGACCAGACGTGTTGCTGCGCAGTCGGATGCTGGCGGCTGTGCCACACCGTGTGCATCAGCCCGGTCGGCGTCCACGCCGATGTGGGCCTTCATGCCGAAGTGCCACTGGTTGCCCTTCTTGCGTCTGGTGCATCTCGGGATCGCGCTTACCCGTGCTGTTCTTGGTGGAGCTCGGCGCTGCGATCAGCGTGGCATCGACCACGGTGCCGCTCTTGAGCAGCAAGCCCTTGGACGTCAACGTGCTGTTGATCGTGGCAGCATGTGAATGCTTAGCTGATGTTCATCGAGCAGGTTGCGAAACGCATGATGCTGACCCGCTCCGGAATGCGATCGGGCCCGAGAGATCATCGAAGCTCGTGCAGCGGCGTCTCAACTGGGCATCTTCATAGCCACGTGCTACAGTGCGAAATCACTGTGCAAGACATGTATGCGCAGCATGGTCTCGTGCGCAAAGGGTGGATGTCCAGTAGCGGCCACCGGCACGCAGCTGCGATCGATGCAGCGAGTCGCGCCATGGAACCACCAACTCCATCTTCCGTCGCGCTCTGCGAGCTGCGCTCATGCCATCTGGTAGCCCAGCTCGACTCGCTTCACATGGGCCTTGACTGACAAGGACGCTCACATGAAGCACCCAGCGACGCCCGTCACGCAAGAAGCGTGCCTTGTTCTGCAGGCTGCCGGCGCCACGGAATGCAGCCCTGCCGTGACACAGCAGAAAGCCACGGAAAAGCCACAACCTGACGATTTGGAACCGTTCTCGACCATCGACTGCAGTCCGGTTGTCGTCTACTCCACACGTGAAGTCTGGTGTCGTTATCCACCACAGATGCCGCACCGGCTCGCTCAGACCTTAGTCGCAGTACGTTGATCCAGGCTCGGACGGCATGTACAGCGGCAAGCACTGCTGACGTCTTCTGGCACCAGGCCGATGTCAGCACATTGACCGAATCGGCCATGAATGCATGGCTACCCCGCCATATGGGCAGCGGCCGCCGAGATGGCGCTGTCGCGATGGAGTCCGACGCTGCTTGACGCTGACTGTGGACCCTCCAAGAGACGAGACGATGCCCACCGGACGCCACGTCACGTAGGAGATGGTCTAACCGAGCGCAGGTCCTCTATTGCGGCGCGCAGTTGCTCAAGCGACGTACTCGATCCGTATCGCGAATGGCAGAAGCAAGCCTGCCCACCATGGCGCCTTCCATCAGCGCAATACAGGAATGAAGTGACGGATAGCCGAGGCCAGAAGAACGGCTCGCACAGCCGGAATAGCGATATCGCAGTGCCGTGTGCGTTGACCTCTGTCATTTGACGCTTTAACGCAATGTATAGAGCTAAGACGGCTCTATAACGTCGGGCTCTGCTCCGCAATCGTGGTCAGTTAAACAAAGTCGCATGGCATACCAAAAATGTGTTTGATATCAATCCTGTAGCGCAGAATTCTGTATGCGTGAACACGTTTAACAGATCCGACAAGCCCGACTGGATCCCTCCCAGGTCGGTCAAGCTGCTGGATCGGGCGCGCAAACTGCAGGGGAGCCTACAGACCGAGATGGTCTGTGTCTACTGGACCAGGGCGTTTGTTTGCTGTGAGGCTGCCCGGTCGGCACTGGATCGAACTGCCCATCGGCTGACGACCGCTTTGCGGGCAGTGCTTGGAGGTCCGCATAGGGTCGAAACCGGAAACTCCCCATCCCGAACCCACCCGCAGCAGTTCGCCGGCTCCAGCCTGACCGCCCCGCCCCTGCGCCACTGTGTCGACATTGTGTCGACACAGTGGCGCCCTGAAGCACCCCGCCGCTGACCCGGCGCTGCGGCCGCTCAAGCAAAAAACCCAACCTGGTCAAGCACTTGCGCGCTTTTGGCGCCAGCCTCGCGCTGCGTCGCCGCCCTGGCACGGCAGTTGCAAAACAGACCGCAGGCCATTTCGCCCGCCCTCTGTCTTGCGAGGTTCCCCATGAGCATCTCTGCCGTCCTGATCGCACCCGATCAACTGAACACGCTGCAAGCCACCGAACCCGTGGTGGTGATCGACACGCGCGACGCCGACACCTTTGCCGCCGGCCACATTCCCGGCGCGGTGAACCTGCGCGAGGTGTTCACCTTTCTGGCCACCTCCACGCCCGAAGGCCTGCAGGAACTGAAGGCCACCTTTGCCGACGCGCTGGGCAAGGCCGGCCTCTCGGGCAACGAGACCGCCGTGTTCTACGAAGACGCGATGAACAGCGGCTACGGCCAGTCGCTGCCGCGGCTACTACCTGCTGACCTGGCTGGGCTACCCGAAGATCAAGGTGCTCAACGGCGGCTTCAGCGCCTGGACGGCCGCGGGCCTGCCGGTGTCCACCGACGCGGCCACGCCCACGCCGGCCACCTTCCCCGAGCTGCCCATGGCCGACGTGATGCTGACCCAGGCCGATGTGCAGGCCGCGCTGGGCACCGACACCGTGTTGCTCGACGTGCGCGATGTGGACGAGTGGATCGGCGACAGCTCGTCGCCCTACGGCAAAGACTTCGCGCCGCGCAAGGGCCGCCTGCCCGGCGCGATGTGGATCGAGTGGTACCGCTTCATGAAGCCCTCTGCGCAGGGCCCGGTGTTCAAGACGCCGGACGAGGTGCGCGCCGAATGCGCCAGCGCCGGCATCGCGCCGCAAGACACGGTCTACCTGTATTGCTTCAAGGGCGCGCGCGCGTCCAACACCTTCCTGGCGCTCAAGCAGGCCGGGTTCAGCGACGTGCGCATGTACTTCGGCTCGTGGAACGAGTGGTCGCGCGACGACAGCCTGCCGATCGAGACCGGTCTGCCGGTGGCGAAGGCCAGCGCGCAACCGGCGCTGGCGCTGGCGGCCTGAACCCGCTCCGCTTTCATCCCTTTCCCTTCCTTTTCCTTTCCTTTCTGCTTTCTGAACCACCCTGGAGACACCATGTCAGACACCGCCACGCCCGAAGTCACCACCGTCAAGACCCACCTGCGCCCGATCGACGCCGCCGGCCTGGCCGCCTTTGCCGCCAAGGGCAAGGCCAACCCCGGTTCGCGCGGCACCAACAAGGTCCACACCGTGATGGAAGGCCAGTACCGCTCGCTGTCGTACGTGGGCAACCACGCGCCGGTGGTGGTGGACGAGCCGCTGCACCTGTTCGGCGAAGACACGGCGCCGGCGCCGGGCGAGATCGTGCTCTCGGGCCTGGGCGGCTGCATCGCCGTGGGCGTGACCGCGGTGGCGACCTGGAAGGGCGTGAAGCTGAGCAAGCTGGAGGTGTTTCTGGAAGGCGACATCGGCAACCCCGCCGCCTGGGGCGCCGGTGGCGCGCTGGAAAAGACGCCGCCCGAGATGGGCTTTCAGGCGATTCGCGTGAAGGTGCTGGTGGAGGGCGACGCGCCGCGCGAGGTGCTCGACGAGATCGTGCAGCACGCGAACTTCTATTCGCCGGTGGCCAACTCGATGCGCAACCCGATTCCGTTCGACATCACGAGCATGTGACTCCCCCGCGCCGCTTCGCGTCACCCCCTGGGGGCGGCACTGGCGGCCCGGCAGAGCCGGTTCCGCGGTGCCCTGGGTTGAACGCCTCCCCGTGGCGCCGCGGCCTTCCAGTCGCCGAACCGCAAGGCGATCGACGCCCTTTTGCATTTGCAGCCAAACCACGCAAGGACCCGCCATGAACCCCAAAGACCTGCCTCCCGAACTGAACCACGAAGCGGCGGCCGAGCAGCTGCTGGCTGCTGTGCGCGAGGTGGCGCGCGGGCCGCTGGCGGCGGTGGTCGAGTCCATCGACCGCACGGGCTACTACCCGCGCGCTGAAATGAAGCAGCTCGCTGCGCTCGGCGCCATGAGCGCGCACCTGGACGCGCCCGCCGGCCGCGCCGACTTCGGCCTGGCGATCCGCGCCATGGCCGAGGTGTCGCAGGTCTGCGGCGCCACCGGCTTCATGATGTGGTGCCAGGCGGTGTGTGGCCTGTACATGCAGGCCTCGGGCAACCCGGCGCTGGCCGGCGACGCGCTTGATGGCGCTGGCGCGCGGGGAGATGCTGGGCGGCACGGCCATGTCCAACCCGATGAAGAGCTACGCCAAGATTGAAACCCTGCTGCTCAAGGCCACGCCGGTCGAGGGCGGGTTTTCGGTGAGCGGCACCCTGCCCTGGGTGAGCAACCTGGGGCCGGACCATGTGTGCGGCGCGCTGGCCGGCGTGGTCGATGCCGAGGGCAACGTGGTGCGCGAGGTGATGTTTCTGCTGCGCTGCAATGGCGAGGGCGTGGAGATGCCCGAGTGCCCGAGCTTCTCGGCCATGGAGGGCACGGGCACTTACGCGCTGCGGCTCAAGAACCATTTCATCGGCGCGGGCGAGATCATGGCCGACCCGGCCAAGCCCTTCATTGCGCGCATCCGCAGCGCCTTCGTCATGCTCCAGTGCGGCATGGCGGTGGGCGTGACGCAGGGCGCCATCGACTCGATGTGGGCGGTGGAAGACCAGCTCGGCCATGTGAACCAATACCTGGAAGACCGGCCCGACACGCTGCAGGCGGAGCTGGACGCGCTCACCGCGCGCGTGATGAAGCTGGCCGAAACGCCGTTCAACCCGTCGGTGGAGTTTTTCATCGACGTGCTCGATGCGCGCGCCCACGGCGCCGAGCTGTCGCTGCGCGCGGCGCAATCGGCGCTGCTGCACCAGGGCGCGCGCGGCTACCTGATGAGCTCGGCCGTGCAGCGCCGCGTGCGCGAATCGCACTTTGTGGCCATCGTCACGCCGGCGATCAAGCACCTGCGCAGCGAGATCAATCGCCTGTCGGCCGAGGTGTTGCCGGCATGAACACGCTCTCACCCGTGGCCAGCGCGGTGCAGGCCCTTGCACCCGCAGCTTTTGAAACCTACATCTGCGAAGCCTGTGGCTACGTCTACGACGAAGCCGTGGGCGACCCCGACGGCGGCCTGCCGCCCGGCACGCGCTTTGCCGACATCCCGGACGACTGGGCCTGCCCGCTGTGCGGCGTGACCAAGGCCGACTTCAGCGCCTACGCAGCGCCCTCGCTGGAAGCCTTGCGCAGCCGCTCGCCGACCACGGCCGCGGTGGCCACGCGCGGTGGCGCGGCCGGCGTGGTGATCGTGGGCGCCGGGCGCGCCGGCTGGCAGACCGCCGAAGCGCTGCGCGCGCTCGATGCCGACTTGCCCATCACCCTGGTGACGGCCTGCGCCGGCGATGTGTACGACAAGCCGCTGCTCTCGGTGGCGATGGCGCGCCATCTCGACCTTGAGGCGCTGGTGAAGGAGAGCGGTGCAGCGGCCGCCGAGCGGCTCGGTGTTCGCCTGCTGGCGAATACACAGGCCACGCGCATCTGCGCCGACACGCGCACGCTGCGCACCACACGCGGCAACCTGCGCTACGACCGGCTGGTGCTGGCCCACGGCGCGCGCGCCGCCCTGCCGGCCAGCCTGCCGCCCGAGCTGTGCTGGCGCGTCAACCACCTGGCCGCTTATCAAAAGCTGCGCGCCGCACTGGGTGATGCACCGCGCGACGTGCTCATCGTCGGCGCCGGCCTGATCGGCAGTGAGCTGGCGAACGACCTCGCGCTCGGCGGCCACCGCATCACCTTGCTGGACACCCAGCCCGAGCCGCTGGCGCGCTGGCAGGGCGAGCAGGCGGGCACTCAATTGCTCGATGCCTGGAAAGACCTGAGCATCCGTTTCGTGGGTGGCGTGCAGGTGGCGCAGGTGGAGAAGCTGGGTGACCAGTACCGCGTGGCCACGCAAGACGGCCAGCGCTTCGCGGCCGACCAGGTGATCGCTGCCGCCGGCCTGGCCACGCCGTCACGGCTGGCGCAAAGCGCCGGCCTTGCCTGGGATCAGGGCATTGCGGTGGACGCCGCCACGCTGTGCACCAGCGTCGAACACATCCACGCGCTGGGCGACTGCATCACGGTGAACGGCCAGGCCAGCCGCTACATCGAGCCCATTGCCCGCCAGGCGCGCGCCATCGCCGCGGCCATCTGCGGCGCGGCGCCCGCGCCCTACGAGCCGCGCGCGGCCACGGTGCGCGTCAAGACCACCTCGCACCCGATGACGCTGCACTGAGGCAGCGTTTGCTCAGGCTTCGGCGCGGATGGGCACGGTGCGCCGCGCCGGCCGCTCAGCCCTCGCACGCAACTGGCCGCAACCACCGTCCACATCCTGCCCGGCCGACTGGCGCAGCTTGGTGAGGATGCCGCGGCGGTGCAGGCGGCGCGCGAGGTCGGCGGCCTTGGCCCAACTGGGGCGGGTGAACGGCAGCTCGGGCACGGTGTTGTAGGGGATGAGTTCAGGATGGCGAACTTGCCGGTGAGCAGGCGCACCAGGCCTTCCACTTCGTCGTCGCCGTCGTTGACGCCGTCCAGCAGCGTCCACTGGTATTGAATGGGGTAACCGGTGGCGCGGGCGTAGGCCTCGCCCAGCGCCACCAGCTCGTCTGGCGCGATGCGCGGCGCGCGCGGCAGCAGGCGCTCGCGCAACTCGGCCTTGGTGGTGTGCAGCGACAGCGCCAGCGCCGGCTTCACACGGGCGGCGGGCAAGGCTTCAAACACGCGGAGATCGCCCACGGTGGAGAACACCAGGTTCTTGTGGCCGATGTTGCCCACGGTGCCCAGCAGGTCGATGGCTTCCATCACGTTCTCCAGGTTGTGCGCGGGCTCACCCATGCCCATGAACACCACCTTGTTCACCGCCCGGCGCGCACGCGCCAGCGCCACCTGCGCCACGATCTCGGCGCTGCCCACCTGGCGGATCAGGCCGGTGGTGCCCGTCATGCAGAACACGCAGCCGACCGCGCAACCCACCTGGGTGGACACGCACAGGCCGCCGCGCGGCAGCAGCACGCTCTCCACCATTTGCCCGTCGGCCAGCTTCACCAGCAGGCGCGCCGAGCCGTCTTCACCAGGATGCTCAGACGTCAGCGCTGGCCAGACCAGCGAGCTCGCGTTCGATGGCGGGCAGCTCGGCCACCAGCGGCGCGGGCAGGAAATGCTGCACCTGGCGCCGGCCCGCCGTCTGCGGCAAGGCCTGGCTCCACAGGCGCAGCACGCGCTGCTCGTGGCGGGGATTGGCGCCGAGCGCGCGCAGGCGCTGGCGCAGGGATTCGATCTGCATGAGGTGGATTGTCTCCCCCCTGCGCCGCTGTGCGGCTTCCCCCAGGGGGCCACGCCCTTGGCCCGGCGAAGCCGGATCTTCGGCATGTGCTGGTGAACTTCCCTTCGTTCAAAGGGGTGTCGCAGATCGGCCGACAATCAACGCCAAAGGAGCTCCCCGATGAAGTCCGTGTCTTTCATCCAGCGCAACACGCAAGGCCACTGGGTCGGCGACGGCTTTCCGGTGCGCACGCTGTTTTCGTACAACGACGACCCCGCCGCCTTCTCGCCCTTCCTCATGCTCGACTACGGCGGCCCGATGAACTTCGAGCCGACCACCCAGCGCCGCGGCGTGGGCGCGCACCCGCACCGCGGCTTCGAGACCGTGACCATCGTCTACGACGGCGAGGTCTCGCACCGCGACTCCAGTGGCGGTGGCGGCACCATCGGCCCCGGCGACGTGCAGTGGATGACGGCCGCCTCGGGCATCGTGCACGAAGAGTTCCACAGCGAGGCCTTCGGCCGCGCGGGCGGGCCGTTTCGCATGGTGCAGCTGTGGGTGAACCTGCCGGCGCGCGACAAGATGGCGCCGCCCGGCTACCAGGGCATCACCGCAGCGCAAACGCCCACGGTTGCTTTGCCCGGAGGCGCGGGCTCGGTGCGCCTGATCGCGGGCGAATTCCAGGGCGCGCGCGGCCCGGCGCACACCTTCACGCCCATGCAGGTCTGGGACGTGCAGCTCAAGGCCGGCCACACCGTGACGCCTGCCCGCACCCGAAGGGCACACCACCGTGCCGCTGGTCTTTCAGGGCCGGGTCAAAACCGACGATGGCCAGGAGGCCGGGCGATGCGGAAATGATCGTCTACGAGCGCGCGGGCGAAGGCGTGAGCCTCACCGCGCTGGCCGACACCACCCTGCTCTGGCTCTGCGGCGAACCGATCGACGAGCCGGTGGTGGGCTACGGCCCGTTCGTGATGAACACGCCGCAAGAAATCCAGCAGGCGTTTGTCGATTTCCAATCTGGCCGAATGGGGAGGCTGTGACCCACCCCTGCCACGCTGCGCGCGACCCCCTCAAGGGGGCGGCGCTGGCGGCCCGGCAGAGCCGGTTCCACGGCGCCCTGGGTTTTGGGCGTCAGCGCTCGTTTGACACCATTGGGAGATCACCATGCTTGAACTGACCCTCAACGCCCGCGCCGCCGACCTGGGCCACGGCCTCACGGTGCGGCGCGTGCTGCCCCTCGCCAGGCGCCGCATGGTCGGCCCGTTCGTGTTCCTGGACCACGCGGGGCCGGTGACGATCGCGCCAGAGGACATTGCCCAGGCCGACGTGCGGCCACACCCCCACATCGGCCTGTCCACCGTGAGCTACCTGCTCAGCGGGCAGATCACCCACCGCGACAGCCTGGGCATGCAGCAGGACATCCGACCTGGCGATGTGAACTGGATGACCGCCGGGCGCGGCATCAGCCACAGCGAGCGCTTCACCCACCCCGCAGTCGTTCGCCGATGGCGGGCTGGAGCTGATGCAGATGTGGGTGGCCCTGCCCGAGGCCGACGAAGAAACCGAACCCGCCTTCACCCACTACCCCAGGCCGATGCTGCCGGTGCGCGAGCAGGGTGGCGTGTGGCACGCGTGATCGCCGGGCAGGCCTACGGCCAGCAAAGCCCGGTGCGCACGCACTCGCCGCTGTTTTACGTGCACGCCGAGTGCCAGGCCGGTGCGCAGCTGCCCCTGCCCGGTGGCCACAGCGAACAGGCGGTGTACGTGGCCAAGGGCTCCATCGAGCACGCGGGCGAGACTTACGAGCCCGGGCAGCTGCTGGTATTCGACGACGACAGCGCGGCCAAGGTGCAGGCGCAGACCGCCGCCACGCTGATGGTCTTCGGCGGCGAGCCGCTGGGCGAGCGCCACATGTTCTGGAACTTCGTGTCGTCGCGCAAGGAGCGCATCGAGCAGGCCAAGGCCGACTGGGCGGCTGGCCGGTTTCCGCTGCCGCCGGACGACGATCAGGAGTGGATTCCGCTGCCGGGCTGAGCGCCTGTGCTCGCGGCTGGCATTGGCCGCTCAGAGCCCCAGTTCGCTCAAGCCCGGGATGGTCGATCGGGCGCGCGCCCAGCGGCCAGCGGAACAGGCGCTCGGCCTCAAGGATGGTCCGGTCGTTGATGCTGGCGTGGCGCTGCTCCATGTAGCCCTGGGCATTGAACTGCCAGTTTTCATTGCCATGCGAGCGGTACCACTGGCCTGCGTCGTCGTGCCACTCGTAGACGAAGCGCACCGCGATGCGGTTGTCGGCAAAGGCCCACAGCTCCTTGATCAGCCGGTAGTCCAGCTCCCGCGCCCACTTGCGCACCAGAAACGCGTGCACCTGTTCCCGGCCCACCGGAAACTCCGCCCGGTTGCGCCAGCGCGTGTCCTCGGTGTAGACCTTGACCACCCGATCCGGGTCGCGCGAATTCCAGGCGTCTTCGGCCATGCGCACTTTCTGCGCGGCGGTCTCGGCGGTGAAGGGCGGCAGCGGTGGGCGGGGTTCCATGGAGGACCATCTCGCAAAGGTAAGCAGACGGAAGACAACGAGCGCACCCGGCGCGAAGTGCCTTCAACGCAGCGGGCGCCGTGGAACGGGCTTTGCCCGGCCGCTAGCGCCGTCCCCCTGGCAGGGGGAAGCCGCGCAGCGGCGCAGGGGGTCAATACTGCTTGTACGGAAGGAACTTGCCCGACATCACGATGTTCACGCGGTCGCCGTTCGGATCGGCCTGGCGCTGCATGTCCATCTTGAAATCGATGGCGCTCATGATGCCGTCGCCAAACTCTTCGTGGATCAGTTCCTTGAAGGTCGTGCCGTACACGCTGACCAGTTCGTAGAAGCGGTAGATCAGCGGATCGGTCGGCACGGCGGTGGGCAGCGAGCCCTTGTAGGGCACCACCTGCAGCCACTTCTGCTCTTCGGCGGTGAGGCCGAAGATCTTGCCCAGCACCTTGGCCTGCGCGGCCGTGGCCGTCATCTGGCCCAGGCACAGGGCCGTGGTCCATTCCTTGGACTGGCCCACCTTCTTGGCCACGTCGGCCCATCTGCAGGCCCTTGCTGACCTTGGTGGTGATGATTTTTTCGGTGACGTCGAGTCGGCTCATGGTGTTGCCTCGTTGTGGTTGAAGGAAGAAAGAAACGGAGTGAGAGCGAGGGGAAGTTCAGCCCAGGGCGCCGCGGAACCGGCTTCGCCGGGCCGCCAGCGCCGCCCCCTGGGGGGTGACGCCGCGCAGGCGGCGCGGGGGGTCAGCGCGCTTTCGCGCGCGTGACCAGAAAATCCACGATGTGGTTGCGCAAGTCGTAGTAGCCATCCAGGTGGTGCAGCTGCGCCCGCGTGCGGCTGCGCGGCAGCGGGTTGACCACCACCTCGGCCATGCCGCCGGGTGCGTAGCGCCGCCGTCGAGCTCCTGGCCGTTGGTCATGAGCAGGATGCGGTCGGCCAGCAGAATGGCCTCGTCCACGTCGTGCGTGATCATGAAGACGGTCTGCTGCGTCTGGCGCACGATGCCCATCAGCTCTTCCTGGATGCTGCCGCGCGTGAGCGCGTCCAGCGCGCCAAAGGGCTCGTCGAGCAGCAGCATCTTGGGCTGGATGGCAAAGGCGCGCGCAATGCCCACGCGCTGCTTCATGCCACCCGAAAGCTGGCTGGGCTTCTTGTCGATGGCGGGCGTGAGGCCCACCATGGCCACGTATTTCTCCACCTGCTCGGCGATCTGCGCCTTGCTCCACTCGGGCCAGCGCGACTTCACCGCGAACGCGATGTTCTGCCGCACCGTGAGCCAGGGCATGAGCGCGTGGCTCTGGAACACCACGCCGCGCTCCAGGCTGGGGCCGGCAATCTCGCGCCCGTCCATGAAGCAGTGGCCAGACGTGGCGGTGTCGAGCCCGGCGAGCACGTTGAGGATGGTGGTCTTGCCACAGCCGCTGTGGCCGATGATGCAGACGAACTCGCCCTGGTCGATGGCGAAGGACACGTCGGCAAACACCGGCTTGTCGGCCTGGTAGGCCTTGGCGAGCTGCTCGACCTTGAGAAAACCGGACATGTTGGAACTCGCCTGAGGGGTTGCACGCGGGGAAGTCAGGGCGACGCCCTGGCGGTCGGAAGATTCACTCCACATAGGTCACCGCCTTTTGCGCCTGGGCGAACATGAGGTCGAGCAGCATGCCGACCACACCGATCACCAGCACCGCGAAGATCACGTTGGTGAGCGAGAGGTTGTTCCACTCGTTCCAGACGAAGTAGCCGATGCCGGTGCCGCCGACCAGCATCTCGGCGGCCACGATCACCAGCCAGGCGATGCCCATGCTGATGCGCATGCCGGTCAGGATGGTGGGCGCCGCGGCCGGCAGGATCACCTGCAGCGCCTTGCGCAGCGGGCTCACTTCCAGCGTGCTGGCCACGTTGAGCCAGTCGCGCTTGACCGAGGCCACGCCGAACGCGGTGTTGATCAGCATCGGCCAGATCGAGCAGATGAAGATGACGAACACGCCGCTCACGTTGCTGTCTTTCAGCGTGTAGAGCGCCAGCGGCATCCAGGCCAGCGGGCTGATGGGTTTGAGCACCTGAATGAAGGGATCAAACGCCTTTTGCATCAGGGGCGACATACCAATCAGAAAGCCCAGCGGAATGCGCCACCGCCATGGCCAGCAGAAAGCCCGCCGCCACGCGCGCCAGCGAGTGGCCGAGCTGGATGCCCACGCCCTTGTCGTTGGGTCCGTTGTCGAAAAACGGGTTGGACAAATGCGCCCAGCTCGCCTCGGCCACCGCCCACGGTTGCGGGAAGCCGGTGGTCTTCTCCGCACCCGGGGCCTTGCCCAGCAGCTTGGCGTACTCGATCTCTTCGGCCGTCATGCCGGCGCTGGAGCCACCCACCGACGGCGCCTGCGTGGCCAGCTGCCAGCCGCCGATGAAGCAGCACGAACAGCAGCAACGAGACCAGGCCGGCCCGTAGGTTGAGGTTCAGCGTTTTCATGGAACTGTCAAATGTGTGTTGGATGTGTCGTGACCCTGCTCAGGAATGCCGTGGAACCGGCTTTGCCGGGCCACAGGCATTGCCCCCTTGAGGGGGTCACGCGAAGCGTGGCGGGGGTGTTTCATGTCTTGCTGATGGCGAAGCTCTTGGCGTAGGCCGCGGCCTTGGCTGGGTCGAACTCCTTGCCCATGATGGTGTGCTTCTTGTAGCCCGAACCGGCCTCGAACGGCATGCCCAGGTCTTTCATGTGCTTGCGCGCGTCGGTGATCAGGAACACGCGCTCGGCGATCTGGTTGTAGTTCACCTCGCCCTTCACATAGCCCCAGCGCTGCATCTGCGTGAGCATCCACACCGCCATGCTCTGCCAGGGCATGGGGTCGAAGTCGGCGCGGTCGGGCACGGTCTGCACGTTGCCCAGACCGTCGGCGAAGCGGCCGGTGAGCACCTGCGCCACCACGGTCTCGGGCTGGTTCAGGTAGGCCTGGGGCGAGATCACCTTGGCGATCAGCTCGCGGTTCTTGGGCTGGCGCGCCATGGCGGCGGCGGTGAGCACCGCGCGGTACAGCGCAGCAAAGGTGTTGGGGTTCTGCTGGATGAACTCGGTGCTGGTGCCGAAGGCGCAGCAGGGGTGGCCGTTCCACAGGTCTTTGGTCAGCACGTGCAGGAAGCCGATCTCGTCGAACACCGCGCGCTGGTTGAACGGATCGGGGCCAAGGTAGCCGTCGATGTTGCCGGCGCGCAGGTTGGCCACCATCTCCGGCGGCGGCACGACGCGGATCTGCACATCGGTGTCGGGGTTGATGCCGGCCTCGGCCAGGTAGTAGCGCAGCAGGAAGTTGTGCATCGAGAACTCGAACGGCACACCGAACTTGAAGCCCTTCCACTGCTTGGGGTCGCGCTTGTCCTTGTGCTTGTTGTGCAGCGTGATCGCCTGGCCATTGGTGTTCTGGATCGTGGCCACGTTCATGGGCACGGCGTTGGAACCGGCGCCCATCGAAATCGCCAGCGGCATGGGCGAGAGGAAGTGCGTGGCGTCGTACTCCTTGTTGATCATCTTGTCGCGGATCAGCGCCCAGCCCGCGGTCTTGATCACCTCCACGTTGAGGCCCTGCTTCTCGTAAAAGCCCAGCGGCTTGGCCATGATGAGCGGCGTGGCGCAGGTGATCGGGATGAAGCCGATCTTGAGATTGGTCTTCTCCAGCGCGCCCTTCTTGTCTTGCGCCATGGCCTGCAGGCTGGCCACCGGCAGCACGCTGGCAATCGCCGCCATCGCTGTGCTCTTGCCGACCGCGCGCAGGAAGCGGCGGCGCACCGCGTCTTGCGGGAACAAGGCCTTCATCAGCGTGGCCTCGATGAACTCGTTGCTGTAGGCCTCGAACTCGGCCGTCTCGCTGCGCTCGCGCAGCGTGCGGGTGGCTTGCGCTGCGCTGGCTTCTTCGGCCTGGTGCTCGGCCACGGTGTGGTCGCGCCCGCAGCTGCACTTCATCATGAGCGGACGGTCGGCGTTGTAGGGATCGAAGAATTCGGACATGGCGCACCTCTTGAGTTGAAGACGCTTCATGCGTTGCAAGCAGCGGGCCAAGTTGAGCGATTCAAGGTCTGTTTCGAAGACCGAAGCGCATTTCGCAGCCACGGCAACCACCCCATGTAGGGCTGGCCCTACGCCAGTCGCTCAGGAGGGCCGCGCCAAGTCAGCCAGCGCACCGACCGATGAGGGCACGGGCGGTCAACCGTCCACTTGAGCGGACACCGAAGACGCGCAGCGTGCCGTTCGATGCCGAAACCGGTCGGCAGCTCGCAAGCTTGACCATGCTGCGCACCACGCTGGGCGGTTGCCGCCCTGGCAGGCACCGACTTGGTGCCGGATCAACCCTTGCCGATGGCAAAGGACTTCACATACGCCTCGGGTTTGGCGGGGTCGAAGGTCTTGCCCATGATCACGTGGGTCTTGCTGTTCGCAGCCGGCGCGGTGAAGCCCAGCTCGGCCATGCGCTTGCGCGCGTCGGTGGCGAGAAAGACCTGCTCGGCGATCTGCGCGTAGTTGATGTCGGTCTTCACATAGCCCCAGCGCTTCATTTGCGTGAGCATCCACACCGCCATGGACTGCCAGGGGAAGGGGTCGAAGTTGATGCGATTGGGCTCGTTGCGCACGTTGCCCAGCCCGTCGGCAAAGCGGCCCAGCAGCACCTGCTCCAGCACGGTGAGCGGCTGATTGAGGTAGTTTGGCCCGGCAATGGCTGCGGCCACCGCGGGGCGGTTCTCCATCTTGGAGCAGTGCAGGGTCGAGGTGACGATGGCGCGAAACAGGGCGGCAAAGGTGTTGGGATTCGTCTCGACAAACTTGCGCGTGGCGGCGAACGCACAACACGGGTGGTTGTCCCAGAGCTCGCTGGTGAGCAGGTGAATGAAGCCCACACCATCGAACACGGCGCGCTGGTTGAACGGCTCGGCGACGATGAAGCCGTCGATGTTTTCCGCGCGCAGGTTGGCCACCATGTCGGGCGGCGCCATCACGCGCAGTTGCACATCGGTGTCGGGGTCGATGCCGTTTTCCGCCAGGT
This sequence comes from uncultured beta proteobacterium, assembly GCA_963831255.1. GTDB lineage: Bacteria > Pseudomonadota > Gammaproteobacteria > Burkholderiales > Burkholderiaceae_C > Hydrogenophaga. The sequence continues at coordinate 438,536 of CAWHPI010000002.1, read as the reverse complement.
AGTAGCGCAGCAGAAAGTTGTGCATGGAGAAGTCGAACGGAATGGCGAACTTCATGCCCTTCCATTTCTTCGGGTCGCGGTTGTCCTTGTGCTTCACGTGCAGGGTGATCGCGTTGCCGTTCACGTTTTCAATCGCGGGCATCACCATGGGCGTGGCATCGGCCCCCAGCCCCATGCTGATGGCCAGCGGCATGGGCGAGAGCATGTGCGAGGCGTCGAACTCGGCGGCCAGCGTCTTGTCGCGCACCACGGCCCAGCCCGCGGTGCGGTTGAGCTTCACCTTGAGGCCCTCTTTGGCGTAAAAGCCCAGCGGGTCGGCGGCCACCAGCGGCGTGGCGCAGGTGATGGGCAGGAAGCCGATGCTGAGGTCGGCTTTCTCCAGCGGTTTCCTGTCTTGCGCCAGCGCCTGCATGGCGCCCATGGGGAACAGGCTGGCAATGGCCGCCATGGCGGTGGGGCGACCCACCGCTTTCAGGAACGCGCGGCGCACCGGCTCCTGCGGGAACAGCGCCTTGACCAGCGCCGCTTCCATGAAGTCGGCACCGCGCTGTTCCTCGCTGTTCATGCCCGCGTTGTTGACCAGGCGCTGCGGCGCCGCGTGCGCCGCACCAAAGGCCTGAATGTGCTCGGCCACAGAGTGGGGCCGGCCACAGGTACAGCGCATGCGCAGGGGTCGGTCGGCATCGAAGGGATCGTATTCAGCGGTCATGGCACACCTCGTGAGTTGATGGACGGGGTGGTTGCTGCAAGCGCCGCGCCAGATCGCGCGCGAGGCCGAGAATCGACGTGGCCGTTTCGACGCCACGTAGGGCCAGCCCTACAAACCTGGCCCGAATCGGCCCGCCAGCCGGCGATCAGGTTGGGGCTTGACCTGGCTCGGCATGGCGCGCGTGGCGCTCGGCGTACAGCGCGAGCTCCACATCGTTCTTCGCACCGGTCTTTTCCAGGATGCGTGCACGGTAAGTGCTCACCGTGTTGGGCGCGAGGCCGAGCTGTGCACCAATCTCGCTCACGGTGTGGCCCTGCGTGAGCAGGCGATACACCTGGTGCTCGCGGTGCGACAGGGCTTCGGGGCCGGCGTGTGTGCGGGCCTGGCCCACCGCGGCGGCCAGCGCCTCGGCCGTGGCGGCGTTCAGGTAGATGCCACCGTGGGCCACTTTGCGCACCGCGGCCAGCATGTCGTCGGGGTCGGCGCTCTTGTTGAGGTAACCGCTGGCCCCCAGGCGGATGCAGCGCACCGCGTACTGCTTCTCGGGGTAGGTGCTGAGCATGAGCACCGGCAGGCGCGGGTGCTCGCGCTTGAGGGTTTGCAGCACGTCGAGCCCGTCGATGCCCGGCAGCGCGATGTCGAGCAGCACCAGGCCCAGGCCCGCGCCGCCGGGTGCGCGCAGCGCCGCCACCTGCGACAGCACCTCGGGGCCGGTGGGCGCCTCGGCGACCACGGTCACATCGGGCGCATCGGCCAGCACCTGCTTGAGGCCTTCGCGCACGATGCGGTGGTCGTCGCCGATGAGCACGCGGATGGTGTCGGAATCTGGGGTGCTCATGCCAAGGTCTCTGGAAGGATGGCGATCGCCAGGCACATGCGCGTGCCGGCGCCGGGCGCGCTGACGATGTCGATGCGGCCGCCAAAATGCCGCGCGCGCTCGCGCATGCCCATCACGCCGTAGGCATCTGCCGCCTCAAACGCCTGGGGCGGTGCGCCCTGGCCGTCGTCCTGCACCGCCAGGGTGAGCAGACCGCCCGTGAGCACGATGTGCACCTGCAGATGCCGGGCGCGCGCGTGGCGGCCGACGTTGCTCAGCATTTCCTGAAAGATGCGAAACACCGCCATGGCCAGCGGCTCGGGTGGCTCCAGGGTTTCGTCCAGCGCCAGCTGCCAGTCCAGCGCCAGCTCGGCCGAGGCCACGAACTCCTGCGCCTGCCATTCCAGCGCCGCCCACAGACCCTGGTGGTCGAGGATGCTGGGGCGCAGGTCGGTGATGATGCGGCCCACGTTGTCGACCGCGGTCTCGATCAGGCGGCTCATGTTCTGGCACTTGCAGCGCATGCGCTCGCGCATGTCGGTGGCCGCCTCGGGCGGGCGCTGGGCCTGCTCGGCCAGGCGCTTGTCCATCCAGTTCACATCCATCTTGAGCGCCACCAGCAGGCTGCCGAGTTCGTCGTGCACCTCGCGCGCGATGCGGGTGCGCTCCTCTTCGCGCACCGTGTCGGACCAGGCGGCGAGTTCGCGCACCCGCTGCAAGGCGGTCTCCAGCGCCAGTGTGCGCTCACGACACGCTGGCTTCCAGCCCGTCTTTGGCGCGCTGCAGCGCATCGGCTGCGCGCCTGCGCTCGGTGATGTCCACGAATGTGACCACGGCGCCCAGCACCTGCCCGGCTTCCACGATCGGGTGGCTGGAGTACTCCACCGGAAACGCCGTGCCATCGGAGCGCCAGAACACCTCGCTGTCGATGCGGCAAGGCAGGCCCTGGCGAAAGGCGTTGAAGATCGGGCACTGGTCTTCGGGGTAGGCCGAGCCATCGGGCCGGGCGTGGTGGGTCAGCTCGTGCATGTTGCGCCCGCGCACCTCGTCGGGCTCGTACCCGAGCAGGCGCGCGCCGGCCGGGTTGATGAAGACACACAGGCCGTCCAGGTCCACGCCATAAATGCCCTCGCCGGTCGAGGCCAGCAGCAGCGCCAGCGGGTCGCGCCAGGCGCCTGCCGCCACCGGGGTGGCTCGGGCATACAAGGCTTGTGCGTCAATCTGCATGCACCCGTACAAGCAATGGATGTGCCAAAGCAGTGCAATCGGTCACAAGCGATGCGGCGCACCAGCGTCACAATGAATCCGAAACTGCCGTTCGGGCGGCCCCTCATCGATCTTCACCATGTCCGTTTTCGACAAACTGTTTGGCTCACCACGTCAGCGCGAAGCCCCGGAATCGCGCCTGCCCGCCGAGCGGCAAGCCGCGGTGGACGCGTCGGACGCGGCGCACCGGGCCGCCCAGATGCTGCGCGCGCCCACCGCGCTGATGCAGCTCTCGGAAAACGAGGCGCTCGCGGTGGTCGGCTTCATGCGCCCGCGCGTGTTCAGGCGCGGCACACAAATCATCCGCCAGGGCGAAACGGCAGACACCGGCTTCATGGTGCTGGTGCTCGAAGGCGAAATCACGGTGGAGAGCCTGATGGCCAGCCGCGTCAACGCCGCCACCGTCAAGGTGCTCGGCCCGGGCAGCCTCATCGGCGAGATGGCGCTGGTGGATGGCGCCGCGCGATCGGCGTCCTGCACCGCCAGCACCGAGGTGAAATGCGCCGTGCTCACCCGCGAAGCACTCGAGGCCCTGACCACCGAACAACCCGCCACCGCCGCCAAGCTCATGACCGCCGTGGCCCAGCGCCTGGCCGAGCGGCTGCGCGAAAGCGGCCACAAGCTGCAGGTCTACAGCAAGCTGGTCGACACCCTGCAACAGGAAGTGGACCGGCTCATGCCCACCCCGCAAGGCAGGCACCGCAGGTAGCCGCCGCGCTGGGCCGCCTGGCAGCATGTCCGCCGCCTGTCGATTGAATGACTGACACACCCGTCTCCTGCGGCGATGCTCCGCCCTCCACCCGCCCGGAGACCTTCATGCCGAACACCCCTCTTCCCCAGTTGCTTTGCACGGCCTGTTCATGACCGGAACGGCTCAGGCGACCTGCCCGGTGCTCATCATGGGCGCGGGCAGCGTGGGCTGTTATGTGGGCGGTTGTCTGCAGGCCGCCGGTGTGCCGGTGGACTTTGTGGGCCGGCCGCGCGTGCTCGATGGGCTGCGACAGCACGGCCTGCGGGTCACCGACCTCGACGGCGCGGATCGGCGAATCCCTGCGGAGGCACTGCGGCTGCACGAGCAAGTGCCTGTCTGGCAGCGGGCACGCCCTGGTCTTGCTGTGCGTCAAGAGCCCGGCCACCGCCGCCGCCGCGCGCGAACTGGCCGAGCGCCTGCCGCTGGGCACCGTGGTGCTCTCGCTGCAAAACGGCTTGCGCAACGCCGAGGTGGCGAGCGCTGCCGCGCCTGGCCTGCGCGTCGTGCCGGGCATGGTGCCCTACAACATCGCCGAACTCGCCCCGGGCCACGTGCACCGAGGCACCGACGGCCACCTGGCCGCGCAGCACGACGCCACGCTGGCTGCCTGGGCGCCGCGCTTCAAAGCCGCCGGGATTCCGCTCGACCTGCACGCCGACCTGCTGCCGCTGCAGTGGGGCAAGCTCCTGCTCAACCTGAACAACCCGGTCAACGCCCTGTCGGGCCTGCCGCTGCTGGCGCAGCTGCTCGACGCCGGCCACCGCCGCCAGTTTGCGGCGCTGATGCAGGAAGCGCTGGGGGTGCTGAACGCAGCGGGTATCCACCCCGCTCAGCTCACCTCGCTGCCCTGGCCCTGGCTGGTGCGTGTGTTGCGCCTGCCCACACCGCTGTTTCGCGTGGTCGCGGCGCGCATGCTGCGTGTGGACAAGCTGGCCCGGTCCAGCATGGCCGATGACCTGGCGCTGGGCCGGCCAACCGAAATCGATGCCCTGAGCGGCGAGGTGGTGCGGCTGGCGCAGTCGGTCGGCAGCCGGGCCCCGCTCAACGAGGCCATCGCAGCGCGCGTGCGCGCGCTGCAGGCCTGAGCCACGGCTCAGGTATTCGGCGCCGTCTTGCTGCTCCAGACCATGGTGATGGCCAGGATGGACAGCACCACACCCAGCGACACCGCCACCGGGATCTTGTAGATGTCGATCAGCATCATCTTGCTGCCGATGAAGACGAGGATGATCGCCAGGCCGTAGTTCAGCAGGTGGAAGCGGCTGGCGGCGGCTTGCAGCAGGAAGAACATGGCGCGCAGGCCCAGGATGGCGAACACGTTGCTGGTGAGCACGATGAACGGGTCTTTGGTGATGGCGAAGATGGCCGGGATGGAGTCCACGGCAAAAATCACGTCGGTCATGCCGACCAGCGCCACCACCATCAGCAGCGGCGTGGCGATCTTCTTGCCGTTCTCCACGGTCCAGAATTTTTCGCCGTCGTAATGCTGGCTCACCGGCAGGATCTTGCGCAGGAGCTTGAGCGCCGGGTTGTCTTCCAGGCTTTCCTCCTTGCCCGCTGCCCACCACATCTTGACGCCGGTGAGGATGAGGAAAGCGCCGAACACGTAGAGGATCCAGTGGAACTGGTCGAGCAGCCAGGCGCCCAGCAGGATCATGATGGTGCGCAGCACGATGGCGCCGATGATGCCGATCATCAGCACGCGCTTCTGGAACGCGGGCGGCACCGAGAAGTAGGTGAAGATGAGCAGGAAGACAAAGATGTTGTCCACCGCCAGGCTCTTCTCGATCAGGTAGCCGGTCAGGAACTCCAGCGACTTCTCGTTGGCAATCGCCGTGGACCCGGTGGTGTCGCGGATGGCGAACCAGAACAACACGTTGAACACGAAGCTCAAGGCCACCCAGGCCAGCGACCAGTTCACGGCCTCCCGCACGCTGACCTCGTGCGCGCCCTGCTTCTTGAGCACGACGAAGTCGACGAAAAGCGCGACCAGCACGAAAACGACGAAGACGACCCAGAGCCACAAGGGCGCGATGGTTTCCATGAGAAGAACCTGGTTGGTGAGCGCGCCGATGCGGCAGGCTTCACGTTGCAAACATCCCCAGAATCTCGCCGGCAGCGCGTATGGCGAGGGGCCCAACCACGGAACCCCGTGAACCGTGCTGCCGTTGGCCTCGGAGGTCGGATAACCAGCGGTATTTCTGAGGAAAACCCGAGATTGTCAGATGGGCGCGCGATGCGCCACAAGCTGAAGCACCGTCAGCCAAAACCAGATGGTCAGGCCGCTTCTCTGTAAAACATGGGACGTTTCACAGCGCGCGGCGCCTGCGGCGACACGCTTTCATGGATCGCGGCGATGTGTTGCGGTGTGGTGCCGCAACAACCGCCCACGATGTTCACCAGGCCTTCGGCCGCGAACTCACGCAGCAGGCGGCTGGTGACATCTGGCGTTTCGTCGAAACCGGTGTCGCTCATGGGGTTGGGCAGACCGGCGTTGGGGTAGCAGCTGATGAAGGTGTCGCCCGCCACCTTGCTCAGCTCCTGGATGTAGGGGCGCATCAGCGTGGCGCCCAGGGCGCAGTTCAGCCCCACGGCCAGCGGCTGGATGTGGCGCACGCTGGCCCAGAAGGCGCTCACGGTCTGGCCGCTCAGGATGCGGCCGGAGGCGTCGGTGACGGTGCCGCTGATGATGACCGGCAGGCGCTCGCCGCTGGCCTCGAAGAATTCGTCAATCGCGAACAGCGCGGCCTTGGCGTTGAGCGTGTCGAAGATGGTTTCAACCAGCAACACGTCGGATCCGCCTTCCACCAGCGCTTCCACCTGTTCGTAATACGCGGCGCGCAGCTGCTCGAAGGTGACGTTGCGGGCGCCAGCGTCGTTCACGTCGGGGCTGATGCTGGCGGTCTTGGGCGTGGGGCCCAGGGCGCCGCAGACGAAGCGCGGCTTGTCGGGCGTGCTGAACTTGTCGCAAGCGGCGCGCGCGATTCGGGCCGAGGCCAGGTTCATCTCTCGCGCCAGATCGGCCATGTCGTAGTCGGCCTGGGCGATCGATGTGGCGCCGAAGGTGTTGGTCTCGACCAGATCGGCGCCGGCGGCCAGATAGCTCTCGTGGATGTCGCGGATCACGTCGGGCCGCGTCAGGCTCAGCAGCTCGTTGTTGCCTTTCACATCTTTGTGAAAGTCTTTGAACCGCTCACCGCGGTAAGCCGCTTCATCGAGCTTGAAGCGCTGGATCATGGTGCCCATGGCGCCATCGAGCACGGCGATGCGTTTCGCAAGGATGCCGGGCAGCGCCTGGGCGCGGGTGTAGGGGAGTGAAGCGGTCATGAGGAGATTGTAGAAAGCCTCTGTTGGCGCTTCACCGATTCCCGCCCATGGCCCTGGCCGGTGGGAGATGGGGCTACATTCCCTGGGCGCGCAGCGCTTGCTGCACCCTTTCTTTCACCGACACACCACCCGAGCCCACCATGACCAGCCCCATGTACAACCATTCCGTTCCCGTTCTCAAGCAAATGCTGACGGCTCTGAAAACCATGCTGGCGCAGGCCAGCGAACACGCCACAGCCAAGAACATCGAGCCCGACGCCCTGCTCCAGGCGCGCCTGTTTCCCGACATGTTCCCGCTGCTCAAGCAGGTGCAGATCGCGGCCGATTTTTCGCGCGGCATCACGGCGCGCCTGGCCGGTGTCGATGTGCCGGTGTTTGACGGCCAGGAGAAAACCTTTGCCGATCTGGATGCGCTGCTGACCCAGACCCTGGCCTTTCTGGACAGCGTGAATGCCGCCGCAGTTTGAAGGCAAGGAAAGCAGCGAAATCGTCTTGCGCCCGGGCACGCCGAAAGAGAAGAAGCTGAGCGGGCAGACCTACCTGGCCAACTACGGCTTGCCGCAGTTCTTCTTTCACGTGACCACCGCCTACGCCATCCTGCGCCACAACGGCCTGCCCGTCGGCAAGCGCGACTTCATGGGCGCTTACTGATCGGCTTGCGTTGAACGCAGAAACGGTTGCCCGAGATGGTTCTTTTGTTCACCTACGGTTCCCTGAAACAGGGTTTCTGCAACGCGCACATCAACACCGGCGAGCGCGTGCCGGGCCGCTACCGGACGCGCGAGCATCTGCCGTTCTACCTGATGGGCGACGGCCATGTGCCTTGCGTGATTCACGCGCCAGGCACCGGCCACCCGGTGGTGGGCGAGCTGTACCGCGCCGATGCCCCGAAGCACTGGCCGGCATGGACCGGCTGGAGCGCATCGGCGAGCCTGGCGGTTACTCGCGGATCGCGATCGAACTGGTGCGCACCGACACCGAAAACGGCGAGGTGGTTCAGGCCGAGATGTATGTGCGGCTGCCCGCCGATGTTCGGCCGGGTGAGCAGCGCTCGGCGCTGCTGAGCGAGTACACGAAGGAGCACGCTGAGAAGTTCGTCTGGTGACGGCGGAAAGCGGCTCAGCAGCTTCAACAAGGGCGACCCGTGCCATCTGCGCGACACTGCACGACCTGCCTTCAGAGCTTCGCCGCCAGCCGCGCCGCCTGATCGATCGCGCGCTTGGCATCGAGCTCGCCCGCTTCGAGCGCGCCGCCGATCAAATGGACCGACTTGCCCAGCGCGGTGAGCTCATCGGCCAGCGCACGCAGCGGCAGCTGCCCGGCGCAGAGCACCACCGTGTCGCAGGCGATCCAGGTCGGGTTTTCGCGCTTGTCGCCGTAAGACACGAGCAGGCCTTCGTCGGCAATGCGCTCGTAGTTCACGCCACCGATCATCTTCACCTGCTTGTGTTTGAGCGCGGTGCGGTGGATCCAGCCGGTGGTCTTGCCCAGACCGGCGCCGAGCTTGCCGGCCTTGCGCTGCAGCAGCGTGACCTGGCGCGCAGGTGGCGAGACGGCCGGCGCTTCGGTGCTGAGTCCGCCCGGCGCTTGTTCGGGATCGGTCACGCCCCATTCGGCCTGCCAGGCCGGCAGGTCGAGCGTGGTGGAGGTGCCGCTGTGCACCAGAAATTCGGCCACATCAAAGCCGATGCCGCCGGCGCCCACGATGGCCACGCGCTCGCCCACCGGCTTGCGCTCGCGCAGCACCTCGATGTAGCTCAACACCTTGGGGTGATCCTGGCCGGGAATCCTGGGGTCGCGCGGCAGCACGCCGGTGGCCACCACCAGCTCGTCAAACCCCTGCAGGTCGGCCGCGCGCGCGGTCTGGTTCAGGTGCAGTTGCACACCCGTGGTCTCCACGCGGCGCTGCAGGTAGCGCAGCATTTCGTGGAACTCTTCCTTGCCCGGCACCTGCTTGGCCATGTTGAGCTGACCGCCGATGGCGCTGGCGGCGTCGAACAGATGCACCTCGTGGCCGCGTTCGGCGGCCAGCGTGGCGGCGGTGAGTCCGGCCGGGCCGGCGCCCACCACGGCGATGCGCTTTTTCTTCACCACCGGGTGGTACACCAGCTCGGTCTCAACGCAGGCGCGCGGGTTCACCAGGCAGCTGGCCACCTTGTTCACGAACACATGGTCCAGGCAGGCCTGGTTGCAGGCGATGCAGGTGTTGATCAGGTCGCTCTGGCCGCGCGCGGCCTTGGCCACAAAGTGCGGGTCGGCCAGCAGCGGGCGCGCCATGGACACCATGTCGGCCAGGCCGTCGGCCAGCAGCTGCTCGGCCACCTCGGGCGTGTTGATGCGGTTGCTGGTGACCAGCGGCGTGGTGATGCCGGCGGCGGCGAACTCGGCCTTCATCTTCTGCGTCACCCACGCGAAGGCCGCGCGCGGCACGCTGGTGGCGATGGTGGGCACCCGCGCTTCGTGCCAGCCAATGCCGGTGTTGACGATGCTCGCACCGCCCAGCGCCACGGCCTTGCCGAGCTGCACCACCTCGTCCCAGCGGCTGCCACCGGGCACGAGGTCGATCATGGACAGGCGGTAGATGATGATGAAATCGCGTCCCACCGCTTCGCGCGTGCGCTGCACGATCTCCAGTGGCAGGCGCATGCGCTGGCTGAAGTCGCCGCCCCAGGCGTCGTCACGCTGGTTGGTGGCCAGGCTCAGGAACTGGTTGATGAGGTAACCCTCGGAGCCCATGATCTCCACGCCGTCGTAGCCCGCCTCGCGCGCCTTGGCCGCGCAGTTCACGAAGGCGCGAATCTGCCGCTCAACGCCGCGCGCGCTGAGCGCGTACGGGGTGAACGGCGAGATCGGCGATTTGAGCCGCGAGGGCGCTACCGCCATCGGGTGGTAGCCGTAGCGCCCGGTGTGCAGGATCTGCAGCGCGATCTTCCCGCCGGCCTGGTGCACGGTGTCGGTCACGATGCGGTGGCGCTTTGCGGCGCCCGAGGTGGACAGCGTGCCGGCGAAGGGCTTGGTCCAGCCGGCGATGTTGGGCGAGAAACCGCCGGTGACGATCAGGCCCACCTGCCCTTCGGCGCGCTCGCGGAAATAGGCGGCGAGTTTGCCGAGATCGCGCCCGTCTTCCAGCCCGGTGTGCATGCTGCCCATGAGCACGCGGTTTTTCAGCGTGGTGAAGCCCAGATCGAGCGGGGCCAGCAGGTGGGGATAGGGTGAAGCAGTTGGATGGGCGGTCATGTGGAGCGGGCGTGTTCCGGAGGTGTGGCGCGTGACGCGGGCCACACAGCCTAGCGGCTGGCGCGCGGAGCGCGTAGAGGCTGCGGCCTAGCGATGCCCGACAATAGCCGCCATGAAAGACCTCTCTCCCAAGGAAGCCTGGGCCTGGCTGCAGGCCGAGCAAACCAGGCGCGCAGCCGCCGGGCTGGAGGGCCCGCTGTTTGTCGATGTGCGCATGGAGATCGAGTCGCTCTACGTGGGGCGGCCGCCGGGCGTGGAGAACATTCCCTGGTACGAGTTTCCCGACCTCACGCCCGACCCGGCGCGCTTTTCCGGCGCTGTGGAGGCCGAGGCGGGCGACAAGACGCGCCCGGTGCTGCTGATCTGCCGCAGCGGCAAGCGCACCCTGGACGCCGGGCTGGCCCTGGAGGCCGCGGGTTTCACCGAGGTCGCGCATGTGCTGCACGGCTTCGAGGGTGATCTGAACGACGACTTCAAGCGCTCCAGTCTCAATGGGTGGCGGTATGACGGCCTGCCCTGGGAACAAATGTGACCGGGGCTTTTGTGAGGCCGATGGCCGCGTTGCCAAGGCTTGCCGTGCTGTCCGCACTGTCTGCGCCTCGGCGCCTTGCCCTCGACCCCACAAAAGCCCCGGTGGCGATGTGCTGCCCCGGGCAAGCTGAGCAGCCCCTTTTTGCGCCAATCGAGCCATGAGCGTCATCGACATCGCGCCCGCCGGCGAAACACTGGAGACCTGCGCCGGCGTGCTGCAGGAGGTGTTTGGTTTTGACGCGTTTCGCGGGCCGCAGGCGCAGATCGTCACCCATGTGAGCGAGGGCGGCGACGCGCTGGTGCTCATGCCCACGGGCGGCGGCAAATCGATGTGTTTCCAGGTGCCGGCCATCGTGCGCGCGCGCGCCGGCCAGGGTCTCACCGTGGTGGTGTCGCCGCTGATCGCGCTCATGCACGACCAGGTGGGCGCGCTGCTGGAAGCCGGCGTGGCGGCGGCTTTTCTCAACTCCAGCCTGTCGCTGGAAGACGCCCAGCAGGTTGAAAAGCAGATGCTGCGCGGCGAGATCACGCTGCTCTACGCCGCGCCCGAGCGCCTGACCACGCCGCGCTTTCTGGCCCTGCTGGATTCGCTGCACGAGCGCGGCCAGCTCAGCCTGTTTGCCATCGACGAAGCGCACTGCGTGAGCCAGTGGGGCCACGATTTCCGGCCCGACTACCGCGCTCTGGTCGTGCTGCACGAGCGCTTTGCCGGCGTGCCGCGCGTGGCGCTCACCGCCACCGCAGACGAGCTGACCCGCGCCGACATCGTCGAGCGGCTGCAGCTGCAGGAAGCGCGCACCTTCATCAGCAGCTTCGACCGGCCCAACATCCGCTACACCATCGTCGAAAAGACCGATGGAACACAGCAGCTGCTGCGCTTCATCCGCGACGAACACAGCCACGCACAGGGGCACGACGCCGGCATCGTCTACTGCCAGTCGCGCAAGCGGGTGGAGGAAGTGGCCGGCATGTTGCGCGATGCCGGCTTCAACGCCTTGCCGTACCACGCCGGGCTGGAAGCGGCCACACGACAAGACCACCAGGACCGCTTTCTGCGCGAAGAGGGCCTGATCATGGTGGCCACCATCGCCTTCGGCATGGGCATCGACAAGCCCGATGTGCGCTTCGTGGCCCACCTGGACATGCCCAAGAACATCGAGGGCTACTACCAGGAGACCGGCCGCGCCGGGCGCGACGGCGAGGCCGCCGACGCCTGGATGACTTACGGTTTGCAAGACGTGGTGAACCAGCGCCGCATGATCGACGAGAGCCCGGCGGCCGACGAGTTCAAGCAGGTGCTGCGCGGCAAGCTCGACGCACTGCTGACGCTGGCCGAAGCCAGCGATTGCCGAAGGGTTCGGCTGCTGACCTACTTTGGTGAAGCCAGTGAACCCTGCGGCAACTGCGACAACTGTTTGAAGCCGCCCGCGCTGATTGACGCCACCGAAGCGGCGCGCAAGATTCTTTCCTGCATCTACCGCGTGCAGCAGGCCAGCGGCACCGCGTTTGGCGCCGGTCACATCATGGACATCCTGCGCGGCAAGCCCACCGACAAGATGGCGCAATACGCGCACGACAAGCTCTCCACCTTCGGCATCGGCGCCGACTGGTCGGAAACGCAGTGGCGAGCGCTGCTGCGCCAGCTGATCGCGCGCGAGGCGGTGCAGGTGGACGCGGCGCACTTCAACACCCTGCACCTGGCCGAAGGCGCGCGCGACATTCTGAAGGGCGGCGCACAGGTGTGGATGAAACAGGCCAGCGAGAAACCCTCGCGCTCGCGCAGCAAGAGCGGCAGCCGCAAGGCGGCCAAAGACCTCGCGCCAGACGGCGCGCCGCTGAGCCTGGCCGAGCGCGAGTGCCTGGACGCGCTCAAGGCCTGGCGCGCCGAGGTGGCGCGCGAGCACAACCTGCCGGCCTTCGTGATCTTTCACGACGCCACCCTGCGCGCGCTGGCGGCTCAACAACCGCGCACTTTGGCCGATCTGGATGGGATTGCCGGCATCGGTCAGAAAAAGCGCGAAGCCTATGGCACCGAGGTGCTTCGGGTGGTGAGTGCTTTTGGGTAAACGCCTGGGCGCCTGCAGCGCCTGAGACGACACCAAGGTTTGACGACCGCGACCGCTCGTCGCACGGACCCCTTGCTTGAGGACCAGCAAGCTCAAGACCCAGACCCGACTGCCGATGTTTGAGAGACCCGGGAGACATTCCCGCTCGTCAACCCACTCAACCAGAAACGGAGCTCGGCATGTTCTTCAAGCTGCCTTGGTTCAAAAGCAAGTCACCCAGCTACCACGACACCCAGGTGCTGGAGCTCGACTTTCTGGTGGACGAGTTTCAAGACGCGATGGCCGACATCAAAGACCCGCTGCGCATGCGCCTGCATGCCGCGCTGATGTGCTGCCAGACGCCCAAAGACCTCTGGTTTTTGCGCGGCAAGCTGCACAACCTGATCTCCACCTACCACTGCGAGAGCGTGGCCAACGAGCGCGTCGCCCGGCTGGACCACAAGATGCGCTTCTTCGTTGACAACCACCCGGACTACGAGCCGGAAGAGCTGCCGACGGGGCCGATGGCCTTGCTTCATTAGTACCCCCCCGCGCCGCGCCTGCGGCGCGTCACCCCCCAGGGGGCGACGCTGGTCGGCCGGCGGAGCCGGACCGACGGCGTCCTGGGGTTGAGCGGCCTTCGGACCGCCCAACACGGGCGGGAGGCAACTCTGATTTCATCGGGCTTTGCGAGCGCAGCGCATCGCCAGAGAAGGGAGTTCAACCAAGGGCACCGCGGAACTGGCTTTGCCAGGCCGCCAGTGCCGCCCCCTGGGGGGTGACGCGCTGAAAGCGCGGCGCGGGGGGGCCATGTCTAGAAGCCGATCTTTCTGGCTTCCCGTACCTCGGGCTTGATGCGGTGCTCGGCTTCCAGCTGGGCCAGGAATTCACCCGGCTCCAGGGCTTCGCCGAGGATGTCGATCTGGCGCTTCACCGCGGCGAAGTCGCCGGGGCAGAGCTGCTCCAGAACCGCCAGGCGTTTCGCCCATGCCGACTCAAGGCGGCTCGTTTCACCGCCCAGGGCTTCCACCACAAACATGGTTTCGCGCTGCTCCGTGGTGAGGGGCTTGAAACGGATCTTGAAGGTGAAGCGGCGCAGCGCGGCCTGGTCGATGCTGTCCATCAGGTTGGTGGTGCAGATGAAGATGCCGGCGTAGCGCTCCATGCCCTGCAGCATTTCGTTGACCTCGGTCACCTCGTAGGTGCGCTGGGCGCCGCGGCGGTCTTGCAGAAAGCTGTCGGCTTCATCCAGCAAGAGCACAGCTTTTTCGGCTTCGGCCTCGCGAAACATGGCGGCCATCTGCTGCTCGGTTTCACCCACGAACTTGCTCACCAGATCGCTGGCACGGCGGATCATGAGCGGGCGTTCCAGCGCCTGCGCCAGGTGCTCGGCCAGTGCGGTCTTGCCGGTGCCCGGTGCGCCGTGGAAACACAGGCAGCCGTGGCCGCGCGTTTTCAGCGCGGTGACGATGCGGGGAATCTCGTAGCGGCTCTCGACATTGAGCATGTCCAGGCTGTACTGGGTGACGCTGGGGCGTTGCTCAACGTCGGGCCGGCGGCCCAGCGCGAGATCGGCGTTTTTCAGCTGGCGTTCGATCAGGTCGTCGAGCAAGGGCGCGGCGGCTTTTCGGCGGCTGCGCGCGGCGGGCTTGCCCGGGGGCACCACCGCGAGCTGCGCAAAGCGCACCGCGGTGCGAATCTGCGCCGGGGTCAGTCCCTTGCGCTCGGTCAGGCGGGCCACCAGCGCTTCGGACACGGCCACGTCTTCCAGCGTCTTGCGCACCAGCTGCTCGCGCGCGCCGGGCGGCGGGCTCTTGAGCTCCAGATGGTAGGCAAAACGGCGCCGAAACGCCGGGTCGATTTGCTCGATGCGGTTGGTGACCCAGAGCGTGGGGACCGCGTTGGATTCCAGAATCTGGTTGACCCAGGCCTTGCCGCTGACGCTGCCGGTGTGCGGCGCGCCCACGTGCTCGGCGCGCGCCATGATTTGTGCGGCTTCGCTGGAAATCGGCGGAAACACATCTTCCACCTCGTCGAACAGCAGCGCCGAATGCGCCGTGCCTTTCAGGAACACCTGCGCAATCTGCAGCGAGCGGTAGCGGTCGCGGCCGCTGAGGGCGTTGCCATCGCGGTCGGCGTACTCCACTTCAAACAGCTCCAGCCCGGCCGCCTGCGCAACCACGCGCGCCAGCTCGGTCTTGCCAGTGCCCGGCGGGCCGTAGACCAGCACGTTCACACCCGGCTCCTTGCGCGCCACCGCCTCGCGCAGCAGCCCGGAGAGCAGGCGCACGTCGTCGCCAACAAACGCGAAAGTCGTTGGCGTTCAGCGCGGAGCGCGCAGCGGGCCGGGTGAACACGGCCATCAACTCGCTCTGCGTCTGGTACTCGCGCATCAGCACCGGTGGCAGCTTTTCGCTCACTTTCATGAGGTCGGCCAGGTCGGTGATGTTGTGCTCGGAGATCAGGTTCTCCACCATGCCGATGCGCTCCAGCCGCGAGCCGGCGCGCAGCGCCTCGCCCACCTCGCTGGCCTTCACGCCAGCCACGTCGGCAATCGCCGCATAAGCCTCGGGCGCGTTGTTCACCTTGAACTCGACCAGGATGGAGCGCAGGTCGCGCTGGTAGCGCGCCAGCGTGCCGTAGAGCAGCAGCGCGCGCTCGGCGCGGTTGAGCTGCAGCAGGCCAGCCAGCGCGTCGATGTTTTTTTCCACCAGGGTGGACTGCTTTTTCAGCGACTGGCTCAGCCAGTCACCGGTGACGGCGAGCACCGACAGCAGGTCTTTGGGCGACTCTTTGGCGTATTCGTCCAGGTAGAAGAACAGCGTGCCTTCTTCGTAGGGGCCGCGCCAGACGCCGTAGCGCTCCATGAAGGCCGCCGGGCTGAGCCGGTCGTGACCGGTCCAGAGTTCGTTGTCCTTGCAGCGCCGAACCAGAAACTCGCGCACGCGGGCCAGCACGGTCTGCGGCCAGACCAGGTGGCGCCCGGCCAGCGACAGCAAGGTGTTGAGATCGCGGCGCACGTTGAAGCGCGGGCCTTGGCGCGCGGCCAGGGTGAGCACGAAATGGGAACACATGAGGTCGAGCACCGGCGCCTGGCGCAGCCCGGGCGGCACGAACACGCGCCCTTCACGCACCTCGCTGCCGGGGCGCAGTGCCGCCGAAGGCAGCGGCTCTGCGGTGCGTTTGCTCATTCGACGGGCTCCAAAAAGTGGCTTGACAGGGCAGGAAATTCGCGGCAGTACCCGCTTTCAGCCGGACCATAACCCAGCTTCCCGCAACTGGGAAGAGATGAAAAGCCAGAGCGGCGGGGCTTTGTGGGTTCTTTTCACGGCATGGCGCAGCCGAGTGTGAAAAACGCCCGCTGTTCCGCCGCGCCGCCACAATGGCGCCATGCTGGACATTCAAGACATCAAAGCCGCTGCCGGGCGCCTGCAAGGCCAGGTGCTGGAGACCCCTTTCGTCGAGTCGCGCACGCTCTCGCAGCTGCTGGGCTGCACGGTGTTCCTGAAATTCGAGAACCTGCAGTACACCGCCTCTTTCAAGGAGCGGGGCGCCTGCAACAAGCTGGTGCAGCTGAGCGAGGCCGAGCGCGCGTGCGGCGTGGTGGCGATGAGCGCCGGCAACCACGCCCAGGGTGTGGCGTATCACGCGCAGCGGCTGGGGATTCGCGCGGTGATCGTGATGCCGCGTTTCACGCCCGGCGTGAAGATCGAGCGCACGCGCGGCTTCGGTGCCGAGGTGGTGCTGCACGGCGATTCGCTCGATGAAGCGCGCAGCCATGCGCGGGCTTTGGCCGAACGCGAGGGCCTGGTGTTTGTGCACCCTTACGACGACGAAGCCATCATCGCCGGCCAGGGCACGGTGGCGCTGGAGATGCTGCGCGTGCAGCCCGACCTGGACACGCTGGTGGTGGCGATCGGCGGCGGCGGACTGATGGCCGGCATGGCCACGGTGGCGCGTGCGCTGAAGCCCGGCATCGACATCGTGGGCGTGCAGACAGAGCGCTTTCCCGCCATGTTCAACGCCATCAAGGGCACCCAGCTGCCGCAGGGCAGCAGCACGATCGCCGAGGGCATCGCCGTGGGCACGCCCGGCGAACTCACCCTGGCCATCATCCGCGAGCGGGTGGACGAGCTGCTGCTGGTGGACGAGGGCGATGTCGAGCAGGCCATCGTGATGCTGCTGGAGATCGAGAAGACGCTGGTGGAAGGCGCTGGCGCCGCCGGCCTGGCGGCGCTGATCCGGCACCCGGCGCGGTTTGCGGGCAAGCGGGTCGGCCTGGTGCTGTGCGGCGGCAACATCGACCCGCTGCTGCTGGCCTCCATCATCGAGCGCGGCATGGTGCGCGCCGGGCGGCTGGCGCGCATCGAGGTCAGCGCGCGCGATGTGCCGGGCAACCTGGCGCGCATCACCGCCATCGTGGCCGACGCGGGCGCCAACATCGACGAGGTGCACCACCAGCGGGCTTTCAGCCTGCTGGCGGCGCAAAACGTGTCGATCGAGCTGGTGGTGCAGGCGCGCGGGCGCGAGCACACAGCGCAGGTCATCGAGCGCCTGCGCGCCAACGGCTTCGAGGCCCGCCTGGTCTGAGCCGCACAGCGCCAGCCGCTTTGGCCCACCGCGGCGGCATCGGCCTCGAATCAGCGCTCTAAGCGCGGCATCTCACCCATTTCCAGCGGCAACGCACGGCATCGCGAGGCGCCTCGGGTTGACGCCACAAAACCTGGCCTGTCATCATGGGGGTGTTTCCAACCGTGACAAGGAGCCACAAAATGAATACCAACGCCCTATGGGAGTCGCTGCAGAGTTCGCTCGGCGCCCACCTGCCGCAGCTGTTTGGCGCGCTGGCGATCCTGGTCCTGGGCTGGGTGGTGGCGGTGGTGGTGCGCGCTGGCGCTCGCCGCAGCCTGGGTTTCATGGGGGTGAACCACCGCTTCGGCAAGCTCACCGGCAAGGGCGTGGACATTGAGGGCGCGGTGGCGCTGGGCCTGTTCTGGGTCGTGATCCTGCTCACGCTGGTGGCCGTTTTCAACTCGCTCGATCTGGCCATCGTCTCCGGGCCTTTTGCCGCCCTCACCACCCAGCTGTTTGAGTTTGCGCCGCGCCTGCTGGCCGGCGGTCTGCTGGCACTCGTGGCGTGGCTGGTGGCGAGCGTGGTGCGCGCAGTGGCCCAGCGTCTGCTGGACAAAACCACGCTGGATGAAAAGCTCTCCGAACACGCCGGGATGGCGCCCATCGGCGAAGGCCTGGCCGGCGCGCTGTTCTGGCTGGTGATCCTGCTGTTTGTGCCGGCCATCCTGGGCGCGCTGCAGATGGACGGCCTGCTCGACCCGCTGCGCGCCATGATCACCAAAACGCTGGACATGCTGCCCAACGCGGTGGCCGCGCTGGTGATTGGCGGTGTCGGCTGGATCGTGGGCACGGTGCTGCGCAACCTGGTCACCAACCTCTCGCGCACCGCTGGTGTCGACAAGCTGGGCGACCAGGCGGGCCTGGCGACCAGCGTGCGGCTCTCCAGCGTGTTGGGCCTGCTGGTGTTCGTGGTGGTGTTCGTGCCCTCGCTGATCGCCGCGCTGGATGCGCTGAAGATCGAGGCCATTTCGCGTCCCGCCACCGACATGCTGGCCCTGCTGCTCGACGGCGTGCCCCATCTGATCGCCGCCGCGCTCATTCTGGTCATCACCTGGCTGGTGGCGTCGTTCGCCGCCAGGCTGCTGGCCAGTGTGCTGGCCACGCTCGGCTTTGACACCCTGCCGGCCCGCGTCGGGCTGGCTCATGCGTTCGAGAAAACGCCCGCTTCGGTGGTGGTGGGCCGGGTGGCGCTGTTTTTTGCCATGCTGTTCGCCACCGTGGAAGCGGCCTCGCAGCTGGGCTTCGCGCAGGTGAGCGACATCGTGAGCAGCTTCATCCGCTTTGGTGGCGACGTGCTGCTGGGCTCGGCCATCCTGGTCATTGGCTTCTGGCTCGCCAACGTGGCCTATGAAGCGATCGACCGCGCCAGCGGCGCCAAGAGCCAGGGACTGGCGCGCATTGGCCGCTTCGCCATCCTGGCGCTGGTGCTGGCCATGGGCCTGCGCGCCATGGGCATTGCCGACGACATCGTCAACCTCGCCTTCGGCCTCACGCTGGGCGCGGTGGCGGTGGCGGTGGCGCTGTCTTTTGGTCTCGGCGGGCGCGAAGCCGCCGGCAAGTTGATGGACCATTGGCTCGCGCGCTGGCGCCGGGAAGAGTGAGCCGTGGCCCATGCTGAAATCACCACCGAGCACCTCCAGTCCCTGTTGGGTGCGTGGTTCGCGCCCTGGGTGCAGGCGCTGAATCTGCGGGTGGAGTCCTTCGAGCCTGGCGCGGTCACGCTGCGGCTGCCGCAGCAGGCCGCACTCAGCCGGATCGGCGGGATTGTTTGCGGGCAGGCGCTGATGTCGGCCGCCGACACCGCCATGGTGCTGGCCATCGTGACCCAGATCGGCAGCGAGCGGAACATGACCACGGTGCAACTCAACACCAGCTTCCTGAAACCGCTGGCCAATCAAGACGCGCTGGTCACCGCGCGCGTGATCCGAGCCGGCAAGAACCTGGTGTTCGGCGAGATCGACATCGTGGCGGCCCACGACGGCAAAAGCGTCTGCCGGGCCAGCACCACCTACGCGCTGCTCTGACCCGAACCCCCTGCGCCGCGCCACTGCCACTAAAATCTGCGGTTAACGCATCTTTTCTACCCGGAGCCACCATGTCCCAAGCCGATCACAAAACCCCAGCCGACCAGCCCGAGGACGTGGTCGAGTCCATCGTGCCCATGATGCCCATCGTGTTGCCGATTGCTGGCGGGGTGCTCATCTTTCTGCTGGCCTTCATCGCTGTCTTCATGGCCTGAAGCCCCTCGCCAGCCGCATTGGCCGAACGTTCCTTCGGAACGTTCGGCTTTTTCTTTGCACGCGCCTTTTGTCTCACGACGCTCAGCCAGGCAGGTTCAGGCATGAGGTTATGCGGGTTTTGCATGTAACTGCCCGGTAACCGCTGCGCCCGTTTCATAAAATGGCTTTGTCGGCTGGTCGGTCCAGCGCGGTGCGGGTTCAACAGACCCGCCAGATCACCCTCTGCGATCCCTGCGCGACCCGCACAGCAGACCCGGTGGCCAACCGCCCTTCACGCCAAGCCCCCTGTCTTTTGCACGCAAGACGCTCAACAGCCGCTGCGCCCACGGTGATCGTGGTCCGCGGCTGTTGGTGTCTCTGGTGCCATGCCGCTTGATCAAACCTCTGGAGCCATTCCATGAACTCTCCCGTGATGCAGGGCCTGAACCTCAACACCCCCGCCTACGTCAAACACGCCCGGCTGATCGCCTGGGTGGCCGACATGGTCGCGCTGTGCAAGCCCGCCGATGTCGTCTGGTGCGACGGCAGCGAGGCCGAATACCAGCGCCTGTGCCAGCAGCTGGTGGACGCCGGCACCTTCAAGAAGCTGAACCCGGCCAAGCGCCCGGGCAGCTTCCTGGCCTGGTCCGACCCGTCGGACGTGGCGCGCGTCGAAGACCGCACCTTACATCTGCTCGGAGAAGAAGGAAGACGCTGGCCCGACCAACAACTGGATGGCCCCGGCCGACATGCGCCAGACGCTCCAGCCCCTGTTTGACGGCTGCATGGCCGGGCGCACCATGTATGTGGTGCCGTTCAGCATGGGCCCGCTGGGCTCGCACATCGCCCACATCGGCGTCGAGCTGACCGACAGCGCCTACGTGGCGGTGAACCAGAAGCTGATGACCCGCATGGGCAAGGCCGTGTTCGACGTGCTCGGCACCGACGGCGAGTTCGTGCCCTGCATGCACACCGTGGGCGCGCCGCTGGCCGCTGGCGAGAAAGACACCAGCAGCTGGCCCTGCAACCCGACCGTCAAGTACATCGTGCACTACCCCGAGACGCGCGAGATCTGGTGCTACGGCTCGGGCTACGGCGGCAACGCGCTGCTGGGCAAGAAGTGCTTTGCGCTGCGCATCGCCTCCAACATGGGCCGCGACCAGGGCTGGCTGGCCGAGCACATGCTGATCCTGGGCGTGACCAATCCGCAGGGCAAGAAGTACCACGTGGCCGCCGCCTTCCCCAGCGCCTGCGGCAAGACCAACTTCTCCATGCTGGTGCCGCCGGAAGCCGGCTTCGCCGGCTGGAAGGTCACCACCATCGGTGACGACATCGCCTGGATCAAGCCCCACGCCGACGGCAAGCTGTACGCCATCAACCCCGAAGCGGGCTACTTCGGCGTGGCGCCGGGCACCAACATGCACACCAACCCGAACTGCATGCGCTCGCTGAACAAGAACGTGATCTTCACCAACGTGGCGCTGACCGACGACGGCGACGTGTGGTGGGAAGGCATGGAGAAAGACACCGGCAGCTGCCCGATCACCTGATCGACTGGCAGGGCAAGGACTGGACGCCAGCAGATCGCCAAGGAAACCGGCGCCAAGGCCGCGCACCCCAACTCGCGCTTCACCGTGGCCGCCACCAACAACCCGGCGCTCGACCCGCAGTGGGACGACGCCGACGGCGTGGCCATCGACGCCTTCATCTTCGGCGGCCGCCGCTCCACCACGGTGCCGCTGGTGACCGAGGCCCGCACCTGGACCGAAGGCGTCTACATGGCCGCCACCATGGGCTCCGAGACCACCGCCGCCGCCTTCGGCGCGCAGGGCGTGGTGCGCCGCGACCCGTTCGCCATGCTGCCGTTCTGCGGCTACAACATGAGCGACTACTTCCAGCACTGGCTCGACATCGGGCAGACAGCTGGCAAGCACCGGGCGCCACGCTGCCGCAGCATCTTCTGCGTGAACTGGTTCCGCAAGGACGAGGACGGCAAGTTCGTCTGGCCCGGCTACGGCGACAACATGCGCGTGCTCAAGTGGATGATCGACCGCATCGAAGGCAAGGCCAAGGGCAGCGAGACCATGTTCGGCGTCGCCCCGAGCTACGGCGAGATCAACTGGACCGGCCTGGACTTCAGCGCCGAGCAGTTCGACACCGTGACCAGCATCGACAAGGCCGCCTGGCAGGCCGAGCTCGAAGCTGCACGATGCCCTGTTCGAGCAGCTGGCCTACCGCCTGCCGCCCGCCTTGGTGGACACCAAGGCAGGGCTGATGACGCGGATCACCGCACTGGCGGCCTGAACAACGGACCCGGCTGGCCCGGGCTTGCCAGCAAAAGGGCCACCGCGTGCGGTGGCCCTTTTGTGTTTGCTGACGCGCGTCGGTCAGATGTAGTGCAGATGCATGTTGCGCACACGGCCTCGGCCCATCCGCTCGATGTGGCCCACCCAGCCGCTGGCCACCGGTGCCGGCAGTTCGCGTTCGATGCCCAGCGGTGCCAGCGCCATGCCGAAGTCGTCAGGTGCTTCGGCCTTGGTCTCCGCGTGAGCGCGAATTGCCACCAGATCGGCCATCACGCGCGGGTCGCTGCGGGCAATGTCCCACAGCCGGGCCTCAGCCCGTGATCGGGCAAGCGCCTGCGACCAGCCATCAAGCCCACGAATGGCCCGGGCAGCAAGCGCCCGCGCTGTGCCGGCGAACAGCGCCAGCCCGGCAAAGATCACCACCCACAGCACCACCCAGCCCAGGAACAGGTGCTCGTCGGCCCAGGTGCTGACGAAGCGGTCGGCCGCAACCACCAGCGCAGCCACCAGGGCGGCCAGGAACAACACAGACAAAGAGCCCGCGCCCACGCGCTGCTCGGCCCTGGAGGCGGACGAATCGGGAGAATCGGGAAAATCAGCAATGGCAGGCGACGAAGGCGCCCGGGCGGTCAGATCGAGAAGCGAGGCGGTGGTGCTCATGTGGAACTCCAGTTGGGTTGCGTCTTGTGGACAGGCTCAATACTAGGGTAAACCCTGATGTTCTGCTGATTTTGATTCGTGATGTGTTTCATTCCCCAGGGGAATGAAAGCACCCGCGCGCCGATTTGCGGCGTCTGGCGGTCGAACAAAAGCAAAAAGCCACCGCAGTCAGCGATGGCTTTTGGGTGGTCGCCAGGGTGCCCGGCGCGAGGCGTCAGGCGTGTTGCGGGCGCGGCTGGTGAAAACGGTTCTGGTACGCGTCTTCAACCATGCGACCCCAACCCTGGCCGGCCACACGAACGAAAGGCTGCTGGCGCACCGGTGTTTCTTCCTGCAAGGCTGGTGCGGCCACAGGTGCGATGGCGGGCTGGTTGTCGGCATCGCGGTCGTCGCGGATGCGAGCGTGCATCAGGTCGGCCATGACGCGCGGGTCGCTGCGCGCAATGTCCCAGACCCGGGCATCGGCGCGGGCTTGTGCATTCGATTCGCACCAGCGGTCAAAAGCGAGCTGCATGCGGGCCAGCCAGGCAGGCATGGCGGAGGAACCGAGGGCTTCAGATGCTGTGGGCGCAGCGTCGGCGGCTTGAACGGAACGGGAATATGAGCCGTCAATGGTGGCAGCGGTGTTCATGGAGATCTTCTTTGGTAAACGGGGAAGGCGCGAATTGGCGCGATGGGGTCAATACTAGGGTAAACCCTGAATTTCTCCCAGTTTCATTTTGTGATGACATATATTCACAAACATGATGAATGAGCCCAACTTCCGCACGCTGGACCTCAACCTGCTGCGGGTGTTCGACGAGGTCATGGCCGAGCGCAACCTCACCCGCGCGGCGCAAAACCTGGCCATGACGCAGCCGGCGGTGAGCAACGCGCTGCGCCGGCTGCGCGAAACGCTGGGCGACGATCTGGTGCGCCGTGCCGGCTATGGCGTGGAGCCGACGCCGGTTGGCCTGGCCCTGTGGCCCACGGTGCGCGATGCGCTGGCGCAGTTGCGGCGAGTCGCTGGCGCCGGGCCGCTTCGAGCCCGCGCTGGCCGACAACGCTTTCGTGCTGTCCATGGCCGACGCCACTGCCGCCAAGATCGTGCCCGGGCCTGATGGACATCCTGGAACACGAGGCGCCGGGCGTCACCCTGCGCATCCTGCCGCTGACCACCCGCGATCCGCGCGACCTGCTGGAGGCCGGCAGCGTCGACCTTGCCATCGGCCATTTCCCCGGCGTGCTGGCCGAACTGAGCGCGGTTCACCTGCAGGAGCACAACCCGAGCTTTCTGCACCAGCGCCTGTACGACGGCGAATACGTGGTGGTCATGCGCCGCGGCCATCCGCTGGCCGCCCAGCCGCTCACGCTGGACGCCTATTGCGACGCGCGCCACCTGCTGGTGAGCTTCTCGGGCCGCCCGTTCGGCTTTGTCGACGAAGCGCTGGCTGCCCTGTCGCGCCAGCGTCGGGTGGTGCTCACGGTGAACCAGTTTTTCACCGCCGGCCAGGTGGTCGCCACCACCGATCTGCTCACCGTGTTGCCACGCGACTTCGTGGGTGCCACCGGCATGGTGCACCGGCTCGCGTTGCTGGAACTGCCGCTGTCGGTGCCAGCGGTGCACATCGACGCCCTGTGGCGCCGCCAGGCCGAGCACCAGAGCGCGCACCAGTGGCTGCGCCACGCCATCGAGCGCGCCACCGCCCACGAATTCGCCGCCAGCCTCGCTGGCCCACAATGCCCCACATGAAGATCCAGCTGCTCAGCGACCTGCACCTTGAAACCAACCCGGGCTTCCAGCCGGAACCGGCCGATGGCGCCGACCTGCTGGTGCTGGCTGGCGACATCGGCTCTTACCAAGCGCGGCGCGACGGCAGCGTGATGCCCGAGCCCGACTGGGGCCTGCGCCGGTTTTCGCCGCTGCCGCAACACGCAGCCTGGCCCGTGCCGGTGGTCTTCGTGCCGGGCAACCACGAGTACGACGCGCTGGACGTGGACCAGGCCCACCAGGGGCTGCGCGCAGCCTGCGACCGGCTGGGCATCGGGTGGCTGGAGCGCGAAACCCGGGTGATCGGTGGCGTGCGCCTGATCGGCACCACCCTCTGGAGCGACTACGACGCGCTGGGTGATCTGCCACCCAGCCGGCCGCAGCCCTCCGAAAAACCAAAGGCAAGGCCAGTCAGCTGGCCAGACCCCGATCACAGACCCGCTGACCCACCGCCTGCGCCAGCGCGAAAAAGCGTTTCGTGCCGCCAATTTCTACCTGGAGCAAGATGGCCAGCCAGCGCCACGGTCGCCTGTTCGACGCTGAGGCCATGCGCGCGCTGGCGCTCGATTGCCAGCACTGGCTGCGCGAGGCGCTGGCCACGCCGTTTGATGGCACCACCGTGGTGGTCACCCACTTCGCGCCCACGCTGCACAGCGCCGACCCGCGCTACGGCCTGAGCCCCGGCACCGCCGGCTTTTGCAACGCGCTCGACGACCTGCTGCCGCAGGCCGACCTCTGGCTGCACGGCCACCTGCATTGCCCGCAAGACAGGCAAATCGGACGCTGCCGCATCGTGGCCAACCCGCTGGGCTACGCCGACAAGGGCGAGCAGGGCGCGTTTCAACCCCGGGGGCTGATCTCCGTGCCCGCTGGGGGCTTGGCCGTCGGTACACGGCTTGCGCCAGCGCAAGGTCTGGCTGTCGGCGCGCCGTAAACTGATTGGGTGTTCAACCCACCGAACTGGAGACACCGATGAAAATTTTGCTTGCGGTCGACGGCAGCGCGTACACCAAGAAAATGCTGGCCTACCTGACCACCCACGAAGAGGTGTTCAGTCCCGACAACGATTTCACGCTGTTCACCGTGCAGTCGCCCCTGCCGCCCCGTGCGCGCGCTGCGGTGGGCAAGGACATTGCCGACGGCTACTACGCCGACGAGGCGCAAAAAGTCACCGCGCCTGTGGTGAAGTTCCTGCAGCGCCATGGCATGGCGCCCAAGGTGATCCACAAGGTGGGGCCAGCGGGCGAGATGATCGCCAAAGCCGCGGAGGCCGGCAAATTCGATTTGGTCATGATGGGCTCCCACGGCCACAGCGCATTGGGCAACCTCGTGATGGGATCGGTGGCCACGCAGGTGCTGGCGCACTGCAAGGTGCCGGTTCTGTTGGTGCGGTAGCAACAGACTCCCCCCGCGTCGCGCTTTCAGCGCGTCACCCCCCAGGGGACGGCACTGGCCGACTGGCCAGGCCAGATCGGCGGCGCCCTGACCAAACACAGCTCAGGCGAGAAATGTCGTTTCCAAGGATGCGGTGGAACCGGCTCTGCCGGGCCACTGGCATCGCCCCCTTGAAGGGGGTCGCGCGCAGCGCGGCGGGGTTGGGCCATCCCAGCGGCGCGGGGGGAGGAGCAGATCTACCGCGTCTTCAGGCCGTCGAAACAGCTGCCCAGCACCATCTCGATGATCTGCTCGCTGGTGTAGAGGCCTGAGCCTTTGAGAAAGCCCAGCACCGGATCGCAGGCGCGGGCGTACAGCGTGTAGAGCACGGCAATCGGTGGCAGCGCAGCGTTCACGCTGCCATCGGCCTGCGCCGCCTGAATCCAGCCACCGAGGCGGTCGCTCACGTCCATGAGGCCATCGACGTAGGGCTTGTTGGTGGTCAGCGTGGCGCGCAGGCTGGAGTTTTCGCTGGGCAACGAGGGCATTTCGCCCGCGAGTTGCACTTCCATGGTCCAGCGGGCCACGGCTTTCAAGAGCTCCAGCGGCGGACGCGCGGTGTCCAGACTGTCCAGAAAAGCCTGGGCGCGCTGCATCACGCGGACCATGGCTGCAGCCGCCAGGTCTTCCTTGCTCGGGAAGTGCTTGTAAAGGCTGGCCTTGGCAATGCCCACCTCGGCGGCCACCTCGTCCACCGTCATCGCCTCAAAGCCCTTTTCGGCCAGCAGGCGGTTGACCGCGGCAACGATGGCGTCTTCGCGCGCAAGGTGCATTTGCTGGCGAAAGCTGCGCTTGGGCGCGGCGGCGACGGGGGAATGCAGATCGGTGCTGGACATGACTTATCCGTAAAAACAGAGCACGAATTGTGCCCGATATCAACGATGAAGTCGATAACCCCACTGAAAAGTCATGTTACATACTGATCAGTCGCGTTTTGATCTATTTCGGATATTCTCCAACCCATCAGCTTTTTCTCTTGTCTGCGAACGCGGGTTCAGGCCAGCAAAAGACTGATCGGTTTCCACTTGTCCAACCTCTCTTCTCAGGAGCCTTCCATGAAAAAGACCCTCATCGCTTCCCTCATCGCCATCGGCGCCATGACCTCGGCCCACGCCAAGGACATCGTCGACACCGCCGTTGCCGCCGGCAACTTCAAGACCCTGGCCACCGCGCTGACGGCCGCCGGTCTGGTGGACACACTCAAGGGCCCAGGCCCGTTCACCGTGTTTGCACCCACCGACGAAGCCTTTGCCAAGGTGCCCAAGGCCGATCTGGACGCGCTGCTGAAAGACAAGGCCAAGCTGACCGCCGTGCTGACCTACCACGTGGTGCCCGGCAAGGTGATGGCCGCCGACGTCAAGGCCGGCAAGGTCAAGACCGTGCAAGGCAGCGAGCTCACCGTGTCCACCACCGGTGGTGTGATGGTGGACGACGCCAAGGTCACCGCGACCGACATCGCCGCCGACAACGGCGTGATCCACGTGATCGACACCGTGATCATGCCCAAGTAAGCGACCGCTCGCTTCCCGTCAAAACCCCGCTCATGCGGGGTTTTTTCATGCCGGTGGCGGGTGAAGCTGTTTCTTGCGCGGCCTGACGCAGCGCCTGGGTGATGGACGTCCAGCACCTCCGAGTTCAGGTTCCAGCAGTGCCAGTACAGCGTGACACGCAAGGCGGTGCCGGGGCAACAGGTTCACCAGCTCGCCGCTGGCCAGCAGCTCGCGCACCTGCAGCTCGGGCAACACGCTCACACCCCAGCCCGCCTGCACCGCGCGCACCTGCCCTTCGCTGGACGGCACGAACAGCTGCTTGAGCATCACCCGCGGCAAGCCAAACGCCTGCGCGACGAACAGCCGTGCTGCAGGTGGTCTTTGCGGTTGAAGGCGACAAACGGGCAACTGGTGGAAGTTGTGGGCGGTGAGCCCTTGCGGGACGTGCTCGCGCGGCGTAGTCGGCCGAGGCCACCGGCACATAGTCCATGCCGCCCAGCGTCTCCATCTTGCAGCCACGCAGCGCCTGCCCCAGCGAGGTCACGCAGCCCAGCACCTGGCCCTCGCGCAGCCATTCGTGGGTGAAGTCCTGGTCGTCGGTGATGATTTCGATCGGCAGCCCGCCCTGCGCCAGCGCGCTGAGTGCGGGCAGGGCCCAGGTGGCGATGCTGTCGGCGTTGATGGCCACCGAAATGCGCTCGTCGTCGCGCCCCCACCGGTCGAGCTGGGCGCGAGCTCCTTGAGGTCCTTCTCCAGATCGGCGCGCAGCAGCCGCATCATCTTGGCGTGCTTGAGCATGAGCTGGCCGGCCGGCGTGGGCTTGAGCGGGCGACTGCGCACGATCAGCACCGTGCCCACCTGCGCCTCCAGCGCCCGCAGCCGCTGCGACACGGCCGACTGGGTGATCGAGAGGCGCTGCGCCGCGCGCTCGAAGCCGCCCTCTTCGACGATGGCGGCCAGGCATTCCAGGGCGTCCGGGTCAAAGGTGCTCATGGTGAAGACTCCAGCAGGTGAGCCAGCGCGCGGACTGGGCAGCCATACCGGGCGCTTGCTGTATTAGCTTTCTTGATGTTTCTCATTTTAGTTTCATACCACTTCACTTGAGCGGGCGTTGTTCACATACTGGCGGGTCTTTATTCATCCCCGGATCGCAGGAGCAGGTCATGAAAGTCGTTGTATTGGGCGCCGGCATCATTGGCGTGAGCACCGCCTGGCACCTGCTGCAGCGGGGCCACGAGGTGACGCTGGTGGACCGCCAGCCCGACGCCGCGCTGGAAACCAGCTTTGCCAACGCGGCGCAGATTTCGGTCAGCTACTGCGAGCCCTGGGCCAACCGCGAGGCGCCGCTGAAGGCCCTGAAGTGGATGTTTTCTGCCACCTCGCCGCTGCTGTTTCGCCCGCAACTCGATCCGGCGCAGTGGCGCTGGGGTCTGCAGTTCCTGGGCCAGTGCAACGACGCTGCGTTTGAGCGCAACGTGGCGCAAATCGTGGCCCTGGGCTCGTACAGCCACGCGGCGCTTGAAAGACGTGGTGGCCGACACCGGTATCGAATACCAGCGACTGGAGCGCGGCATCGCCCACTACTACAGCGACCAGAAGTCGTTCGACGGGGCGGCCGATGCGGCGGCGGTGATGCAGAAATTCGGCGTCAAGCGGCGCGTGATCGACCGGGCCGAACTGCTGCGCGTGGAGCCGGCGCTCAACGCGTTTGCCGATCGCATCGTGGGCGGCACCTACACACCCACAGACGAATCGGGTGATGCGCGGGTCTTCACCCAGAAACTGGCGGCGTTGTGCGACCAGCGCGGGGCCCAGCTGCTGTTTGGCCACGACATCGAGCGCATCGAAACCGAAGCCGGCGCTGCACGGCAGGTTCGCGTGCGCGATCGGGTCACCGGCCAGGCGCGCGCGCTGCAAGCCGACGCCTACGTGGTGGCCTGCGGCTCTTACACCACGCCGCTGCTGAAATCGGTCGGCATCCACGTGCCGATCTACCCGGGCAAGGGCTACAGCGCCACGCTGCCCCTGCTCAAACCAGAACAGGCGCCGCAGGTGAGCATGATCGACGACGCCTACAAACTGGCCATGTCGCGCCTGGGCAACCAGCTGCGTGTGGCCGGCACCATCGAGCTCGGCGGGTTCGACCTCGCGCTGGACACGCCGCTGGCCAAAAAACGCTGCGCCATGCTGGTCAGGCGCATCGAGGAGGTGTTTCCCGGCGTGGCCGACACACGCACGCCCGAAGAAGGCGGCGACCCGCAGTTCTGGACCGGCCTGCGACCCGCCACGCCGACCAACATTCCGCTGATCGGCCGCACCAGGATCGGCAAGCTCTGGATCAACGCCGGCCACGGCACCCTGGGCTGGACCCACGGCGCCGGCTCGGGCAAGGCGCTGGCCGAGCTGATCAGTGGCGAAGTGCCCGCCATGGATTTCGGTTTCGCGGGCCAGCGAGGCCGAGCCGCGCTGCGCGCCACCACCCGTCTGGCACCCCGGTACTGAAGCTTGAAGCCTTGTTGAGCGACAGAGGCGCGAGCGCCAAGCCCACCCTTGTGAACGGGCACCCGGCCGACTCAACCAGGCATCGAGTCAAAGCGCTTCAGCCCACGCGCTTTGCGCCGGCTGGCAACACACGCGGGGACGTGGCTTCGGGCACCACGCGCTCACCCATCCAGCGCAACAGGTCCAGCCACATCTGACGCATCTCGGCGTCCAACGGCGTGCGCAGGGCGCTGGGCAATTCGATCGTGACCACCGGCATGCCTTTGTGCACGCCGCCATAGTTGCCCAGACTGCCCGGAAAAATACCAACCTGATCCAGGTACAAGCGACCCAGCTTGGGCGGTGGAACGCCTGGACCGTCGAAATCGAGCACGCCGTAGGGTGCGTGGATGCTCACGATCAGGTGCGGCTGAAAGCGTTCCATCTCTTCGTGCAGGTAGCGCGACTCCGGCTCGGAAAGCGGGCTGGGCCCAGGCCAGCGACGAGGGTCCTTTCTGGTGCGCTGTTCCCAATAGATCTTGGCGTCTCGCGCCCAGTTCGGCGTGGGGAAGTTCCGGTTGAGATCGACCCCGCGAGCGTTCATGCGGCGAGCCGGGCGCATCATCAATCCATCGGGATTGAGCGCGGGAATGAAGCGCCAGTGCGCGTTGGACGGCATTTCCAACGGCGCGCTGAATCCAGTGCAACGCCAACGACGCGGAAGACAATTCGTCACCATGCATCGCGCCCACGCACCAGCACGCGCAGCTTCGCATCGGGCGCCACGACATCCCGCGAGTACAAGGTACGCCCCTGCAGCGACCGGCCTACGGTGGGGCGCAGCCGGGCGTCCGCACACAGCGAAGTGCTCACATTGGGCAGGCGCGCAACGAACTCGTGGCAGGGATTGCTGCCCAGGATGTCGGCCATCGGATGGCCAGGACCGGTGGTGGTGCGGGCACCAGCAGGCAAGGGCAAGAGAAAGAAAACGGCGACCGACGAAAGCAGACACCAGACTGGGAGGAAGTGGACTCTCATGTTGAGAGTTTATGAATACGCCGCGCCGCTCGAGAAAAACCAAAAAATGAACCCTGCGCCGAGCCGTGACCCGGCCGCGACCCGATGCCGCCTCGGGTTTCGCAGAGAATCGGTGTCGCTCCACGAGGCCAAAGGTGCCCGGCGGCGTCCTTTTCGGTACCCGGCCCCCACAAGCCACCTGTTCGGTTAACGTCCACCCATGTCCCCCGCCCGATCCGCCGGCCACCAGGCGCTCCCTCCCGACTTTTCCACGCTCGAATTCCGCGCCTCGCTGGGCATGTTTGCCACCGGCGTGACCATCGTCACCGCGCGCACCGCCGCTGGCGAGCTGGTGGGCCTCACCGCCAATTCGTTCAATTCGGTCTCACTGGCGCCACCCCTGGTGCTGTGGAGCCTGTCGCGCGGCGCCGGCTCCATGGCGGCTTTTTCCAACGGCATGCATTACGCAATCAACGTGCTGGCCGCCGACCAGCAGGCGATGGCGATCCGCTTCGCCACCCGCGGCGCCGATCGCTGGGCCGGCGTGGCGTTCACCGAAGGCGTGAGCGGCGCGCCGCTGCTGGCTGGCGCGGCCGCCACCTTCGAGTGCTTCAACCGCAGCCAGTACGACGAAGGCGATCACGTGATTTTTGTCGGCGAGGTCGAGCGCTGCGCCCACCGCGCCGAGGCTTCGCCGCTGCTGTACCACGGCGGAAAGTTCTACGCCGAGCACCCGCTCTGAGGCGACATGCCAGGCGCGGCTGGTCGGTGACAATCGCCGGCCATGCCCGCCACCGCCATCCCCATCCGCAAGCCTCACCTGGATACGCTGGCCATCACCCTGCTGGTGCTGTGTTGTGCCTTCTGGGGTTTCCAGCAAATTCTGATCAAGTCCACCGTGGACGAGGTGCCACCGCTGTGGCAGGCCTCGCTGCGCATGGCGGGCGCCACGCTGCTGCTGTGGCTGTGGTGCCAGCTGCGCGGCGTGAAGCTGTTCGCACGCGACGGTACGCTCAAAGGCGGTCTGCTGGCCGGGCTGCTGTTTGCGGGTGAGTTCTGCTTCATCTACCTCGGCCTGCAACACACCAGCGCCTCACGATTGACCGTTTTTCTCTACACCAGCCCCTTCGTGGTGGCGCTGCTGCTGCCGCGCGTGGTGCCCAGCGAGACGCTCCGGCGCATGCAGTGGATCGGCCTCGTGATCGCGTTCGCGGCGGTGGCGATCGCGTTCAGCGAAGGGTTTCTGCACAGCTCGCCCGTGGCCGGGCAGTGGCGCGGCGACGCCATGGGCCTGGCCGCCGGCATCTTCTGGGGCCTGACCACGCTGACCATCCGCAGCACCCGCCTGTCGGACGCGAGCGCAGAAAAAACGCTGTTCTATCAGGTGGGCGTGACCGCACTTGTCATGCCGCCGCTCTCGCTGGCGCTGGGCGAAACCTGGTCGTTCAGCTACTCGGCCCAGGCCTGGACTTCGCTCGGTCTGCAGACCGCCGTGGGGGCGTTCGCCAGCTACCTCACCTGGATGTGGCTGCTGCGCCATTACCCGGCCACGCAGATGTCGAGCTTCACCTTCCTCACCCCGGTGTTCGCGCTGGTGTTCGGTGTGGCCCTGCTGGGCGAACCGCTCACCCTGCAGCTCACGCTGGCGCTGGTGGGGGTGGCGGTGGGCATCGTGCTGGTGAACCGGCGCTGAGCCGGTTCACCTCTGCTGCGGCGCTCAGCTCTTCTTCGCCAGCCCCAGCTTCTCCACCGTGGCCTTCTCCGCCTTGAACGTGCGCTCGGCGTAGGCCGTGTAGTCGGCGGTGTTCATGTAAATGGTGGGCATGTAGAACCTGTCCAGCGTTTCCAGCAGCTTGGGATCTTCCAGCGTTTTCTTGAACGCATCGTGCAGCACCTTGGTCACAGCCGGGTCCATGCCGGCAGGGGCGCCGATGCCAAACGGCGATTCGCTGATGGTGTCCCAGCCGCTTTCCTTGACCGTCGGCACGTTGGGGAAGGCCTTGCTGCGCTGGCTGCTCAGGGTGGCCAGCAAGCGCAGCTTGCCGCTTTGCACGTGGGGCGCCACGTCGAGCGTGCCGCTCATCACGCGGATGTGGCCCCCGAGGATGGCGGGCACCAGTTCGGCCGAACCTTTGTACGGAATCGGGTTGAGCTGGATGCCGGCTTTTTCAGCGAACTCTTCGATGGCCAGGTGCGGCGTGGTGCCGGTGCCGGTGTGGCCGTACTCCAGCTTGCCCGGGTTGGCCTTGGCGTAGGCCACCATCTCCTGAAGTGTCTTGAACGGCGCGTCTGCCGTGCAGGCCAGGGCAAAGGTGTAGCCAACCAGGCAGACCACGTGGGTGATGTCTTTCACCGGGTCGAAGTTCATCTTCTGCATGTGAGGCAGGCGGTAGATGCCCAGCGGCAACTGCGTGAGTGTGTAGCCATCGGGCTTGGCACTGACCATGGCGCTGGCGCCCAGCGTGCCGCCAACGCCAGGCTTGTTTTCCACCACCACCGGCACACCCAGGTGCTTCGCTGCGCTCTCGGCAATGGCGCGCATCACGCCGTCGCTGGCGCCACCGGCGGGCCAGGGTGCGATCAGCGTGATCGGGCGCGAGGGGAACTTGTCTTGCGCGAAGGCGGTGGTCGGCAGCAAGGCCGGCGCGGCCACGGCAGCGGCTGCCGCGGTGATCGCCTGGCGGCGGTTGAGTTGATCGAAGCGGAAGGTCATTCGGGTCTCCAGGGGTCGAACAAAGGGTGTCCCGCCAAAGCGGAAGCGCCACCTTAGCGGCCGCGACCCGCGCAGGGAAGCGGGTTGACCCCGCACTGTGGGGTGATTGGGTCGCCCGGGTGACGGTGCCGATGCGCGCTGGCGGCAGGCCTGGATCGGCAATGACCTGGCTCGCCTTCCGACCGGTGAAGCGTTCGGGACGTTTGGCAGTCAGGCGGGGCGCTGCTGCGCAAAGCGCACATACCAGTCCAGACAGCCCGGGTTCGCCATCGCCTCCTTGTTGATGACCTTCTCGATCGGCTGGCCCAGCAGCAGCTTCTTGATCGGCAGTTCCTGCTTCTTGCCCGAGAGCGTGCGCGGGATTTCGGTCACCTGAAAAATGGCGTTGGGCAGGAAGCGCGGCGAGAGCGCGGTGCGGATCGCGTCGTTGATCTTCGCCGTCATCGCGGCGTCCAACGCCAGGCCTTCGCGCAGCACCACGAACAGCGGCATGTAGCTCTCGCGGCCCAGGTATTCCAGGTCGACCACCATGCGTGTCCATCACCTCGGGCAGCGCCTCGACCGCGCTGTAGAGCTCGCTGGTGCCCATGCGCAGGCCGTGGCGGTTGATGGTGGCATCCGACCGGCCGTAGATCACGCACGAGCCGTCGGGGTGGATGCGCAGCCAGTCGCCGTGGCGCCAGACGGCGCCGGCGCTCTGGTCCAGATCACCACCACCGGGTTTGCGGCCGTGGCCGGGCGGGTACATGTCGAAATAGCTGCCGATCAGGCGCCGGTTGTCGGTGTCGCCCACAAAGTACAGCGGCATGGACGGGATGGGCTGAGCGCAGACCAGCTCGCCCACCGCGTCGATGACGGGCTGGCCCTGTTCGTCCCAGGACTCGACCGCGCAACCCAGCAGCCGGCACTGCATGCGGCCCGGGATTTGCGGCAGCTCGCGGTGGCCACCGATGAAGGCACCAGCGAAGTCGGTGCCGCCGGAAATGTTGCACCACCAGATGTCTTGCTGGGCTTCGGTCCTGGCGATGGCCGCGAACTGCTGCGGTGCCCCAGGCTGCGCGTCGTCCGACAACGGCGATCCGGTGGTGCCCAGCGCGCGCACCTTCGACAGATCGCCGCAGGTGGACAGGTCCACGCCCGCCTTCAGGCAGTTGGCGAAAAACGCCGCGCCGGCGCCGAAGAAGGTCACACCCTGCTCGGCAGCAAAGCGCCAGAGCGTGGTCCAGTCGGGCCTGTCTTTGGTGCCGCCGGGGTTGCCGTCATAAATCACGCAGGTGGTGCCGTTGAGCAGGCCGCTGGTCTGCGCGTTCCACATCACCCAGCCGGTGGAGCTGTACCAGTGGTAGCGCTCGCCCCAGCTGTTGGCGTGCGTAGCTGCAGCCCACGTCGTTGTGCAGGATCTTGAGCGCCAGCGCGACGATGACCGTGCCGCCGTGGCCGTGCACGATGGGCTTGGGCAGGCCGGTGGTGCCGCTGCTGTAGACGATCCACAGCGGGTGGTCGAACGGCAGCCAGAGCGGCTCGAACGACGCCACGGCCGCGTCGTCTCGCGCGGTGACGGCGGCGAACGAGGCGCAGGGTGCCGCGGCGGCCAGCGCCTGCTCGGCCTGCGTCACCGACTCGGCAAGATTGGTTTGCAGAATGACGTGGCGTCACCGTGGGCAGCGCCGCGCGCAGCTCGGCCACCACCGCCAGGCGGTCGAAGTCCTGCCCGCCGTAGGTGACGCCATCGCAGGCGATCAGCACCTTGGGCTCGATCTGCTTGAAGCGGTCGAGCACGGCGTTGGTGCCCATGTCGGGCGCGCAAACGCTCCACACGCCACCAATGCTCACCGTCGCGAGGAAGGCCACCATGGTCTCGGGGATGTTGGGCAGGTAGGCCGCCACGCGGTCGCCCGGCTGCACACCCTGCGCCTGCAGGTGCAGCGCGAGAGACGCCACCTGGCGCTGCAGCTCGGGCCAGCTGAGCTCGACCGCATGCCCTTTTTCGTTGCGGCTGATCACCGCGGCAAAGCCGGCGGCGTGCGCAGGCGCCACGTGGCGAAACACCTGTTGCGCGTAGTTCACCTGCGCACCGGGGAACCAGTTGGCACCCGGCATCACGTTGCGCTCCAGCACGTCGGAATGCAGCGTGGGCGAGCGCAGGTCGAAGTAATCCCAGATGCTTTGCCAGAAGGCGTCGAGCTCGGTGGTGGACCAGCGCCAGAGTGCGTCGTAGCTGTCGAAGTGCAGGCCGCGCTCGGCGGCCAGCCAGTCCTGGTACAGGCGGATCTGCGGGATGTGGGGGGCGGCTTGGGTGGCTGCGTTCATGGTGCGCTCTGTTGTGTGCCGGTGGGCAATGTCTCTTGCCTGCAAGCGTAGCAGCGGCCCTGCCCGGGCAGCGCCGCCGCGGTGACACGCCGGCTGGCCAGTCCATGCCCGACAGCGGCACAATCGCCGCCACCTTCCCGTTCATTCAAAAGCAAAACAAGGACCGCCATGGGCATGTTTCACTGGACAGAAAAACCCACCGCCACCCTGACCGCTGGCGGCGTCATCGGGCCCGACGAGCGCCTGCCCTGGCCGCAAACCGGCGTGATGGGCGTGCAGCACCTGATCGCCATGTTCGGCGCCACGGTGCTCGCGCCCATCCTCATGGGCTTCGACCCCAACGTGGCCATCCTCATGAGCGGCATCGGCACGCTGATCTTCTTCGTCATGACCCGCGGCAAGGTGCCGAGCTACCTGGGGTCGAGCTTCGCCTTCATCGGCGTCGTGATCGCCGCCAGTGGCTACGCAGGGCCCGGGGCCGAACGCCAACATCGGCGTGGCGCTGGGCGGCATCATCGCCTGCGGCATCGTCTACACGCTGATCGGCGCGCTGGTGCAGGCCATCGGCACCGGCTGGATCGAGCGGCTGATGCCGCCGGTGGTCACCGGCTCGGTGGTGGCGGTGATCGGTCTGAACCTGGCCGGCATCCCGATCAAGAACATGGCGCCGACCAACTTCGACGCCTGGATGCAGGGCATCACCTTCGTGAGCGTGGCGCTGGTGGCGGTGTTCAGCCGCGGGCATGGTGCAGCGCCTGCTGATCCTCGATGGGTCTGATCGTGGCCAGCGTGATCTACGCCGTGCTCACCAACGGCTTCGGTCTGGGCACGCCGATGGACCTCTCGGGCATCGCGAACGCGGCGTGGTTCGGCCTGCCCGGTTTTGCCGCGCCGGTGTTCGAGGCCAAGGCCATGACTCTGATCGCGCCGGTGGCCATCATCCTGGTGGCGGAGAACCTGGGCCACATCAAGGCCGTGACCGCCATGACCGGCAAGAACCTGGACCGGTACCTGGGCCGCGCCTTCATGGGCGACGGCATCGCCACCATGGTCGCCGGCAGCGCGGGCGGCACCGGCGTGACCACCTACGCGGAGAACATCGGCGTCATGGCCGCCACCAAGATCTACAGCACCGCCATCTTTCTGGTGGCCGGCTGCATGGCCATCCTGCTCGGCTTCAGCCCCAAGTTCGGCGCGCTGATCCAGGCCATTCCACTGCCCGTGATGGGCGGCGTGTCCATCGTGGTGTTCGGCCTGATCGCGATCGCGGGCGCCAAGATCTGGGTCGACAACAAGGTCGACTTCTCCGACAACAAGAACCTGCTGGTGGCCGCGATCACGCTCATCCTCGGCACCGGCGACTACACGCTGAAGTTCGGCGACTTCGCCTTCGGCGGCATCGGCACCGCGACCTTTGGCGCGATCCTGCTGTACGCCCTGCTCAACCGGCGCCCCTGATCGAATCACCGAAGCTGGCCCTGCGCGCTGCTTGCCTCAGGGTTTTCCGCCTTTTGCTTTAGCTTTCAACTATTCAAAAATGAAGTGATTCCACTTGTCGCGGTGGCCCCAAGGGTTGCCGCGCGCGTTCAACCGAGGTGCGCCATGAAGATCGTCTGCATTGGGGGCGGCCCCGCCGGCCTGTATTTCGGCCTGCTGATGAAGCAGATCAACCCGGCGCACGACGTCACCGTGGTCGAGCGCAACCGCCCTTACGACACCTTCGGCTGGGGCGTGGTCTTTTCCGATGCCACGCTGGAAAACATGCGCGCCTGGGACCCGGCCACCGCGCGCGAGGTGGAGCAATCCTTCAACCACTGGGACGACATCGAACTGCTGTTCAAAGGCCGGCGCATCCGCTCCGGTGGTCACGGCTTTGTGGGCATCGGGCGCAAGAAGCTGCTCAACATCCTGCAGGCGCGCTGCGAGCGCGTGGGCGTGAAGCTGGTGTTTGAAACCGAAGTCGTGTCCGACGCCGACTTCCCCGACGCCGACCTCATCGTGTCGAGCGACGGCGTCAACTCGCGCATCCGCAGCGAGCACGAAGCGGTATTCAAACCCGACATCGTGGTGCGGCCGAACCGCTTCATCTGGCTCGGCACGCACCGGCTGTTCGACGCCTTCACCTTCGATTTTCAGAAAACCGAACACGGCTGGTTCGCCGCGCACATCTACCAGTTCGACGAGCACACCACCACCTTCATCGTCGAATGCCCGGACGATGTGTGGCTGGCCCACGGGCTGGACCAGGCCGACGCCGACGCGTCCATCGCCTTCTGCGAAAAGCTGTTCGCCGACACGCTGCAGGGCGAAAAGCTCATGACCAACGCGCGCCACCTGCGCGGCTCGGCCTGGCTCAACTTCCAGCGCGTGACCTGCGAGCAGTGGTCGCTGCAGAACGGCAACGGCAGCCATGTGGTGCTGATGGGCGACGCCGTGCACACCGCCCATTTCGCCATCGGCTCGGGCACCAAGCTGGCGATCGAAGACGCGATGGAGCTGGCGCGCCAGTTCCAGATCGCGGGCGACAGCCCGGAGCAGATTCCCGCCGTGCTGCAGCGCTACCAGGCGGTGCGCGCGGTCGACGTGCTGCGGCTGCAGAACGCGGCCTGGAACGCGATGGAATGGTTCGAGGTCTGCGGCGAGCGCTATTGCGACCAGCTCGAACCCGAGCAGTTCATGTACTCCATGCTCACGCGCAGCCAGCGCATCAGCCACGAAAACCTGCGCCTGCGCGACAAGGCCTGGCTGGAAGGGCTATGAGCGCTGGTTTGCGGAGCGCGCCGGCACTGCCCAGCGCGCCGGAAAAGCCCGCCGTGCCGCCCATGTTCACGCCCTTCAAGCTGCGCGCTCGTCGACACTCGAAGAACCGCGTCGTCGTCTCGCCCATGGCGCAGTACCGCGCCGTCGATGGCGTGCCCAGCGACCACCACCTGGTGCACCTGGGTCGCGCGCGCCTGGGTGGCGCGGCCCTGGTCATGGCCGAGATGACCTGCCCCAGCGCCGACGCGCGCATCACGCCCGGCTGCCCCGGTCTGTGGAACGACGAGCAGGCCGCGGCCTGGAAGCGCATCGTCGACTTCGTGCACGCGAACAGCGACGCGAAGATCGGCCTGCAGCTCGGCCACGCCGGCCCCAAGGGCTCGACCGACGCGCCCTGGGACGGCATCGGCGCCGACCGGCCGCTGGCCGCCGAGCCAACTGGCCGCTGATCGCCGCCTCGGCCCTGCCCTACCTGCCCGACGGCCAGGTGCCGCGCGCGATGACACCAGACGACATGGACGCGCGTGACCGCCGACTTCGTGGCCGCCACGCAGCGCGCCGCCGAGGCCGGCTTCGACTGGCTGGAGCTGCACTGCGCCCACGGCTACCTGCTCTCCAGCTTCATCTCGCCGCTGACCAACCAGCGCAACGACGACTACGGCGGCTCGCTGGCGAACCGGCTGCGCTACCCGCTGGAGGTGTTCGCCGCGGTGCGCGCGGCCTGGCCGGCGCACCTGCCGATGTCGGTGCGCATCTCGGCGCACGACTGGGTCGAGGGCGGCATCACGCCGGCCGATGCGGTCGAGATCGCGCGCGCCTTCAAGGACGCTGGTGCCGACCTGATCGACTGCAGCTCCGGCCAGGTCAGCGCCCAGCAGAAGCCGACCTACGGCCGCATGTACCAGACGCCGTTTGCCGACCGCGTGCGCCAGGAGGCCGGCATTGCCACCATGGCGGTGGGCGCCATCAGCGAAGCCGACCATGTCAACAGCATCATCGCCGCGGCCGCGCCGACCTCTGCGCCGTGGCCCGCCCGCACCTGGCCAACCCGGCCTGGACGCTGACCGAAGCGGCCAAGATCGGCTTCACCGCCGTCACCTGGCCCGCGCCCTACCAGGCCGGCAAGCCGCAAATGGAGAGCCTGTTTGCGCGCGAAAAAGGCCAGCAGGAAACGGCCGATGGCGGCACCGTGCTGCCCGCGCGTCCACTGCACCACCACGCCGACTGACACCCGTTTGAAAGACCGCCCATGGCCATCTGGACCCAACCGATTTCCTGCGACATCCTCGCGCGCATCCACGAAGGCACGGCGGTGCAGCACCTGGGCATCGAGTTCCTGGAAGTGGGTGACGATTTCATCACCGCGCGCGTGCCGGTCGATGCCCGAACAAAGCAGCCGTACGGCCTGCTGCACGGCGGCGTGAGCGTGGTGCTGGCCGAAACCCTGGGTTCTTGCGGCGCGGCCTACTGCGCGCCCGCCGGCCACCGCGCGGTGGGCCTGGACATCAACGCCAACCACCTCAAGGGCGCCACCTCCGGCTGGGTCACCGGCACCACGCGACCGGTGCACATCGGCCGCAGCACCCAGGTCTGGCAGATCGACATGCGAAACGATGCGGGCGAACTCACCTGCGTCTCGCGCATCACCATGGCGGTGCTGCTGGCGCCGCGCTGAAGCACCAGGCGCTCAGCTGCGCTCGCAGCGCCCCTGCGCGGTGGCCAGACCGCGGAAGTCGCTGGACCAGGTGAGGGCCGCGGTGTCGATCTGGATGCGCTCGTTGTCCTGCGAGGTGAGGATGGCGGTTTCCTGGATCGCGAAGCTGTAGACCGCCTGGCCGTCGATGGTCACTTCGCGGATGCGGCGCTGGTCGTAGGCCACGGTCACGGTGCGGGTCCAGGTGGTGCGCGCCGGCAGGTAGACCGGCTCGCACACCAGGGTGAGCGTGGCCACGTCTGGCGCGGTGGTGGCGTCTTTCTTCGCGGGCTGCTGCGCCCAGACCGGCCACGCGGCCAAGCCAGCCAGCACCAGCCAGGCGAGGCGCCTCACGCCGCGCCGCCTTGCTGAGCCGCCAGGCGCTCGCTCTTCCAGTAGACGTCGTCACCGCCATTCATGCGGTTGAGCACGCGCGAGAGCACAAACATCAGATCGCTGAGCCGGTTGAGGTATTGGCGCGGCGC
Source organism: uncultured beta proteobacterium (assembly GCA_963831255.1). Lineage (GTDB taxonomy): Bacteria > Pseudomonadota > Gammaproteobacteria > Burkholderiales > Burkholderiaceae_C > Hydrogenophaga. The sequence continues at coordinate 397,903 of CAWHPI010000002.1, read as the reverse complement.
GTCCTTGATCGCCTCCTCGTTGCCCAGCGCGACCACCGCGCGCTCGGCGCGGCGCGCCACCGTGCGGCACACGTGGGCCAGGCTGGCCGCGCGCGACCCGGCGGGCAGGATGAATTCCTGCAGCTTGGGCAGGGCTGCGTTGTGTTCTTCCAGCGCTGCATCCAGCGCGGCGACGGCCTCGGGCTTGAGCAGCTCGAAACCGGGAATGGACAGCTCGCCGCCGAGGTTGAACAGCTGGTGCTGGATCTCGACCAGCAGCGTGCGCACACCACCGGGCAGCTCCTCGCACAGCAGCACGCCGATGTGGGAGTTGAGCTCGTCCACTTCGCCCATGGCGTGCACGCGCAGGCTGTTTTTGGAGACGCGGGTGTTGTCGCCCAGGCCGGTGGTGCCGGCGTCACCGGTGCGGGTGGCGATTTGTGAAAGTCGGTTGCCCATGGCTGGCTCGCTGAAGAGAAAGAGGAATGCGGTCGGTCATTGTGCGCGATTCACACCGGGTAACAAGCAGCGCGATTGTGTGACCCTGGCAAGCGAGTTGTCACGCAGGCAACAGGCGGCAAAAGTGCTGGCCTCGCTGGTTTGGCTGCTATGCAATGTGATGGCCCGCTGCTCACTTGGCGGGTTTTATCAACCGACAGATTGGAGTCACACACATGTCTTATCGCCAACAGATTGCCCAGTTCGAAAAACGCAGCGTGCTGCTGTTCGCCGCCCTCGCCCTGGGCGCCGCAGGCACTGCCTTCGCGCAAAGCACGGCCGCCAGCGCGGGCGGCGACGCCGAGATTGCCGCCGCCTTCAAACAGGCCGACAAAAACGCCGACGGCTCGCTGAGCATGGAAGAAGCCAAGTCCATGCCGGCGGTCTCCGAGCAGTTCAAGGAGATCGACACTGACGGCGATGGCAAAGTTTCGATGGCCGAATTCACCACCGCCATGAAGAAATGGCGGCGAATGCGGCAAGGGCGGCGCGGGTTCGGCAGGCCCCGCGCCGCCTGTTTTTGCGACATTCGGCAAGGCCGGCGATACACTGACCAGCTTGTTGAAACGCCGCCCGGAGTCCGCCATGAATGCCCCCGCTTCACTCGCCCACCTCACCCCCGAACTGCGGCTGCGCGAGGTGCCTGCGGATCTGATCCGAGGCGCTGCAGGCGCGCTTTGGCGCCCAGTGTTCCACCGCCCAGGCGGTGCGCGATCAGCACGGCCGCGACGAGTCGGCCTTCACCGTGCCGCCGCCATCTGCGGTGGTGTTTGCGCAAAGCACACAAGACGTGGCCGATGCCATGAAGCTCGCCGCCGCGCACCGCGTGCCGGTGATCCCGTTTGGCGTGGGCTCTTCGCTCGAAGGCCATTTGCTCGCGGTGCAGGGCGGCATCAGCATCGACGTGAGCCGCATGAACCAGGTGCTGGCGGTGCAGGCCGAAGACCTCACCGTGACGGTGCAGCCCGGCGTGACGCGCATGGCGGTGAACGCCGCGGTGAAAAGCGAAGGCCTGTTTTTCCCCATCGATCCCGGCGCTGACGCGTCCATCGGCGGCATGGCCGCGACCCGCGCCAGCGGCACCAACGCGGTTCGCTACGGCACCATGCGCGAAAACGTGCTCGCGCTCGAAGTCGTCACCGCCAGCGGCGAGGTCATCCGCACCGGCACCCGCGCCAAGAAAAGCAGCGCGGGCTACGACCTCACCCGGCTGATGGTGGGCAGTGAAGGCACGCTGGGCGTGATCACCGAAGTCACGCTCAAGCTCTACCCCTTGCCCGAAGCGATTTCGGCCGCCACCTGCTCGTTTCCCACCATCGAAGCGGCCGTGCGCTGCGTGATCCAGACCATCCAGCTGGGCGTGCCGATTGCGCGCTGCGAGCTGATCGACGCCGGCACGGTGCGCATGGTCAACGCCCACAGCAAGCTCGGCCTGCGCGAAGAGCACATGCTGCTGATGGAGTTTCACGGCTCGCCCGCCAGCGTGAAGGAACAGGCGGAAACGGTGCAGGAGATCGCGGCCGAGTTCGGTGGCCAGTCGTTCGAATGGGCGACCACGCCCGAGGAGCGCACCCGCCTGTGGACCGCGCGGCACAACGCCTACTTCGCCGCCATCCAGAGCAAGCCCGGCTGCCGTGCGATTTCCACCGACACCTGCGTGCCGATCAGCAAACTCGCCGACTGCCTGCTCGACTCGGTGGCCGAGGCCGACGCCTCGGGCCTGCCCTACTTTCTGGTCGGCCACGTGGGCGACGGCAACTTCCACTTCGGCTACCTGATCGATCCCGACAGCGCCGAGGAGCGCCGCATTGCCGAAGAACTGAATCACAAACTGGTGACCCGCGCCTTGGCGCTGGAAGGCACCTGCACCGGCGAGCACGGCGTGGGCCTGCACAAGATGGACTTTCTGCTGACCGAGGCCGGAGTCGGTGCGGTGGACATGATGCGCACCATCAAGCGCGCGCTGGACCCGCACAACATCTTGAATCCGGGCAAGATTTTCACGCTGTAGGGCACTGGCGCATGCGCCCGTGGTTCGCCTGTCTGTGCGTGCTGCTGCTGTGCCTGGGAGCAACGGCCCATGCAGCAGATGCAGACTGCCAACAGTCGCGCGACATCGGGCGAGCCGAGCGCACCGTGTTGCGGGAAGGCCAGGTGCTGGACCAGAGCAACATCACGGCGCCAGACGCGCTGGCGCACGCCTGGCGACAGGAGAACACGCAGATCCGTTACCGCATGAGGGTAGACGTCTGCCCGCAAGCGGCCGGCTGGGGTCTGTGGATCTACCGCATCGGTGGCCCTTACCGCGCCTGGCTCGATGGCCAGCCGGTTGAGCCCATCGAGCCGGTGGCCTTGCCTGGTTCAAATGTCTACAACGGCCGAATGCCCGCGCTGTTCCAGTTGCCCCAAGGCGCGCGGGAACTGGTGATCGAAATCGTCGAGCTGCCGTACGCGCGCAGCGGTCTGATCCGTGTCGCCATCGGGCCGCATGCTTCGCTGCTCGAATCCCGAGCCCTGAGCGAGCGCGTGCTGACCAAGCTCAACGACGTGTCGAGCACCATGATCGGCTTGGCGGGGGTGCTTGCGATGCTGGTCTGGTTTTACCGGCGCCAGGACCGCGCCGCGCTCTGGTTCGCCGCCGCCTGCCTGGCCTGGGCGCTGCGCGGCGTGTTCTACCAATTGTTCACCTATCCGGTGTCGCCACTGGCGATCGAACAGCTCAACCCCTGGCTGGTGCTGATCACCGGTTGCTGCCTGACGGCATCGTGGCTGCATGGCTTCGCTGGCGCCACACCACGTCGCATGCGCATGGTGATCTCGCTTTGCATCGTCGTGAGCCTGGCCTTTGGCGCCTCGCTGCTGCTTGGCCGAGGCGCCCAGTGGGTGCGGGCGCTGGCTTTTGCCAGCGGGTTCGCGGTGCTGTTTGCCGTGCTGGCGTTTTTGTTGCAACGCTGGCGCCAGGGTGGCAGCAGCCCGGGGCTGCTGGCGCTGGGCCTCATCGCTCTGTTGGCCGGCTCTGTTCACGACATGGGCATGGTGGTGGGCTATGCCTCGCCCTCCAACTGGGCCTTTCTCAATGTCGGGTTCACGTTGCTGCTGCTCAGCCATGTGCTGGTGATCTCAACCTTCCAGATCAAGCAGCTGATCCGCGCCGAACAGACCAACGAAGAGCTGGAACGCAACATCGCGAGCAAGTCACTTGAACTGGAACACAGCTACGCCATGCTGCGTGTCAGCGAGCGCGCCAGCGCACGGGCGCATGAACGGGCTCGCTTCAACCGCGAAATACACGATGGCGTGGGTGCCCAGCTCATCACGGCGCTGCGCGGCGTCGAGCGCGGCGCCATGAGCAAGGAACAGGTGGCGCAGACGCTGCAGGAAGGCCTGGACGAGCTGCGGCTTCTGATGGACTCAGCCGATCTCGGCCAAAGCCTGCCCCGCGCGCTGGCGGCCTGGCGCAACCGCTGGGACCCGCGCCTGGCGGCCATCGGGCTGGACCTGCACTGGAGCGTGAGCGACGACCTGGAGCAGCTCGAACTTGGGAGCAACGCCACCTTGCAGGTGATGCGCGTGCTGCAGGAAGCGGTCACCAACACCGTCAAACACGCTGGCGCGCGGAACATCACCGTGCGCGCCTGGCTGGACCGCAGTGCAGACGAATCGCTGGTGCTTGAGATCCGCGACGACGGACGCGGGCTGGATGAAGGCTCGAAGCCCGCCGGTGGGCGCGGCCTGCGCCACATGGCCCATCGCGCCACGGAAATTGGTGGAACGCTTTCGCTTGAGCAGGCAGACGAGGGCGGCGTGGTCGTGCGGCTGCGTCTGCCGTTGTCGGGTGCGTCGTTCGAAGGCTCGGATCTGATGCGCCTGATGCCCTGAAAAGACAGCATCTGGGCAATTGAGAGTGGGCATGACCGAAAGCGGCTCAGCCGCTCAGCTCACCAACCCGCGTCGCGCGGCCTCCATCGTCGCCTCGGCGCGCGAGGAAATACCCAGCTTGCGATAGATGTCGCGCACATAACCGGTCACGGTATGGCCACTCAAACCAAGCAGCTCGGCCACCTCGCTGGACTTGTAGCCCTTGGCGATCAGGCGCAGCACGTCAACCTCCCGTTCGGTGAGGTGTTTCAGCACGGTGGTGTCGGCCGGGTCCGAGTGCTGGGCCGGCGGCTGGCTGCGGAAATGCTGAAGCACGCGCGCAGCGATCGAAGGAGAAAGCGCAGGCTCTCCCTGCTCGATGCGCTGCAGTTGAGCCATCACCACCTGAGACGGCTGGGATTTCAAAATGTACCCAGTGGCACCGGCACGCAGCGCCGGGAACACATGGGCGTCGTCGTCATGAATTGTGGCCACGATCACCACCGCATCCGGGCGGGCCGCCGCCAGTGCCTCGATCAGCTGGCCGCCATGGCCGTCGGGCAAACCCCAGTCGACCAGCGCCAAGCCATACGCGTGGCCCGCCATCCAGGCCCGCGCACTCGCGACCGAATCGGCGCAATCCACCCGGCGCACGCTGGGCAGCGCACGCGGCAGCAGCTCAGCCAGCCACTGCCGGGGCTCGTCCAGATCTTCAACGATGAGAGCCCGGTCAAATGTGACGGTTGCCATGCGGGCAGTGTAGGCGTGCGATGCGCGCGCGCAGCCTCCCCAAAGACGCACCCCCTGAAACCGGGGGTATCAACGTGTAGCGGGAATATGCAGAATCAACGTCGACGATTCGTCAGTCGCTTGACGGGTCCCCGTAGCCAAACACTTTTGGAGCACACACATGAACTCAGCCTTTCTATCGTATCCCGGCCCGGCTGCTGTGGAGCAGCCTCGCGACCGCAGCACTGCTGGCAGGCTGCGGCGGTGGAGACGATCCCCCACCACCCGCGGCGACCCTTTCCGGCGTGGCTGCCGTAGGCGCTCCGATCGTGAACGGGACTGTGGCGGTCAGTTGCGCGGGCGGCAGCGCATTGAGCACCACCACCAGCACCGCAGGGGCGTGGCAGGTCACCTTTGCAGGGCAGACCTTGCCTTGCGCCGTCCAGGTGAGCGGCGGCACCGTGAGTGGGAGCGCCAACGCCACGCCCTACCACTCCATCGCCATCACGCCGGGCACCGTGAACATCACACCGCTGACCGACCTGCTGGTGGCTCAGCTGACCGGTTCTTCGCCCCAAATCTGGTTTGCTGCTCCCGTGTTCACCGGCCTCAACGTGGGCTCTGTCAATGCCGCACTGAACAACTTAGCCACAGGGCTGGGTATCACAAGCACCCTGGGTACGACCAACCCCATCACCACCGCCTTCACCGCACAGATCGGCAACCCGATCGACAACCTGCTGGAAGCATTCAAGACAACGCTGGCCAATCTCTCTCAAACCTACGCTTCGCTGCTGAGCGCCGCACAAACCGGAACCTACGCTGGGTTCGCAGGCTTCGGCCCAGCCTTCACGATTGCCTACCAAGCGATCGGCACGACGTCGACCAACCCGGGAACTGGAGCCCCTACTCCTGGCCCAATTGCTGGCACGGCTTCCCTGACCGTGGTGGCCTCGGTCAGCGGCGTGCAAACACCGCCGGTCACCATTACCAACATTCCGCGCCCAGCGAACCAGAGTGAGTTCTGCAACGATCTCCAAAATGACGCCACGTTTAGCTCCATCAGCGCAAACGGCGGTACGTTGACCATCAACAGCTGTACTTTTTCCGGCAACGTCGGACAGGTATCTGCAAACTCGAACATTGCAGGACAGTCGTTGCCGTATGCGATCCAGTACACCTACCAATAAATGGGTACCGGAATCGCTTAATTTTTCCTACCTGCAACCAAAGTCCAAGTGCAACACCCTCCCTGGAGAGTCTGTTGCACGCACAAACTCTGCACCCTGCTGGCTGAGCCCGGGAGGGCGCGCCTCGATGCAAGTCTGGCTTGAACACAGCTTGAGAGCGTGCGGGCTGTAGCCCGCGCGCTCAAGCGCGCGCTTGACCTGCAAGCGATACTCGATCCGGCCGAGGTCTTCACCCTGCAAGGCACTTGCACCAGAAACCTCATTTGCAATCCCCCAATGGGGGGATGAAGCCGACAAATGGCGCTGGTGCGTGACACCCGGCCACGTGAATTGGTGTGTGTGAACAGTAAACTCGCTTGGCCTGTGCTGTCACACAAACCTTCATGAAACACCTTTTTGTTTGCCTCCTGCTGGCCGCCAGTGCGGTCCATGCGCAAAACACCGAAAAGACCATTCGGATCTGCGACAGTTCAGGGTGTTCGGAGCGGCCGCGCAACAGCACGACCTTCGATCCGAACGCTGGCGCAGATCCTGAAGGCGGCAGGCGCATCGCTGCGCTTACGTCGGTTGCGGAGCAAAATCCGCGAGCTGCCTTCGACCTCGGATTGCGCTATTTCCGAGGCGACGGCGTCACGCAGAACACCTATCACGCCTTGCAATGGATGCGCAGCGCCGGTGAGCGCGGCAATCTGCAGGCACAAGGTGCCCTGGGCCGTTTCTATCTCGCAGGCTTGGAAGAAATGGGCCCCGATCCCGCCGAGGCCGAACGCTGGCTGACGATGGCTGTCAGCGGCGGCGACAAAGAGGCAAACAAGCTGCTGGCCCAGGCAACGGCTGCAAAGAACGACGAACGCGAGCTCTATCGTTGGCGCGAGGACCAGCGCAAGAACTGGATTGTGGGTTGGTACACGGTTTACAGCTATTACGGCCGCTGGAGCCCTGGCGGCTGGTATTTCCGCTGATATGAAACGTTCACTTTTTGACTCACCATTTCCCTCAACCGCTCCATAGAAACCCATGAACATGACATTTCCACCTTTCCTGCGCTTGAGCGCACTCGGCCTGTCGATCGGCCTCGCGGGTTGCGTCACCCCCGGTGGCGGTTTGATCTCCACCGGCACCAGCCCCACCGCCGTCACGGGCGCCGCGGCCGGCGGCACCAGCGCTGGCGCCGACTCCAGCCTGGAGCGTTGCAGCGCGCCCTTGGGTACGCTTGCTGTCGACGACGGCCGCGGCAAGGAGTGGTACGCCAGCTTCGGGCAGGCGACCCAGGTCACCAGCATCGAGCCATTGCTGCGCCTCGCGGTGCAGCAGTCCAACTGCTTTGTCATCACGTCAATCGGCAACAACCGCACCGAGAGCAAGCTCTCCAACATCACCGACAAGCAGCGCAATTCGGGTGAGTTCCGGGCGGGCTCCAAGCAGCAAAAAGGCCAGCGTGTGGCAGCCGACTATTTCATGGAGCCCGCCATCATCATCAACAACTCGGCGACTGGCCAAATGATGGGCGGCCTTGCCGGACTGGTTGGTGGCGGACGTTTGCGGGGCTGGCCGGTGGCTTCGAGACCAAGGCCTCGGTGGTCACCCTGACCATGTTCGACATCCGGTCGGGGGTTCAGATCGCCATTTCCGAAGGCAACGCCACCTCGACCAACTTCGGGGCCGCGCTGGGCGCTTTTGGTGGCGGAGGTGCTGCGGGTTTGAGCGGTTTCTCCCGCACGCCCGAAGGAAAGGCCACGGTGGCGGCATTTGTCGACGCTTACAACAGCATGGTGATCTCGCTTCGTAACTACAAGGCGCAAGAGGTCAAGGGCGGCCTGGGCCGGGGCGGCACACTGAAAGTGGGTCAGTAAGGCCCATCTAGTTGGTTTGAAAAGGCGCCCTGCGGGCGCCTTTTCTTTGGCCGCTTGTGTGCGCCGCTCTATTCCCGCGAAGCGGCCGACCCGCGATGGCGCAGCGGTGCGCGGTAGGCCCACACGGTGCGCGTCCGGTCACCCGCCAGCACCACATCCGGCTCCAGACCGAGGGCGGGAAATTCCAGGCTCACCAGCCAGGCGCCAGGCGCCAGCTCGGCGCGGGCCTTGTCCACCGCCTTGCCCATGCTTTCGGGTCGCTGAAACAGGTAGACCATCTGGTAGCCAGACCAGTCTGCGCGCCAGATGTCACCGCGCCGCACCCGCGCCCAGGGGCAGCGCAGCGCGCACAGCCAGCGCAGCGGCCAGCTCCACTCCAGCCCGTGCAGTTCGGCCGCTGGATACACCTGGCGCAAGGCGATCAGGCCATCGCCCACACCGCAACCGGCCTCCAGCACGCGCGCGCCCGAAGGCAGCGGCGCTCGTTCACCGAGACCCCGCAAGCCATTGCGTGGCGTGGGAAACAGGGGCGCGTCGCGCCAGGCGTTGAGGGGGTAGATCAGCAGCAGCAGGCCCAGCGGCAACAGCCAGTAGGCCGGTGCCAGGGTCAGCGCGCCACTGGCCGCCAGCGACAAGGGAAAGCCGCCGGCCACGATGAGGCGGCGCCACCAGTTGGGCGCCAGCAGGCTGCCGGCCACGCCCAGCGCGCAGGCCAGCAGCAGCGCTGCCACAGGACCCAGCCCCAACTGAATGACGAGCGCATACAGCCCCCAGGCCGCCGCCCAGACCAGCAGCGCTGGCAAGGGCCAGGGCAGACGCGGCATCAGCAGCAAACGAACGAACAGCGAGCGCTCAACGCCCGTTGCCGTGGCCGCGCAGGCGGTCGATCAGGCCGTTGAGTTCGTCCAGCGAGCCGAACTGGATCGCGATTTCGCCCAGCTCCTCAAAACGGCCGTGGCGCTTGACGCGCTTTTTCACCCGCACCTCGACGTCGGCGGTGAGCAGATCGGCCAGCTCTTCCTCCACCCGCCGGACGTCGCGCGACTTCTCTTTCTTCAGCTTTTGCGGGGCCAGCGCGAACTCGGCGCTCAGTTTTTTCACCAGGCTCTCGGCCTCGCGCACCGACATCTTCTTGGCCGCGATCTGGTTGCCTGCGGTGATCTGGGTCGCCTTGTCCAGCGTCAGCAGCGCGCGCGCGTGGCCCATGTCGAGGTCACCGGCCATCAGCATGGTCTGCACCGGCTCGGCCAGTTGCAGCAGGCGCAGCAGGTTGCTCGCCGCGCTGCGCGAGCGGCCCACGGCCTGCGCCGCCTGTTCGTGAGTGAGTCCAAACTCTTTCACCAGGCGTTGCAAACCCTGGGCTTCTTCCAGCGGGTTGAGGTCTTCGCGCTGCATGTTCTCGATCAGCGCCATGGCCGCGGCGGCCTCGTTGGGCACGTCGCGCACCAGCACCGGCACGCTGTCCAGCCCGGCCAGTTTCGACGCGCGGAAACGCCGCTCGCCGGCGATGATTTCGTACTTGCCCGCGTGCTCACCTCGGATCAGCTGGCGCACCAGGATCGGCTGCATGACGCCCTGCGCCTTGATCGACTCGGCCAGTTCGTACAGCGCGCCCTCGTCCATGTGGGTGCGCGGCTGGTACTGGCCGGCGACCAGCTCGGTGAGCGGCAGGCTGGAAGGCTGGCGCGCCGTGCGCCCGTTTTCCTGCGTCTCGGGCGATGCCGCCTCGGCCACTTTGGGGCCCAGCAGGGCTTCGAGTCCGCGGCCGAGGCCTTTGGGTTTTTTGGTGACCATGGTCATGCTTTCGTTGTCATCAGTTCATTCAGCCAGGCCAGGCCCTGGGGCCAGTCGCCCAGGCCCGACTCGGCATTGATGTGGCCGCGCTCGCCCAGATCCACCAGGCGCGAACCCCAGGCGCTGCCATGGACTGCGCGCGGTCGAACGCGCCAATACGGGTCGTCGCGGCTGGCCACCAGCACGCTGGGAAACGGCAGGCGGTCAGGGGGATCGGTGCCCAGCTCGGCAAGAGGTCGCGCACATCGTCGCGCTCGGTGTCGCGGTGGCGCCACCAGCAAGGCGCCGACTCACGCGGCTGGTGTTCTGCGAGTGCGCGGCCCAGGCGGCGGTCAGGCTGACAACCCAGGCTGTGGGCCACCAGCACCACCGGGCCGTCGCAGCCCAGCACCACCTCTTCGAGCCGCGCATCCAGTCGCCGCGCTTCGGCGTCATCCAGTCGTGCTGATCCACGCGCCGGTAGCCGTGCAGCACTTCCCAGCGGCTTTGCCAGTGGTCCGGGGCCGCTGTTCTGCCAGCCGGGCAGGATCAGGACGTTCTGAGGTTTCACGTGGAACCCAAGTCTTGCCATCACGGCTGCCCAATGCGCGCCACCATTTCGCCGGCAAAAGCCACGAAGGCCTGGCTGCCCTTGGCCGCTGGGTCAAAACCACGCCGGGCAAGCCGTAGCTGGGCGCTTCGGCCAGGCGCACGTTGCGCGGGATCACGGTGTCGAACACCTTGTCGCCAAAATGGCTCTTGAGCTGATCGCTCACCTGCTGCTGCAAGGTGATGCGCGGGTCGAACATGACGCGCAGCAGGCCGATGATCTGCAGCTCGGGGTTGAGGTTGGCGTGCACCTGCTTGATGGTGTTGACCAGGTCGGTCAGGCCTTCGAGCGCAAAGTACTCGCACTGCATGGGCACGATCACGCCGTGGGCCGAGCACAGGCCGTTGAGCGTGAGCATGGACAGGGACGGTGGGCAGTCGATGAGGATGAAGTCGTAATCCGACTCCACCGAGGCCAATGCCGACTTCAGGCGCTTTTCGCGCCGCTCCACGTCCACCAGCTCGACCTCGGCGCCGGCCAGCTCGCGGTTGGCACCCAGCACGTGGTAGCCGCACTTGTCGGAAAACACCGCCGCCTCTGCCACGGTGGCCGACTCGAGCAGCACGTCGTACACCGAGAGCGCCATGGCGCGCTTGTCCACGCCCGAGCCCATGGTGGCGTTGCCCTGCGGGTCCAGGTCGACCATGAGCACCCGCTGGCCGATCTTGGCCAGACCGGCGGCGAGGTTCACCGTGGTGGTGGTCTTGCCGACCCCGCCCTTCTGGTTGGCGATGCAAAAGATTTTCGCCATCAGAGTCGCCCCCTTGTAGTCCGCGCCTTTCGGGCGCGTTCTACGGCTCCGCCGCTTCGCGGGTCGCTGCCCCCCGAGGGGGCGTTCGCGCCTTGGGGCGGCCCGGCGGCGCTCAGCATCTTGGTCAGGGAAAGTTGCTTCATTTGGAAATCGCCAACTTCACGCCGAAGCCGATGAGGAAGACGCCGGCCACCTTGTTCAGCACCTGGGTGATGCGGGGGTTGGCGCGGACGCGCTCGGCCAGAAAGTGGGTGAGCAGCACCGCGGCCAGACCGTAGAGAAAGGTCAGCGCGGCCACGGTGGCGGCCATGGCGCCGAAGGTGACCAGTCCCTGGTGGCGTGCTGGGTCCACGAACAGCGGGAAAAACGCCATGTAAAACACGATGGCCTTGGGGTTGAGCAAGGTGATGGTCACCGCCTGCTGGAAGAACTGGCGCGGGCGGATGTGCAGCACCGGCGCATCACCCGGTTTGGCCGTCAGCAGCTTCCAGCCCAGCCAGGCCAGGTAGGCCGCGCCCAGCCACTGCACGGCGTGGAAGGCCGCCGGGTAGGTGACCAGCAGCGTGGCCACGCCCGCCACCGCCAGCCACATCAGCACCTGATCGCCCGCGATCACGCCCAGCGTGGCGCCAGGCCGCCGCGAATGCCGCCCTTGCTGGTGGAGGTGATGAGCGCCAGATTGCCCGGGCCGGGGATGGCCAGAAACAGAACGATGGCGGCGACGAACGCGCCGTAATCTGCAATGCCGAACATGGGATTTCCCTCCGGGAACAGGTGATTCACCCGCTGGGGTGAGCGCCGAGTTTACGTGAGGCGCGCGGGTGCGCCGCCAGACTCAGCCGGCGACCGGCTTCATCCAGACGATGCAGCGCTCGGCATCCAGCCCCGGCACGACCAGGGGTTCCACGTGAAACACCGCCACGTCCGGCGGCAGCGCGGCGATTTCCTCGGCCGGGTGCTTGCCTTTCATGGCCATCCAGACGCCGCCGGGCTTGAGCGCCGCGCGCGACCAGGCGGTGAAGTCCACCAGTGAAGCAAAAGCACGCGACGCGATCACGTCAAAACCCGCGCCCTGCTCCGCCCCCAGCGTCTCCACCCGCGCGTGCACGCCGCGCAGGTTGGGCAGCTTCAGCGTGGCCGCCGCCTGCTGGATGAAGGCGGCTTTTTTCCCAACCGTGTCCACGCAGCTCACATCCAGCTCGGGGCAGGTGATGGCAATCACCACGCCGGGCAGGCCACCGCCCGAACCAACGTCCAGCAGCCGCATTTGCCCCTCCCTCGGTCCACCGCTGCGCGGGCCGCTGCCAACCGAGGGGGTTGTCTCGCCTTGAGACGGCGCGGCGGCGAAACCTGGCTGCCCGCCGATGTGGCGCCGCAAAGGGCCAATAGCGGCCAGGCTGTCGAGCAGGTGGTGGGTCAGCATCTCGGCAGGGTCGCGCACCGCCGTCAGGTTGTAGACCCGGTTCCATTTCTGCAGCAGGGCCTGGTAAGCCAGCAGCTGCTCCACTTGATCGGCGCCCAGCGCCAGGCCAAGGCGATCGAGCCCGTCGGTCAGCGCCTCAAGCGTCATGCGACGGCTTCTCGGTCGCTGGATGCGGTGGCGGGCAGCGTGGCAAAGCCCTTGAAGCCGCCTTTTTTCAGGTGGATCAGCAGCAGCGAGATGCTGGCCGGCGTGATGCCCGAGATGCGCGCGGCCTGGCCCAGGGTTTCGGGGCGGTGCTTGGCCAGCTTCTGGCGCGCCTCGAACGACAGCGCCGTGACCTGCAGGTAGTCCAGGTCGGCAGGCAGCTTCATGCCTTCATAGTGCACGGCACGCTCAACCTCGGTCTTTTGCCGGTCGATGTAGCCCGAGTACTTGGCGGCTATCTCCACCTGCTCGACCACCGGCGCCCAGCAGCTCGCCCAGGGTTTCACGTGAAACATCGGCACTGGCGTGTTGCCCGCCGTGCATGCCCATGAGGTCGGCATAGCCCACACCAGGGCGGCGCAACAGGTCGAACAGGTTGTGTTCGTGCTCGATGGCCTTGCCCAGCACCCGCTCGCTCTCGGCCGCCGGCAGGTTGCGCGGGTTCACCCAGGTGGCCTTGAGCCGCTCGGTCTCGCGCGCCACCGCGTCGCGCTTGCGGCTGAACGCGGCCCAGCGCGCGTCGTCCACCAGGCCCAGGCGTCGCCCGGCTTCGGTCAGGCGCATGTCGGCGTTGTCTTCGCGCAGCTGCAGGCGGAACTCGGCCCGGCTGGTGAACATGCGGTAGGGCTCGGTCACGCCCTGGGTCACCAGGTCATCGACCAGCACGCCGAGGTAGGCCTCGTCGCGCCGTGGCAGCCACGGCGCTTCGCCCTTCACCTGCAGCGCCGCGTTCAGGCCGGCGAACAGGCCCTGGGCCGCCGCCTCTTCGTAGCCGGTCGTGCCGTTGATCTGGCCGGCAAAGAACAGGCCCTGAATCTGCCGGGTCTCAAAGCTGTTCTTGAGCGAGCGCGGGTCGAAATAGTCGTATTCGATGGCGTAGCCCGGTCGCAGGATGTGGGCGTTTTCCATGCCCGCCATGCTGCGCACCAGCGCCAGCTGGATGTCAAACGGCAAGCTGGTCGAGATGCCGTTGGGGTAGACCTCGTGCGTGCTCAGGCCCTCGGGCTCCAGGAAGATCTGGTGGCTGTCCTTGTCGGCAAAGCGGTTGACCTTGTCTTCCACGCTGGGGCAATAGCGCGGGCCCACGCCCTCGATCTGGCCGGTGAACATGGGGCTGCGGTCGAAGCCGGAGCGGATGATGTCGTGCGTGCGCGCGTTGGTGTGGGTGATCCAGCAGGGCACCTGCTTCGGGTGCATGCCCGTGTGGCCCATGAAGCTGAACACCGGCACCGGCTGATCCGGATTCATGCCGCCGGGCACGCCGTCGCCGGGTTGCTCGGTGCATTTTGAATAGTCGATGCTGCGCCCGTCGATGCGCGGCGGTGTGCCCGTCTTGAGCCGGCCTTGCGGCAGCTTCAGCTCCTTCAGCCGCGCCGACAGGCTGACCGCCGGCGGGTCGCCGGCGCGGCCCGCGGCGTAGTTGTTCATGCCGACGTGGATCTTGCCGTCGAGAAAGGTGCCCGCGGTCAGCACCACGGTGCGGCCGCGGAAGCGCACGCCGACCTGCGTGACGGCGCCCACCACCCGGTCGCCCTCCACCATCAGGTCGTCCACCGCCTGCTGGAACAGCCAGAGGTTGGGCTGGTTCTCCAGCGTGCGGCGGATCGCCGCCTTGTACAGCACGCGGTCGGCCTGGGCGCGGGTGGCGCGCACCGCCGGACCCTTGGAGCTGTTGAGAATGCGGAACTGGATGCCGCCTTCGTCGGTGGCCAGCGCCATGGCGCCGCCCAGCGCATCCACCTCTTTCACCAGATGCCCCTTGCCGATGCCACCGATGCTGGGGTTGCAGCTCATCTGGCCCAGGGTCTCGATGTTGTGCGTCAGCAGCAGCGTGGCGCAGCCCATGCGCGCCGCGGCCAGCGCGGCCTCGGTACCGGCGTGGCCGCCGCCAACGACGATGACGTCAAACGTTTGGGGGTAAAGCATGAAGAAGTCTCCGGGCGCCGGCATCGGCGGGCGCCTGACATGGCCCATCGGCGTGTTTCACGTGAAACGCAAGCCCGGGTCGGGCCCAAAACAGGGCAAGCCAGAATTGTCCCACCTTTGCAAGACCCCTGCCCAATCAAGCGGCAGCGCTTGCCACACAATCAACCCATGAGCACCTCCACCCCCCTACTCGTCTTCGCCGGCAGCACCCGCACCGGCTCCTGGAACCGCCAACTCGCTGGCGCCGTGAGCGACATGGCCACCGCCGAAGGCGCTCAGGTCACGCGCATCGAACTGGCCGACTTCGACGTGCCGATGTACAACGCCGACCTGGAAGCCAAAGGCACGCCGCGCGACGTGGTGCGCCTGAAGGAGATCTTCTACGCCCACCCGGCCTGGCTGGTGTGCTCGCCCGAGTACAACGGCAGCTACACCGGGCTGCTCGAAAAACACCATCGACTGGGTGTCCAGCCCCATCAAGGGAGACCCCGACTGGAGCCAGCGGCACCAAGCCCTTCGCCGGCAAGGTGGTCGGTCTGCTGGCAGCATCGCCCGGCGCGCTGGGCGGCCTTCGCAGCCTCGGCCACCTCACACCGCTGCTGATGAACCTGCAATGCTGGGTGGCGCCGCGCCAGTTTGCGCTCGCCAAAGCCCATGAGGCTTTCGACCCCGACGGACAGCTCGCCACGGAAGCCGCCCGCAACGGCGCGCGCGCCGTGGTCGATCAGGTGCTGTGGGCCGCCCGCCAGTTCCAAGGCGCCTGATGCGGTTCTGGGCGGGCTGTGCCACCTGTTCGGCCTGTCCGAACGGCCTGTGGCCTGCCCCTCACCGATGCAAGGTGTCGACATATACGGTGAACACAGGACTCATGCGCTCCTATTTTTGAAGCGCCTGGAGGCCGCTCACCGGCCGTGCCAGGCTGGTCCATGAAAAAAGCCCGCTCAGCGCGGGCTTTGTTTCAAGGCAGCAGCCCAGCGTGGGTCACTGCTTGACGGCTTCCACCTGCACCAGCAGGCGCACATCCTTCGGAATGCCCGGCACGCCGTAGCCCATGCCGTGCGCTGCGCGGTCCAGCATGCCTTCGAAGTCACCGCCGCAGACTTCGCGCTTGAGGCGGGGATGGTCAAAGCAGTTGAAACGGCTGGCTTTGAGTGTGAGCGGCAGGGTCTTGCCGAGCAGGGTGAACTGGCCTTGCACCTCGCTCACCTGATCACCGTTGAACACAAAACGGTCCGACACAAAGCGCGCCTTGGGAAACTGCTCCGCGTTGAAGAAATCTGCGCTTTGCAGGTGCTTGTCGAATGCCGCCGTGCCGGTGTTGACCGAGGCCACCTCGAAGCTGATGTCGACCTTGCCGGTCTTGGCCGCGCGGTCGAAGCTCACCGTGCCCTCTTTCTTGTCGAAACGACCCCGGTTGGTGGACGTGGCGAAATGGCTCACCTCAAAGGTCACAAAGGTGTGGGTCGGGTCAATGGTGTACTCGGCCGCCTGGGCCAGGCCGGCGGTGGACAACAGGGCGGTGGCCGCCAGCAGCGGGAGGGACTTGATCATGGTGATTTCTCCAGGGGTTTGAAAAGACAAAGGGAAAGAAGTGCTCAGAGCTTGGCCACGCCGGTGAGGGCCAGGCGAAAGCGCACCTGTACCTCATCGGCCACCATCGCGGTGTCCGACCATTCCTGGTCGCCGATGCGGAAGGTGAGGCGCTTGATGGGGAAACTGCCGGTGGCGGTGGTCTGGGCGCCGCGCTGCTCCAGCGTCACCGGCACCACCACGTCGCTGCTCACGCCCTTGATGCTGAGCTTGCCCGCCACCTCGAACTTGCTGGCGTCGATGCGTTTGACGCTGCTGGACTGAAACGTGGCCTTGGGGAAAGCGGCCACGTTGAACCAGACCGGCTTGGGCAGCTCCACATCGGTCTCGCGCACGCCGATGGTGGCGCTGCCGGTGTCGATGGTGAACGCGATGCGCGCCGCCGCGGGCTGCGCCGGGTCGAACGCCACCTGTGCATCAAAGGTCTTGAAGCGACCCTCCACCGGCACACCCAGCTGCCGGCTCACAAAGCGGATCTCGCTTTGGGCCGGCACCAGTTGCTGGGCCACAGCAGACAAGGGCAAAACGAGGACCAGGCCGGCGAGCAGCAACAAACGTTTCATGAGAATTCCTGGGTTCAAACAGACGGCTGGGTCGCAGACGCTTTCCAGCCCATGCGCGAGAGCAAGCCGTCGCGGTCGATGAAATGGTGCTTCAGCGCCGCCGCCACGTGGAGCGTCACCAAAGCAGCCAGCGCATAGGCAGCGTAGCGGTGGGCAGGTTTGAGCGCGTCTGCCAGCAATTCGTTCACGGGAACGAAGTCGGGCAAGGGCAGCACGCCAAACAGCACGATGGAGAAACCCGTGGCCGAGCTGTAGGCCCAGCCCAGCAGCGGCACGGCGAAAAACAGGAGGTAGAGCGCGGCGTGGGTGGCATGGTGCGCGCGGCGCTGCCAGGGCGGCATGGCCCGCTCAATCGACGCCGGCAGCGGGGGTGGGCGGTGTGTGAGGCGCCACAGGAGCCGAAGCAAGGCCAGACTGAGCACCAGAACGCCTGCCCACTTGTGCCAGTTGTAAAGCTTCAGCCGGTCGGGCGAAAACGGCAAGTCCACCATGTACAGGCCCACCGCAAACATGCCGACGAGCGCCAACCCTTGCACGGCGTGCAGCAGCCGGGCAAGGCGGCTGTAAACGGGGGGAAGACTTTCCTGCATGCGCCACTGTAAATCAGCACGAGCATCACGCCAGGCCTGTCAGCTTGAAGCCAGCGTTCAAGAAATTTGAACCCTCGGGCTGTCTGCCACGCGTTTTCAGCAAGCCCGAGGCCACTCCTACAATCGCGACATGAACGCCACCGAATCGGCCCAGCTGCTGGAGCTCTACCCGGCTTTCAGCGCCTTGCGAGCCTTGCTGGCACAGCTGCCGGTGCACGAAGCGCCAGCGGGCACGCCGCTGTTTCGCGAGCAGCAGGTCTGTGCAGGTTTTCCGCTGGTACTGGCCGGCGAGGTGCGCGTCTCGCGGGCATCTGCACAAGGCCGGGAGCTGGAGCTCTACCGCGTGGTGCCGGGTGAGATGTGCCTGGTGTCTTCCGCCAGCCTGTTTGCGCAGCAGCCGCTGACTGCGCGCGGCACCACCACCGCACCCACCCGTTTTTGTCTGTTGAGCCCAGCCGACTTCCAGGCCGCGCTCAACGAGCCCGGCTTCAGGGACTTTGTGCTCGGCCTGTTCGCCGCGCGCATGGCCGACCTCACCGCCTTGATCGAAGCCGTGGCCTTCCAGCGGCTCGACAGCCGCCTGGCCGGCGCCCTGCTTGGCCATGGCACCCAGCTGCACGTGACCCACCAGGCGCTGGCCGACGAGCTGGGCACGGTGCGCGAGATCGTCACCCGGCTGCTGCACCGCTTCGAACGCGACGGCCTGATCGAGCTCTCGCGAGAGTGCATCACCATCTGCGACAGCGCCGGCCTGCGCCGCATCGCCGCCCTGCCGGCGCGCTGAGCCGCTGACCCGCTCTGTGACACAGGTCACAGACCCCGCAAGGCCAGCGCGCTCCAATCAGGCCACACACCCCGGTGGACCAGGTTGGGCCATCGCGGACATTCCCATCCATTTTTTCACTGGAGCATCCTCATGAACAAAAACGTTGGCGGCATCGACCGCGGCATCCGCATCGCCGTCGGTCTGGCCCTCATCGCCGCCGCTGCCACCGGCACCATCGGCCTCTGGGGCTACCTTGGCGTGGTGCCGCTGCTCACCGGCCTGGTCGGCTGGTGCCCGCCCTACGCCATGCTGGGATTCAACACCTGCAGTGTGAAGAAGTGACCCCCCGCGCCGCCTGCGGCGTCACCCCCCTGGGAGGGGGGCATCACGAGCGGCCCGGCCAAGCCGGTTCCGCCGTGATCTGGGTTGAGCCGTTTCGCTCCGGGGGGTGACGCTGCGACATCCGTGGTCGTCCTTGCACGGCGTTGTCCGACCTGCGACAGTCTGCCCAGCGGGTCCGAGCGACCATGCAAGGCACCGCCGAACACCCTGATCGGCGCAGGAGACACAGCATGCACATCCCCTCCCTGAAAGAAGTGGTCAGCGCCGAAGAATGGGCGCTGCGCTGCGACCTCGCTGCCTGCTACCGGCTGGTGGCGGCCTACGGCTGGAGCGATCTGGTCTTCACCCACATCAGCGCCAAGCTGCCCGACAGCGTCACCGGCGGCGAGCACCAGTTCCTGATCAACCCCTACGGCCTGATGTTCGACGAGATCACGGCCAGCAGCCTGGTCAAGGTCGACATGGCCTGCAACAAGCTGCACGACACACCGTTCCCGGTGAACCCGGCCGGCTTCGTGATCCACAGCGCGGTGCACGAGGCGCGGCCCGAAGCGGGTTGCGTGCTGCACACGCACACGCGAGCTGGCGTCGGCGTGAGCGCGCAAAAGGGCGGCATCCTGCCGATCAGCCAGCAAAGCACCTTCGTGCTGGCCTCGCTGGCCTATCACGACTACGAAGGCGTGGCCTTCCGGCCCGACGAGAAACCGCGCCTGCAGGCCGACCTGGGCGAGGCCAACTTCCTGGTGCTGCGCAACCACGGCCTGCTGACCGTGGGCAAGACGATTGCCGATGCTTTTCTCTCGATGTACACGTTTGAGAACACCTGCCGCATCCAGGTCGATGCCATGGCCGGTGGCGGCGAGCTGGTGTCGGTGAACCCGGCCATTTTGGCGGGCATGGGCGAGGTCATGAAGATCGCCACCGCCGGCCAGGGTGCCCAGCTGGCATGGCCTTCCCTGCTGCGCAAGGTCGAGCGGCTCGACCCGGGCTACAAGGCCTGAATCAAGCCGCGTCGGGCGCGGCCACAAACGCCGCCATGCCATCCAGCACGGTGCGCAGCCGCCGCACCTCACGCGATCGCTTGAGCCGGCTCGACCAGCTCGCCAAGCGCAACACCCAGCGCAACCTCGGCAGCAGGTGGGCCAGAAACGCCCGCAGATCGGGCCGCAACCCGGCCTCAAAGCGGGTTGCGCCGGCAGCGCTTTCATACGCCTGCAACACCTCGCGCACGGCGTCCGGGCCCAGCGGTTCGAGCATGTGCGAAAGCGAGAACAGCAGCTGCAGCGCGTCGTAGAGCTGCACCGTCGGCAAGTCCATGCCGGGCAGCAAGGGTTCCTCAAAGTCCAGCCGGGCAAAGCGCGCCCCGTCCCAGGTGAGGTTGCGCGTCTGTGCGCCGCCGTGCCAGTGGCCGCGGGCGTGAAAGGCCGCCAGGTCGGCGCTCGCCGCGCACATGAGGGCCAGCCGCTGCGGCTCTGGCAGGTCGCCCAGGGCATGCGCCAGGGTGCGGCCAATGTCTCCCGTCACCAGAGAATGGCCGTCAAACGCGATCACCGGTGGCACCGCCTCGCCCGCTGCGGCCAGCGCCAGCAGGCGCTCGTGTTCAAACGCCAGCAGGCCGCGCGCATCGGTCTGGCGCACCGCGTGCCAGGGCACGGGCACACCGAGCGCGTGGGCAAACACCCAGATGCCCAGCGACTGGCGGCGACTGCGCAGCGGCCGGTCGGCGGTCTTGGTCCAGGTTTTGGGAGGGGGGAACGGGTTCGGCGGGCTCAAGGCTGCGGATTATCCCGAATTCACCCGCAGGCCTGTGGTCAGATCAACACCTCGGCCATCGCCGCGTCGATCACGTCCAGGCCCTCGGCGAACACCGCGTCTTCGATGGTGAGCGGGAACAGGAAGCGGATCACGTTGCCGTAAACCCCGCAGGTGAGCAGCAGCAGGCCGCGCTTGAGCGCAGCGGCCTGCACCTTCTTGGTGGTGTCGGCATCGGGCGCGCCGGTTTTGGGATCGACGAACTCGCAAGCCACCATGGCGCCCAGGCCGCGCACATCGCTGATGCGCAGGGTCTTGGCCTTGGTGGCGCTGAGGCGTGCGATCAGCACATCGCCCAGTTTCTGCGCGCGCTCGGGCAGTTTTTCTTCGGCCATCACGTCGAGCACCGCGTGCGCCGCGGCAATGGCCAGCGGGTTGCCGGCGTAGGTGCCGCCCAGGCCACCGGGCGCGGGGGCGTCCATCACCGCCGCCTTGCCGCAGACCGCCGACAACGTGGTGCCGCCGGCCATGCTCTTGGCCAGGGTCATCAGATCGGGGCTCACGCCGTAGTGCTCCATGGCAAACATCTTGCCGGTGCGCGCAAAACCGGTCTGCACCTCGTCGGCGATCAGCATGATGCCGTGCTGGTCGCACAGCTCGCGCAGCCACTTCACCGCTGCGGGCTGGATGGGGTTGAAACCGCCCTCACCCTGCACCGGCTCGAACACGATGGCCGCCACGCGGCTGGGCTCGATGTCGCACTTGAACAGCTGCTCCATCGCCCGCTTCGTGTCGTCCAGCGACGCGCAATGGCACGGGAAACGGCACGTGGTAGATCTCGGGCGGGAACGGACCAAAGCCCGCTTTGTAGGGTTGCACCTTGCCGGTCATGGCCACCGCAAACATGCTGCGGCCGTGGAAGGCGCCGCCGAAAGCGATCACGCCGCTGCGCCCGGTGGCCGAGCGCGCGATCTTCATCGCGTTCTCGATCGCCTCGGCGCCGGTGGAGAAGAACGCGGTCTTGACCGGTCCCTCGATCGGCACGATGGCGTTGATGCGCTCGGCCAGCGCCACGTACTCGGTGTAAGGCACCACCTGGTAGCAGCTGTGCGTGAAGCGCTGCAGCTGCGCGGCAATGGCGGCCTGCACCTTGGGGTGCACATGGCCGGTGTTGAGCACCGCAATGCCGCCCGCAAAGTCGATGTAGCGCCGGCCTTCGATGTCCCAGAACTCGGCGTTCTTGGCGCGGTCGACAAAAAAGTCGCCCATCACGCCCACCCCACGCGGCGTGGCATCCAGCCGGCGCGCGTGCCAGGCGGCGTTGGTGTGGGGTGCATTGAGGTGCTCAGATTTCTGCGGTGCGTTCATGAGGGTCTCCAAAAAAGCTGTATTCGGCGCGCAATGTCTCAGCCCAGGGCACCGCGGATCGGGCTTGGCCCGGCCGCCAGTGCCGCCCCCCTCGGGGGGTGACGCGAAGCGGCGCGGGGGGCGCTCTGTCAGAGCGGCGAATCAATCCTGATCCACGTCGTCTTCATCTCCGTGTACTTGTCAAACGCGTGCATCGACTTGTCGCGGCCCACGCCGCTTTGCTTGAAGCCGCCGAACGGCACGGTGATGTCGTCTTCGTCGTACGAGTTCACGTGCACCGTGCCCGCGCGCAGCGCGCGCGCCACGCCGTGCGCCTTGTTGATGTCGCTGGTCCAGACCGCCGCCTGCAAACCGTAGACGCTGGCGTTGGCCTGCTTCACCACCTCGGCGGCATCGGTGAAGCTCAGCACCGACAGCACCGGGCCAAAGATCTCTTCGCGCGCAATCGTCATCTCGGGCCTGACGCCGTCAAAGATGGTCGGCTGCACATAGCAACCGCCTGGCACCGGTGCGGCCAGCGCACCGCCGGCCAGCAGCTGGGCGCCTTCGCTGGTGCCCAGGTCGATGTAGCGCATCACGTTGTCGAGCTGCACCTGGTCGACGATGGCGCCCATCACCGTGCTCTTGTCCAGCGGGTTGCCGGGCTGGAAGTTGGGCACCAGCTTGAGCGCTTTTTCCAGGAAGGCGTCCTTGATCGAAGCCTCGACAAACAGGCGCGACGGGGCGTTGCAGCTCTCGCCCTGGTTGAAGAAGATGCTGCCCACGGCGGCTTCCACCGCGCGGTCCAGATCAGGGCAGTCGGCGAACACGATGTTGGGCGACTTGCCGCCGAGCTCGGTCCAGGCGCGCTTCAGGTTGCTCTGGCCAGCCATCACGTGAATCTTTTTGCCCACCGGCGTGGAGCCCGTGAAAGCGATGCAGTCCACGTCCATGTGCAGCGCCAGCGGGCTGCCGGCTTCGGGGCCGAAGCCCGGCACCACGTTGAACACGCCGGGCGGGATGCCGGCGGCCAGTGCCAGATCGGCCAGGCGCAGCGCGGTCAGCGGACTTTTTTCGCTCGGCTTCAGCACCACCGAATTGCCGGCGGCCAGGGCCGGCGCGATCTTCCAGGCCGCCATGATCATGGGGTAGTTCCACGGCACGATCACGCCCACCACCCCCACCGGCTTCGCGCGTGATCAGGGCCAGGGCGTTGCGGTCCGGTGGGGGCGATCTCGTCGTACACCTTGTCCACCGCCTCGCCGTACCAGCGGATGCAGTTGGCGGCGCTGTTGACGTCCACGCCCTTGGCGTACTTGACCGGCTTGCCCATGTCCAGCGTTTCCATCAGCGCCAGCTCGTCGCCGTGGGCTGCAATTTCTTCGGCAAAACGGATCATCACGCGCTTGCGCTGCGCCGGCGCCATGCCGCTCCAGCGGCGGCTGTCGAACGCGGCGCGGGCCGCGGCCACCGCAGCGTCGATATCGGCCTGCCCGCCACGGGCCACGGTGGTCAGCAGACGGCCGTCCACCGGGGACAGGCAATCGAAGGTCTGGCCGTCGCGCGCGGTCACCCGCTCGCCGTTGATGAAGGCGCGGCCGTCCAGCGTGGGCAAGGCAAGGGAAACGGTGGCAGAGGCGTTCATGGACAGATGAAAGGAACGATGGAATGTGGACTCATGCTACGCCCGTTCAAGGCAGCGGCAGGCGTCCACTTTCCGTCCGCCGCAGGCATCCAGTGCGCCGCCGGCGAGACGCTCAGGACTGGTTGGCCAGCGCGACCACCTCGGCGCGGGTCGCGGCCTGAATCTCGCGCTCGCGCTTGCGGGTCGACCGGGCCACCCAGACCGCATAGGCCACGATGACGATGGTCACCGTCACGATCAGCAGGGTGGCGGCCGCGTAGATGGTCGGGTTGATGCCGCGCCGCGCGTAGCCGAAGATCACCTGCGGCAGGGTGCTCACACCCGGACCCGAGAGAAATTCGGCGATCACCACGTCGTCGAACGACAAGCGTGAACGACAGCAGAAACGCCGCCAGGATGGCCTGGAAGATGTTGGGCAGCGTGATCAGGAAAAACACCTGGTGCGGCCGCGCGCCGAGGTCCATCGCCGCGTCTTCGATGCTGCGGTCCATCTCCAGCAACCGGCTCTGGATCACCACCATGCCATAGGCCATGCCCAGCAACGTGTGACCCAGGATGATGGTCAGCAGCCACGCTCGGGCCAGCCAAACAGCGTTCTGGCGACCCAACCATCAGCAGCAGCAGCGACAGGCCGATCATCACCTCGGGCATCACCAGCGGCGCATTGACCATGCCAGAGAATACCGTGCGCCCGAGAAAGCGCCGGTAACGCACCAGCACGAAAGCAGCGAACGTGGCGAGCACGGCCGACAGCACACCGGTGATCGCTGGCCACCTTGAGCGAGAGTGAGAAGCCCTCGACGATGCGATCGTCCTGCGTGAGCGCCTCGTACCAGCGCAAGGAAAAGCCGGTGAAGCGCGCGTCTTGCCGGGTGCTGTTGAAGCTGAACACGATCATGAACAGCAGCGGCATGTACAGAAACGCGAACACGATCGCCAGCCAGAACTTGCCAAAGTGTTTTTCGAGCAGTTGTTTCATCTCGGATCCTTAAAAAGGAGCACACGGAGGCGCGGGGGGTTCAACCCAGGACGCCGCGGGACTGGCTCTGCCAGACCGCAAGCGTCGCCCCCTTGAGGGGGTCGCGCGAAGCGCGGCGGGGTGGCGCGGTCCTTCGGGGGGTCACTTTTTTTCCGCCGTGAAGTGGTAGTAGATCGCCAGCGGCACGATGATCAGCGCGATCATCACCACCGCCAGCGCCGTGGCTTGAGGCCAGTCGTTGGCGGTGAACATCTCGTCCCACACCACGCGCCCGATCATCATGTTCTCTGGCCCGCCCAGCAGCGAGGGAATCACGAACTCGCCCACACAGGGGATGAACACCAGCATGAAGCCGGCCACGATGCCGGCCTTGGACAGCGGCACGGTGACCAGCCAGAACGCCTTGAACGGGCGTGGTGCCCAGGTCGTAAGCGGCTTCCAGCAAGCGGAAATCCATCTTCACCAGGTTGGCGTAAAGCGGCAGCACCATGAAGGGCAGATACACATAGGTCATGCCCACCAGCATCGACACATCGGTGTAGAGCATCCGCAGCGGCTCATTGGTCAGGCCAATGGACATCCAGAAGCGGTTGATCACACCGTGGTCGGCCAGCAAGCCCTTCCAGGCATAGACGCGAAGCAGGAACGAGGTCCAGAACGGCAGCATCACCATCAGCAGCAACGCCGGGCGCACACTGGCCGGCGAACGGGCGATGAAATAGGCAAACGGATAGCCGATCACCAGACAGAAGATGGCGGTCAGCAGCGCATACCAGATGGAACGCAGATAGGCCTCCACATACAGCGTTCTGAACAGTGGCTCGCCTTCGGCGGTGCGGAAAATGGCGAGGTAGTTTTCGTACTTGAGCGAGAGCACCCCGGTGACCGGATCCCAGATCGGCTTGAACGGGCTGATGTCGCTGCCCATGTCGACAAAACTGATGTAGAGCAGGATCAGGAACGGCAGCAGGAAAAAGACGAACAGCCAGACGTAAGGCACGCCGATCACAAAGCGTTTGCCTGGCATGGGGAGCGATGAAAAAGCTGCCATCAAAAATCTCCTACGAAAGAGCATCGACCAAGAGCGGTGCCTTTGGGCCCGGAACGCCGCGGAACCGGCTTCGCCGGGCCGCCAGCGTTGCCCCCTTTGGGGAGTGACGCGAAGCGGCGCGGGGGGAACTGACGGGTGTCAGTCCCTCAAAACCACGCCGGCCTCGTCATCCCACCAGAAGAACACATCGTCTTCCCAGGTGATGTCCGACAGATCGTGGCGCGTGCTGTTGGCTTCGGTGATGCGCACCTTGGAGCCGTCGCTGGCGCTCAGGATGTAGTTGTTGTACGAGCCGAGATAGCCGATTTCCTTGACCCGTCCCTGGAACAGATTGCGGTCCACGTTTTCGGGGCGGGTCTTGCTGAATCTCGATTTTCTCGGGGCGCACCGCGATCGACACCGGCATGTTCAAGCGTGCCGCTGACCCCATGACCCACCTGGATCTCGCCGATGCCGGTCGAGACCGCGCAACGGTCGGCCTCGTCCACGCTGAGCTTGCCAGGGAACAGGTTCACGTTGCCAATGAAGTCGGCCACGAACTTGTTGCGAGGGTGCTCGTAAATTTCCTCGGGCGTGCCCACCTGCAGCACCCGCCCCTTGCTCATGATGGCGATGCGGCTGGCCATGGTCATGGCCTCTTCCTGATCGTGGGTCACCATCACCACGGTCACGCCCACTTTCTCAATGATGTTGACCAGCTCGAACTGGGTCTGCTCGCGCAGTTTTTTGTCCAGCGCGCCCAGCGGTTCGTCGAGCAGCAGCAACTTGGGTCGTTTGGCCAGGCTGCGCGCCAGCGCCACGCGCTGCTGCTGCCCGCCCGAGAGCTGGTGCGGCTTGCGCTGCGCGTAGGGCGTGAGCTGCACCAGGCCCAGCATTTCGTCGGTGCGCTGCTGCACCTCGGCTTTGGGCAGCCCCTCGCGTTTCAAGCCAAACGCCACGTTTTCCCAGATGCTCAGGTGCGGGAACAGCGCATACGACTGAAACATCATGTTCACCGGGCGGTCGTACGGCGGCATGGTGGCCACATCCTGACCGCTCAGCAGAATGCGCCCCGAGGTGGGCTTCTCGAAACCCGCCAGCATGCGCAGCAGGGTGGACTTGCCGCAGCCCGAACTGCCCAGCAAGGCAAAGATTTCGCCCTTGCCGATGGACAGCGACACCTCGTCCACCGCCACCGCGTCGTCAAACCGCTTGACCAGTTTCTCGGTGACCAGAAAGCCAGCCTCGTCGGTCATCTCAGTCATGGCGCTCGCTTGTCTGCTGGAAACGAATGCTCAACGAAAAAGGGCTGTTCAACCCGACGGGAAGAACAGCCCTGCTGGCAGATTCAGCGGATCAGCGACCGCGTTTGAATGCGTTGTAGGTGTCGTTGAGCGTGCCAGCGATTTCGTTGGAATAGCCACCGGTGGGAATCAACCGACCCATGTCTTCCTGGCTCAGGAAGATGGTCGTGTTGTTCTTGATTTCATCCTTGATGCCGGCCAGGCCCGCGCTGTTGGCCGTGGGGTAGTTCATTTCGTTGGCCATCAGCGCGCTGTTCTCGCCGCGCAGGAAGAAGTCGATGAAAGCGTGGGCGTTGAGCACGTGCTTGGCATCCTTGGGGATGGCCATGGTGTCGATGAACACCAGACCGCCGGTGGAAGGCAGCAGCGGCACGATCTCGTCCTTGCCGCCCATTTCCTTGACGCGGTCGGCGGCGATGTTGATGTCACCCGACCAGCCCACAAACACGCAGGCCTTGCCGCTGGCGATGTCGTCGATCATGGTGCTGGAGAACAGGCGCACGTCCTTGCGCACCTTGGCCAGCATCTCGCCGGCCAGCTTGAAGTCGGCCGGGTCTTCGCTGTAGGCTGGCTTGCCGACGTAGTGCAGCGCCACCGGCAGGATCTCGCTGGGCGAGTCCAGGTAGGCGATGCCGCAGGACTTCAGCTTGCTTGAGTACTCGGGCTTGAACACCAGATCCCAGGCGTTCTCGGGCATGGCCATGCCGCCC
This sequence comes from uncultured beta proteobacterium, assembly GCA_963831255.1. Taxonomy (GTDB): domain Bacteria; phylum Pseudomonadota; class Gammaproteobacteria; order Burkholderiales; family Burkholderiaceae_C; genus Hydrogenophaga. The sequence goes on along the minus strand of CAWHPI010000002.1, from coordinate 370,491 downwards.
AGCGCTTTTTCGACCTTCTGCTTGTTGATACCCACCGTGGTGAAGCCCCACGCCCAGGGCACAAGGTGCTGGTTGCCGGGATCCACACCCTCGATCTTCTTCATGAAGGCGGGTTCGAGATTGGCGTAGTTGGCGATCTTGCTCTTGTCGATCGGCTGGTAACAGGCCTCCGTCGATCTGCTTCTTGGCGAAACCGGCGCTGGGCACCACGATGTCGTAGCCCGAATTGCCGGCCACCAGCTTGGCATGCAGCGCTTCGTTGTTCTCGAAGGTGTTGTAGTTCACCTTGATGCCAAACTCCTTCTCAAAGGTCGGCGATCATGCCTTCGGGGATGTAGTCGGGCCAGTTGTAGATGTTGAGCGTTTTCTCGTCGTCGAGCATCGGGCCCGCCGGCGCGGCGGGTGCTGCCGGCGCCGCAGCCACCGGTGTGGCGGGAGCGGGTGCGGGCTCTTCCTTTTTGCCGCAGGCTGCCAGAAAAACCGCGGCAACCGCCAAGGCCAAAACTTGGTTTCTTCATGATGAGGAACTCTCCAGAAAGGTGGGACAAAACCCGAACTTGCACACAAAAGGGGATGCCGCCGCACGCGCTTCGACACCAAGCAATTTACAGACCAGTGCCATCCCCCCAATGGGGTAAGAAATAACTTTAACAAAGAAATTGCCAGCCACCGCCGATTGCCCGTCAGGCCAGCTGGCCTTGGGCGCGCAAATCGGCCAGCGTGGCATCCAGGCAGGTTCGGATCAGGCCCATCAGCTCGTCGATCTGGCCGCGCGTCATCACCAGCGGCGGGGAGATGATCATGCGGTCGCCCACGGCGCGCATGATCAGCCCGTTCTTGAAGCAGTGGCTGCGGCAGATCATGCCCACGCCCAGATCGGCGTCGAAAGGCGTCTGCGTTCCTTTGTGCTTCACCAGCGTGAGCCCGCCGACAAAGCCGCAGGTCTCGGCCACGCCGACCAGCGGGTGCGCGTTGAGCTCCTCGAAACGCTCGGCCAGGTAGGGCCCGGTGTCGTTCTTGACCCGTGCGCACCAGGCCCTCGCGCTCCATCAGCTCGATGTTGGCCAGCGCCACGGCGCAGGCCACCGGATGGCCGCTGTAGGTGTAGCCGTGGTTGAACTCGCCGCCCTTGTCGATCAGCACCTTGCGCCACGCGGTCGCCCACCATCACGCCGCCCAGCGGGATGTAGCCGCTGGTCACGCCCTTGGCGAAGGTCACCAGATCGGGCCTGTAGCCAAACTTCTCGTAGGCGAACCAGTGGCCCAGTCGGCCAAAGGCGCAGATCACCTCGTCGGAGATCAGCAAGATGCCGTACTTGTCCACGATGCGCTGGATCTCGGGCCAGTAGGTGTCGGGCGGAATGATCACGCCGCCGGCGCCCTGCACCGGCTCGGCGATGAAGGCGGCCACCTTGTCTGCGCCGATGGCCAGAATTTTCTCTTCCAGCCAGCGCGCCGCACGCACGCCGAAATCGGCCCGGCTCTCGCCGGGTCTGGCGTTTTCGGTGAAGTAAGGCTGGTCGATGTGCGTGATGTTGGGAATCGGCAGATCGCCCTGGGCGTGCATGCCGCTCATGCCACCGAGCGATGCGCCGGCCATGGTGCGGCCGTGGTAAGCGTTCATGCGGCCAATGATCACCTTGCGCTCGGGCTGGCCCAGCAGGTCCCAGTAGCGGCGCACCATGCGCACATTGGTGTCGTTGCTCTCCGAGCCGCTGCTCGAATAAAAGACATGCTGGAAACCCCAGCCCCCAACCCAGGCTTCGCCTGGCCCCCCGGGGGTGCGCTTGCCCTTGGGCGGCCCGGCGGTCAAGCTGCGCCCACCCACCGATGGCGCCAGCGAAGCCAGCTTGGCCGCCAGCTTCACCGCCGGCACGTTGGTGGTCTGGAAAAAGCTGTTGTAGAACGGCAGCGTCATCATCTGCTGGTAGGCCGCGTCGGCCAGCTCCTTGCGGCCGTAGCCCGCGTTGACGCACCACAGCCCGCTCATGGCGTCGAGCATGCGTGTTGCCTTCGGAATCCCACACGTAGATGTTGTCGGCCTGCGTGATCACCCGCGAACCCCGCGTCGCCAGCTCACCGTGGTCGGTGAACGGGTGGATGAAGTGCGCGCTGTCCAGCGCCTGCACCGCCGCCGTGTCGTGCTGCTCGATCGCGGCTTGACCAGCGCGGGCGGGGCGATGAGGGTGGATGTGGTCATACAGGCTCTCCAAGCGAAGGGGAATTTTTCCAGAACGCCGCGGAACCGGCTTTGCCGGGCCGCCAGCGTTGCCCCCTGGAGGGGGTGACGCACCGCAGGTGCGACGCGGGGGTGATTCTCAAACTGCAGGCGGCGCGGGGGGGTCAATTTCTACACGTGCAGCAGCAGGTGCTCACGCTCCCAGGGCGAAATCACCTTCATGAACTCGTCGAACTCCAGCTCCTTGATCTCGGTGTAGATCGTGATGAACTCCTTGCCCAGGATGTCGTGCAGGTCGGTCTCCTTGCGCAGCCAGTCCAGCGCTTCGCCCAGGCTGCGCGGCAGCGAATACGGCGCGAGGTAGGCGTCGCCCTTCATCTCGGCCTTGGGCTTGATCTTGTTTTTCATGCCCAGGTAGCCGCAGGCCAGCGTCATGGCCATGGCGATGTAGGGGTTGGCATCGGCACCGATCACGCGGTTCTCCACGCGGCGCGCGGCCGGGCTGGAAATCGGCGAGCGAATGCCCACGGTGCGGTTGTCGTAGCCCCACTCGATGTTGATCGGCGCGGCGGTGTTGCGCGACAGCCGACGGTAGCTGTTCACATACGGCGCCACCAGCACCATGGCCGCCGGAATGTAGCGCTGCAGGCCGCCGATGTAGTGGTGAAACGCGTCGGTCGGGCTGCCCGTCTTCGTTGCTGAAAATGTTCTTGCCGGTTTCCTTGTTCACGATGCTCTGGTGGATGTGCATCGCGCTGCCGGGCTCGCCGGCGATCGGCTTGGCCATGAAGGTGGCGTACATGTCGTGGCGCATCGCGGCTTCGCGCACCGTGCGCTTGAAGAAAAACACCTCGTCGGCCAGGCCCAGCGGGTGGGCGTGGAAGAAATTGATCTCCATCTGGCCCGCACCGACTTCGTGGATCAGCGTGTCCACGTTGAGCTGCATCTGCTCGCAGTAGTCGTAGATGTCTTCAAACAGCGGGTCGAATTCGTTCACCGCATCGATGCTGTAAGCCTGGCGCGAGGTCTCGGCGCGACCGCTGCGGCCGATCGGCGTCTTCAGTGGCGTGTTCGGGTCGGTGTTGCGCGCGGTCAGGTAGAACTCCAGCTCGGGCGCCACCACCGGCTCCCAGCCCTCGGCGTCGTACAGGTCGCAGATCTTGCGCAACACGCTGCGCGGCGCGAACGGCACCAGCTTGCCCGCGTGGTCAAAACAATCGTGAATCACCTGCGCGGTGGGGTCGGTGGCCCAGGGCACGATGCGCACCGAGTTCGGGTCGGGGCGCAGCTGCATGTCCTTGTCGGTCGGGTCGACCACGTCGTAGTAAGGGCCGCTCTCGGGAAACTCGCCCGTCACGCCCATGCCCACGATCGCCTGCGGCAAGCGCATGCCGCGGTCTTCGGTGAACTTCTCGCGCGGCAGGATCTTGCCGCGCGCCACACCGGTCAGGTCGGGCACCAGGCACTCCACCTCGGTGACCCGGCGCTCGTTGAGCCAGTTTTCAAGATCGTTGAAGGTCATTTTTTTGGGGGCTGTCATGGGCCGGTTCCTCGGGGTGGTGTGTCGGGGGAATCAAACAGGAAACAAGGGATTGTGCTCAAGCGGCTGCGGCATGGCTGCGCGGCTGTTCCAGCCGCGTGCAGTCGCAGGCGGCGGCGCTCGCGGCAGGCGTCGCCGAAGGCCTCGAAAATGGCGCCGTAAAACGGGTTTTCCCAGCAACGCCATTCGGGGTGGAACTGCACCGCATAGGCAAAGCTGCGCGCGCCCTTCACGGCCACCGCCTCAACCACGCCATCGGGCTGCGTGACCCAGCGCCTCCAGACCCGGCGCCAGCCGGTTGATGCCCTGGCCGTGCAGCGAGTTGACCATCACCTCCGGGCCGCCAGCCCAGGTCTCGAACACGCTGCCCGGCACGAGGTGGATCGGGTGGCTGGGCGCGTACTGTTCGTCAAACGGCGCGCCCTTGGATTCGCGGTGGTCCATCAGGCCGGGCACCTCGTGCACCCGCTGGTGCAGGGTGCCGCCCAGGGCCACGTTGATTTCCTGGAAGCCGCGACACACACCCAGCAGCGGCACGCCTTCGCTGCACGCAGGCCTTGACCAATGCCAATGTGAGTTCGTCGCGCACCGGGTCCAGCGGCAGGCCGGGATCGGCCACGTCTTCGTCGAAATGGGAGGGGTGCACATTGGACGGCGAGCCGGTCAGCATCACCCCGTCCACCAGGGCCAGCAACTCGCCAATCTGCTCGGCATCGGCCAGCGGGAACATCACCGGCTGCGCCTTCGCGCCCACCTTGATGGCCCGGGCGTATTTGTCGCCCAGCATCAGAAAGGGCATCTGGTGGCCGTGGTCACCCAGCAGGCGGTGGTCGGCGGGCAGCCAGACCATGCAGGGCGGTGAGGGATTCATGGTGTCTCCATTCAGGTGGCTTCATTGTGGCGCTGTGATTGGATCACAATCAGAGCCAGTTGACAGACCTGATGGGGCCAATTGAGCCACTCCCCGGGTCGCTTTGCGGCTTCCCCATTGCAAGGGGACCGCGCCTGCAGCCCCGCCTGCTGTTCGTCACAAGGTGGCTGCGCCAGAACTTGCAAGACCAGACACTTCTTTCACCGCCATGCTGTCCGAATTTCTGCTGACCGAGATGAGCCGCCTGGGCGCGCTGGACGCCTTGCCGCTGCACCGCCAGCTCTACGAGGCGCTTGCGGCGCGCCCTGCTCGACGGCCAGCTGGCAGCGGGTGAGCGCCTGCCATCCAGCCGCGATCTGGCGCAAGACCTGGACCTGTCGCGCAACACCGTGGTGGCCGCGATCAACCAGCTCAGCGTCGAAGGCTACCTGGCGAGCCGGGTCGGCAGCGGCACCTACGTGAACGACAGCGTGCCCCGCGCCCTGCCTGGCCAGAGCCGCGGGACCCGACACCGCGGGCCCAGCGCCGGAGCGCCCGCACGCCTCTCGAACCGGGGACAGGCGCTCGCCACCACCTTTTGCGCCACCTCGCTGGAGGTGCAACCGTTCACGCCCGGCATCCCCGATTTCAGCGCCTTCCCCCTCACGCTCTGGCAGCGCCTGCAGAACAAACACTGGCGCATGACCTACCCGGACATGCTGGACTACAACAGCTCCGGCGGCTATGCCCCGCTGCGCCGAGCCATTGCCGACTACCTGCGCGTGTTCCGCAGCGTGCAGCTCGATGCCGACCAGGTGATCGTGACCACCGGCACCCAGCAATCGCTCGAACTCTGCGCCCGCCTGCTGGCCGACCACGGCGACCCGTGTGGGTGGAAGACCCGGCCTACTGGGGCGCGGTCAAGGCCTTCATGGCCACCGGCCTGGACGTGCAGCCGGTGCCGGTGGACGACGAAGGCATGCGCCCGGACGCCGCCGACCCGACCCACGCGCCCAAGCTGATCTACGTCACCCCGTCGCACCAGTACCCCACCGGCGCCGTGATGTCGCTGCCCCGGCGCCAGCAGCTGCTGGCCGCCGCGCAGCAACACGGCGCCTGGGTGCTGGAAGACGACTACGACAGCGAGTACCGCTTCAGCGGCCCGCCGCTTTCCTCGCTCGCCGGACTCGACACCGACGGCCGCGTGCTCTACATGGGCACCTTTTCCAAGGTGCTCTACCCCGGCATCAAGCTGGGCTATCTGGTGGTGCCCAAGGCGCTGGTGGAACCCTTTCGCCAGGCGCACTACGACCTCAATCGGCCCGGTCAGATGCCGCTGCAGGCGGCGCTGGCCGAGTTCATCGAAATGGGGCACTTCAGCAGCGCGTTGCGCAGGGCGCGTCAAAGCTACGCCGAGCGGCGCCAGTGCCTGCTGGAGGCGCTGGCGCCTTGTCTGGCTCTCGGCGGCGGGACCGATGCGCCCCGCATCAGCGGCGCCGAGCAAGGCCTGCACCTGTGCCTGCACCTGCCGCGCTCGGTGGACGATCGCGCGCTCGCCGAGCTGCATCGCCAGGCACGGGCTGAGCGTGCGCCCGCTCTCTGCCTACTGCCTGGCGCGCAACGACCTTCGCGGTCTCATCATCGGCTACGGCTACGCGCCGCTGGCCGACATTCGGCGCGACGGCCCACTGCTGGGCCACCTGATACGGGAGCGCGCGGTCACCCCGCCACCGGCGAGGGCCGCGCGCACTCAGCGCCCGTAAACCAGTTCCGGCAGACCGGTGGCAATCACCGGGAACACCACCACCAGGAACAGCGCCAGCACCTGGATCGCCAGGAACACCAGCGATGAGCGGAAGATGGTGGCCATGCTGATCTCCGGTGGCGCCACGCCCCGGATGTAGAACAGCGCATAGCCAAACGGTGGCGACAGGAAACTCATCTGCATGTTGATCAGGTAGAGCACGCCGAACCACAGCACCACCGCATCGGGAGACGGCCCGGGCATGCCGAAGATGCCATCAAAGGTGAGTGACTTGATGATGGGCACAAAGATGGGCACCGCCAGCAGCAAGATGCCCACCCAGTCCAGGAACATGCCCAGCACCACCAGCAGAATCATCATCAGCAGCAAGATGCCGTAAGGGCTCAGGCCAGTGCTCAGGATGCTGTCGGTGATGAAAGCCTGGCCGCCTTGCAGGATGTAAAGGCCAACAAAAATCGACGCGCCGAAGATGATCCACAGCACCATGGCGGTGGCCTTCACCGTGTCGGTGCTGGCACCGATCAACGCCTTGAGCGACAGCCGCTTGTGCAGCAGCGCCACGCCCATCGCGCCGAAGCTGCCCAGACCGGCCGCTTCCACCGGTGTGGCGATGCCGGCGAACAGCAGGCCCAGCACCATCGCCACCAGCAAGATGGGCGCGATCAGCCCGCGCAGCAGCGCCAGCTTTTGCTTCATGCTCAGCCGCTCTTCCTTGGGCACGGGCGGACCGAGCTTGGGGTTGATCGTGGTGCGCATCACCACATAGAGGATGTACAGGCTGGAGAGCATCAGGCCTGGCAGCACGCTGCCCAGATAGAGCTCGCCCACCGACTGCTGTGCCACCACGGCGTACAAGATCGCGAGGATCGACGGCGGGATCAGCACGCCCAGCGTGCCGCCGGCCATGATGGAACCGATGGCGATCTCCGGATCGTAACGGCGCTTGAGCATCGCCGGCAGCGCAATGATGCCCATGGTCACGATCGCTGCGCCCACCACACCCACCATGGCCGCCAGGATGGTCGAGGCCACGATGGTGGCCACCGCCAGGCCGCCGTGCAGGCCGCCCATCCACTGGTAAACCGCGTCGAACAGCTCCTCGATCAGGCCCGCGCGCTCCAGCATGGTCGCCATGAAGATGAAGAGCGGGATCGCAGCCAGATCCGGGTTGGTCATCATGGGGAAGATGCGGCTCGGGATGATGTTGAGCATCGCCGCATCCCCCAGCAGGTAGAGGAAGACCACGCCCAGACCACCGGCCACGAACGCCAGCGGCAGGCCGGCCATGAGCAGCACGAACAGCGAGCCGAACATGATCCAGGTCAGTGCCGACATCGACACATTGGCCAGCACCCCCTGCATGCGGAACAGGAAGTAGTCGTCGCCCCACGGATCGTAGAAGCCGATGTTGACCGCCTCGACCAGCACCACCGCCAGCACCAGCAGGCTCAGGCCATAGGTGATCAGGCGCGAGCTGGTCGCCGATTTTTGCGCTGCTGCACTCATGCCGACACCTCCGAACGCAGTTGTTTTTCGTAGATCCGGATGTCCTTGATCAGGCGCGAAATCCCCGCCAGAAAGATCAGGCAGGCACCAACCAGCATCATCATTTTCACGGGCCAGTAGTGCACCTGCCAGGTTTCCACCGAGCGCTCGTCCATGCCCAGGCTGTCAAAGAAGAATCGGTAGGCGGTGGCCATCATCGCCAGCACGAAGATGAAGAAAAACACCGACGTGAACACCGAGAGCGCAGCCTGCTTGCGCAGCGAAAGCTTGGTGTACAGCACGTCAACCCGCACGTGAGAGCCGTGCAGCAAACCGTAGGCGCCAGCCATCATGTATTGCATGCCAAAAAGCAGAAAGCTCGACTCGTGCACCCAGATGGTGGGCATGTTGAAGAGGTAGCGCGCAGTGACTTCGTAGGTGTAGGCGAACACCGCCATCACGCTCCAAAGGGCCACGAACAGGCCGGTGCGGTCGCTCACCCAATCGAGCAGGCGTTCGAACCACCCGGCATCCGGGTCGTAGGGCACGGTGGGCACCACGCCCTGCTTCCAGGCCAGCGCAATCAGGGCGAGAGGCACCAGTACCAAAATGCCCCAGTAGGCCGCATGCGGCAGCACAAAGCCGATGCTTTCGTTGTTCATATTCATTGATCCAAAAAAACGAGCGGCTCGCGATGAGCCGCTCGGCAATGACGTTCAGTGCAACCAGTCGATCAGATCTTCTGACCCTTGAGGTCGGCGTCGGTGATGTAGCCCAGCACGCCACTCTTCATGTAGTCCAGCTGCAGCTTGAAGACACGGGTGGCGTCGGCGTCTTTTTTCGCCCAGTTGAACCAGATTGGAATCGCTGCCTTGCGGAAAGCGTCGACATCGGCCTGGCTCAGGCGGGAGACCTGGGTGCCAGCGGCAGCGAATTTCGTCATGGCATCCACGTTGGCCTTCTGGATGGCAACGTACTGCGTGAGCGAGTACGACTTGACCTGCTCTTCCACAAACGCCTGCATCTTGGGCGAAATCCGGCGCCACGCGCCCATGTTCACGGTCAGGTCCATCAGGTCGACCGGCTGGTAGACGCTCATGGTGCCGGGCGGGCCCATCAGGATGTACTTGGTGACCTGGTGGAAGCCCAGGTCGTAGTTGACCGCCGGGCCCACGAAGTCGGCCGCGTCGATCGTGCCCTTTTCCAGCGCCGGGAAGATGTCCGAGCCGGGGAGCGCCACGGTGGCCACACCAAACTGCTGGAACACCTCGGACACCATGCCCCCGGGCAGGCGGATCTTCTTGCCCTTCATCTCGGCCAGCGAGGTGATTGGCACCTTGGAGTGGATCACGTTGGCATCGTGCTGAATCGGGCCGACATACATCAGGCCCTGCTTGGCGTAGATTTCGCGCGCCATCTTGAGCATGCCCAGGCCGTAGAACATGGTGTCCCACTGCGACGGCTGATCGGGGCCGGCGGGATAGCTGGAGAGAAACACGGAAGCGGGGATCTTGCCGGCCCAATACAGGGTCCAGGGATTCATGCCCTGCAGCACGCCGGTCTTCACCGCTTCGAACAGCGCGTTGTTGTCCGCTGCCACCGACTTGGCCGCAAAGGGCTGGATGGTCAGCTCGCCGCCCGACATTTCCTTGAAGTTGTTGCACCAGGTCTCGAACAGCTTGTAGCCGGTGGTGCCGGCGTCCCAGGTGGACTGCACTTTCCAGGTTTGCCCTGCGGCGTGCGCGGTACCGATAAAGGGGGCAGCCAGGGCGCCGATGGCGCCAGCCTTGATAACGCCGCGGCGTGATTTGATGTCCATGTTTGTCTCCTCTGAATGTGAAAAGGGGATGCGTCTGCGGATTTCCTTTTTCAGTGTGCACCTGAGGCGCCCGTGAAGGGTCAGGGCATACCCTTGGGGGCTTCTGTCACCAACCGGACACGAGCCATCGAATTCGATGCGTGCCTGACGGCGCTCATAGGGAAGCCTTCCAGCCGGCCGCAAGAGAAATGCAAATTTATTTCATGTCCACGTGAAATCTCTTCATCGTCGAGAGCGAAAAACGAGTCCCCAGGGACTCTTTGGCCCCAAGAAAGCCAAGGTTTTCGCGCGCAGGCACGGCGCAAAAACAGGCCAGGCCACGCAGTTGTCAGAACCAGAAACGCTCAGCTCAGCGCGTCCTTCATGCGGTGCCACAGCATGCCCAGCGCCAGCGAAGGTGTGCGCAGCAACGGCCCGCCTGGAAACGCGCGGTGGCGCAAGGCGGCAAACACATCAAACCGCTCGGCCTGGCCCGCCACCGCGTCGGCCACCAGCTGGCCCGCCAGCCCGGTGAGCGCCACGCCGTGGCCGCTGAAACCTTGCAGGTAGTAGAGGTTGTCGCCGAGCCGGCCGAAGTCGGGCGCACGGTTCATGCTGATGTCCACGAAACCGCCCCAGACAAACTCGACCGGCGCGCTTTTCAGCTCGGGAAACACCTCGCCCATGCGCTGCGCCATCAGGCCTTTGAGGTTGCTCGGCGTGCGCGTGGTGTAGCTGACCCGGCCACCAAACAGCATGCGGTGGTCGGCGCTGAAGCGGAAGTAGTCGAGCACGAAGTTGTTGTCGCACACCGCCGCCTGATGCGGAATCAGGCGCTCGCAGAGCGATGGGTCGAGCGGCGCCGTGCCCACGATGTAGGTGCCCACCGGCATGATGCGCGGCGCGATCTCGGGCGCCACCTGCGGCCCGTATTCGGGCAGGGTTGCGTTGCCCGCCAGCACACCAAAACGCGCCGTCACCTGGCCCGCTGCGCGTGCACCGCCACCAGCGAGGCGCCACGGCGCAGCCCCATCACCGCCGAGCCCTCGAAGATGCGCACGCCCGCGGCCTTCGCCGCTTGCGCCAGCCCCAGCGCGTATTTGAGCGGGTGCAGATGGCCCGAGGTTTTTTCGTGAAACGCGGCCACATAGCGCGGGCTGCCGATGCAGCTGCGCCACCTCGGTGCCCTCGGCCCATTCGCAAGCCACGCCGCGGCGGCTGTGGTCGTCGAACTCGGCGCGCAGCGCATCGGCCTTGTGGCGCGAATCGGCCACGTAGGTGTAGCCGCGCTGCCAGTCGCAATCGATGTGGTGCGCGGCAATGCGTTGCTCGATCAGGTTCACCGCCTGCACCGACATGTCCCAGGCCTGCTGCGCGTCGTGCCGCGCCGAGCTGATCGTCAAACTCACCCTGACCGCTGGCAAAGCCCACGATGGCCTGACCACCGTTGCGCCCGCTGGCGCCGCTGCCCACGCGGTCGGCCTCCAGCACCACCACGCTGAAGCCCCGCTGCGCCAGCTCCAGCGCCGCCGACAGCCCGGCAAAGCCGCCGCCGACCACCACCACGTCGGCCTGCACCGAGCCGGCAGCGGCGGTTCAGGCGCTGGCCGGTTCACGCTGGCTTCGTAATAGCTGCTCTGGTTGAGCTGGGTGTCCGAGCCGAGCAGTGAGGTGCCCAACATGCTCAAACTCCCGGCGCGGCCAGGTGGCCCGCGCGCTTGGCCACCTGGCCGCAAAGATAGGTCCAGACGAAGGACGCGGCCGCGTTGGTGGTGAGTTCGGCGTGGTCGTAGGCCGGGGCGACTTCCACGCAGTCCATGCCGATCCAGTTCAAGCCGGCCAGCTCTTCGATGAAGGTCAGCACCTGCGAACTCGTCATGCCGCCGGGCTCGGGGGTGCCGGTGCCGGGCGCAAAGGCCGGGTCCAGGCAGTCGATGTCCAGCGTGAGGTAACAGGGCCGCTGGCCGATGCGGGCACGGATGGCGTCGATCGCCGGTTGCAACCCGGCGCCGTCCAGACCGCGCAGGGCGCGCGCGGTGAAGATCTGCCCGCCCTGGTCGGCCACGTACTCGCGCGCCGCTCGCTCGCCGCTGGAGCGGATGCCAATCTGCACCGTGTGCGCCGGCGCTCACCAGGCCTTCTTGCAGCGCCTCATAGGTCCAGGTGCCGTGGCCCGAAGGCTCGCCGAAGTGGTCGCTCCAGGTGTCGCAATGCGCGTCGAAATGCACCAGCGCCAGCGGCTCGCCACCGTGTTGCGCGTGCGCGGCGCGCAGCAGCGACAGGGTCACGGAATGGTCGCCACCCAGAAACACGGAGTGGTGCTTCGCCATCAGCGCCGCCGCCTGGGCCTCGATGTGCGCGGCGCACCTCGGGCAATGGCGAGGCGTTGGGCAGGCGCATGTCGAGCGCGTCGCCCAGGTGTTCGAGCGGCGAGACATCGAACACCGGATGAATGCCGTCGCACAGCATGAGGCTGGCGGCTCGAATGGCCTGACGGGCCAAAGCGCGCGCCGGGCCGGTTGGTCACCACGCCGTCAAACGGCACGCCGCAGATGGCAAACGGCTGATCGGCCAGCGGCGCGCAAGCCAGGAAGCGGTTGCTGTTGTTGGCGTATGCAAATTGACCCATGGCCATGGAACGTCCTTGAAAAAACTGCCGAGATCAGACGATACCGCCTGAACAGGCAGGTCAAGGTGCCAATCGCCGTGCGACCGACCGGGCTTTTGCCTTCAACGGCTGGGCCATTCGCCCGCGTGTCAAACCACGCGGATCAGGTCGGCCACCTTCGCACCGCGCACCGCCTGCAGCGGGATCGCGCCGTCGAGCGTGACGAACTGGCCACCTTGGTGAACCGCGAGCGCCAGCAAATAGGCGTCGGTGAGCTGGCGGTGGCCCAGCAGGTGGGTGGGGTTGAGCAGGCGCTCGTCCGTCAGGCTGATGGCGTCGGGCCAGAAGTGGTGTTCGGCGCTGGCGCAAAGGGTTTTCACCTGCGCCAACACCTGTGACACCGGGCGCGCGCCCGGGTAGGCGGGTGTGCTCATGACGCGAATGGCGCCGTTCTGCGTGAGCGGGCAGCTGGCCCAGCCGGCGCCGGCGTGGTTCACAAACCATTGCGCGGCGCTCAGGTGGTGCTCGTGGCGACCGTCACACAGGGCGATCAGCACATTCACATCAAGCAGGCTGATGCGCGGCGATGGTTTGTCCAACAGATAGCGGCCCGATGCTTCGCTCGCCATTGGTGCGACAGCAGCGCGGCGCGCGTTCACAGCCCCTCGGCCTCGCGCAACGCCTCCACCTGCGCCTGCGTCACCACGGCCACGTTGGGCGCGCGAAAGGGCGTGAGACCCAGTTTGGCGAGCTGGGAGTCGAGCGCAGAGGGCGCAAGGCTGGTTGTGGCGTCGGGCGCTGGCGCTTGCAAGGCCTGCCGAGCCAGGTCGGAAATCACCTCGCCCACGCTGCGGCCCTCACGCCGCGCCAGGCTTTTGGCGGCGAACAGCACGTCGTCTTCAATGGTCAGGGTGGTGCGCATGGTGTGGTCGATCCGGAACTTTGATGCGTGATGCGTGATGCTGTTATGCCTTGAAAACACACACTGTCAACCAAACAGCCAGAACGGGGTTTCCCGCCTCACAGCGCCCGCTGCCGCCAGGCCAATGCCGCGCCCACCCACAGCGCGACCGCCGAAAAAACCAGGCCGCGCGCCAGGCCACCCGGACCATCTGCGATGAAACCGACCACGGTGGGTCCCACGATCTGGCCAGCGGCAAAGGCCACGGTGAAGGCGCCAATGCCCGCGGCCCACTGGCTGGGTGGCAGGTTGTGACGCACCAGCGCGGTGGTGGACGCCACCACCGACAGAAACACGCCGCCAAACAGCAGGCCCGAGGCGATCACCAGCGGCCAGGCGGCGGTCAGGGCCGGTAGCAGCGTGGCCACGCCCAGCAGCGCGTTGAGCAACGCCAGAGCGCGGCCGCTGCGGTGGCGGTCGAGCAAACCGGCCCAGATGCGCGACGACGCCATCACCGCCAAGCCCAGCAGCGCGAAATAGGTGGTGATCGCCGCCGTGCTGCTGCCCTGCTCGCGCAGCAGGGCGATCACAAACGTCATGTAGCCGATGTAGCCAACGCCAAACCCGGCGTAGCCCGCCAGCGCAAACCCGAAATCGCGCACACGAAAAACGCGGCCCGCCATGGCGTCGGGTGCTGGCGCGCTCGCAGCCGGGCGCGACCAGCGCCTGCGCGCCCGCCTCGCCGCGCCGCCAACACCCGCGCCGGCCAGACCAGCAGCGCCGTGGCCAGCGCGCACAACACCGCCAGCCCCCACCAGGCCCAGGCCCAGGCGTGGGCCTGCCCGGCAGCCGCGGCCAGCAGCAGCGGCACACCCACGGCCGAGAGCACGATGCCCAGGCCGGTGCCGCCGTAATACAGGCCCAGCAGGAAACCGCTGCGATGCGGTTGCTGCGCAGCCAACCGGGCCGCGAGCAGACCGCCGGTGCTGAACACGAGTGCGCTGGCCACGCCGGCGAGCAGGCGCTGCGCGAGCAGAGGAACGGGCGTGGTGAAGAAGCCGCTGGCGGCCATGAACAGCGTGGCCAGCACCGAGCCCCAAAGCAGCACGCGGGTCGGCGCCGTGCGCCGCACCAGCCACGACATGGCCAGCGCGCCGAACAGGTAACCCACGGCGTTCGCCGTGTTCATGGCCCCGGCCAGCGTGTAGCTCCAGCCCAGGTCGTCGCGCATGGGCGGCAGCAGCAGACCATAGGCAAAGCGCGTGATGCCCAGCGACACGGCAGCGCCCAGCGAAAGCGCAAGCGCCAGCAGCAACACCGATGCGGATGGCAGGGGCGAGTGCGTGGGCGGGTTGCTGGCGCGGGTGGTCGACATCAGGCGTCGATTGTCGGCGCGCTGCCAAGGGCGCCCTGAGCCGCGCGGCTCAGGCTTGACCCGTCAAGGCCTGGCGTTCAGGCCCTGGCCTTCAGCTGCCCACACCCGACCGGCGAAGGCGCGTGCATCACGATGCGGGTGAACAGGCGGTCGAACTGCGGGTCGCGCGGCAGGCGGCGTGTTCAGCGGGTCCTGGTTGGTGGCGAAAGCGGCGTTGAGTGCGTGCCAGTCGGCATCGGTCAGGGCGCGTTCGGCCTCCGGCAGGATGACCATCTCTTCCTGGCGCATGTGCTCCAGGTAGAAGTCCACGTAGCGCGTTGACCTCGTCGTCGAAAGCCGGCCCGCCGGGAATCGCCCAGGAGCTCCCAGGCCATCAGCAGGTGCATGAGTTCGCGCACCCGGTTCTCGCCGTGCGTGGTGGTCGCGATCGAGCTGGTCGATCAGCTCGGCTGGTGTCTGGCGCGGCCTTGGCCACGCGCGGAAACAGCAGCTCCGATTCCTTGGGGTGATGCAGGGCTTCTCGGGGAACTCGTCGATGTAGAACAGCATCGCCCGCAACACATCGAAATAACGCTCGTGCTCCCCGCGCCCCTCGGGATCGGGCCCTCGGTTGACCATCTGCAGCAGCGATTTCAGCATCGCGGCCAGGCGTGGCGTGTTCGTCGCGAATGACTCGCAGGGCTTCGTGGTTCATGGTGTTGTCTCCTGGTTTCTGACGGGCGCTCTCGACCGGTCGGTCGGCAACCTCTGCGCACTATCCCGAAAGCAGCAGCGGGCGGGCTTGACGTGCATCAACAAGCCGGCGCTGTTCAACGGTTTGCCGGTGGCTTCCAGCGCTTGAGCAGCAGCGCGTTGCTCACCACGCTCACCGAGCTCAGCGCCATCGCCGCCCCCGCCATCACCGGGCTCAGGTAGCCCAGCGCCGCCAGCGGGATGCCGGCGGCGTTGTAGGCGAAGGCCCAGAACAGGTTCTGGCGGATCTTGCGCACCGTGCGTGCGCGAGATGTCCAGCGCAGCGGCCACCAGCGCCGGATCGCCGCGCAGCAAGGTGATGCCGGCGGCGTGCATCGCCACATCCGAGCCGCCCGGTCCGCCGTCCATCGCGCCCATCGCCAGCCCGACATCGGCCGCCGCGAGGGCCGGCGCATCGTTCACACCGTCGCCGACCATCGCAACCGTGCGCGCGCGCCTGGCGTTGCCCTGCGCTGCACCGACCGCGACCCGCAAGCCCTCGGCATCGGCATCGGCATCAGCTGATGGACCTGCATGAAGATCGCCTGTCTGCAGCTGCGCAACCACCGCAGCCTTGTCACCGGGCAGCACCTCGGCGATCACCTCGCCGGCGTTCGGGTCGAGGCCGAGGCGGCGCGCCATGGCGTGGGCGGCGCCCCGGTTGTCGCCCGAGACCATGAACAGGCGCAGGCCCTGCGGCGCGCAACTGCGGCCAGCGCCTCGCGCGCACCGGCCTTGGGCTCGTCGCCGAACGCCAGCAGCGCCAGCGGTGTCCAGGCTGTCGCCTTCGCTGGCCTGGCTGGCCAGCAGCGACACCGTGGCGCCCTCGGCCTGCTGCTGCTGCACCGCGCGCCGCCAGCGGGCCCAGGTTAACGCCCAGCTCGTTCATCCAGCGCAGGCTGCCCAGCGCCAGCTGCGCGCCCTGCACCGTGCCCTGGCTGCCGCGTCCGGCCACCGCCTGCACGTTCTGCGCCGCGTCGGGCGCAGGCGGCTCGCCGCGCTGGCGCGCCACCTCCAGCACCGCGCGCGCCAGCGGGTGCTCGCTGTGCGCCTGCAGCGCGGCTGCCGCGCGCAGCGCCGCCTCTTCGTCCACCCCGCTCACCGCCTCGATGCTGCAGCAACCGCGGCCGGCCTTCGGTGAGCGTGCCGGTCTTGTCGAACGCCACCGTGTCGACCCGGTGCGCAATCTCCAGCGCCTCAACGTCCTTGATCAGAATGCCGTGCTGCGCGGCCACACCGGTACCGGCCATGATGGCTGTGGGCGTGGCCAGACCGAGCGCACAAGGACAGGCAATCACCAGCACAGCCACCGCGTGCAGCAGCGCGTCGCGCACCGGTGCGCCGCTCCACAGCCAGGCCGCCAGCGTGATCAGCGCAATCACCAGCACCACCGGCACAAACACCGCCGCCACCTGGTCGACCAGCCGCTGCACCGGCGCCTTGCCAGCCTGCGCGTCCTGCACCAGCGCGATGATGTGCGCCAGCGTGCTCTGCGCACCCACCGCGCGCACGCCGAATCTGCACCGAACCCTCGCCGTTGAGCGCACCGCCGGTGACGCTGTCGCCTTCAGCCTTGGGCACCGGCCTGGCCTCGCCGGTCAGCATCGACTCGTCGGCCTGGGTCTCGCCATTCAGCACCTCCCCATCGGCCGGAAAGCGCTCGCCTGGCAACACGCGGATCAGGTCTCCCGGCAGCAGCTCGTCAACCGGCACATCGCTGATCTCGGTACGGCGCACGCCGTCGGGCAGCAGGTGGGCGCGCTCGGGGCGCAGCGCGTGCAGCGCGCGAATCGCGCTGGTGGTCTGGCGCTTGGCGCGCGACTCCAGCCACTTGCCCAGCAACACCAGCGTGATCACCACCGCCGAGCCCTCGAAATACAGGTGCACCATTTCGCCTGGACCGGCCGACAGCCAGAGCCAGGTGGAGAGCGCCCAGCCGGCCGAAGTGCCGATGGCCACCAGCAGTTCCATGTTGCCGGTGAGCGCTTTGAGCGCGTGCCAGCCGGCCTTGTAAAACCGCGCGCCGAGCCAGAACTGCACCGGCGTGGCCAGCACAAACTGCGCCCAGCCCGGCAGCATCCAGTGCTTGCCGAACAGGTCACCCACCATCGGCAGCGCCAGCGGCGCCGACAGCAGCCATGGCGATCAACACCGGCAAAAAATCGCGCGAAATGCCGTGCCAGCGTTCAGCACCCGGTTCGTCCGTCGCATCGACCGTGCGCGGCTCGTAGCCGGCGTCGCGCACGGCCCGCTTGAGCCGCGCCAGCGTTTCCGCCGCGTCGCCACCACCCACCGTCACGCGGGCGGATTCCGTGGCCAGGTTCACCGTGGCCTCGCTCACGCCGGCCTGCTTCTTCAGTGCCTGCTCCACGCGCGACACACAAGAGGCGCAGGTCATGCCGCCAATGCCGATATCGATCTGTGCGGAGGTGGCATCGGCGGGGGATGGGGTTTCACGCCCGGCGGACACGCGGGACGGTTGAGCAAGCGCAGTAGACATGCGGTCACTGTAAGCTTTCCCCCCATGGGAAGGTCAAGCCCGGGCACATTTCAGCACGTATCGTTTGTTGCCAAGCTGTGACCAGAGGGCGCTTGACCTTGACACCATGTCAAGCCCCAAGCTATGGTTTTGCCAACCCAGGAGATCCCGAATGAACCAGACTTTCACCGTGCAGGGCATGACCTGCGGCCACTGCGAGAAAGCCGTGACCACCGCCATCAAGACGCTGGACCCCCAGGCCGAGGTGCGGATCGACCGCAGCCAGAACCGGGTCGAGGTGAACAGTACCCAGACCGGCGAGGCGCTGGCCGCGGCAATTCGCGAAGAGGGCTACACCGTCTCGGCATGAGTGCCGCCGACGCACCAAGCGAGAGCACCCTGGCCGCCGTGCTGGCCTGGCCGGTCAGCATCGGCCCGGCGGCGCGCCTGAGCGGCATTTCGCCCAAGATGCTGCGGCACTACGAATCGCTGGGCTTGCTGGGTGCCGTGAACCGAACCGAAAGCAACTACCGCCAGTACAGCCTGCCCGACGTGCACACGCTGCGCTTCATCCGCCGCGCGCGCGACATGGGTTTTGGCCTGGACGACATCGCCGAACTGGTCGGCCTGTGGCACAACCGAAAACGCAGCAGCGCCAGCGTGAAGCGCATCGCCCAGAAGCACCAGCAGGCGCTGGGCGAGCGCATCGACGCACTGCAGGCCATGCAGCGCAGCCTGGAGACGCTGCTCTGCCTGTGCCCGGGCGACGGGCGACCCGATTGCCCGATCCTCGACGACCTCGCCCACCCGTAAAGCGCATCCGACGAGGCAGCGCTGTGCAAGCGCACCATGTGACACGGAGACAAAGCTTTACACAGCCGTCGCAAACCGGCACGAAGCCGAAACACGGCCCCTGGAGACTGCAGACAAGGCACCAAACCCGGTGTCTTCTTCATCAACCGTATTCAGGAGTGACCATGCAAACCACCACCACCCGCAAGCTCATCGCCGCCGCCCTGGCCACCACGCTGACCTCGTTCGCTGCCATTGGCTTTGCGCAGGACAACAGCGCGCCGTCGCCAGAACTTCGCGCCCAACACATGGCGCAACGCGCAGACCGCCTCGCCACCCCGCCCGCCGAACAACAGGCCAAACACCAGCAACGCCACGCAGAGCGCCAGGCGGCTCTCAAGGCAACACTGGGGATCACCGCCGAGCAGGAGCCGGCCTGGAACGCCTTCGTGGCACGCACCGCACCCAAAGCGCGCATGGAGCGCCGGGGCGATCGGGAAGACTGGGCCAAACTGACCACGCCCGAGCGGCTGGACAGGATGCAGGCACACCAGGCCGAGCGCGCCGCCAGCATGACCGCCCGCATCGACGCCACACGCAGCTTCTACAGCGCGCTCACGCCTGAGCAGCAACAGCGGTTCGACACCCAGGCGCAGACCCACCTTCAGCGCGCCGGCATGCAAGGCAAACACCGGCACGGCGGCCATGGCCCCAAGGCACCACGCAGCTGAGGCATCAAGCCGTCGACACCATCACAAGCCCCGCCCGCCGGGGCTTTTTTTCGCCTGCCAGGCGGTCTCTGCCGGTTGAGGCGTTTTGCCAAACATCAAGGCGCGTGTCAGGGATCGGGGGTAGATTGCCTGTCTGATCAGCACAAAAAATCCCCCGAGGAGACAAACCGACATGCTTTCCGCCTACATCACCCACGCCGACTGTGCCCGCCACGACATGGGCGAACACCACCCCGAATGCCCCGAGCGCCTGGGCGCCATCAACGACCACCTGCTGGTCAAGGGGTTGCTGGATTACATGGTTCCCTACGACGCCCCGCTGGCTACTGAAGAACAGCTGGGCCGGGCCCATGCCTCGCTGTATGTGAAAGAAATTTTCGACGCCGCGCCCACCGAAGGCATGCACGCGGTCGACCCCGACACCAACATGAACCCGCACACCCTCAACGCCGCCCTGCGCGCGGCCGGGGCTGCGGTGGAGGCCACCAACCTGGTGCTGGCCGGCAGCGCCGCCACCGCTTTCTGCTCGGTGCGTCCGCCGGGCCACCACGCCGAACGCAGCGCTGCCATGGGTTTCTGCTTCTTCAACAACATCGCGGTGGGCATCCGCCACGCGCTTGACGTGCACGGCCTGCAGCGCGTGGCGCTGATCGATTTCGATGTGCACCACGGCAACGGCAGCGAAGACATCTTCCGAGGCGACGAGCGGGTGCTCATGTGTTCCATCTTTGAAAAAGGCCTGTACCCATTCAACGGCGAGAGTGCGGTCGGGCCCAACATGGTCAACGTGGGCCTGCCCACGCGCAGCGGCAGCGAGGCCTTTCGCGAGGCCGTCAGCCAGCACTGGATTCCGGCGCTGGACAGCTTCGCGCCGCAGCTCATCTACATATCGGCCGGCTTCGACGCCCACCGCGAAGACGACATGGGCAACCTGGGGCTGGTTGAGGCCGACTACGAGTGGGTCACGCGCCAGCTCATGGACGTGGCGAACCGGCACTGCCAGGGCCGCGTGATTTCCTGCCTTGAAGGCGGCTATGTGCTCAGCCCGCTGGCGCGCAGCGTGGCCGCCCATGTGAAGGTGCTGATCGGCGCCGACTGAATTTTTCCACTCAATCCACACCGCAGGTGCGGTGGTTCTTCATCTCGATCCCGCCATGGACAAACACTACCTCACGCCCCTTTTCCACCCAGAAACTATCGCCGTCTTTGCTGGCAAAGGTGAGGTCTTGGAGCGGCAGACCCCGCAAGCACGCATGTTGCTGGCCGCACTCACCGCGCAGCGCTACAGCGGTCACCTGGTGTTCATCGACATCCACACCACCGGCACCCTGGCCGATCTGGCCCACACGCGGGCCGATCTGGCCATCATCGCGCTGGACCCGGGCGAGGCGGTGGAGGCGCTGGAAGTGGCCGGGCGCATCAAGTGCCGCGCAGCGCTGGTGGTGAGCAGCGGCGTCAGCGCCGAAATTGCCGCCGAGATGCACCGGGTGGCCAAGCGCCACGGCATGCACCTGCTCGGTCCCAACAGCCTGGGCCTGCAGCGCCCGCGCATCGGCCTGAATGCCAGCACGGTGGGGCCGCTGGCAGCGGTGGGGCCGCTGGCCCTGGTGTCGCAATCTGGCGCGTTGACTGCCTCCATTCTCGACTGGGCATCTCAGAACTCGGTCGGTTTCTCCACCGTCATCTCGCTCGGTCCCAACACCTCGGTGAACCTGTCCCAGGTGCTGGATTTTCTGGCCTCTGATGGCCAGACCCACAGCATCGTGGTCTACATGGAGGGCATCTCCAACGCGCGCCGGTTCATGAGCGCGCTGCGCGCCGCGGCCAATGCCAAGCCAGTGGTGGTGCTCAAGGCCGGCCGCAAGCTGGCCGGCAACGCCGCCGCCCAGACCCACAGCGGCACCATCGTGGGCAGCGACGACGTGTTTGACGCCGCGCTGCGCCGCGCGGGTGCGGTCCGCGTGCGCTCCTTCGTGGAACTGTTCTCGGCCTCCAAATGTCTCGCCTCGCGCTACCGGCCGGTGGGCAAGCGCCTGGCCATCGTCTCCAACGGTGGCGGCCCGGGCGTGCTGGCGGCCGACTGGGTGAGCGAAATCGGGCTGGACCTGGGCGTGCTCTCACCCGACACCATCGCCAGCCTGAAGCCCCAGCTGCCCGCACTGGCTTCGCTGCACGACCTGATCGACCTGTCCGAAGAGGCCAGTGCCGAGCACTACCGCCTGGCGATCGATGCCGCCGGGCACGACAAGGCGGTTGACGGCGTGCTGGTGCTGCACTCGCCCAAATCGGGTGTGGACGCCGCCGATGTGGCAGGAGCCATGGCCGAGGTGAAAGACCGTCTGGGCAAGCCCCTGCTCTGCTGCTGGATGGGCGATGCCTCGATGGGCGCCGCCCGCGAGGTGTTGAGCAAAGCCGCGATCCCCACCTTTCGCACGCCCGAGGCCGCGGTGGGCGCGTTTGGCAACATCGCCAGTTTCTACCAAAACCAGCAGCTGCTGCAGCAGACACCGCCACCACTGTCCAACCTGGCCAAGCCCGACATTGAGGGCGCGCGCCTGCTGATCGAAAACGTGCTCACCGAGCGCCGCAAGGTGCTCACCGAGATGGAATCCAAGGCTCTGCTCTCGGCATTCCACATTCCGGTGACCCAGACGATTCTGGCCCGCAGCGCCAACGAAGCCATGATGATCGCCACCCAGCTCGGGCTATCCGGTGGCCCTCAAGATCGACTCGCCCGACATCAGCCACAAGAGCGATGTCGACGGCGTGGCGCTCAACATCATGAACGCCACCTCGGTGCGCGACACCTACAACGCCATGATCCAGAACGTGGCCAAGCAAAGGCCTGACGCGCGCATCAATGGCGTGACGATCCAGAAAATGGCGCACAACAAACGAGGCCGAGAGCTCTACATCGGACTGGTGACCGACGACCCGTTCGGCCCGGTGATCGCATTTGGTGCCGGCGGCACCATGATCGAGCTGATCGACGACCGCGCCATGGAACTGCCGCCGCTCAACCAGTTTCTGGCCCGCCGCCTCATCGAGCGCTCGCGCGTGGCTGAAACGCTGGCTGACTGGCGCGGTGCGAGCGCGGTTGACCGGGAGGCGCTGGAACAGGTGCTGCTGCGGGTCTCTGAAATGGTCTGCGAGCTGCCGCAACTGCGCGAGATGGACATCAACCCCATCATCGTGGACGAATCCGGCGCTGTGGCGGTGGACGCACGCATCGTCATCGACAACGCACCCGGCTCTGCGCGCAATTACGCCCACCTGGCCATCCTCCCCTACCCCGCGCGCTACGAGCAGCTCTGGCCCCTGCGGGGTGGCGGGGAATACACGATTCGACCGATCCACCCGGGCGACGCGCAGTTGCTGCAGGAGCTGGTGCAAAACCTCTCACCAGAAAGCCGCTATTTCCGCTTCGTTTCATCGCTCAGGGAGTTGCCAGCAGCCCTGCTGTCGCGCCTGACACTGATCGACTACGACCGCGAGATGGCCCTGGTGGCGATCCACCGCGAGCGCATCACAGATGCCCAAGGCGAGGTCACGGTGAAAAAGCGCATCGTGGGGGTGTCGCGATACATCACCAACCCCGACAAAACCAGCTGTGAGTTCTCGCTGGTGGTGGCTGACGACTTCAACGGCAAAGGTCTGGGCTCCCGGTTGATGCTCAGCATCATGGAGGAAGCACGGGACAAGGGTCTGGAGGAAATCGAAGGCCTGGTGCTGGCGAACAACCCCGGCATGCTCAAGCTCATGAAAGGCCTCGGTTTCGTCGTCAAACCATTTGCCGACGACCCCGATTTCAAGCTTGTGACCCACAGCCTGTGAGCTCCTGTCGGGTGAGCAGCACTTTCCCCGTCTTGTTCTTCTAAAGCATTCTTATAAATTAGTAATAGTAGTAGAGGGGCGTCGCCGCTGTGGACAAGCCACTTTTCCCTATTCATATCAACGACTTGTATTCCCTTCAACGCTGTTCAAACCGCCCGACTTTGTTTCAAGCCATTTGGGGACAACATCGGATCGATTCCTCAATCTGTGGATAACCATGGTTTTTCAATCAAGTTACACACAGGCTTGTGCATAGATCCAGGTGACGGAGTTGAAAGAGCGGCTCCAGGCGCGGCAAGCGGCTGGTCGTCGCCGAGGCATCGGTCGCTGTCAGCGGCCCAGCGCCAGCTGAAAAAACCCCACCGACATCCCCAGGCCGTGCAACAGCACCGCCAGCACCGACATGACCAGCGCCGGTTTGAGGCGCTGCGGCTGGTGCCGGTTCCGCCACAGCCAGGCGCCAGCGGCCAGGGACAACGGCGCTGACACGAGACCCCACAAGGCCTGTTGCGGTGGCACCAGCAGCCAGACGCTGGCAACAAGCCACAGATGGGCACCCACCACCAGCACCAGATACAGCGCGCTGGCCACAGTGGGACCGAGCCACACCACCGCGCTGCGCTTGCCAACCTGGGCGTCGCCCTGCGCGTCGGGAAAGCCGTTGATCAGCAACAGCGCTGCCACCAGCAGCGCGAAATTCAGTGCCACGCTGGCGGGGATGGGGAAGAACTGGCGCCTCTGCACCAAATCGGCGCCCACCACCACCAGAAACCACACCAGCGCCACCGTCAGCTCGCCCAGCCCCCGCGTCATCAGGCGCAGCGGCGGCGCCGAATAGGCCCATGCGAGTGCCAGCCCGGCGGCGCCGATCAGCAGGATCCAGCCCGAATCCACCCGCAGCGCCAGCAGCAGACCAGCGGGCACCAGAAACACCAGCAGGGCGCGCGCCAGTTCGGCGGTCTGGCCTTCCGTGGTCTGGCCGGACTGGATCAGGCGCGATCCGCCCGTGAACGGTGCGATACCCCCGGCATTGGCGGCGTCGGCACCATTGCGTGCGTCGTGCAGGTCGTTGAGCACATTGCCCGCCGCGTGGGCCAGCACCGCCAGAAAGGTCGCTGCCAGCGCCAGCGGCAGATCGAGACCACAGCCGCAGGCAGCCGCCGTGCTGGTGCCCAGCACACAGGCCACCACAGTCAGCAGCAAAAACGCCGGGCGCGTCATGCGCCACCACAGGCGCCAGGGCAAGGCCGGTGGCTTCCGGGGTGTTGGATTGCTCATGGTTTCAGTATCGCCACGCGGGAGTGCGCATGCCTTGATCTTTGTCGCCCCGTGGGTTGGTGTGCGTCGGTGCTGCCGTGTGAGCCAAGCCGTCACATGCGGTCACTTTCGGCTGCATCTGGCTGGCGGACCCGCTGGTAAACTGCCCGGCTGACCGGCTCGCCACCCCGGGTGCCCGCCTGTCCTGCTCTCGATTCATGACCACCATCCTCAGCGCAAACGCCCCCACCTGCTTCGAAATCAAGAGCGCCAACCTGCCGTTGGTGGCCTTGTTGCTCAAGTCGACCGACCTGGACCGCCTCGCCCAGGAGCTGGCTCTCCGGTTCGGCGACATGCCCGATTTCTTCGACAACGATCCGTTGGTGGTCGATCTCTCGCCGCTCATGACCGGTGGCGATGCCGCCGAAACACCGGCCTTGGCGCCGATCGATTTCTCCGCCTTGCTGGCCTTGCTGCGCACCTACCGCCTGCAGCCGCTGGCCGTGCGCGGTGGTGCCGAGTCGCACATGGCAGCGGCGGTGATGGCAGGCCTGATGGCCGCCCCCGAAGCCATGGTGCAGCGCGCAACGCCGAGCGCGGCGGCCAGCGAAACCGCCACTGAGCCAACCGCCACAGCCGCGCAAGCGGCGCCACCCTTGCCCACACCAGGCGCCCTGGTGATCGACAAGCCGCTGCGCTCGGGCCAGCAGGTCTATGCCCGCGGGCGCGATCTGGTGGTGATGGCGATGGTGAACCCGGGTGCCGAGGTGATCGCCGACGGTCACATCCATGTGTATGCGCCGCTGCGCGGCAAGGCGATTGCCGGCGCGCGCGGCAACGGCGACGCCCGCATTTTTGCCCTCGCCATGGCGCCCGAGCTGATCTCGATTGCCGGCATCTACCGCACCAGCGAAACCCCATTGCCTGCCAGCGTGCAGGGCAAGGCGGCGCAGGTTCGGCTGGTGGCCGAGGCCGATGGCGACAAGCTCGTGATCGACCCCATCGGCGGCTGAAGCCGCCCCTTTTTCTGTTCCAACCCAGCGAGAAACACCCTCACCATGACACGTATTGTTGTTGTCACCTCAGGCAAAGGCGGCGTGGGCAAAACCACCACCAGCGCCAGCTTCTCCTCCGGCCTGGCCTTGCGCGGTCACAAGACCGCCGTGATCGATTTCGACGTTGGCCTGCGCAACCTCGACCTCATCATGGGCTGCGAGCGCCGTGTGGTTTATGACCTGATCAACGTGATCCAGGGCGAAGCGAACCTGAACCAGGCGCTGATCAAAGACAAGCAGTGCGACAACCTTTTCGTGCTGGCCGCCAGCCAGACGCGCGACAAAGACGCACTGTCGCAAGAGGGCGTGGAGAAGGTGCTCAACGACCTCAAGGCCATGGGTTTCGACTACATCGTCTGCGACTCGCCCGCCGGCATCGAGACCGGCGCGCTGATGGCCATGCACTTCGCCGACGAGGCGCTGATCGTGACCAACCCCGAGGTCTCCAGCGTGCGCGATTCCGACCGCATCCTGGGCATGCTTGGCAGCAAGACACGGCGCGCCATCGAGGGCAAGGAGCCGATCCAGGAGCACCTGCTGATCACCCGCTACAACCCCGCCCGCGTGGCCGAGGGGCAGATGCTGTCGCTCGAAGACATTCAGGACATCCTGCGCATCAAGCTGATCGGCGTCATCCCCGAGAGCGAAAGTGTTCTGACCGCCTCGAACCAGGGCACGCCCGCGATCCACATGAAGGGCAGCGACGTGGCCGACGCCTACAGCGATGTGATCGACCGGTTCCTGGGTGCGGAGAAGCCGCTGCGCTTTATCGAGGCCGAAAAGACCGGCTTCTTCAAGCGCCTGTTCGGGGGGAAGTGACGCATGTCGATCTTTTCCTTTCTGCTCGGCGAGAAGAAAAAAACCGCCAGTGTGGCCAAGGAGCGGCTGCAGATCATCCTGGCGCACGAGCGCAGCGGCCGCAGCGCTTCCGAGCCCGATTACCTGCCTGCGCTGCAGCGCGAGCTGGTGGCGGTGATCAGCAAATACATCAAGATCAACCCGGACGACATCAAGGTCCAGCTCGACCGCCAGGACAACCTGGACGTGCTCGAAGTCAAGATCGAGCTGCCCGACCGCAAGTGAGCCGCTGAGCGCCTGCTGGCGGGCGCCGCTCTGGACGCTGCTGCTCGCAGACCCGACCCGATGGCTGGTGTCCGCCTGTCTATGATGGCCGGATGCTGATCGAAACCCTGGGCGCCGCCCGTGATCTGGGCCGCCTGAACACCATTCTGGGCGTGCTGATCCGCCATGGCTTTGGCGACACGGTGCGCCGCCTGGGCCTGGCCGACAGCCTGGAGCGCGCCGGCCATGCGCTGCGCTGGGACAGCGCGGCCGATCTCGCGCGGCTGGCGCCGCCGGTGCAGGTGCGGCTGGCGATCGAGGAGCTTGGGCCCACCTTCGTCAAGCTGGGGCAGATCCTGGCTGGCCGCGCCGACCTGTTCGGCCCCGAGTGGATTGCCGAATTCGAGAAGCTGCACAGCCATGTGCCCGCTGTGCCGCTGGATGCTTTGCGTCCGCAGCTGCTGCGAAGACCTGGGCGGCGAGCCTGAGGCGGTGTTTGCCCGCTTCGACCCCGAGCCGCTGGCCGCCGCCTCGATCGCCCAGGTGCACCGCGCGCGGCTGCACGACGGCACCGAGGTGGTGGTGAAGATTCGCCGCCCTGGCATCGGCGACACCATCGACGGCCGACCTGCGCCTGCTCGCGCGCCTGGCCGCCGTGATCGAGACCGAGCTGCCCGACTCTGCGCGTCTACCGACCGCAGCAGATCGTGCGCGAGCTCTCGCGCTCGCTGCAGCGCGAACTCGATCTGGTCAGCGAATGCCGCAACGCCGAGCGCATTGCTGCCAACCTCGTGTCGCTGCCCTTCATCGTGGTGCCGCGGGTGCACTGGGCGCTCACCAGCGAGCGCGTCAACGTGCAGGACTTTGTCGACGGCGTTCCCGGCCATGCGCTGGACGCGCTCGATGCGCGCGGGCTCGATCGCCAGCTGCTCGCGCAGCGCGGCAGCCAGGCCGTGCTGAAGATGATCGTGGAAGACGGCTTCTTTCATGCCGACCCGCACCCGGGCAACGTTTTCTATCTGCGATGGCAACCGCATCGCCTTCATCGACTTCGGCATGGTGGGCCGTCTCTCCGAGCGCCGCCGCGACGAACTGCTCAACCTGCTGCTGGGTCTGGTGGAGCGCAACGCCCAGGACGGTGGCCGATGTGCTGCTCGACTGGACCGGTGACGAACATGGCCATCACCTGGCCACGCTGGAAAGCGAGATCGAGACCTTTGTCGACCAGTACCACGGCGCGCCGCTGGCCGAGCTCAACCTGGGCCAGATGCTGGCCGACGTCACCGCGCTGCTGCGCGATCACCACCTCGCGCTGCCAGCCGACATGGCCCTGCTCATCAAGGCCTTCATCACGCTCGAAGGCATGGGCCGCGGCCTCGATCCCGACTTTCACATGACCACCGAGGCGCTGCCCCTGCTCAAGCGCGTGATTCGTGAGCGTTACCGGCCGCAGGCGATGGCGCGGCGCGGCTGGGCCACCCTGCGCCGCACCCTCGCGGTGGCCGAACAGCTGCCGCACGACGTGTCGCGCCTGCTGCGCAACGCGCGCCGTGGCCGGGTGCATGTGGGCATCGAGCTGGCCCACCTCAAGCGCGTGGGCGACCAGATCGACCGCGCCGCCAACCGCCTCACCATGGCGCTGGTGATCGCCGCGCTGATCATCGGCTCAAGTCATCGTCATGACCGTGCAAGGCGGCCCCACCCTGTTCGGCCTGCCCGCCTTCGGCTTCCTGGGCTTCGCCAGTGCTTTTGTCGGCGGCCTGTGGCTGGTCCGCGCCATCTGGCGCAGCAGCCGCGGCCGGGATATGGACGACCGGAACTGACTTGGGACCGGTTTTTGTCGAACGTGACAAAAATTCCACATCGCAATATAATGTGGGGCTCGCCTTGGGCGACTGGCCGTGTCATCACCTACCAACGATGGCGCTCCTACCCCTGGCAGAGGGGTTGCCGGTCTGGCCCCGCCATGGCGCGTTGCCCACCCTCTCACGGTGTGGCGAAATTTTCCCTCCTGTTGTCCGATCCGCTGCCATGGATGGGTCACCGGTTCCGGCGTGGTGTTGACAACCCCGCGCCGGCGCCGGGCAAGTCAGTTGGGCACCCCGGCACCCAGGGGCTGCCAATGTTTGGGTGCATTCGCCGATCGGCCTGACACGCTGCGGCTTTGCGCCAATTGATGTTTTTGATGATTCCTACGATTTCTGTTTCTGCAACGAAGCCTCTTTCTCCGCTCTCCTTGGGCAAGTACCGCATTGCGGCCTGCCCGCGACCTTTGCCCTGTGGCCGTTTTGCGGCCCAGGTGTCGATTGCCAGTGGCAACGGCAGCGCTTCCACCGACCGCGTGATGCGGTTTGTGGACGACTTCGCCACCTTCGACGCCGCTGCGCGCTACGCCGTGGCGCAAGGCGTTGACTGGGTGAATGACACGCAGCGCGCCCGCGGCGCGCAGCCCTATCCGAATGCGGCGCTTGCGCCGTCACAACCTATCTGTATCTGAACCCGAAGGACTGACCCATGGCCAAGGAAGAACTGATCGACATGATGGGCATCGTCAACGAGGTGCTGCCCGACACGCGTTTTCGCGTGACGCTGGACAACGGTCACCAGTTGATTGCCTACTCTGCCGGCAAGATGAAGAAAAACCACATCCGCATCCTTGCGGGTGACCGGGTTTCTCTCGAACTCTCGCCCTACGACCTCACCAAAGGCCGTATCAATTTCCGGCACATCGAGGGCCGTGGCCCGATGGTGCCGCGCAAGCCGCGCTGATCCGGCGCGGCCAGGCGGCCCGGGCTTTCACATGCCCATGCCGCCGTCCACCGGCAGCCCCGCGCCGGTGATGAAGCGCGAGGCGTCGGAGCACAGGAACACGACCGCATCGGCCATGTCTTCCACCGTGCCCAGCCGCCCCAGCGGCGTTTGCGCCACGATCGCGCCCACCGCGGCCTCTGCCGACGGAAACAGACCGGCTGCCACCACGTCGCCGGCCAGCTGCATGCCCATGTCGGTGGGCACCAGACCCGGGTAGACGCAGTTCACCCGTACCCCGTAACCCAGCTTGCCCGACTCCATCGCCGCCACGCGCGTGAGCCGGTCCACCGCCGATTTGGTGGCTGAGTAGCCGGCGATCGCCGGAAAAGCGATGGTCGCCGCGACCGACGCCACGTTCACCACCACCCCGCCCTGCCCGGCCAGTCCGCCCGGGCGCATGGCGCGAAACGCGTGCTTGAGGCCCAGTGCGGTGCCGACGATGTTCACATCGAGCATGTTGCGCAGCGCCTCCACCTCGATTTCGCTCACCAGCGCGGTCACCTCGATGCCGGCGTTGTTGATCAGGATGTCGAAGCCGCCCAGCGTTCGGTGCGTGGCCGCCACGGCGGCCAGCCATTGGGCTTCGTTGCGCACATCCAGCGCCACAAAGCCCGCGGTGGCGCCGCTGTCGGTCAGCGCCTGCGCGGTGGCGCGGCCTTCGGCTTCCAGCACGTCGCCCACCATCACCGCCGCGCCCGCCGCAGCCAATGCGCGCGCCATGCCCGCGCCCAGGCCGCGCGCGGCGCCGGTCACCAGGGCTTTGCGCCCCGCCAAACTGAAAGCTGTCATCGCCGTCTCCTGAGCGCGCTGGGCCGCGTCATGCGGTCCCTTGTTCGTTCACTCAGGGCGAATTGAATGCCGCGCCAGGCGCGGTTTGGCTCGGGCCACTGCCAGATCTGACAGACGGGTGGGGTTCAGTCCATGCGCTGAGCGCGCCGCTGGCGCACCGCTGCTGCCAGCACCGCCAGCACCGGCACCGTCTGTTCCCAGCCAATGCAGGCGTCGGTCACGCTCACGCCATGTTGCAGCGGCTCACCCACCACGATGTCTTGCCGGCCTTCTTGCAGATGGCTTTCGATCATCACGCCGCAGATCCGCGCGTCGCCAGAGCCGATCTGCTGCGCCAGCGCGTCGGCCACCTCGATCTGCTTGCGGTGCTGCTTGCTGCTGTTGGCGTGCGACACATCCACCATGACCTGTTCGCGCAGTCCGGCACCCTTGAGCAGCGCACAGGCCGCGCTCACATCGGCCTCGCTGTAATTGGGCTGCTTGCCGCCGCGCAGGATCACGTGGCAGTCCGCGTTGCCGCGCGTCTCGAAGATGGCGGCCTGGCCCATCTTGGTCATGCCCATGAAGGCATGCTGGGCGCTGGCCGCCTGGATCGCGTCGCTCGCCACCTTCACGCCACCATCGGTGCCGTTCTTGAACCCCACCGGGCACGAGAGGCCGCTGGCGAGCTGGCGGTGGCTCTGGCTCTCGGTGGTGCGCGCGCCGATCGCGCCCCAGCTCACCAGGTCGCTGATGAACTGCGGCGAAAGCAGATCGAGAAACTCGGTGCCCACCGGCACACCGATGGCGAGCACGTCGAGCAACAGGCGGCGCGCCAGTTCCAGGCCTTCGTTGATGGCGAAACTGCCGTCCAGATGCGGGTCGTTGATGTAGCCCTTCCAGCCCACCGTGGTGCGTGGCTTCTCAAAGTAGACCCGCATCACGATCAGCAGATCTTCGGCCAACGCGTCGGCCTGGGCCTTGAGCCGCTGCGCGTAGTCGATTGCCTGCGCGTGATCGTGGATGGAACACGGCCCCACCACCACCACCAGCCGGTCGTCTTGCCCGTGCAGCACACGCGAGATGGCGGCGCGGCTTTGTTCCACAAGCGTCTGCGCGGCGGCGGGTGTGGGCAGCCATTCCTGCAGCAGCGCGGGCGTGATCAGCGGGCGCACCGCGCCAATGCGCGTGTCGTCGATGCGGGTGGTGTCGTGGGTGGAGGGCGCGGTGGCCAGGGTGCGGTTGGGCATGGTTGGGATGGTCAAAAAGGGAAACTCGAATCGGGATGGCTGCCGCCGGGCGACGCTGGGCCAGCCAACGCGGCAGCGCGGCCTTGCTGCAGCGCTGCAACCCCATCAAGAAAGCATGGTCGGGGTCGGCCACGCCGTGGCGTGTGCGCAGCTCGTGCTGTATCTCGTTGAGCAGGGCAGCAGCCATTTCCGCATCGACCATGGCGCGGTGCGCCGCGCCGGTCTGCGCCAGCCTCAGCCGCTGCACCAGCGCGCCGAGTTTGTGGCTCGGGGCTTGGGGGTAGAGCCGGCGCGAAAGCAGCACGGTGCAGGCAAATGGTTGCGGTGCAGGCAGGTCGGCCAGGGCCAGTTCGGCCTGCCAGTAGCGGCGGTCGAACGAGGCGTTGTGCGCCACCATCGGCGTGTTGCCCACGAAGCGGGCTGCGTCCGCCATCACCCTATCGGCGCGCGGTGCGCCCGCCACCATGGCGTTGCTGATGCCGGTGAGCTGGGTGATGAATGACGGGATGTACACGCCAGCGTTCATCAGACTCTGAAAGCGGTCCACCACCTGCCCGCGCTCCAGCAACACGATGGCGACCTCGGTGGCGCGATCGCCCAGCGCGGGCGAGATGCCCGTGGTTTCAAAGTCGATGACGGCGATTCGGGACATGGGTGTGTGTGCGGGGTCGGTGTCCCTGAGGTGAACCCGCAATTTTAGGAGCTGGGTGTTGCGCACTATGCTGGGTGACCCGCCCCAACAACAGGAGACATGACCATGCTGCAACCCGGACTCATGATGGACCGCCCTCTGCTGCTCGCCGACGTGATCGAACACGCCGCGCAGCAGTTCGCCGACGTGGAGGTGGTTTCGCGCGAAACGCATGGCCCGCTGTTTCGCTACACCTACGCCGACTGTGCCGCCCGCGCGCGCCAGCTCGCCAACGCGCTGGCTGGTCTGGGCCTGCGGCCCGGCGATGCGGTGGGCACCATCGCCTGGAACAACCACCGCCATCTGGAGGCTTATTACGCGGTTTCGGGCGGAGGCATGGTCATCCACACCTGCAACCCGCGTCTGAGCCCGCAGCAACTGATTTACGTCATCAACCACGCCGAAGACCAGGTGGTGCTGTTCGACGCCACCTTCGCCCCGCTGGTCAAAGGCATTGCGGCGCATTGCCCCAAGGTGCGTGCCTGGGTCTGCCTGGCCGAGGCGGCGCACACGCCGGCCATCGAGGGTGTGACCAACGTGCTGGCGTACGAAGACCTGATTGGCCCCTGCAGCAGCGCGTTCGACTGGCCCAGCTTCGACGAGCGCACCGCCGCCGCGCTTTGCTACACCTCGGGCACCACCGGCAACCCCAAGGGCGCGCTGTATTCGCACCGCGCCATCGTGCTCAACGCGCTCAGCGGTTGCCTGCCTGGCGTGCTGGCGCTGGCACCCGACCAGACCATCTTGCCGGTGGTGCCCATGTTTCACATCAACGCCTGGTGCATCCCCTACGCCGCACCCATCGCCGGCGCCAAGCTGGTGCTGCCCGGCCCCAAGCTCGACGGCCAGTCGCTCTACGAACTGATGGAGGCCGAGGCGGTGACCATCAGCGCCGGCGTGCCCACCATCTGGCAGGGCCTGCTGGCCCATGTGGAGCAGCACGGCCTGACGTTCACCACCATGCGGCGAACCGCGGTGGGCGGCTCGGCCATGCCGCAGGCGCTGATCGCCAAGTTCATGGAGACCTACCAGGTGGAGGTGCGCCACGGCTGGGGCATGACCGAAACCACCGCCGTGGCCACCATCGGTACCCTCAATCCCCAGAGTGCTCGCGGGACGCCCGCCGAGCGCCATGCCCGGCTGGCCAAGCAGGGCAAGAGCGTGTTCGGCGTGGAGATCAAGGTGGTGAACGAGGCCGGGACCACGCTGCCGCGCGACGGCACCTCGCAGGGCGAGCTGATGGTGCGCGGCCAGTGGATCGTGTCCAGCTATTACAAGGCAGAACAGTCGCCGCTGGTGGACGGCTGGTTCCCCACCGGCGACATCGCCACCATCGACGCCGAGGGCGTCATGCAGATCCGCGACCGCACCAAAGACGTCATCAAAACCGGCGGCGAATGGATCAGCTCGATCGATCTGGAGAGCGCCGCCATCGCCCACCCGGCGGTGGCGATGGCGGCGGTGATCGGCGTCAAACACCCCAAGTGGGACGAGCGCCCGCTGCTGTTCGTGGTCTGCAAACCAGGCCAGAGCGTGGGCAAGCCGGAGATGCTGGCCTTCCTCGGAGAGCGCGTGCCCAAGTGGTGGGTGCCCGACGACGTGGTGTTTCTGGACGCCCTGCCCGTGGGTGGCACCGGCAAGGTGCAAAAGGGCGATCTGCGCAAGCAGTACGGTGGCGTGTTCAGCTGAAAGTGCGCGCTCGGCCGGCGGCTTGACCCTGCCGCCGCCGCCGTCACGCCGCATGGCCGACACTTGTGGCATGACCGCTGACACGCCCACCCAGATCGACCCGTCCGCTGCAGCCAGCGCCGGCTTTGCCTTCGACAACAGCTACGCCCGCGAACTAGACGGCTTTTACGCGCCCTGGCCCGCAGCCCAGGTGCCGCAGCCGGTGTTGCTGAAATTCAACCGCGCGCTGGCCACCGAACTCGGCCTGAATGCCGATGCGCTGGCCGGTCCGCTGGGCGCGGCCATCTTCAGCGGCAACCTCGCGCCGCCCGGCGCCACGCCCATCGCCCAGGCCTATGCCGGCCACCAGTTCGGCGGCTTTTCGCCCCAGCTTGGCGATGGCCGCGCGCTGTTGCTCGGCGAAATGCTCGACGCCCACGGCCAGCGGCGCGACATCGCGTTCAAAGGCTCGGGCCGCACGCCGTTTTCGCGCGGCGGCGACGGCAAGGCCGCGCTCGGCCCCGTGCTGCGCGAATACCTGATGGGCGAGGCCATGCACGCGCTGGGCATTCCCACCACCCGCGCGCTGGCGGCCGTGGCCACTGGCGAGCAGGTGTTGCGCGAGGCTGGCCCGTTGCCCGGCGCGGTGCTCACCCGCGTGGCCGCCAGCCACCTGCGCGTGGGCACCTTCCAGTTCTTTGCCACCCGCGGCACACCCGAACAGCTCAAGACCTTGGCCGACTACGCCATCGCGCGCCACGACCCCGACATCGCGCACGATGCGCAGCCCTATCTGGCGCTGCTGCGCGCCGTCGCCGAGCGGCAGGCCGCGCTGATCGCGCGCTGGATGGGCGTGGGCTTCATCCACGGCGTGATGAACACCGACAACATGACGATTTCCGGCGAAACCATCGACTACGGCCCCTGCGCCTTCATGGACGCCTACGACCCCGCCACCGTCTTCAGCTCGATCGACCGCCAGGGCCGCTACGCCTATGGCAACCAGCCCGGCATCGCGCAGTGGAACCTGGCCCGTCTGGCCGAAACCCTGCTGCCCCTGCTGCACGCCGACGCAGACGAGGCCGTGGCGCTCGCCACCGAAGTTGTCAACGGCTTCCCCCTTCGGTACCAGCACCACTGGCGCGCCGAGCTGCGCCGCAAGCTCGGTTTGGTGGTCGAGCAACCAGACGACGACGCACTGGCCAGCGACTGGCTTGACCTGCTGCAAGCCCAGCGCCCCGACTTCACCCTCGCCCATCGCCACCTGGCCGACGCCGCACTGCCCGGCGAAGCAGGCGCGCTGCGCAGCCAGTTCGGTGATCTGGCCGCGTTTGATGTGTGGCTGGTCCGCTGGCAAGCCCGCCAGGCCAGCGAGGCCGAGCCGCCCGAAACGCGCGCCAGGCAGATGCGGCTGGCCAACCCGCTCTACATCCCGCGCAACCACCAGGTGGAGGCGGCGCTCAGTGCCGCTGTCGAGCAGGGTGACCAGTCGCCTTTTGAAAAACTGCTCTCTGTTTTGCAGCAGCCATTTCAAGCCCGTGAAGGCCTTTCCGGCTTCGAAAAACCGGCGCCAGCACAGGCCATGGCCGGTTACCGCACCTTTTGCGGCACCTGAGCGCAGGTTTTTTTAGAGGGTTCCGCCCATCAGACTGGCTTGACAGCCAGCGAAGCGCGGGCTGAAACTATGCTGCACTGCAACATGGAGCCCACAATGGACCAACAATGGGATCTTGACGACCTGCTCGCCGACCTGCACCACGCCCGAAAACGCGGCGATCTTGGTCGGCTGGCTTTTGTGTCGTATTGCGACGTGCGGCGCTGGGCCAGGGAAGCGGGTCGCCAGGTGCTCGCCGACCAAGCCTCACGCCTCATCACCGAAAGCCCCCACCAGTCCCGCGACGATTTTCTGGCTCAGGTGGACCAGCTCATTCTCTCGCTGGAGGCGCTGCGCGCGCCTGCGCCAGCACCAGAGCCCGAAGCGGCCCGCCGCAGCGGCACCAGCGGCTGGTCTGCCGCGGCCAGCGCCGCCTGAGCGACCTGGCCTGAGCGGCAGGCGCAGACCGCTGCGCTGGGTGCGTCAAGGCCAACGGTCTTGCCCAGGCGCTCCACTCAACCCTGGGTGGTGCCCCGGCCAAAAGTCGCCACCAACCCCCTCAGCGGTAAAACGCCTCCACCGCCCCGCTCAGCTTGATCAGCAGCGGGTTGCCCTTGCGGTCCAGCGTCTTGCCCGCCGGCACCCGCACCCAGCCCTCGCTCACGCAGTACTCCACCACGTCCAGCCGGTCTTTGCCGTTCAAGCGAATGCCCACATCGTGCTCGAACACCGCCGCCACATGGTGCGGGCTGCGGGCGTCGATGGAGAGACGGTCGGGCAAGGCGGGGCGGTTGGAGGTGGTGTCGGTCATGGTGTGGAAAATGGGTGGCAACGGCCGGGGGCACCGCTGGCGATTGCGCCTGCGGACAGGGCAGGATTTTGACGCAGAGGCTTTGGCCGCCGGAATGTGCGGCTAAGCTGTGGTCCAAAGCCCGTGCTGTTCCGGTTTGGGCACCCTCGGTTCCGCGATCCACAAAAACCATGAAAACCCTGCTTAACACCGCTGCCCTGCTCACCGCCCTGGTGGTCACCACCGCCCATGCCCAGACCGCCGCGCCCCTGCCAGCCGACAAGGTCTTGCCCTCGGGCGTGGCCCTGAAATGGACCGCCGCTGGCACCGGCGCCAAACCCCTGGCCACCGACACGGTGCAGGTGCACTACCGCGGCACCCTGCCCGACGGCAAAGAGTTCGACAGCTCCTACAAGCGCGGCGAGCCCACCAGCTTCCCGCTCAACCGTGTGGTGCCTTGCTGGACGCAGGCGCTGCAGGAAATGAAAGTGGGCGACACGGCCGACATCACCTGCCCCGCCGCCACCGCTTACGGCGAACGCGGCATTCCCAACGTGATTCCGGGCAACACCGTGCTGAAGTTCCAGGTGCAGCTGCTGGCCGTCAAAGGCAGGTGAGCCGCGCACCCGGGCGAGCCGCGCCGCCATGATCGAAACCCGCCTGCTCATCCTCGCCATGGGCACCGACGAAGACGCCAGCGCCGTCATGTTTGAACTGCAGGACCTGCCCTGCGTGCACCAGGCGGGCGTGGACCTGCCCGCGCACACCGCCTGGGTGCAGCACACCGCCATGATCGGTCCCGAAGACATCGCGGCCAAGCTGCAGGCCGCGGGGTTCGAGGCCGAGGTGTTGTGAGCAACGCCCCCGTCTCCGCCCCCGTCCCCCCCGCCACCGCGGGGCGCTGGCATCGGCCCACTTAGGCAGCAACCTCTAGGGAAAACCCTCGGAATGAGGTGTCACCCCTAGACATTCTGGACACACTGCCCCCATGCCTGTCTGAAAGCGGAGCGCCATCGCACTCCTCCAGGCCGGTAGAGCAGATCAACCCACCGGAGTCCCGCATGTCGACCAAAAACCTTTCCACCGTAGCCACCCACGTCATTCAGGCCTACGGCATCACCGCCACCAACGTCATCAACACCTACCGCTTTGGTGGCGAGCGCGTCATTGGTTACTTCGACCAGCGCTTTGCCTCGGCTGTGAGCCTTGGTGCATCGTCGCTTGGCAAGAGCACCCGCTCCAGCCTGATCGACAACCAGCAGCGCGTGAGCGGCTTCACCGTCAAAGGCCTGCACCTCGGCACCGACCGCGCCCAAAGCGCCGTGGGTGTGGCGGTCGACCTTGCCACCAAGGGCGTGAGCCTCGTGGCCGCCAACGCCAAGCGCCTGGACCGCAACGCCAACCTCAACGTGCTGGGCAAACTGACCCGTGTGGCCATGCCCGCTGCCACCTTGCTGAGCACCGTGGCCGAGCGCATGGAAGACGGCTCCAGCGAGCTGGTCAAGCGCGTCGCCGGCAAGCCGGTGCCAGCCAAGGCCGTGGCCACGCGCAAGCTCAACGCCTCCAAGCGCAAGGCCGCCGCGACCCGCAAGCAAATCACCAAGGCGGCAACCGAGCAGGTCGACCAGGCTGTGGCCACCCGCAAGAAGATCACCAAGACCGCCACCAAGACGGTCAACAAGCAGGTGAACAAGGCCGTGGCCACGCGCAAGCAGATCACCAAGCGCGTGAGCAAGGCCGTGGCCGACACCGCCACCCAGACCTCCAACGCCGCGCGCCGCGTGGCGCGCAAGGCCGAGAGCGCCGCCAGCGCCGCCTGATCGCCTCACAGGCGGAAGCTTCTCGCCGTCGCTGAAACCGAAACGCCCCGGCACTCGTGAGTGCCGGGGCGTTTTGCGTTTCGCGCCTGGCTTTGCAGGGGCACTTGCGACACGAAGGCCGTGGTGAAATCCGATTCCGATCAGCGCTCACCTCAATGGTTACGCCTTGCTTGGATCAATCAACACCTTGGCCCCTGTCGAACGCTGCCCGTAAACCGAGACTGCTTCGAGCGTCAAGGCCTCGGCCAGGGAAACGGTACGCGTGTAGTGGCTGGCGAACGTCGTCTTCAGTTCGGCGGCGACGCGTTCGCGCAGCTTCTGCGCCTCGGCCTGGCCGAGTTTCTGCAGGAAGGGAAACAACAGCCAGCCGCCCATTCCCCAGGCCATGCCGAAGCTGCGGCTGAACTCGGTGGGTGCCGGGTCCAACATGCCATAGAGGTAGACCTGTTTGTGCACGGCTGAGCCATAGCGGCTGTATTCATGGGCGTTGCGGTTGATGGCCGCTTCCATGCAGGTGAGAATCTGGCCAGGCAGCTTGCCACCGCCAATGGCATCAAAGGCGATGGTGGCGCCGGTTTCGGCCAGGGCGTCGGTCAGTTCGGCGAGGAAGTCGGGTGAGCCTGTGCTGCAGACATGCTTGGCTCCCTGTTCGCGCAGCAGGTCGGCCTGCTCCGGCTTGCGCACGATGTTGACCAGCGCGATGCCGTCTTTCAGGCAGACGCGGTTGAGCATCTGCCCCAGGTTCGAAGCGGCCGCGGTGTGCACAAGCGCTTTGTGGCCCTCGCGCTTCATGGTCTCGACCATGCCCAGTGCGGTCAGCGGATTCACGAAACACGAAGCGCCTTCGGCCGGGGTGGTGCCGGGCGGCAGCACGAGGCACTGTTCGATCGAAATGGTGCGGTGCTGCGCGTACATCGCGCCGCCAAGCATTGCCACCGTTCTGCCCAGCAGTGCCTGCGCCGCCGCAGAGCTACCGGCGCTGATCACCACACCAGCACCTTCGTTGCCCACCGGCATCGACTCGCCTGCGCGGCCAGCCATGGCTTTCATCAGCTTCTCCGGCACGCGAGCGGTCAGCACGGGGCGCTCCGGCGTGCCGCTCACCTTGGCCGTGCCCATGTCGGCCGGACCAAACAGCAGGCCGAGGTCCGACGGGTTGATGGGCGTTGCTTCGATGCGCACCAAAACTTCGTCAGCAGCGGGCTCGGGGATCTGCACGTCTTGCAGCGAGACCTCAAGCTCGCCGGTCGCTCGAATCAGGGAACGCAGTTGCAAGCTGGTGCGGGGGGTGGCGGTGCTCATGAGTTCTCCTTGTCTGCGGTTGGCAATCGGCAAGTCTAGTGGCCCAGCCTGTGCATCACCTGTTGCGCAGGCGCCAGTTTCCCGCTGGGAAGGGTGCGCCAGTCGACGGCGAGATCAAGGAAAGAGGCCCACAAATCTCACGATGTGCGGGCCTCGGTTTTTAGAATTTCGCTCTAACCGTAGGTCATCAAACGTCGATGTTCCCCGCCCGCAGCGCATTGCTCTCGATGAAATCGCGCCGCGGTTCCACCTCATCCCCCATCAGCATCGTGAACACGCGGTCGGCTTCGATCGCGTCGTCGATCTGCACGCGCAGCAGGCGGCGCACGGTGGGGTCCATGGTGGTTTCCCAGAGCTGGGCGGGGTTCATTTCGCCCAGGCCTTTGTAGCGCTGGCGGCTGGTGGTGCGCTCGGCTTCGCGGATCAGCCATTGCATGGCCACGCGGAAGTCGCTCACCTTTTCTTCCTTCTGCTTGTCGCCTTCGCCGCGCATGACCTTGGCGCCTTCGCCCAGCAGGCCGCGGAAGGTTTCCGCCGCGGTGGCGAGCGCGGCGTAGTCGGCGCCGTGCACGAAGTCCTGCGTGATGATGCTGCTCTTGATGTTGCCGTGGTGGCGGCGGCTGATGCGCAGAATGGGTTTGTCGGTGCGCGCGTCAAACTCGCCCGCCACTTCGGCGGGCACGCCGGTGGTGCTGAGCTCGCGCAGCTTGGCCTGCAGCGCGATGGCGCTGGCTTCGGCCTCTTCCACCGTGTCGAGCTTGATGCTCACGCCGTCGGCCATGGCGCGCAGGGCCTCGGCGTCCATGAAGTTGGACAGGCGGGCGATCACGTTTTCGGCCACCTGGTGTTTGCGCGCCAGCTCGTCCAGCGTGTCGCCTTCGAGCACGGTGTTGGTCGCGCCGCCGGTGGACACCTTGGCGTCTTTCAGCGCGATGCGCAGCAGGAAGCCGTCGAGCGCCGCGCCGTCTTTCAGGTACAGCTCTTCCTTGCCGGCCTTCACCTTGTAGAGCGGTGGCTGCGCGATGTAGATGTGGCCGCGCTCGACCAGCTCGGTCATCTGGCGGTAGAAGAAGGTGAGCAGCAGGGTGCGGATGTGGGCGCCGTCCACGTCGGCGTCGGTCATGATGATGATGCGGTGGTAGCGCAGCTTGGCGACGTCGAAGTCGTCTTTGCCGTCGCTGTTGGCGCCTTCGCCGCCGGCCTTGCCGATGCCGGTGCCCAGGGCGGTGATGAGCGTCAGGATTTCGTTGCTGGTCAGCAGCTTTTCGTAGCGCGCTTTTTCCACGTTCAGGATCTTGCCGCGCAGCGGCAGGATGGCCTGGAACTTGCGGTCGCGGCCCTGCTTGGCCGAGCCGCCGGCGGAGTCGCCCTCGACGATGTAGATCTCGCACAGCGCCGGGTCTTTTTCCTGGCAGTCGGCCAGTTTGCCGGGCAGGCCCATGCCGTCGAGCACGCCTTTGCGGCGCGTCATCTCGCGCGCCTTGCGCGCGGCTTCGCGGGCGCGCGCGGCCTCCACGATCTTGCCGCAGATGATCTTGGCGTCGTTCGGGCGCTCCTGCAGGTAGTCGGTGAGCAGTCGGCGAAACGATGTCTTCCACCGGGCCGCGCACTTCGCTGGACACCAGCTTGTCCTTGGTCTGGCTGCTGAACTTGGGCTCGGGCACCTTCACGCTCAGCACGCAGCACAGGCCTTCGCGCATGTCGTCGCCGGTGACCTCGACCTTGGCCTTCTTGGCGAACTCGTTTTCTTCGATGTACTTGTTGATGACGCGCGTCATCGCGGCGCGCAGGCCGGTCAGGTGGGTGCCGCCGTCGCGCTGCGGGATGTTGTTGGTGAAGCAGAGCACCTGTTCGTTGTAGCCGCTGTTCCACTGCATGGCCACTTCCACGCCGATGTTGGTGCCCTGGTCGCTGGCGCGGTCGCCCATGGCGTGGAACACGTTGGGGTGCAGCGTGGTCTTGCCCTTGTTGATGAAGTCCACAAAGCCCTTGACGCCGCCGGCGCCGGAAAAGTCGTCTTCCTTGCCGGTGCGCTCGTCTTTCAGGCGGATGCGCACGCCGTTGTTCAGGAACGAGAGTTCGCGCAGGCGCTTGGACAGGATTTCGTAGTGGAAATCGTTGTTCTCTTTGAAGATGTCGGTGTCGGGCAGGAAGTGCACCTCGGTGCCGCGCTTCTCGGTTGGCCCGGCAACCTTCATCGGCGAAATCTCCACGCCGTCTTTCATTTCCAGGATGCGGTTCTGCACGAAGCCGCGCGCAAAATCAATCTGGTGCATCTGGCCTTCGCGGCGCACCGTGAGGCGCAGCCAGATCGAGAGCGCGTTCACGCAGCTCACGCCCACGCCGTGCAGGCCGCCCGAGACCTTGTAGCTGTTCTGGTTGAACTTGCCGCCGGCGTGCAGCTCGGTCAGCGCGATCTCGGCCGCCGAGCGCTTGGGCTCGTGCTTGTCGTCCATCTTCACGCCGGTGGGGATGCCGCGGCCGTTGTCGGTGACGCTGATCGAGTTGTCGCTGTGGATGGTGACGACGATGTCGTCGCAGTGGCCGGCCAGCGCTTCGTCGATCGAGTTGTCGACCACCTCGAACACCAGGTGG
The DNA here is from genome assembly GCA_963831255.1 of uncultured beta proteobacterium. Taxonomy (GTDB): domain Bacteria; phylum Pseudomonadota; class Gammaproteobacteria; order Burkholderiales; family Burkholderiaceae_C; genus Hydrogenophaga. Next base: position 328,759 of record CAWHPI010000002.1, on the reverse strand, counting down.
TGCAGGCCGGTGCCGTCGGACGTGTCGCCGATGTACATGCCCGGGCGTTTGCGCACCGCCTCCAGGCCTTCCAGGATCTGGATCGCGCCCTCGCCGTAGCCCTCGCTCGCGCCGGCCTGGTTGCTGTCGATCGTGGGCTGGAAATTGGAGCTCTGGCTGCTCGCTTCGCCGGTGTTGACGGATTCGGCGGGCTTGTTTTCGTCGGACATAAGAGGCTTTTCTGGTTCGCTAGAAACGCCAAACCCGCTGGGGAGCGGGTTGGCTTTTGGGAGCAAGAGACGGCGGTGGGTCAGATCCGCATGGGCATGACAACGTACTTGAACGCGTTGTCGTCGGGGTTGGTCACCAGCGCGGAGCTGTTGCCGTCGGACAGTTCGACGCGCACCATTTCCTGGCTCATGTTCTGCAGCGCGTCGATCAGGTAGGTGACGTTGAAGCCGATCTCGATCGTGTCGCCGGAGTAGTCGACATCGAGCTCGTCCACCGCTTCTTCCTGCTCGGCGTTGCTGGAGGCCACGCGCAGCGAGCCGGGCTCGATGTTCAGGCGCACGCCCTTGAACTTCTCGCTCGTCATGATGGCGGTGCGCTGCAGCGAGGCCAGCAGCGGCTGGCGGCCCAGCGTCACGATGTTCTTGTGGTTCTTCGGGATCACGCGGTTGTAGTCGGGGAACTTGCCCTCGACCAGCTTGGTGACGAACTCCATGCCGTCGAAGCTGAACTTGGCCTGGTTGGCGGCAAACTGCATCTCGATCGCGCCTTCCTTGTCGGACAGCAGGCGCTGCAGTTCGATCACGGTCTTGCGCGGCAAGATCACTTCCTGCTTGGGCACTTCCACGTCCAGCGCGGCGCGAGGCAAAGGCCAGGCGGTGACCATCGGTGGCCACCAGACTGAGCTGCTTGCCCTCGGCCACGAACAAGATGCCGTTCAGGTAGTAGCGGATGTCGTGCACCGCCATCGAAAACGACACCTGGCTCAGCAGGCTCTTGAGGGTTTTCTGAGGCACGCTGAACGCCGGGCCAAAGCTGGCCGATTCCTGCACCAGCGGGAAGTCTTCGGCCGGCATGCTTTGCAGCGTGAAGCGGCTCTTGCCACCCTTGAGGATGAGTTTTCCGCCGGTGGACTCCAGGCTGACCGTCTGGTCGGCCGGCATGGTGCGCAGGATGTCGATCAGCTTGCGCGCGCCCAGGGTGGTGGCGAAGTTGCCGTCGTCGCCGGCGAGCTCGGCGGTGGTGCGGATCTGGATTTCAAGATCGCTGGTGGTGAGCTGCACCTGCGCGCCGGTCTTTCGCAGCAACACATTGGCCAGAATTGGCAGGGTGTGACGGCGCTCGACAATGCCGGCCACCGATTGCAGCGCGGCCAGTACCTTGTCCTGGGTGGATTTGAAAACGATCATGTCGCGGTCTTTCGTCTCTGGTGAGCTGTTTGCACGCCGGGCGCGCGTCAGTTGTTCTGGGTGGCAGGCAGTGGCCAAACCCCGCTATTTTCCCCTTTTTGCCGGAGGTTCATCAACGCGGCAGCGCAAGAGGCGAAGCGACGCAGGCGCGTGGTCAAGCTGTCATCCTTTGAGCGTCTGTTCCAGCACGTGGAGCTGCTGATTGAGTTCGGTGTTGAGCTGCCGCTCGGCGCCGATCTTGCGCACCGCGTGCAACACCGTGGTGTGGTCGCGCCCGCCAAACAGTTCACCAATTTCGGGCAGGCTCTTTTGCGTCAGCTCCTTGGCGATGAACATGGCGATCTGGCGCGGGCGTGCAATGCTGGCCGGGCGCTTCTTGGAATACATGTCGGCGATCTTGATCTTGTAATAGTCGGCCACCGTTTTCTGGATGTTCTCCACCGAGATCTGCCGGTTCTGGATCGACAGCAGGTCTTTCAGGGCCTCGCGCGCCAGCTGGATCGAAATGTCTTTCTGGTTGAAGCGCGAATAGGCCAGGATCTTGCGCAGCGCGCCTTCAAGCTCGCGCACGTTGGAGCGCACGTTCTTGGCCACGAAAAACGCCACTTCCTCGGGCATCACCGCCTGCTCGACCGCCGCCTTGTTGATCAAAATGGCGACCCGCATCTCCAGCTCGGGCGGCTCGATGGCCACGGTCAGCCCGGAGTCGAAGCGCGACACCAGCCGTTCGTGGATGTCGGCCAGGCCCTTGGGGTAGGTGTCGCTGGTGAGCACGATGTGGCTCTTGCGCGCCAGCAAGGCCTCGAATGCGTTGAAGAATTCTTCCTGCGTGCGTTCCTTGTTGGCGAAGAACTGCACGTCGTCGATCAGCAGCAGATCGAGCGAGTGATACCGCTCCTTGAACTCGTCAAAGGTCTTGCGCTGGTAGGCCTTGACCACATCCGACACGAACTGCTCGGCGTGGATGTAGAGAACCTTCGCCTGGGGCCGGTCGGCCAGCAGGTGGTTGCCGATGGCGTGCACCAGGTGGGTCTTGCCCAAGCCGACGCCGCCGTAGATGAACAGCGGGTTGTACAACTGGCCCAGACTGCCCGCCACGTGCATCGCAGCGGCGCGCGCCATGCGGTTGGCCGAGCCCTCGACCAGGTTGGCGAAGGTCAGCGCCGGGTTCAGCCTGGTCTTGGGGCCATGCTGGCCAGCCGGTTCCGCGGGCGCCAGATCGGGCAGCTCGGCCAGCACCTGATCTTGGACAGTACGGGGAGCAGGCGATGTGCGGCTGGGCCCTTCACGCGGAGCAAGCACCAACTCCAGTTCCACTGGCCCGCCCTGTGCCGTCTCCAGCAAAGCGCTGATGCGGGCCGCGTACTGGGCTCGTAACCCAGTCCAGCTTGAAGCGGTTGGCCACAGCCAGCGTCACCTTGGACTGGTCGGGGGCGACCACCGCCGACAGCGGTCGGATCCAGGTGTTGAACTGTTGCTCGGGGATTTCCAGGGCGAGTTGCTCGATGCAGGACTGCCACAGCGACGGGGTGTCGGCAGACGCCAATGGTGAAGGGGTGCCCTCGGTCATGCGGGAAAAGGTGGTGGCGGTGATTGTGGACAAGGGGCGCGGTACGACCGCTCCATTGTAGGTGGGGCGAGCAGTTATCCACACCCTGGTTTGCCCGATGGCGCGAGTGGCGCCGCGACCCAATTTGAAGTGGCCTCGCAGCGTCTGCGGGCAAGTGCTTGCTGGCGTTGGTGTTTCTTTGCGATAATTGCGGGTTTCCCCGATTACTTCTCAAGCACCATGAAACGCACCTACCAGCCTTCCAAGATCAAGCGCGCCCGCACCCACGGTTTCCTCGTGCGCATGAAAACCCGCGGTGGCCGCGCTGTGATCAACGCCCGCCGCGCCAAAGGCCGCAAGCGCCTGGCGGTCTGAGTTCAGCGCCTGAGCATCGCCGGTTTCCCCCTGCCAACGCCTGCCCCATGATCCCAGCGGGCGCGGTTGCCGTGGTTCAGCGTCTCAAGTCCCGAGAACAGTTTCAGGCCGTGATGGCCGGCGCTGCGGTGGCCAAGACGCCCCATTTCGTGCTTCATCGCGGCTCGCTGGACATCATGCGCGCCGACCGTCCTTTGTTCCCGGTGGATGCCGCCTGGATGGGGGTCGTGCTGCCCAAGCGGTGGGCGCGCAGGGCTGTGACGCGCAATGCGATCCGGCGCCAGATCTCATGAGCTGTCTCGCCAGCATGCTGATGCCTTGCCACGGGCGGCCTGGGTCGTGCGTCTGCGCAGCGAGTTCAATCGCAAGCAGTTTGTGAGCGCCACTTCCGAGCCTCTCAAGCGCGCGGTGCGCGCCGAACTGGAGCAACTGCTCGGTCGTGTGCTGATGTCCGTGCCGCAGCGAGCCAGCCATGTTGTCTGACTGGCCGCGGCGGGGTCTGATGGCGCTGGTCACGCGGCTACCGCTTGCTGCTTGAGCCCCTGGCTGGGCAACAGTTGCCGGTTTGAGCCGACCTGTTCGGTCTACGCACTGGGCGTGCTGGAGCGCCATGGGGCGCTGGCTGGCAGTTACCTCACGATCAAGCGTCTGGGCCGCTGTGGGCCTTGGTGCGCTGGTGGTCACGATCCTGTGCCCGCTGCGCCTCCTGCCCTGTTTTCTCGTCTGGTTTCCCCTTCCTCTGAAAAGAAGCACCCGTCATGAATGACATTCGTCGGTCCATCCTGTGGGTGGTGTTCGGTTTTTCCATGGTCCTGATCTGGGACAAGTGGCAGATCCACAACGGCAAAGCGCCCACCTTCTTCCCTTCCTCGGCCGTGACCGCGCCCAAGCCGGCCGATGGTGCGCCCCCCGCCGCCGGTGCCAGCAGCACCAGCCTGCCGGCTGCTTTGCCGGGCGCAGGCACGTCAAATGCAGCTGGCACGCCGCCGGAAGGCGCCAGCAGCGCCGCCCAGGTGCGACACACCATCACAACCGACGTCTTGCAACTGACCTTCAACAGCGAAGGCGGCTCGCTGATTGGCGCCCTGTTGCTCAAGCACGCGCAAGACATCGGCGGCCGCAAGAACCAGGAGCAACCGCCGTTCACGCTGCTGGACAGACGCGGGCGAGCGCGTCTACATCGCCCAGACCGGTCTGATCGGTGGCAGCTTCCCCAACCACAAGACGCCCATGACGCTGGTCTCGGGCCGACCCGACCCTGGCCGATGGCCAGAACGAGATGCAGGTGCGCTTCGAGTCGGCCGAGGTCGGTGGCGTGAAGCTGGTGAAAACCTACACCGTGCAGCGCGGCAGCTACCTGATCGGTGTGCGGCACGAGGTGGTGAACAACAGCGGCCAGGCGGTGAGCCCGCAGCTCTATCTGCAGCTGGTGCGTGATGGCAACCAGACCGCCAATTCCACACCCTTCTATTCCACCTTCACCGGCCCGGCCGTGTTCACCCAGGAGCAGAAGTACCAGAAGGTGGCATTTGCCGACATCGAAAAAGGCAAGGCTGAGTTCGTGAAGACCACCAGCGACGGTTATGTGGCCATGGTGCAGCATTACTTTGCCACCGCCTGGCTGCATGGCCGATGGCGTTGCCCGCGACAACTTCGCGCGCAAGACCGACGGCAAGCTGTTCGCGGTTGGCTCCATCACCGCGCTGCCGGCGGTTCAGCCCGGCCAGACCGAGCGCTTCGATTCGCGCCTGTTCGTGGGTCCGCAAGACGAAAAGGTGCTGGAAACCATCGCGCCAGGCCTGGACGCTGGTCAAGGACTACGGCTGGCTCACCATCCTGGCCAAGCCGCTGTACTGGTTGCTGGAGAAGATCCACGGCTTCGTGGGCAACTGGGGCTGGGCCATCGTGTTGCTGGTGGTGCTGATCAAGGCTGCGTTCTACTGGCTCAACGCCACCGCCTACCGCAGCATGGCCAAGATGAAGGCGATCAACCCGCGCATCATGGAAATGCGCGAGCGCCTGAAGAGCAACCCGCAGCAGATGCAGCAGGAGATGATGAAGATCTACCGGGAAGAGAAGGTCAACCCGCTGGGTGGCTGCCTGCCCATCATGATCCAGATCCCGGTGTTCATCGCGCTCTACTGGGTGTTGCTGTCCAGCGTGGAAATGCGCAACGCGCCCTGGGTGCTGTGGATCCACGATCTGTCTTCGCCCGATCCGTTCTTCATCCTGCCGCTGGTGATGGCCGTGACCACGCTGATCCAGACCGCGCTCAACCCGCTGCCGCCCGATCCGCTGCAGGCCAAGACTGATGTGGATGATGCCGCTGGTGTTCTCGGTGATGTTCTTCTTCTTCCCGGCAGGCCTGGTGCTGTACTGGATCACGAACAACATCCTGACCATCCTCAGCAGTCCTTCATCAACAACAAGATGGGTGTGCCGCTGAAGTTCAGCATGCCGGACTTCGTTCAACAAGAAGCCCGCGGCGAAATAACCCCCCCGCGCCGCCTGCGGCGTCACCCCCCAGGGGGCGGCGCTGGCGGCCCGGCCAAGCCGGTTCCGCGGCGCCCTGAGCTTGGGGCACGCGCTCCGGTCTGTGTTTCGGAGCTTTCGGTTGTCCTTCGCTTTCCCAGCACACACGACCCCATCGTCGCCATCGCCACCGCCCCCGGGCGCGGCGCGGTGGGCATTGTGCGGGTGTCGGGCAAGGGGCTTGCGCCTTTGGTCGCCGCGCTGGTTGGGCGCGAGCTGCGGCCTCGCGAAGCCACTTACCTGCCCTTTCGCGACGCCGACGGCCAGGCCATCGACCACGGTCTCGCGCTGTGGTTCCCCGGGCCGCATTCCTACACCGGCGAAGACGTGCTGGAGCTGCAGGGTCACGGTGGGCCGGTGGTGTTGCAGTTGCTGCTGGCGCGCTGCCTGTCGCTGGCGCAGGCGACGGGCGCCGATGGCCAGCCGCTGTTGCCGGGCTTGCGTCTGGCGCGCGCGGGCGAGTTCACCGAGCGCGCTTTCCTGAACGACAAGCTCGACCTGGCGCAGGCCGAGGCGGTGGCCGATCTGATCGACGCCAGCACCGAGGCCGCCGCCCGCAGCGCCAGCCGCTCGCTGGCCGGCGTGTTTTCCGAGCGCATCCACGCGCTGCGCGACGCGCTGATCCAGCTGCGCATGCTGGTTGAGGCCACGCTCGATTTCCCAGAAGAAGAAATCGATTTCTTGCAAAAAGCCGACGCAAAGGGTCAGCTGGAGCGGCTGCGCGCGGCGCTGGCCGAGGTGCGTGCGCAGGCGCGTCAGGGTGCGCTGCTGCGCGATGGGCTCAAGGTGGTGATCGCCGGCCAGCCCAACGCGGGCAAAAGTTCGCTGCTCAATGCCCTCGCCGGCGCCGAGCTGGCCATCGTCACCCCGATCGCCGGCACCACGCGCGACGTGGTGCAGCAAACGATCCAGATCGAAGGTGTGCCGCTGCATGTGATCGACACCGCCGGTCTGCGCGACAGTCCCGATGTGGACGAGGTCGAAAAAATCGGCATCGCGCGCGCCTGGGACCAGATCGGCCAGGCCGACGCCGTGCTGTTCCTGCACGACCTGACCCGCAGCGACCAGTCGGCTTACCAGGCTGCCGATGCTGCCATCGCCGCCGCCCTGCCCGCGGGCGTGGCCGTGCTGCAGATCTGGAACAAGCTCGATCAGTGCGACGCCCTCGGCACGCGGCGCTGTGCTGGCCGGTCTGCGATGGAAACTCGCTGGCCCTGTCCGCCAAGCAGGGCGAGGGCATTGAAGCGTTGCGTCAGCGGCTGCTGGCGCTGGCAGGCTGGCAGCAGGCGCGGCGACGGCCTGTTCATGGCGCGTGAGCGCCATCTGCAGGCGCTGCGCGCGGGTGGGCGCGCATCTCGAGGCGCGCCACCGAATGGCTGGGTACGCACGCCGATCACCTCGATCTGCTGGCCGAAGAGCTGCGCCTGGCCCAGCATGGCGCTGGGCGAGATCACCGGTGAGTTCAGCGCCGACGACTTGCTGGGCGAGATCTTTTCGCGTTTTTGCATCGGCAAGTGAACACACGCTTACCGCTGGGGCGTGTCCAGCGCACCGCTCGGAACGCCAGCTGTAAGCACCCGTAAAAGGTGCTTGCGCCGGGCCGCAGCGCGCGGTTATCGTGAGGCGAATGAACGCCATCCCGTCTCCAGCCGTGCGTTTTGACATCCTGCAACTGGCCCAGTCCATGCGGATGAGCAGCGCGCTGGACGCGGTGCCGATGAACCTGTCGGACGCGCAATGGCGCCAGCTGGCCGAATACCTGCAGCCGGTCAGCCTGCAGCAGGGGCAGGTGCTGATCGAGCAGGGGGTGAAAGACCGCACGGTGTATTTCGTCGAGATCGGGCAGCCTCACGGTGCATTTTCGAAGACGACGCGCGAGCGCGTGCGGATCGCCATGGTGGGCGCGGGCTCGTTGCTGGGCGAGGGCGCATTTTTCAGCCACCTGCCCCGCAGCGCCACGGTGAACGCCGGCAGCGACTGCCGGCTGTGGTGCCTCACGCCGTTGCGGTTTCGTGAGCTCTCGACACGCCATCCCGACATTGCGCTGGAGCTTTCGGTGTCGATGGCTGCCGTGCTGGCGCGGCGCATGTACAACAAGCCCAAGCGTGTGGCCGTTACCTGATGGCGCAGCACGCTCACTCCCTCGTCGCCGGGTATCTGGCTCTGTATTTCCCTGTTTTTTTACGCCACGCGGTCTGCGCCAGCGGCACACACTCAGCAACATGTCTTTGATCAGCTGGCTTCAGGCCAAAAAATCCGCTTCGCCACGCAACGGCGGTCTGCCGCGCAAGCGCAGATCGTTTGGCCAGACCACGCTGCCGCTGATTTCGCCGCGACGCGGCCGCCGCATCTTGCGCCGCGAGCAGCTGTTTTCGGTGGTACGGGAGTCGATGATCCGAGGCGGGGTTTTGTCCACCAGCTACGAGTTCAAGGTGCTGACGCTGGACGCCAACGGCGACAGTTTTCTGGTGCTGATCGATCTGGCGCTGCCAGCCGATGTGATGCCCGACGCCTATCTGCTGGAGATCGAGCGCTGGATCCAGGCGAGCGCACATTCGCGTCACAGCATGTCGATCCCATCGGTGTACTGGCGCCGAAAAGCGGTACATGACCAGCGCGGCATTGCCCTCAAGGCGGCTGTGGCGGCACAGACCCAGCGCCCTGCCGCGCCCGAGAGCCCAACGGCCATCCCCGCGCCGCCGGTGTCCCGGGGCATGGGCGCGGCGCAGGCCGTCGAGGCGGCCGAGGTGGAAGCGTTTCGTCAGGCCCTGGCCGCTGCCGCGCCACCGCTGCGCCGCGGCCCGCCCGGGCCGCAGGACATGCGCACCCCCGTGCCCGAGTCGCACAGCGACTTCTCCGCGCTCAGCGACACGCAGTACGGCAAGCTCTAGACACAGCGGTGGTTCGTTGCTGTCGACGAGCCAGACGCCAGCGCGGTGGGCTCAATGCCCGGCGAAATCCACCAGCGTGTGCAGCTTCAGTCCTGAGGCGCGCAGTTTGGCCGAGCCGCCGAGCTCGGGCAGGTCGACGATGGCAGCGCCTTCGATCACCTCGGCGCCCAGTTTTTCCAGCAGCTTGCGCCCGGCCATCATGGTGCCGCCGGTGGCGATCAGGTCGTCGATCAGCAGCACCCGATCGCCCGACTTCACCGCATCGGTGTGCAACTCCACCGTGGCGCTGCCGTATTCCAGCTCGTAGGTCTCAGCCACCGTGGTGAAGGGCAGCTTGCCCTTCTTGCGGATCGGCACGAACCCGACCCCCAGTTCGTAGGCCAGTACGGAGCCGATGATGAAGCCCCGTGCGTCCAGACCGGCTACCACCGTGGGCCGCAGCGCGGGTTCCATGTAACGGTGCACAAAAGCGTCGATCAGCACGCGAAAGACCTGCGGGTTTTGCAGCAGTGGCGTGATGTCGCGGAACTGCACGCCGGGCGCCGGCCAGTCCGGAACGGTGCGGATGTGTTGCTTGAGGTAGGCGGAAGTGTCCATGGCCTGCATTATGAAGACACCCCCGCGCCGCCTTCGGCGTCACCCCCTCAAGGGGGCGATGCGAGTGGCCCGGCGGAGCCGGTTCCACCGCATCCTTGGCTGAGCGCTGTTTAGGCGACGGGCACGAACTGGTAGCCCTTGCCGGCTGCTTCGAGCTTGCCGAAGGCGGGAAAGGGGAAGTGGAAGCCGCCAGCGACCATGTTGTCTTTGACCACCTGGTCGAAGATGCGGCGGCGCGTCTGGCGCGCCATTTCGGCGTCCATGTCGAACTGCACCGCCCACTCCGGGCTGCGGGCAAACAGCGAGGGGATGTTGGTCACGTCGGCCACGTACATGAAGCTCTGGCCTTCGGAGGTGACGGTGAACACCGCCATGCCCGGCGTGTGACCATACGCGGCCGAGGACACGATGCCTGGCGCCAGCTCGGCGCCTGGCTGGAACTGCACGAGCTTGTCGGCCGGCAGGCTGCCCAGCACGCGGCGCACGTTCTGGAACGCGCCCTTCATGGCCGGCGGCGCGGCTTCCATGCGGGCGTCGTCCATCCAGAACGCGTGCTCGGGTGCCGGCACATGGATCTTGGCGTTGGGGTAGACCAGCGAGCCGTCCTTGGCGCGCACACCGTTGATGTGGTCGCCGTGGTAGTGGCTCAGGATGACGTGGTTGATGTCTTCCGGCTTGTAGCCCGCCGCGGCCAGGTTGGCGCGCAGCTGGCCGGTGGTGGGCGGGCCGTTGTCAGCAAAGCCGGTGTCGATCAGGAACTTGGTGCCACCGCTGACCACCAGGAAGGCGGTGAAGGGGATGTCCACATACTCGGTCGGCAGGTTTTGCGACGACAGCAGCGATTTCACCTGTTCCAGCGGTGCGTTGCGCACGAACTCCTCGCCCAGCGGGCGGCGCAGGGCGCCATCGTGCAGCGCAACGATCTCCATGGCGCCAAGCTTCATGCGCTTGAACCCGGTGGCGGGCATGGTCGGCGCACCCAGGCTCGGGGTGCTCTGTGACCAGACAGAGCTGAAGGTGAGGGCCGCGGCACCGGCCATGCCGGTGGCGAGAAAGTGGCGACGTTGCAGCATCAAAGCGCTCCAGTGTGTAAAGAGGAGCGCATTACATACTGATCGGTCACATTTCAGACCGACGCAGCTAATTTCCTTAAGAATGTTAAGGGTATTGGATGTGAAGACCTCGCCTCAACCGCCAAGCAGCTTTTCTTCAGCGAGCGCCAATGCCGGTGCCTTGCCGCTGAGCACCAGCGTGTCACCGCGGTGGCACACGGTGCGCTCGTCGAAAGGGGTGGGTTTGCCACTGGCGCTGCGCAGGCTCACCAGGTGCACGCCCACGGCGCTCAGGGCCAGATCGCCAATCGACCGGCCAATGCTGCGGCTGGCGGCGGGCAGCGTCACGGTGAGCAGTCGCTCGTGGTCGAGCTCGTCCACGCCATCGTCGTCGGCGCCGTGGAAATAGCCCTTCAGCAGGCTGTAGCGGGCGTCGCGCTGGTCTTGCACCACCCGGATCACGCGCCGCATCGGCACGCCCACCAGGGCCAGCGCGTGGCTGGCCAGCATCAGGCTGGCCTCGATGGCTTCGGGCACCACCTCGGTGGCACCGGCTGCGCGCAGCTTGTCCAGGTCCAGGTCGTCGACGGTGCGCACCACCACCGGCACATTGACCGCCTGAACCTGGGTGTGGTGCAACACCTTGAGCGCGCTGGGCGTGTCCAGGTAGGTGATCACGACCGCGCTGGCGCGGTGCAGGCCAGCGGCCATCAGGGCCTGCAGGCGCGCGGCGTCGCCAAACACCACCGAATGCCCGGCGGCAGCGGCCTGGCGCACCCGGTCGGGATCGAGATCGAGCGCCATGTAGGGGATGCCTTCGGCCTCCAGCAGCCGGGCCAGGTTTTGCCCGCAGCGGCCGTAGCCGCAAATGATCACATGATGGTCGGTGTTCATCGCCTTGCGTGCAATGGTGGTCATCTGCACCGACTGCATCAGCCAGTCGCTGCCCACCAGACGGCTCACGATGCTGTTGGCGTACAGGATCACAAACGGCGTGGCCAGCATGGAGACCACCATGGAGGCCAGGATGGGGTTGAAAAGCGCCGGTGGCACCAGGTTGTTCTGCCCGGCCAGGGTGAGCAGCACCAGGCCAAACTCGCCGGCCTGCGCGAGGTACAAGCCGACCCGCAAGGAGGTGCCCATGGGCGCGCCGAAGGCGCGCGTGAGGCCGGTGATGAGTGCGAGCTTGAAGGTGAGCGACAGCGTGAGCAGCAGCAACACCAGCGGCCAGCGCTCGATGCACCAGCCGCCAGTCGAGCATCATGCCGATGGTGATGAAGAACAGGCCGAGCAGCACGTCGTGGAACGGGCGGATGTCGGTCTCCACCTGGTGCTTGTATTCGGTCTCGGAGATCAGCATGCCGGCCACGAAAGCACCCAGCGCCAGCGACAGGCCGGCGTGTTCGGTGAGCCAGGCCAGGCCCAGGGTGATCAGCAGCAGGTTGAGCATGAACAGCTCGTCGCTCTTGTGCCGTGCCACCAGGGTGAGCCACCAGCGCATCACCTTCTGCCCGCCCGTCAGCAGCACGCCCAGCAACACCACCGCCTTGAGCAAGGCCAGGCCGAGCGCGGGCAACAGGTCTTCTGGCGCCGCGCCAAGCGCCGGGATCAGCACCAGCAGCGGCACCACGGCCAGATCCTGAAACAGCAAAATGCCGACCACCCGCTTGCCGTGCTCGCTTTCCAGCTCCAGGCGCTCGGCCAGCAGCTTGATCACGATGGCGGTGCTGCTCATGGCCATCACGCCGCCCAGGGCCAGCGCGATCTGCCAGGACACGTTCCACCAGGTGGGCAGCACCAGCGCCAGCAGCAGCGAGGCGGCCGAGGTGATCACCACCGTGAGCACCACCTGCGACAGGCCCAGGCCAAACACGTGGCGCTTCATGCTGCGCAGCTTGGGCAGGCTGAACTCCAGCCCGATCACGAACATCAGGAACACCACGCCGAACTCGGCCAGGTAGCGAATGCCGCTGGAGTTCTGCGCCAGGGCCAGCGCGTTGGGCCCGATCACGACCCCCACCACCAGGTAGCCGAGCATCGGCGGCAGCTTGAACTGCCGGCAGGCCACCACACCGAGCACCGCGGCGAGCAGATACAGCAGGGTGATGTCAAGCGAGGTCATGGCTGGATATTAGCGGCAGGGCTGGTGGGCCGAGCGGCCATGAACCTGCCGCGCCGGGCCCAGCGACCATAATTCGACCATGGCTGATTCCCCCACTTTCGACACGGCGCGCGCGCGCTCGCTGGCGGTAGAAACCCTGCAGATCGAAGCGCAGGCCGTGCTCGACATGGCGCAGCGGCTCGACGAGCGCTTTTCCCGTGCCGTGGCGCTGGTGCTGGCCAGCCGCGGCCGCGTGGTGGTGATGGGCATGGGCAAGAGCGGCCATGTGGGGCGCAAGATCGCCGCCACGCTGGCCTCCACCGGCAGCCCGGCCATGTTTGTGCACCCGGCAGAGGCCAGCCACGGCGACCTGGGCATGATCACCGCGGGCGATGTGGTGCTGGGCATCAGCAACAGCGGCGAGAGCGAGGAGCTCACCACCTTGCTGCCACTGATCAAGCGCATGGGCGTGCCGCTGATCGCGCTCACCGGCCGGGCGGATTCCACCCTGGGTCGCCATGCCGACGTGGTGCTCGACGCCTCGGTGGCCAAAGAAGCCTGCCCACACAACCTCGCGCCCACCGCCAGCACCACGGCGCAACTCGCGATGGGTGACGCGCTGGCGGTGGCCCTGCTCGACGCGCGCGGTTTCCGTGCCGACGACTTCGCCCGCTCGCACCCCGGCGGCGCGCTGGGCCGCAAGCTGCTGACGCTGGTGAGTGATGTCATGCGCAGCGGTGCCGAGTTGCCGCGTGTGCCGCAAAACGCGGATCTGATGACCGTCATGCGCGAGATCAGCGCCAAGGGCCTGGGCATGAGCGCCGTGGTCGACGGCGAAGGCCGCGTGCTGGGTGTCTTCACCGACGGCGACCTGCGCCGCCTCATCGAGAAAAGCGGCAACGGCGTGGACCTGCGCAGCCTGTGCGCGCAGGATGTGATGCACGCCAACCCGCGCACCGTGCGCGCCGAGGCGCTGGCGGTGGCGGCGGTGGAACTCATGGAAGCCAACCGCATCACCAGCGTGCTGGTGGTGGATGAGGGCGGCCGTCTGATCGGGGCGCTGAACAGCAACGATTTGATGCGGGCCAAGGTGATTTGACCCCCCCGCGCCCGCCTGCGGCGGTCACCCCCCAGGGGGCGGCGCTGGCGGCCGGGCGGAGCCCGTTCCGCGGCGCCCTGGGGCGAGCGGACCTTCGGACCGCACGCGGGCTTCCTCTCTGTCGGCTCCGCGTTTGGTCCAGTTAGCATTCACCCATGTCGTCTGATTTGCCTGCTCTGCGCCCATGTTTGAACTTCCCGCCCGAGTTGCTGCTGCGCGCGCAGCCGGTGCGGGTGGTGTTTTTCGATGTCGATGGGGTGCTGACGGATGGCGGGCTGTATTTCACCGAGTCGGGTGAAACCATGAAGCGGTTTCACACGCTGGACGGCCACGGCATCAAGCTGCTGCAGCGGGCCGGCATCACGCCCGCGGTGGTGAGCGGGCGCGATTCGCTGGCGCTGCGCGCGCGCTTGGCGGCGCTGGGCGTCACGCAGCTGCGGCTTGGCACCGAAGACAAGCTGCCGGCGGCCCAGGCGATCCTCGCCGAGCTGGGGCTGGACTGGTCGGCCGCCGCCGCCATGGGCGATGACTGGCCCGACCTGCCTTTGCTGCGTCGCGCGGCACTGGCCTGTGCGCCAGCACAAGCCCACGCCGAGGTGTTGGCGCTTGCGCACCATGTCACCACCCGCGAGCCCGGCGCAGGCGCGGTGCGGGAGCTTTGCGATCTGCTCTTGGTGGCCTCGGGCCGCTATGCGACCGAGCTTGAGGCGGCCGCCCGGTGAACGCCACCCTGTCCAGCGCCACCGGCGCCCGCCGATCGCCTGCCCAGGCGGCGCAACCGCCGCTGGGCCGATCAGTTCACGATTTATCTGCCGGTGTTGCTCATGGGGCTGCTGGCCCTGGCTTCTTACTGGCTGCTGCGCGCCACGCCCCCGCCACCCGAACCCGCGGTGGCGCGGCCGGTGACCAGCGAGCCCGACTACTTCATGCGCCGCTTTTCGGTCAAGGTGTTCGACGCCAACGGCGTGCTGATCAACGAGGTGTTCGGCAGCGAGGCGCGGCACCGGCCCGACAGCGACACGCTGGAGGTGGACCAGGCCCGCATCCGCGTGGTGGGCGAAGACGGACTGATCACGACCGCCACGGCGCAGCGCGTCGTCACCAACGGCCCGCGCACCGAGTTTCTGCTCGAAGGTGACGCGGTCGTGGTGCGCGAGGCCCGAACCCTGCCCGGCGGTGGCACCGCGCCCCGGCTGGAGTTTCGCGGCGAGCAGTTGCGGGTGTTCACCGAGCCGCAACGCCTGCTCTCCGAGCAGCCGGTGACCGTGCTGCGCGGCAACGACCGCCTGCAGTCGGACACGCTCGACTATGTGGAGGCCGACCAGGTGGCGCTGATGCGTGGCCGGGTCAAGGTGCAGCTCGCACCGCGCTGAAGCCCGCGTTCGATCGGAACTCGCATGAACATCCCCACTGCACCGCTGGCCTTCATCACCGGCGCCTCCAGCGGCATTGGTCAGGCACTCGCCGCGCGCTACGCCCAGGCCGGCTACCGGCTTGCCCTGGTGGCGCGGCGCGCCGCCGACATGCAGGCCTGGGCCGACGCGCAAGGTTTCGATGCCCAACGCTGCCGGGTCTATGCGGCCGATGTGGCCGAGGTCGACAGCATCGTCGCCGCCGCCCAGGCCTGCATCGCCGCGCAAGGGCTGCCCGATGTGGTGATCGCCAATGCCGGGGTCAGCATCGGTATGGACACCGCCGAGCGCGACGACATCGATGTGATGGCGCGCACCTTCGCCATCAACAACACGGGTGTGGCTGCCACCTTCCACCCCTTCATGTCCGCCATGCGCGAACGCGGCAGCGGCACCCTGGTGGGCATCGCCAGCGTGGCCGCCATCCGCGGCCTGCCGGGCCACGCCGCCTACTGCGCCAGCAAGGCCGCGGTGGTGGCCTATTGCGAAAGCCTGCGCGGTGAATTGCGCGGCTCGGGCGTGGCGGTGGTGACCCTGTTGCCCGGCTATGTCGACACGCCGCTCACCCGCAAGAACCGCTACAGCATGCCGTTTCTGCTGAGCGCAGAGACCTTTGCCGCGCGCGCGTTCAGCGCCATCGCCGCACAGACCAGCTACCGCGTGATCCCGTGGCAGATGGGCGTGGTCGCCAAGCTGCTGCGCCTGCTGCCCAACCCCTGGTTCGACCGCCTGCTGGTGGGTCGCGCGCGCAAGCCGCGCCAGTCCAGCAAGCCGCCGGCCTCCCCCTGATCGCGCCGATCCCCTGCACCTTCACCCTTCTTTCTTTGGTCCATGCTTGACGCCGTCGTCCTGTTTTTCCTGCTCGGCCTGTTTGCGCGCCTCGTCAAAAGCGACCTGCGACTGCCCGAGGCGCTGTACGAAACCCTCTCGATCTACCTGCTGCTGGCGATTGGTCTGAAGGGCGGTATCGAGCTGAGCAAGCAGCCCATGCTGGCGCTGCTGCCGCAGATGCTGGCCTGCATGGCGCTGGGTTTTGCGATCCCGCTGGTGCTCACGCCGCTGCTGCGCCTGCTGGGTCTGTCGCGGGTCGATGCCGCCTCGCTGGCCGCGCACTACGGCTCGGTGAGCGTGGTCACCTTCGCCGTGGCCAGCGCCTACCTGGTGGCCCAGGGCGAGCCGGCCGAATCGCACGCGGCGCTCTGGGTGGCCATCATGGAGGCGCCCGGCATCGTGGCCGGCATCTTGCTGGCGCGCCTGGGTGCCAAGGGAAAAGATGGTCAGCCGGCCCCACGCGTGGCCTGGGGTGAGCTGGCGCACGATGTGTTTCTGGGCAAGTCGGTGCTGTTGCTGGCCGGTGGCCTGCTGATCGGCGCCGTGATGGGCGAAGCCGGCACGGCCCCGATCGCGCCTGTGTTCATGGCGCCCTTCAAAGGCGTGCTGGCGCTGTTCCTGCTGGAGCTGGGGCTGGTTGCCGGTGGCCGCCTGGGTGAACTCAGGCGCTACGGCGTGCGCCTGGTGGGCTTCGCCTTGCTGATCCCACCGGTGCTCGCGCTGGCCGGCGCGCTCACCGGTCTGGCGCTGGGCTTGTCCACCGGCGGCATCGCCATTCTGGCCACGCTGGCGGCCAGCGCCAGCTACATCGCCGCACCCACCGCCATGCGCATGGCCGTGCCCGAGGCCAATGCCGCGCTGTCGATCACCGCCGCGCTGGGCATCACCTTTCCGTTCAACATCGTGCTCGGCGTGCCGCTCTATCTCGAGATGGCACGCTGGCTTCAAAGGGCTTGAATCACATGGAAAAACACGCCCGCACCCTGCTGGTTCTCATCACCGAAGCCGCGTTGGAGAAGCGCCTGGTCGCCGACAGCCTGCGCCTGGGTGCGCAGGGCTACACGGTGCACGACGTGCGCGGTGGCAGCCGGCTCAGCACCCGCGAGGCGCTGTGGGAGGCCGATCGCAGCATCGAGATGAAGCTGATCTGCACCCCCGATGTTGCCCAGGCCATTGCCCGCCATGTCATCGACAGTTACGCACCGCATTACAGCCTCACGCTGTTCTTCGCCGGTGTCGAGGTGCTGCGCCCCGAAAAGTACTGACAGCGAGGCTGTGGCCAAGATGGCACCTTTCGCGTCACTGTTTTGTCTGTCGCCGCGACCTTGCAACCGGTTCTGTGCCACCGGGGTGCAGCAACCGCGGTGAACGCAAACTTGAGACGGGCAACAAAAAAGCCCCGAGGCAGAGCCTGGGGGCTTTTGACTTCACCGGCTGATGCCGGTTGAAGCGACAGATCAGTAGCCGCCGCGGCCACCGCCGCCGCCGCCGCCATAACCACCGCCGCCACCGCCACCGCCGTCACGGCGGCCACCGCCACCGTAGGGGCTGCGGAAACCACCGTCGCCGCCACCGCCACCGCCGAAACCACCACCACCGCCGCCGCCACGTGGGCCGCCGAAGCCGCCGGTGCGGGGAGGACGTGCCTCCATGGGACGGGCTTCGTTGACCACCAGGCTGCGACCGCCCAGCGATTGGCCATTCATGCCTTCAACAGCGGCCAGTGCCTCGGCATCGCTGCCCATTTCGACAAAGCCGAAGCCTTTCGAGCGGCCGGTATCGCGTTCCATCATGACCTTGGCGCTGTTCACAACGCCATAAGCGCTGAAAGATTGCTGCAGGTCTTCGTCGCGCACGGTGTAGGGCAGGTTGCCCACGTACAGTTTGTTGCCCATGGTTGGGACTCCTAATAACACTGAGAAAAATAGCGATGGAGCCCCGTTAGCAAACAAAACCTGTAGCGCGCGAAACCAGCCGATCACTTGTCTTGCGAGCCTTTTCAGGCGCTCGCGGGGGAATTATGCGCGCAATGCCGCGTGAACTGTCACTATTTTTCGGGCTTTTCAGCGCGCTGGCGGGCGCGGTGCGGGTTTACAACAAGCCCTGGGCGTGGCGTCATTGCAGTGTCTGAGGCGCTTTTGCCGGCTCGTTGGACAGCAGGGTCAAGGTGCCCGAGCGCTTGAATCTATACTGGCCACCAGCGCCAATTTGTCCGGATTGCGGGCGCTTTACAAATGCCGCTAAAGGGGAGACTCCCGGTCTCGCACTTTGCGGCACCGGGATTTTTCATTTGTGCACAGGGCTTTTCTGGCCCGAGGTGGATTCATCTGATCGTCACGCCCCAGACGCGCCGCTTCGACCGAACCGCTGCCATTGCAAAGCGGCGCGCTGCTGCCTGCCTACGAGCTGGTGTTCGAAACCTATGGCGCGCTCAACGCCGATCGCAGCAATGCGGTGCTGGTCTGCCACGCACTCAATGCCTCGCACCATGTGGCCGGCCTGCATGCCGACGCCAACGGCCAGCCGCTGCCGCGCAGCGAAGGCTGGTGGGACAACATGATCGGCCCCGGCAAGCCGCTGGACACCAACCGGTTTTTCGTCATCGCGGTCAACAACCTGGGCTCGTGCTTCGGCTCCACGGGGCCGACCCACACCCATCCGGACACCGGCGAGCCCTGGGGTGCCGATTTCCCGGTGGTCACGGTGGAAGACTGGGTAACCGCCCAGGCCCGGCTGCTGGACGCCCTGGGCATCGAGACCCTGGCCGCCGTGATGGGCGGCAGCCTGGGCGGCATGCAAACGCTTTCGTGGACGTTGCAGTACCCCGACCGCGTGCGTCACGCGGTGGTGGTGGCCAGCGCGCCCAACCTGAACGCCGAGAACATCGCCTTCAACGAGGTGGCGCGCCGCGCCATCGTGACCGACCCCGATTTTCGCGGCGGCCATTACCTTCGCGAAGGCACGCTGCCGCGCCGCGGCCTGCGCATTGCCCGCATGATCGGCCACATCACCTACCTGAGCGACGACGTGATGAACGCCAAGTTTGGCCGGCAGCTGAGACCGGCCGACCTGTCGGCCATCGCCGGCGACGAAGCGCCAGCCCTGCCGCTCCGCCGCCCCAAAGTGGGGCCGCCACTCAGCAAGCGGCGCCGCGCAGCGGCCCCTACCGCTACACCACCCAGGATGTCGAATTCCAGATCGAGAGCTATCTGCGCCACCAGGGCGACAAGTTCAGCGACTACTTCGACGCCAACACCTACCTGCTCATCACCCGGGCTCTCGACTACTTCGATCCGGCCCGAGAGCACGGTGGCAGCCTGAGCGCCGCGCTGGCCCGGGCCACGGCGAAGTTCCTGCTCATCAGCTTCACCACCGACTGGCGCTTTGCGCCCGCGCGCAGCCGCGAAATCGTGAAAGCGCTGCTGGAGAACCGGCGCGACGTGAGCTACGCCGAAATTGACGCGCCGCACGGACACGACGCGTTTTTGCTTGACGATCCCCGCTACCTTTCGGTGGTGCGCGCCTATTTCGAGCACACCGTGGCACAAGGGGTCACCGCATGAGCGAGCTCAGCGTGATGCACAGCATTGCCCGCCTGGTGCCGTCTGGCTCCCGGGTGCTGGATCTGGGCTGCGGCGATGGCGCGCTCATGGCGCACCTGCAGGCCACGCGCGCCTGCACCGGCTACGGTGTGGAGATCGACGACGCCAAGGTGCTCGCCTGCGTGAAGCGTGGTGTCAACGTGTTGCAGCTCAACCTCGAAGACGGGCTGGCGGTGTTTGAAGACGGCTCGTTCGACATCGTCTTGCAGATCGACACGCTGCAACACCTGCGCAACGCCGAAACCATGCTGCGCGAGACCGCGCGCGTGGGCCGCACCGGTGTGGTGGCGTTCCCGAACTTTGCGCACTGGCCGAACCGCCTGGCGGTGCTTCAAGGGCGCATGCCGGTGACCAAGCGCCTGCCCTACCAGTGGTTCGACACACCCAACATCCGGGTCGGCACCTACGCCGATTTCGAGGTGCTGGCCCGCAGCTGCGGCCTGCGCGTGGACGACAGCTTTGGTCTGCACGAAGGTCAGGAAGTGCGCCGCCTGCCCAACCTGCTCGCCAGCACCGCGGTGTTCAAGTTCAGCAACTGAACAGAGGGCTGTTGCACCCCACGCTCCGCCGCTGACGCGGGTTGGTTGTTCCCGCTGCGGTGCATGGTCACACGGCTCAGTCCTGGCCTGTTCCCGGCTCTGAATGCCGGGCGCGGTCGTGCGCGGCGTCTTCGGCGAAGTCACCACCACTGGCCGCACCGGGCTCGACCAAGCCCGGGTAGACCTCGGCAAACGACGCGCAGATCTGCGCCAGCGGCAGATCGTCGAAGCTGCCGCGCTCGTTCACGTACTCCATGTGCCGCTGGCCTGCGCGGTCAAACGGGTGATAGAGCGAATCCGTCACGCCATCGAACGCCAGTGGCAGCAGGCCGAACTTTTCGCACAGCGAGAGGTTGAACGCCGGCGTGGCTTTGCGCCAGGCGCCGTCGAGCCAGAGCGCGGTGTAGCCGTGCCAGACGAACACATCGGTCTGCATGGTCTGGCGCAGTCGCTCGGTGGAAAGGTGGTTGCGCACATCGGCAAAACCCAGCCGCGCCGGGATGCCAGCCGCGCGCGCCACCGCGGCCAGCAACACCGCCTTGGGCACACACCAGCCGTGGCCCAGCGCCAGCGCGGTGCTGGCCTTCATGCCGTGCTCGCTCAGGTCGATGCGGTAGGGGTCGTAGCGCAGGCCGTCGCGCACCGCCAGATACAGCGAACACGCCTGCTCGCGCGGGGTGGATCCCTGCGCGTGCTGCGCAGCAAAAGCCACCACCTGCGGGTGATCGCTGTCGATGGTGGAAGTGGCTTGCAGGGTGGATGGCGTGGCGTTCATGGTGGACCTTGGCAGAGAGACAGGCGGCAAGTTAGCAGCCGCCGCGCTGCGCGTTGTGCATTTGCCGCTTGATCTGCGTCAAGTTCGAGACACAAACGCGGCTTTGCGTACTTTCTTCGGACTTCATGCGACCGGGTATCCACCGATACGAAAAAGGCCAAGGCGGTCAAGTGTCCATCTCACCCCAATGCCACGTGTGGCCAACGCTCGGCCAACACGACACGCCCGGTCACAAGCCGGGTTCTTCTTTCTTCAGCGGTATCGCCATCATGCAATTTCTCCACCGTCTCTCCATCGCCAAACGCCTGAGCCTGGGCTTTGGCCTGCTTGTTTTCATGCTCGTCACCCTCGGGGTGGTTTCGCTGGGTCAGGTCAGTCTGATTTCCAGTCGCTCAAATGAAGTCACAGGCGATCTGATGCCCAAGCAAAAGCGGCTTGCCAACGTGACCAACGAGGTGAACCTGATCGCGCGCGCCATGCGCAACATGATGATCATGGAATCGCCCGGCGACGTGCAGGCCCAGCGCGCCGAGATCGACAACAGCCGCCAGCGCATCCAGGCGGACTTCGCCGCGCTCGACAAGGTCTTGCTGCATCCGGAGGCGCGCCAGCGGTTCCAGAGCCTCGGCCAGGCACGAGACGCCTTCATCACCAGCCAGGAAAAATTCTTCACCACCCTGCAAGGCGGTGATCGCGCCCAGGCTCGTCAAGTGCTTCTGGAAGAGTCGCGTGTGCTTCAGATTCGCTACATGGACGAACTCGCTGCGCTCACCGCCGTGCAGGATCGTCGCACCGATGTGGGCGTGGGTGAGATTGAGCACGCGGTGGTTCTGGTGCAGCGCGTCACCCTGGGGCTGATGGCCGGCGCCGCGCTGCTGGCACTCGCGCTGGCCGTGGCCATCATCCGCAGCGTGACGCAGCCGCTGCGCCACGCGGTCGATGTTGCCCATGCGGTGGCCGAGGGCAATCTGGCGGTGCCCATCCGCGTGACCGGGCGCAGCGAAACCACCGAATTGCTGCAGGCTCTGGACGACATGAGGCAGCGGCTGGCACTGGTGGTGGGCACGGTGCGCCAGGGTGCCGAGGGCGTGGCCACGGCCAGCGCCCAGATTGCGCAAGGCAATGCCGACCTCTCCAGCCGCACCGAACAGCAGGCTTCGGCGCTGGAGCAAACCTCGGCTTCCATGGAGCAGATGGGCTCGGCCGCCAGTCAGAACGCCGACCACGCGCGCCAGGCCAGCCAGTTCGCCGCCAATGCGCGCGACGTGGCGTTGCAAGGCGGTGACATGGTGGGCCGCGTGGTGCAGACCATGCACGGCATCAACGAGAGCAGCCGCCAGATCAGCGACATCATTGGCGTGATTGACGGCATTGCCTTTCAGACCAACATCCTCGCGCTCAACGCGGCGGTGGAAGCGGCTCGTGCCGGTGAGCAGGGCCGCGGCTTTGCCGTGGTGGCGGGCGAGGTGCGCAACCTCGCGCAGCGCAGCGCCGAGGCGGCCAAGGAGATCAAGGGCCTGATTCACGCCAGCGTGGACCGTGTCGACCAGGGCAGCCAGCTGGTTGAGCAGGCGGGCAGCACCATGGAGGCGATCGTGGTTGCGGTGCGCCGCGTCACCGACATCGTCGACGAAATCAGCAGCGCCAGCCGCGAGCAAAGCCTGGGCGTGGGCCAGGTCGGTGAAGCGGTGATGCAGATGGACCAGACCACCCAGCAAAACGCGGCGCTGGTGGAAGAAAGCGCCGCCGCTGCCGCCAGTCTGCGCCAGCAGGCCGGCCAGCTGGTGCATGCGGTGTCGGTGTTCAAGCTGGTTGCCCCTGTACCGGCCTGAAACCGGGTCACCGAAAGGCCCTGTTTCCCGGTCTTTCAGCCCAGTGTCGCCGTCGGCCGCTTTGCATTTGCGCGAAGCGCCACCGCCCATTCGGGCCGTTCGCGGTCGGCGGCTTGGGAAAGCCGGGACTTTGGCGGTCTTTTTAGGCCTTCAGTTGCATCGCAATCGGCCGATGCTTCACCCATCTGTTTATTCACATTTAGGAATCCCCATGGACATGCTCAACGAAGGCCGTCAACTGGCCCGCCAGGACAGCGCGCACAACGCCGCCGGCGCCAAGACCGCCGCCGAGTTCCTCACCTTTCGCCTGGGTGCCGAGGAATACGGCATCGACATCCTGCGGGTGCAGGAAATCCGCTCCTACGAGGCGCCCACCCGAATCGCCAACGCCCCGCCCTTCATCAAAGGCGTGGTCAACCTGCGCGGCGTGATCGTGCCGGTGGTCGATCTGCGCATCAAGCTCAACTGCGCGCAGGTGGAATACAACGGTTTCACCGTGGTGATCGTGCTCAACGTGCACGGGCGGGTGGTCGGCGCGGTGGTGGACTCGGTCTCTGACGTGCTGCAACTGAGCCCGGAGCTGATCAAGCCCGCCCCCGAGATGGACACCACGGTGGACACCGGCTTCATCACCGGCATCGCCAGCGTGGGCGAACGCATGCTGATCCTGATGGACATCGAGGCGCTGATGTCGGGCGCCGACATGGGCCTCATGGACAGCGCGGCCCGCCTGCAGTAAGCCGAACCCAACGAAAGCGAATGTCATGAGCAGCTCCCCCACATCCCTCAAACCCCAGTCGGTCGCGCGCCAGCTGACGCTGCTCTCTGCCAGCCTGCTGGTCGGTGTGCTTGTGGTTGTCAGCACCATGATTGCCGTGGTTGCCGAAAGCCGCACCCGAGACCGCCTGGTGACCCTCACCGCCGACAAGGTGCAGGCCATTGCCAACACGGTCGATGCCATGGACACCACCGCGCGCCGCCTTACCGAGCGCGCCTATGTTCCATTTCGTGCGCAGTTTCCTGCCAAGTTCGAGCTCAATGCTGGTGGCACGTCGCTGCTGAGCGGTGAGCAGGAACTTAACGGCAACTTCAACCAGGTGGACACCTTCGAGAACAACACCGGCGGTGTGGCCACCGTGTTCATGCGCCAGGGCGATGACTTCGTGCGCATCACGACCTCGCTCAAGAAGGAAAACGGCGAGCGCGCCATGGGCACAAAGCTGGCCCGAGAGCACCCTGCCTACGCCCTGATGCTGCAGGGCACGCCCTACACCGGGCGCGCGGTGCTGTTTGGCAAGCCCTACATGACCCACTACGAGGCGGTGCGCAACGCCGCCGGTGGCGTGGTCGGCATTCTGTTCATCGGCTTTGACATTTCGGACTTCCAGGCCTCTTTGCTCAACATGGTGAACCAGGCGCGCTTCTTCGAGTCCGGTGGCACGATGATCATCGACCCGCGCCAGGCCAACGCCAGCGCGGTTTTCGTGGCCCACCCCACGGCCGCTGGCAAGAAAGTGCTGGAGGTGTTCCCCGAGGCCGACGCGCTGCTGACCCAGCTTCGCGCCTTGCCCAGCGGTGCTGTTCAGGAAGAAACCGGTCTGTACGACAAAACCATGGCCGAGCCCTGGAGCGTGGTGCGCCAGGCCAAAGACGGTGGCTGGTGGGTGGTGGGCGATGTCTCCGACAAAGAAGCCATGGCGAGCCACTGGCGAACCATCTGGGCGTTCTGGGCCATGCTTGGCTTGGCCAGCGTGGTCATCGGTTCTGGCCTGTTCTGGCTGATCCGCCGCCGGGTGAGCCAGCCGCTGGCCGAGCTCACCGCCGCCGTCACCACCCTCTCCGGCGGTGATCTCACCCAGCCGTTTCGCAGCACGCGCCGCGACGAGATTGGTGTGCTGGTGACCGAGGTGGAAACCATGCGCCAGCGGTTCGTGGACATGATGACCCAGGTCCGAAGCGCCACCGACGGCATCAACACCGCCTCGGCCGAGATCGCCAGCGGCAACCAGGACCTCTCCGCCCGCACCGAGCAAGCGGCCAGCAACCTGGAGGAGACCGCAGCCAGCATGGAGCAGCTCACCAGCACCGTGCGCCAGAGCGCCGACGCCGCGCGCCAGGCCAACCAGCTCGCCTCAAGCGCCTCCGAGATCGCCGTGCGCGGTGGCAACGTGGTGGGTCAGGTCGTCACCACCATGGACGAGATCAACGCCAGCAGCAAAAAGATCAGCGACATCATCGGCGTGATCGACGGCATCGCCTTCCAGACCAACATCCTGGCCTTGAACGCCGCCGTGGAAGCGGCCCGCGCTGGTGAACAAGGCAGAGGCTTTGCGGTGGTGGCTGGTGAAGTGCGCAACCTGGCCCAACGCAGCGCCGAAGCCGCCAAGGAAATCAAAGGCCTGATCGGCAGCAGCGTGGACCGGGTCGAAGCGGGCAGCCGTCTGGTGGCCGAAGCGGGCCAGACCATGAGCGAGATCGTGGGCTCGGTGCAGCGCGTCTCCGACATCATTGGCGAGATCACGGCGGCCTCGGGCGAGCAAAGTGATGGCATTGGTCAGGTCAACGTGGCGGTGAACCAGCTCGACCAGATGACGCAGCAAAACGCGGCGCTGGTGGAGGAGAGCGCGGCGGCAGCCGAGAGCCTGAAAGACCAGGCCAGCCGGCTGGCGCAGGTGGTGCAGGTGTTCCGCATCGAGCGGTGCGTCGCATGCCTGTGGCCGCCGTGCGCAGCCTGCCGGCGCACCGGTGCGCTGCACTGCCAGCACAGGCAGCCCACGCCAGCGCCCGTGTGGCCGGCGCGCGCGCAAGCCCGCACCGCCCGTGCCAAGCGCCCGTGCGGCCAGCCAAGCGCGCCACTGCACGCTGCACCCGTCAGCCCCCGTCGCCGCCTGGCGCCGAGGGTGACTGGGAAAGCTTTTGAGCGCGTGCATCTCCCGTCCGTTCCCCCAATCCCACCTGTCATTTCACGGAGTTTTTCATGAAAGCCGTTCGCCCACCTCTGGAGTCGCCTGCACCGCTGCCGCTTGCTGATGGCCTCTTTGCCGCCCACGCCGCCGCCACCGCCGACGATGCCACCGCCATGGTCAAGAAGGGCGTGGCGTTCATCAAGGCCAACGGCGCTGACAAGGGCATGCCGAGATCAGCAGCAAGAACGGCCAGTTCCAGAAGGACGACCTGTACCTCGTGGTCTACGGCCTGGACGGCACGGTGCGCGCCCACGGCGCCAACGAAAAGATGATCGGCAAGAACCTCATCGAACTCAAGGACATCGACGGCAAGCCGTTCGTGAAGGAGCGTGTCGAGCTGGCCAAGACCAAAGGCACCTTCTGGCAGGACTACAAGTTCACCAACCCCGTGACCAAGAAGATCGAGCCCAAGGCGATGTACTGCGAGAAGCTGGACGACGCGGTGGTCTGCGGCGGCGTCTACAAGTAAGATGCCACGGCGCTGACACTGCGCCCCAGCCCACTCCAGCAAGGAACACCACCATGAAACTGGGTCACAAGCTCCTTCTCGCGCCCGTGCTCACCGCCACCGTCGTGCTGGCCGGCGGGCCAGCTCGACTGCCTGTTCTGAGCCGTGCGCGGCAGCGAGGCGAGGCGCGTTCCGGCTGATGCCGAGCGACAGCGCGATCTGGCGACTGCTCACGAGCGAGGCTGCCGACTTGCATGTGGACGTCTACCGGCTGATGACCATCATCGGCTCGCTGGACGAAGCCGCGCTCACCGCCGAGCGCAAGCAAGTCGGCGAGCGAGCCGCAGGCCGTGAAGAGCCAGCTGGCTAAGTTGACAGGAGAGCCGGGTGCAGCGCCTGCGCACCAGATCGAGCTCGGCAGCAGCGGCTCCATCTCGCAAGAAGTCGATTCGGCGTCGACCTGGCTTCGGTCGATCCCAACACCGGCGTGGCCGGCCATGCAGAGCGCCGACGACGCCTACGGAGGCCTGTCCCAGGCCTGCCAGGCGGCCGACAGTCGACCGAGCAGGCCAGCCGCTCACGCTGCCGAAGGCTAAGCGCAGCGCATGCACTGGCTGCTGGCGCTGTTGTCTTGCCGTGGCGCGTGGTCGTGGTCCTGTCTGGCGGATGATGCGCAGGTGGCCCTGCGCTGACGAGCGGCCCGCGATCGGCCGACGACGTGGCCGGTGGCGACCTGCGGAGTCGGTGGTCAGCACCCGACCGCACGACGAACTGGCGATCTGCTCCGCGCCCTGGGCGACATGAAGGCCTCGCTGCTCAACACCGTCACCCAGGTGCGAAGCGCCACCGACAGCATCAACACCGCCTCGGCCGAGATCGCCAGCGGCAACCAGGACCTGAGCGCCCGCACCGAGCAAGCGGCCAGCAACCTGGAGGAGACCGCAGCCAGCATGGAGCAGCTCACCAGCACCGTGCGCCAGAGCGCCGACGCCGCGCGCCAGGCCAACCAGCTCGCCTCCAGCGCCTCCGAGATCGCCGTGCGCGGTGGCAACGTGGTCGGCCAGGTGGTCACCACCATGGACGAGATCAACGCCAGCAGCAAGAAGATCAGCGACATCATCGGCGTCATCGACGGCATCGCCTTCCAGACCAACATCCTGGCGCTGAACGCCGCGGTGGAAGCGGCCCGCGCCGGTGAACAGGGCCGAGGCTTTGCGGTGGTGGCCGGTGAGGTGCGCAACCTGGCCCAGCGCAGCGCCGAAGCCGCCAAGGAAATCAAGGGCCTGATCGGCAGCAGCGTGGACCGGGTCGAAGCGGGCAGCCGCCTGGTGGCCGAAGCCGGCCAGACCATGAGCGAGATCGTGGGCTCGGTGCAGCGCGTCTCCGACATCATTGGCGAGATCACGGCGGCCTCGGGCGAGCAGAGCGACGGCATTGGTCAGGTCAACGTGGCGGTGAACCAGCTCGACCAGATGACGCAGCAAAACGCGGCGCTGGTGGAGGAGAGTGCGGCGGCAGCGGAGAGCCTGAAGGACCAGGCCAGCCGGCTGGCGCAGGTGGTGCAGGTGTTTCGCATCAGCGCCTGATCGGGCGGCGCAGGAAACCGACAGAAAGGGCGCCTGCGGGCGCCCTTTGTCTTGCTCGGCGTTGTCGGCCGGCCTGCCCATGGCGTGGCCTTTCGTCAATATGGTCATCTTTATGGCCAGTAATCGAGGGTTAAGTCTGGGCCCATGTCGCCGATAGTTCTTACACAACAGTAGGACGTCGTCGAAGGAAAACCCATGGACATGCAAACGAAGGTCGCCCCTGGCCCGCCAGGAAGGCTCGCGCGCTGCAGGCGCCCCCAGCACCGCCGCCGAGTTCCTCACCTTTCGCCTGGGTGCCGAGGAATACGGCATCGACATCCTGCGGGTGCAGGAAATCCGCTCCTACGAGGCGCCCACCCGAATCGCCAACGCCCCGCCCTTCATCAAAGGCGTGGTCAACCTGCGCGGCGTGATCGTGCCGGTGGTCGATCTGCGCATCAAGCTCAACTGCGCGCAGGTGGAATACAACGGTTTCACCGTGGTGATCGTGCTCAACGTGCACGGGCGGGTGGTCGGCGCGGTGGTGGACTCGGTCTCTGACGTGCTGCAACTGAGCCCGGAGCTGATCAAGCCCGCCCCCGAGATGGACACCACGGTGGACACCGGCTTCATCACCGGCATCGCCAGCGTGGGCGAACGCATGCTGATCCTGATGGACATCGAGGCGCTGATGTCGGGCGCCGACATGGGCCTCATGGAGCAATCACCTGTTTTGCAGTGACGGGTGTGACGGGCAGCCCGACCAACCACCGCTGACGCATTCACCCATTTTTCCCCAAGGATTCCCATGAAAACGCCTCTGAAAGTTCACCACCAGCTGATGTGGCTGGCTGGCAGTCTGCTGCTGCTGCTCGCCATGTTTGCCGTGGGCGGCATCCTGGCCTTGAAGCAAGACACAGGCGCTATCCGGTCGATCTACCTGGATCGCGTGGTGCCCTTGAGTCAGCTCAAGAAGGTGGCAGACAACTACGCGGTCGATATCGTGGACGCCACGCACAAGTTTCGCGACGGCGGCATGACCGGCGCGCAAGCGCTGGCCTCGATCGAGGCGGCGAAAAATGTGATTTCCACCCAATGGGGCCTGTACCTGGCGACCGAACTGGTGCCGCAAGAGCAGGCGTTGGTGGACAAGGTTGCGCCCATGATGCGCACGGCCGATGTGGCCACAGCGGAGGTTGTTCGTTTCATTGCGGCCAACGACAAAGAGGCCGTACGCGCCTTCGCGGCCGAGAAAATGTACCCCGCCTTTGACCCCATGCAGGGTGTGATCAGCGAGATGATTCAGGTGCAGCTGGATGTCTCGCTGGGGGTGTACGAGGAAAGCGTGGCGAATGCGCGCAACATGGCCATTGCCTTTGGCGTGGCTTTCCTGGTTGCGCTGGCGTTCGGCCTGTTCGTGGCTTACAAGATTTCGAATGGCCTGCTGCGCCGCCTGGGCGGCGAGCCGCACGAGGTGCGGGCCGTGGCCCGCGCGGTGACCGAAGGCAATCTTTCTCTCAACATCTCGCTGCGGCCGGGTGACACCAGCAGCGTCATGGCCGCCATGGAGGAAATGTGCGAACGCCTGAGCGGTGTGGTGCGCGGTGTGCGGTTGAATGCGGAATCGGTGGCCACAGCCAGCGCCGAGATTGCCCAGGGCAACCACGATCTTTCCAGCCGCACCGAGCAGCAGGCCGCTGCGCTGGAACAGGCCTCTGCCGCCATGGAAGAGCTGGGCTCCACCGCGCGACAAAACGCCGACAACGCCAGCCTGGCCAACCAGCTCGCCGCAACCGCCAGCACCGTGGCGGTTCAGGGCGGCAGCGTGGTGTCCGAGGTGGTGCAGACCATGAAGGACATCAACGAAAGCAGCAAGAAGATCAGCGACATCATCGGCGTGATCGACGGCATTGCCTTTCAGACCAACATCCTCGCGCTCAACGCGGCGGTGGAAGCGGCTCGTGCCGGTGAGCAGGGCCGCGGCTTTGCCGTGGTGGCGGGCGAGGTGCGCAACCTGGCGCAGCGCAGCGCCGAGGCAGCCAAAGAGATCAAGGGCCTGATCAGCGCCAGCGTTGACCGCGTGGGGCAGGGCACCCAGCTGGTGGACCAGGCCGGCAGCACCATGCAGGAAATCGTCACCTCGATCAGGCGGGTGACCGACATCGTGGGCGAAATCAGCAGCGCCAGCCACGAGCAGAACACCGGCGTGGGCCAGATCAGCGAATCGGTGGTCCACATGGACCAGGCCACCCAGCAAAACGCGGCCCTGGTGGAACAGAGCGCCGCCGCGGCATCAAGCTTGCGGCAGCAGGCCGACGAACTGGTGCACAGCGTGGCGGTGTTCCAGCTGAAGGGCACAGGCGGTGAAGTGAAGCGCCTTGCGGTCACCACGCCGGTGGTGCCGGTGCTGAGCAAGCCGGCGCCCCAGCCTGCCAACCGGCCCGCGTTGGCCAAGCCCGCCAAAGCTGCCGTCACCAAGCCTTTGCCGCTGCGAAAACCGCAGCTGGGTCGTCCCGTCGATTCCGCTGCGAGCCGGCCAGTGCCCGCCACGGCGGGCGCCGAGGGCGACTGGGAAAGTTTTTAAATCTCCGTTGTGACAACGTACCCGGCTTGCACATGAACACCATTTCTTCCTCTTCTCCTCGCGGCTCGCTCGCCAGCGTTGGTGCCCGTCTGGGCGTTGGTTTCGCCATCGTCTTGTTGATGTTCACTGCCGTCCTCGCCGTGACCGTGGTCAAGGTGCAAAGCGTGCAATCGCTCAGCGCCGAGCGAACGCAGGCGTCCAAGAAACTGGAGCTGGCGGGGGTGTGGCTGGCCGATGTGCGCCAGAACTCTGCGCGTTCATTGGCGGTGGCGATGTCGCCCGGCAGCGCCATGCTGGACTTCTTCAAAGAGGCCATGGCCGCCACCTCGCGCGGCACCACCGAAACGCAAAAATCGTTCCTTGAGGCCGCGGCCTCTTTCCCCAAGGCGCTGCAGCTCGCCGGGGTGGTTGGTGAGGTGCGAAAGGAATGGCTCGCTGTGCGGGACGAGATCAACACCGTGAAGGCCGCGGGTGATGACCTTCGCGCGCGCGAGCTGGTGACCAGTCGCTTTGTGCCGGTGACCAACCGCTATGTCGAGGTGACCGAGGCGCTGGTAGCCGGGCAACTTGCGGCCCTTGAAGAGTTGCGAACCCGCATCGAAGCTGAATTTCGCTCGCTCTACATTTGGCTGGGCGCGCTGTTCGCGTCGGCTGTGTGTGTGAGTGTTGTTTTGTCCTGGCGTATCACGCGATCTGTGACGGGTCCCATCGATGAAGCGGTGGCGATCGCGGCTGCGGTCGCACAGGGCG
This sequence comes from uncultured beta proteobacterium, assembly GCA_963831255.1. Classification (GTDB taxonomy): domain Bacteria; phylum Pseudomonadota; class Gammaproteobacteria; order Burkholderiales; family Burkholderiaceae_C; genus Hydrogenophaga. Next base: position 297,862 of record CAWHPI010000002.1, on the reverse strand, counting down.
ATTTGCAGCCGGTCGCACCCACTGACCGCAAAGACGAGCTGGGTGACCTGCTGCGCGCGCTTGCTGATATGAAGTCGTCGCTCGTGCGCACCGTCACCCAGGTCCGAAGCGCCACCGACAGCATCAACACCGCCTCGGCCGAGATCGCCTCCGGCAACCAAGACCTCTCCGCCCGCACCGAGCAAGCGGCCAGCAACCTGGAGGAGACCGCAGCCAGCATGGAGCAGCTCACCAGCACCGTGCGCCAGAGCGCCGACGCCGCGCGCCAGGCCAACCAGCTCGCCTCAAGCGCCTCCGAGATCGCCGTGCGCGGTGGCAACGTGGTCGGTCAGGTCGTCACCACCATGGACGAGATCAACGCCAGCAGCAAAAAGATCAGCGACATCATCGGCGTCATCGACGGCATCGCCTTCCAGACCAACATCCTGGCCCTGAACGCCGCCGTGGAAGCGGCCCGCGCTGGTGAACAAGGCCGAGGCTTTGCGGTGGTGGCTGGTGAGGTGAGAAACCTGGCCCAAAGAAGCGCCGAAGCCGCCAAGGAAATCAAAGGCCTGATCGGCAGCAGCGTGGACCGGGTCGAAGCGGGCAGCCGTCTGGTGGCCGAAGCCGGCCAGACCATGAGCGAGATCGTGGGCTCGGTGCAGCGCGTCTCCGACATCATTGGCGAGATCACGGCGGCCTCGGGCGAGCAGAGCGACGGCATTGGTCAGGTCAACGTGGCGGTGAACCAGCTCGACCAGATGACGCAGCAAAACGCGGCGCTGGTGGAGGAGAGCGCGGCGGCAGCGGAGAGCCTGAAGGACCAGGCCAGCCGGCTGGCGCAGGTGGTGCAGGTGTTTCGCATCAGCGCCTGATCGGGCGGCGCAGGAAACCGACAGAAAGGGCGCCTGCGGGCGCCCTTTGTCTTGCTCGGCGTTGTCGGCCAGGCGCACGGTGGTCGAACCTTCATCACGCTGAGGCCAGGCGATCGCTGCCGGTACCTCCAACGCGCTGAGGCGGTCGCCCGCTCGGTCTTCCATGCCCTTGGCTGTTTTTCGGCTGCGCCAGCACGTCGCGCCCAGACGACCACCGCCAGCGAAGGCGACCGGGAGCGTTTTTGAGCATTCCCCTGATTCCAGCCGCTTCCCAAGGTGGCCGCACGGCTGGTCTGGCCGTTTCCCCTGCGGCGTTGTGCGCCGGCATCGATATCGCGTTTGAGACGCCGGTTTCCGTGAGGAATTGCACCCTTCACCCGCAGGCAGGCCGCCTACACTGAGGTGAACTGTGGCGCCTCCCGGCGCCGCGCGTCGAAGGATGCCGCTGTGAACGATCGTCTGTCTCCCGCCGTGCTGCCGCTGGAAGCGGTGGCTCTGCAATCGCATGTGGATGCCGCGTGGTCGCAGCGCATCGTGCCCGAGCTGCTGGGCTACATCGCGGTGCCAGCGAAGTCGCCCACGTTTGATCCCGACTGGGCCGCCCACGGTCTGCTCGACCGGGTGATCGGGAGCGCTGCCGACTGGATTCGCGCGCAGCAGGTGCCAGGCCTCACGCTGGAGGTGATGCGCCTGACCGACGCCCAGGGCCAGCCGCGCACACCGGTGCTGTTCTTCGAGCTGCCAGCCAGCGGCGGCAAAGACGGCACGCCGGCTCCCGCCAGCGGCCAGACCGTGCTCATGTACGGCCACCTCGACAAACAGCCCGAGTTCACCGGCTGGCGCAACGACCTGGGTCCCTGGACCCCCAAGATCCAGGACGGCAAGCTCTATGGCCGCGGTGGCGCAGACGACGGCTACGCGGCTTACGCCAGCATCGCCGCCATCCAGGCCATTCAGGCCCAGGGCGTGGCGCATCCGCGCATCGTTGGCCTGATCGAGACCTGCGAAGAAAGCGGTTCTGGCGATCTGCTGCCGTATGTGGATGCGCTGCGTTCGCGCCTGGGCGATGTGGGTCTGGTGATCTGCCTCGACAGCGGCGCAGGCAACTACGACCAGCTCTGGCTCACCACCAGCCTGCGCGGCATGGCCAGCGGCGTGCTGAAAGTGGAGGTGCTCACCGAAGGCATCCACTCGGGCGATGCTTCTGGCCTGGTGCCGTCGAGCTTTCGCATCCTGCGCCATGTGCTGGACCGGCTGGAAGACAGCGCCACCGGCCGCCTGCTGCCGGCGAGTTTTCACTGCGAGGTGCCGCCCGAGCGGGTGGCGCAGGCGCAGGCAACCGCCGCCATTCTGGGCGACGAGATTCACAAGCGCTTTCCCTGGGCCCATTACGACTGCGGTGGCTCCACCACCTTCGCGCTGCCCACCACCACCGACCCGGTGGAGGCCCTGCTCAACCGCACCTGGCGGCCCACGCTCAGCGTGACCGGTGCCGACGGTTTTCCCGAGCTGCGCAACGCCGGCAATGTGCTGCGGCCCTACACCGCGTTCAAGCTCAGCCTGCGCCTGCCGCCGCTGGTGGATGCGTCGCAGGCGGTGCGCGAGTTGAAGGCCCTGCTGGAGGACAACGCGCCTTACCAGGCCAAAGTGACCTTTGAAGGCGGGGGCGGCGCCACCGGCTGGAACGCGCCGAGCACCACGCCGTGGTTTGAGCAGGCGCTGCAAGACGCCTCGCAGGCGCACTTCGGCGCTGGCTGCGGCACCATCGGCCAGGGCGGCACGATCCCGCTGATGAACATGCTGAGCCAGGGCTTTCCCAAGGCACAGATGATGGTCTGCGGCGTGCTCGGCCCCAAGAGCAACGCCCACGGCCCGAATGAATTTCTGCACCTCGACTACGCGCGCCGCCTCACCGCCTCGGTGGCGCAGGTGATCGCCCGCATGCCGTGAACCGCCAACCCGCCATGCCCGACACCACCCAGGCCCCGTTCACGCTCGCCGACGGGCTCAACCTCGCGCTTTACGACTGGCCCCTGCCGCTGCGCTGGCGCCCGCGTGGCGTGGTGCTGATCGTGCACGGGCTGGGCGAGCACGCCTGGCGCTACGACCCGCTGGCGCAGCGCCTGAACGAGTGGGGCTTTTGCGTGCGCGCCTACGACCAGCGCGGCCATGGCGACTCGGGTGGCGCGCGCGGCGTGATCCCGCACGAAGACGCGCTGCTCGACGACCTGGCCGAGGTGCTCGAAGACACGAGGCGCCACATCGCCCAGCCCTGGTCTTGCCCGCTGATCCTGCTGGGCCACAGCATGGGGGGGCTGGTGGCGGCCACCTTTGTGCAGCGCCGCCTGGCGCCGGTGGACGCGCTGGTGCTCTCCTCCCCGGCACTGCTGACCGGCATTGGCGCCATGAAGAAAAAGCTCATTGATCTGCTCGACCGGTTCGCGCCCAATCTGGCGCTCGGCAACGGCCTGGACCCGAGCAAGATCTCGCACGATGCGGCCGTGGTGCAGGCTTATGAGAAAGACCGCCGCGTGCACGACCGCATCAGCGCGCGGCTGGCCAACTTCATCGACGACAACGGTGCCAAGGTGTTGTCTGCCGCGCCTGGCTGGTCGGTGCCCACGCTGCTGATGTACGCCGCAGAAGACAAGCTGGTGCGGCCCGAAGGCAGTGCGGCCTTTGCCAAGGCGGCGCCGCGCGCGGTGGTCAGCAGCCAGCGTTTCGAAGGCCTGTACCACGAGATATTCAACGAAGACGATCCCTCCGAGGTGTTTGCCACGTTGCGGCGCTGGCTGGATTTGCGGGCGCCCAGGCCGGCAGCCTGATACGAACCGGCCACCCAATAAAAACAGCCTCCGAAGAGGCTGTTTTTATGTCTGCCGCAGGCCCTCGCAGGCGGATGCTCAGCGCTTGAGCAGCCCACCCAGAGCGCCCATCAGGTCGGCGCCGCCGCCGCCCGCGCCGCCGCCCAGCAAGGCACCCAGCCCGCCGAGGCCACCCATGCCGTTGTCGGCCGGCAGCTGGCCCTTGGGCGTGAGCTGGTCGATCAGGCCCGGCAGCAGATCGGCCAGCGTGCCAGCGGTCTGTTGCTGGTTGCCGCCCATGTGCTGGGCCAGCTGGCCCATGAGATCCGGGCCCAGGGCGCTGCCCACGGCGTCGGCCGAAACGGGCTGGTTGGCGCCGGTACCCACCCAGGACTGGGCTGCTTCGGCCAGACCACCCTGCTGAAGTTTGGCCAGCAGGCCGGAGAGGCCGCCGGCGTTGTTCATCAGCGCACCGACGATGCCCATGATCATTTGCGGATCGAGGCCGCCTGCTGCGCCGCTCGCGTTGGCTGCGGGCTGGCCGCCGCTGGCAGCACCCATCAATGAATCCAGAAGTCCCATGGTGTCGTCCTTTCGCTTGGGTGAGGGGCTGGCGCAGCACACCTGCCGCGTCAATCCCGACCGCGGGGGTTATGCCCCGGGTCAGGCCGCATTGTGGGTGGCGCGCCGGGCCCATGCAAGCCAGGCAATCGCCGCGCCGGTGATCGCCACCGGGATCAGCGAGCCCAGGTTCAGCAGCTGCCAGCCCTGGGTGGTGACCAGCGCGCCGGAGGCAAACGAGGTGACCGCCATGGTGGCAAAAACAAAAAAGTTGATGGCGGCCTGTGCGCGGTCTTTTTCCTCAGGTCTGTAGGATTGAAGCGACAGCGTGGTGCTGCCGGTGAACAGGAAATTCCAGCCCACGCCAAGCAGGAACAGCGCGATCAGGAACTGGTGCAGGTCGACCCCGGAGAGCGCGATCGCAATGCAGACGATGTTCAGCACCACGCCCACGCCCATGATGCTCAGCACCCCGAAGCGCTTGATCAGATGCCCGGTGAAGAAGCCCGGCGCAAACATGCCGATCACGTGCCATTCGAGCACCAGCGCCGCGTCGTCAAACGGAAAGCCGCAGACCTGCATGGCCAGCGGCGTGGCCGCCATCAGCAGGTTCATCACGCCGTAGCTCAGCGCGGCGGCCGCGGTGGCGACGATGAAGATCGGCTGGCGCATGATCACCGACAGCGGGCGGCCCGAATCGGCTTTGCTCAGGCGGGGCGGCAGCGGCGGGAAGCGCATGAACGAGATCACCACCACGCCCACCAGCGCCACCACCGCCAGCGCGAGGTAGGCGCCGGCAAACGGCACCTCGAACAGGGTGCGGGTGCGGCTGGCCAGATTGGGCCCCAGCACCGCGCCAGCCAGTCCACCCGCGAGCACCAGCGACACCGCTTTTTCGCGGAAATCCACCGCGCTCAGTTCGGCGGCGGCGAAGCGGTACAGCTGGCCGTTGGCGCTGTAGTAGCCGGCGATCACGGTGGCGGCCACCAGCAGCCAGAAGTTCTTGTCGAAAGCCGCGTAGGCGCACAGCAGCGCCGAGCCCAGCGCCACCAGCAGACCGATCTGGAACGACGCCTTGCGCCCCAACGCGCTCTGTGTGCGCGCCACCAGCGGCGTGGACAGCGCGCCGCCCACCACATAGCCCATCACCGGCAGGGTGGCCATCCAGCCCAGCGGCGCGAGCGACAAACCCACCAGCCCGTTGATCGCGATGAAGACCACGTTGTTGGTGAGAAACAGGCCTTGTGCGGCGGCGAGCAGCCAGAGGTTTTTGTTCATATAAGCGGTGGTTTATACAACTCGCTGGCGCTGAACGCCGTCGCCCAGGTTCGCTGCCGTTCAGGCGCTCCATGACGGGGGTCAATCGGCAAGGCCGCGGATGGCGCTACATTGGGGTCGGGGGTATTTTTCTTTCAACCAAGGAGTTTTTATGTCCAGCGTCGGTTATCACGAACCCATTGAAGAACTCAGCCCGAAAACGCGCGACATGCACCGCGCCATCGTCTCGCTGATGGAGGAACTGGAGGCGGTGGACTGGTACAACCAGCGCGCCGATGCCTGTCAGGACCCAGAACTCAAGGCCATTCTTGAACACAACCGCGACGAAGAAAAAGAACACGCGGCGATGGTGCTGGAATGGATCCGCCGCCAGGACCCAAGGTTTTCCCACGAATTGAAAGACTTCCTGTTCACCGACAAGCCTATTGCGCACAAATGACCCGCTGCTGAGCAGCATGGGATTGTGGGTGGGTGTGCTCAGAGTGGCATTGCGCTGGTGCAGACCACCAACGCAGCCAGGGCTGCGGTTTCGGATCGCAATACGCGCGCCCCGAGGCTGATCGGCGCGAATCCGGCTTGTCGGGCCTGCGTGTCTTCTGCCGATGACAGCCCGCCTTCCGGACCGCTCAGAATCAATGTCTGACGAGAAATGCTTTCGCTGGCCATGGCCTCTCGCAACACCCGGGAACCCGCTGCCAGCGACAGCACGCAGCGCATCGCATCCGTGTCCCGCTCTGCCGAAAGGCGCTTGAGCCAGGCCGCGATGTCATGCACCGGGTGCACCACGGGCACCCGGTTGCCGCCGCACTGTTCGCACGCCGCTATCGCCACCGATTGCCAGTGCGCCTGCTTCTTGGTCGCGCGTTCGCCGCTCAGGCGCAACACGCTGTGGGCCGTGTGCAGCGGCTGGATGCTGGCCACGCCGAGCTCGGTGGCTTTCTCCACCAGCCAGTCCATGCGGTCGTTGGCCGGCATGCCGACCGCCAGGTGCACGGCACGCGCCGGCTCTCGTTCGATCTCGTGGTGTGCGTCGACGCGCACCGCCACCTCTGAGCGGCCCATGCGCAGCACCGTGGCGCGGTGCTCCCCGCCCTCGCCGTTGAACAGCGTGATGGTGTCGCCAGGTTGCATGCGCAACACCTGCACATGGCGCGCGGCGGTGGCGGGCAACGCCAGCTCGGCGCCGAGGGTGAGCGCCACAGGGCAGTGAAAGCGGGCCATGGCGCCGGGCCTCAGACGCGCCCGAAGGCGTAGCCCGAGGCGGCCTCCAGGCCTTCGATCTTGTCGATCAGGCGCAGCAGCGGGCCGAGTTCGCGGTAGCGCCCGCAGCTGTTGCGGATGTAGTGAACAAAGCGCGGCGTGTCGGCCAGGTACTTGGGTTTGCCGTCGCGCAGGCTCAGGCGGGCGAAGATGCCGGCCACCTTGAGGTGGCGCTGCAGGCCCATCCACTCGACCGCGCGGTAGAAGGCGCCGAAATCGCTGTGCCAGTCTTCGAAATCCATCAGCCCGGCTTTGCGGGCCTTCTCCCAGTAGCGGATGGTGATGTCGATCACGAAGTCTTCCTCCCAGCTCAGGAAGGCGTCGCGCATCAGGCTGGCGATGTCGTAGCTGATGGGGCCGTACACCGCGTCCTGGAAGTCGAGCACGCCGAGTTGCTGTGCGGGGGAGGTGCCGGGTTGCCGCGGGATCATCAGATTCCTGGGCATGAAGTCCCGGTGCACATAGACGCTGGGCCCGGTGAGGTTGTGCTGCACGATGCTGTCAAACGCCTGGGCCAGCGTTTCGGCCTCCCTGCCTTCGAGTGTCACGCCTTTGTGCTGCGCCAGATACCAGTCCGGAAACAGCTGCAGTTCGCGCCGCAGCAAAGGCTCGTCGTAAGCGGGCAGCACACCGGGTTTTGATGCCAGCTGCCAGGTCAGCAGCGTGTCAACCGCCTGGAGGTAACGCCCGTGGTTGGCGGCGGGTTTGTCGGGCTGTATCTGCTCCATCATGGTCTGGCGGCCCAGATCGCTCAGCAGCATGAAGCCCTGTGGCTCGTCCCAGGCCAGGATGTCGGGCACCAGCAGACCGGCGTCTGCCATGAGGCCGGCCACTTTGACGAACGGCTGGCAGTTTTCCTGCGCCGGTGGCGCGTCCATCACGATGCGGCTGGCGCCGTTGGTGGTGTCCAGTCGCAGGTAACGCCGAAAGCTGGCGTCGGACGACGCTGGGCGCAGCGTGGCGGGCAGCAAGCCCTGAGCTGCGGCCAGACCTTGCAGCCAGTGGTCAAACGCGGTCTGGCGTGCCGGGTCGTCCCAGGTGACGGGGGATGGGGTGGGGTTCATGGCGTTCGCGCGGAGCGCGTTGGGCGAGGCAGAAAGGGCGGCGGTTGCCCGGGGAAGCCCATAGGATAATGGCCGCAGATTCTACAAACCCGGTCTGTTTTCCCTCGCGTTGCGGCGCCGGCCAGCCGCTTGCAGCGCAGTCCTTGTATCGTGCGCCGGACGCACGCCCAGGGCGGTGCCCGCACCCGTTCACTGAGCCCCCTGCCTTGATCCGTCTGCCTTTGTCCTTCGCGCCTCCGAAGCCGCACCCGCACCCATTTGCGCGGGCGCCGGTGGGCGTGGCGGTTCATGCCCTGCTGCTGGCGATGGCCTGGGCTGCGTTGGCGGCGCCCGGCAGCGCCCGCGCCCAGACGCCCGCCTCCGGCTGGGATGCCGCCGGCGTTGGACTCAAACCCAGCGCGGCGCTGCAGGAAAGCCTGCCGCCTGCCGTGCGCTCGCAGCTGCCCACCTTTGTGTCGGGCGACAAGGTGAGCGGCCAGACCGATGGCGTGGTGACGGTGGAGGGCAACGCCGAGCTGCGCCGCCACGACACCGTGATCCGAGCCGAGCGGCTGGAGTTCGACCAGCGCAGCAGCGAGGCCAAGGCCCAGGGTGAGGTGCTGGTCAACCGCAACGGCAACCGCTTTGAAGGCCCCGAGCTGCAGCTCAACGTGGACACCAACCAGGGCAGCTTTCAGCAACCCAGTTTTTCGCTGCTGCAAAGCGAAGGCCAGGGCGACGCCAGCCGGGTCGATTTTCTCGATGCCGATCGCCTGAGCGCTCACGACGCGCGTTACTCCACCTGCCCCCGCACGCCAGGCGCGAAGTGGATGCCCGACTGGCTGATCCGCGCCTCGCGGGTGGATCTGGACAACGCCAAACAGGAGGGCGTGGCGGTCGGTGGCGTACTCGAATTCAAGGGCGTGCCCATCCTGGGAGCGCCCCACCTCAGCTTTCCGCTGACCGATGCGCGCAAGAGTGGCTTTCTGCCGCCCTCGATCAACCTGGACAACGTCAGCGGGCTTGAGGTCACGCTGCCGTATTACCTCAATCTCGCCCCCAATTTCGACGCCACGCTGTTCCCCACCGCCATGAGCAAGCGCGGCATCGACCTCGCCGGCGAGCTGCGCTACCTGCAGCCGCGCTGGAGCGGCCAGGTGCGCGCGGCCTACATGCCTTCGGACCAGCTGCGCGACGCCAACCGCTGGGGCTACTCGATCCAGCACAACCAGGCCCTGACCGGCGCGCCCGGTCTGCGCGTGCTCGGGCTGGACGGCGAGTTCGGGGCTCGCCTGAACCTCAACCGGGTGAGCGACGACAACTACTGGCGCGACTTCCCGCGCAGCAGCACCTCGCTCACCTCGCGGCTGCTGGCCAGTGACGGCGTGTTGAGCTGGGGCCGTGGCCCCTGGTCGTTCAGCGCTGGCGCCTACCGCTGGCAGACGCTGCAAGACGTGGAAGCCCCCATCGTTCCGCCCTACGACCGCCTGCCCTCGCTGGCGGCGCGCTATGTGCAGAACAACTTCACGCTGGGTGGTTTGCGCGGTTGGGACGCCACGGTACTGACCGAATACACCCGCTTCCGATCCGATCGCCTGCTGACTGGGCAGGCCAATGGCGACCGCACCCTGGCCGTGGCCGAGATCAGCCGCCGCTGGCAGACGCCGGGCTGGTATGTCAAGCCGCGCTTTCAGCTGCACACCACGCAGTACCGATTTGACACGCCGCTGTCCGACGGCTCGCGCAGCGCCTCCCGCGCGCTGCCCACCTTCAGTGTTGACAGCGGCATGGTGTTCGAGCGCAGCGCCAGCTACTTCGGCCGAGCCTTCACGCAAACGCTGGAGCCCCGCGCCTTTTTCACCCACACCCCGTTTCGCGACCAGTCCCTTTTGCCCAACTACGACTCGGGCGCGAACGACTTCAACTTCGCCTCGATCTACAGCGAAAACGTGTTCGTCGGCAACGACCGCATTTCAGATACCCACGCCGTCACCCTCGGCGCCAGCTCGCGCCTGCTGGACCCCGACACCGGCGCCGAGGTGGTGCGCCTGGGCGTGGCGCAGCGTTACCTGCTCAAAGATCAGGAGGTCACGCTCCCGGGTGGTGCGGCGCAGCGCGAGCGCCTGAGCGATGTGCTGCTGGGCGCACGCGTGCAGTGGGACCCGCGCTGGCAGACCGACGCCACGGTGCAGTTCAACCCCAAGACGCGCGAGTCCACCCGCACCACGCTGAGTGGGCGCTACACGCCGAGCAACTTTCGCGTGCTCAACGCCGCCTACCGCCTGCAGCGCGGCGTGAGCGAGCAGATCGATGTGGGCTGGCAGTGGCCGCTGGCCGATTTCACCAGCACCCCCGCGCCGGTCCAGGGCATGCCGGGCCGCGGTCTGGGCGCCGGGCGCTGGTACAGCGTGGGCCGCATCAACTACAGCATGCCCGACCGCAAGGTGGTCGATCTGGTGGCGGGCTTCGAATACGATGCCGGTTGCTGGATTGGCCGGCTGGTGCTGGAGCGGCTGCAGGTGGGCACCAGCAGCGCGAACCAGCGCATCCTTTTTCAGCTCGAATTCAGTGGCTTCTCGCGGCTGGGCTCCAACCCGCTGCAGTCGCTCAAGGCCAACATTCCGCGCTACCAGTACCTGCGCGAAGAAATCAACCCGCCGAGCCGTTTCCAACAATATGACTGAACACCTACTTTCGCGCCGATGTGCCCCGATGGCTGGGGTGGCCCTGCTGGTCACTGCGCTGCTCTGCGCCGGCCTGGCGCAGGCGCAGACCCTGCGGCCCTCTGGCCAGCTCACGCTCAGGCCCGCCGCACCGGCCCCCGCGCTGGCTGTCAGCGGCCCGCGCACGGTGGATTTCATCGTGGCGCTGGTCAATTCCGAGCCCATCACCAACAACGAGGTGCGCGCCCGCTTGCTGCGGGTGGAACAGCAGATCACCCAGCAAGGCGCGGCCATGCCGCCGCGTGCCGAACTGGTGCCCCAGGTGCTTGAACAGCTGGTGGCCGAGCGCGTGCAGATTCAGCAGGCCCGCGAACTGGGCATTCAGGTCGACGAGGCCACCCTGGCGCAGGCAGAGGAATCGATCGCCGCGCAAAACCAGATGTCGCTGGCCGACTTCCGCCGCAGGCTGGCTGCCGAAGGGGTGGACGCCAACCGGCTGCGCAGCGATTTGCGCAACCAGATCCTGGTGCAGCGTTTGCGCGAGCGCGAGGTGGAGAGCCGCACGCAGGTCAGCGAATCCGATATTGACGGCTACATCCGAGAGCAAAGCGCTGGTGTCGCCCTGAGCGAGTTGCAGCTCAACCTGGCCCATGTGCTGGTGCTGGTGCCCGAGGGCGCGACCGAGGCACAGGTCAGCGAGCGGCAGGCGCGCGCCCAGCAGGCTGCGGATCGCGCACGGGCTGGTGGCGATTTTGCGGCGCTGGCCCGCGAGTTTTCCGATGCGCCCGAGAAGGTCAACGGCGGCGAGTTCGGCCTGCGCCCCGCCGATCGCCTGCCCGAGCTGTTTGTCAATGCGACGCGCGCGCTGGGCGTGGGCGACGTCGCAGGCCCCCTGCGCAGCCCGGCCGGCTTTCACGTGCTCAAGCTGCTGGACAAGCGACAGGCCGGCCTGCCCGATGCGTTCGTGACCCAGACCCGCGCCCGCCACATCCTGCTGCGCGTGACGCCACAGCTCAGCGCACAAGCCGCTGCGGCGCAACTTGACGGCTACCGCCAGCAGATTGCCGAGGGCAAAGCCAGCTTCACCGATCTGGCTCGGGCGCACAGCCAGGATGGTTCGGCGCCCGAGGGCGGGGATCTGGGTTGGGCCAGTCCGGGTCAGTTTGTGCCCGAATTCGAGCAGGTGATGAACAGCCTGAGGCCTGGCGAGATCTCGCAGCCGCTGGCCTCGCGTTTCGGGGTGCACCTGATTCAGGTGACCGAGCGTCGCAACCAACCGCTGACCCAGCGCGAGCAGCGCGACATGATTCGCGCGGTGGTGCGCGAGCGAAAGGGCAACGAGGCTCTGACAAGCTGGTTGCAAGACCTGCGTGGCCGCGCCTTCGTGGAGTACCGCGAGCCGCCGGCGCTTTGATGGCCACGCTCCGCGAGCGCCACGCCGCATGAAGCACGTTGCGCGCAAACGCTTCGGTCAGCACTTCCTGACCGACGCCGCCATCATCGACGCCATCGTCGATGTCATCGCGCCGCAGCCGGGCGACGCCATGGTGGAAATCGGTCCGGGCCTGGCGGCCCTGACCCAGCCACTGGTTGAGCGCCTGGGCAAGCTCACCGTGATCGAGCTGGACCGCGATCTCGCGGTTCGCCTGCGCGCGCATTCCCAGTTGTCGGTGATCGAGGCCGATGTGCTCAAGGTCGACTTCTCCGCCCTGGCGGCTGAGTTCGCCGCAGACGATCCCGGCACCAGGGAGGGGGCCGGTGGTTCCGGTGTCCAGCGGCCGCGACCCGCCCTCAGGGTCGTGGGCAACCTGCCCTACAACATCTCCACCCCCATCCTGTTCCACCTGCTCGACCATGTGGCGGTGGTGAAAGACCAGCACTTCATGCTGCAAAAAGAAGTGATCGACCGCATGGTCGCGCAGCCCGGCAGCGGCGACTACAGCCGCCTGAGCGTGATGCTGCAGTGGCGCTACGCGATGGAAAACGTGCTCTTTGTGCCGCCCGAAAGCTTCGATCCACCGCCCCGCGTGGACAGCGCCATCGTGCGCATGGTCCCCCTGGCCGCGCCTCCAGCCATCGACTTTGCGCTGTTTGGTGAGCTGGTTCAGACCGCCTTCAGCCAGCGCCGGAAAATTTTGCGCAACACGCTCGGCAAGTGGCTGGAAGCGCGCGGCTTTGCCGGCGAGTTCAACCTGCAACGCCGCGCCGAAGAGGTGCCGGTGGCCGAATACGTGGCGCTGGCCCAGGCCGTTCGGGCGTGAAAAAGCCGCTGCCGAACTGACTCCCCCCGCGCCGCCTGCGGCGTCACCCCCCAGGGGGCGGCACTGGCCGACTGGCAAAGCCAGATCGGCGGTGCCCCAGTATGAAGACACGCAGGCGTGAAAAAGCCGCTGTTTGCACAGCGGCTTCTCAAGCGCGAGGGAGCCCAACCCAGAATGCCGCGGAACTGGCTATGCCAGGAGCCGCAGGCGGCGCGGGGGAGGGCCTTGTCTAGGCTGCGCTCAGCCAGTAACCCGCATTGAACGGGCTGCTCATGCGCAGTGCCATGGGGCTGACGTCGAGCAGCTTGTCGGTGGGCATGCGCTCCTCACTTTCCACCTCGATCTGCTCTTCACCCTTGGGCGTGCGGGCGACCGAGAAAGAGTAGAAGCAGCGGAACGGAATCTTGCGGTCGCTCCAGTAGTCGGCAGCGTCGCGGAAGATATCGAGCAGCTGCTCGCGCGCTTCCTTGTCGAATTTCGCGTGCGCCGGAATGTGCTCAAGCACCACGATGAAACCGGTCTGCGGCCCCGACTTGTGGACCATGTCGGTCATGCAGTCGTACAGCGCGTCGAAGTTCTTGCCAAAGTGCGGTGGCAGCGTGTATTGCGCTGCGATGAGTTCAAGCACGTCCTGCTTGCTCTGTGCCTTCGCCAGATTGGCGTACAGAAAGTGATGCCCCAGGCGCTCAGCGGCGCCTTGCAGTTCTTTCACGCCATAAGCGCGAATCGACTGAACGATATTGGGTCGTACGTTACGAAGTGGCGTGTCCATCTCCGCGTCTCTTTCTACAGTGAAGGTTAAAAAGTCGAAATCGTCGCCAAGGCTCACTGCACGATCAGCCGGAAGCTGCTGTAGTGATCCTCGGTGTAAAAACATGCATCAGGTTGCCGCACTTGCTGCCCGCCACACACAATCCGGCGGGCACCTCGGTGACCCAGGCCCGGGGTGGGCACCGTGTACTCGCGGTAATAGCCCCTGGTCTGACTGGGCAGCAGGCGCTCGCGATTGCCGAACACCGTGCCGTCCTTTTCGTACCGGAACGGGCCGCCTTCGCGGATTTTCGCCATGACCTCCTGGCCCTGCGGCGGCAGTCCCACCAGCGCCACCGGCGCCAAGCCAGACCTGCTCAGGGGGCTGACATCGACGGGTGCTCGCGCCTGCACCAAAAAAGTGCCCGCGCTCATCGCCAGCACCGCCGCCAGTGCCCATGCACCCGCTTTGCTGACCACCCGGATCCGTTTCAGACCCATGAAATTCCCTGCTCCTGATACGAATGAACCCGCCTTGGCGGAGCATCAAAAAAACCGGGAAATCCCGGCGGTTTCGATGGCCCAGTAGGGCGGGTTAACCCTGAATTGCCAAGGCGGGAGTGTGCACCAACCGCTGCAAAAAGGCAAGCACTTGCTGATTTGTTGGGCAGTTGGCGCGGACCGCGCCATGAGAAAAAGTTAGCGCTTGCTTTTTCTCAAGACGTTAGCGAGTGGTGTTGGCCTCGGCCACGGTCAGGGCGGTCATGTTCACGATGCGTCGCACCGTGGCGCTCGCGGTGAGGATGTGCACCGGTTTGTCGGCCCCCAGCAGCACCGGGCCGATGGCGATGTTGCCGCCAGCCGCTGTTTTGAGCAGGTTGTAGGCAATGTTGGCCGCGTCGATGTTGGGCAACACCAGCAGATTGGCGTTGCCTTGCAGCGTGGAATGGGGCATCAAGGCGGAGCGAGCGTCGGCGTCCAGCGCCACGTCGCCATGCATCTCACCGTCTGCCTCCAGCCAGGGCGCCTGTTCGCGCAGCAACTCCAGCGTGCGCCGCATCTTGATGGCCGAGGGCTGGTTGCTGGAGCCGAAGTTGGAGTGCGACAGGAGGGCCGCCTTGGGTGTGAGGCCAAAGCGCAGCATTTCCTCTGCGGCCATCACCGTGATCTCGCACAGCTCTTCGGCGCTCGGGTCGTGGTTCACGTGGGTGTCCACCAGGAACACCTGCCGCCCCGGCAACATCAGGCCGTTCATGCAGGCGTACACCCGCACGTCCTGCTCGGTGCGCGGGCTGCCGCCAGCGCGTTTGCCGATCACCTGATCGATGTACTCCAGGTGGTTGTGCGTGCCGCCCCAGGTGCCGCAGATCAGGCCGTCAACCTCGCCCTTGTGCAGCAGCATCGCGCCGATCAAGGTCAGGCGGCGGCGCATCTCGATCTTGGCCAGTTGCACCGTGACACCCTTGCGCTCCGTCATGCGGTGATAGGTCTGCCAGAAGTCGCGGTAGCGGTGGTCCTGTTCGACGTTGACCACGTCGTAGTCCAGCTCCTCTTTCAGGCGCAAGCCGAACTTTTCGATGCGCTGCGCGATGATGGCCGGGCGGCCAATCAGGGTGGGCCGCGCCAGGCCATCATCGACCACGATCTGGCAGGCGCGCAACACGCGCTCTTCTTCGCCCTCGGCGTAGGCCACACGCTTGGTCTGCGCGAGTTTGGCCGCCGCGTAGATGGGCTTCATGATGGTGCCCGAGGCGAGAACGAAGCTCTGCAGCTTGTCGCGGTAAGCCGCCATGTCGGCGATCGGGCGCAGTGCCACACCGCTGTCGGCCGCCGCCTGCGCCACAGCCGGCGCGATCTTCATCATCAGCCGCGGGTCGAACGGCTTGGGAATCAGGTACTCGGGGCCAAACGCCAGCTTCTCGCCGGCATAGGCCGCGGCCACCACTTCGCTCTGCTCGGCTTGCGCCAGATCGGCGATGGCGTGCACCGCAGCGATCTCCATTTCATCGGTGATGGTGGAGGCGCCTGCATCCAGTGCACCGCGAAAGATGTAGGGGAAACACAGGACGTTGTTGACCTGGTTGGGGTAGTCGGTGCGGCCGGTGGCCATGATGGCGTCGCTGCGCACCGCCTTGACGTCTTCGGGCTGGATCTCGGGGTTCGGGTTGGCCAGCGCAAAAATCAGCGGCCTGGCGGCCATGCTCGCCACCATCGGCTGCTTGAGCACGCCGCCGGCCGAAAGGCCCAGAAAAACGTCGGCGCCGGCGATCACGTCGGCGAGGGTTCGCTGGTCGGTCTTCTGGGCAAACTGGATCTTGTCTTCATCCATCAGCTCGGTGCGGCCCTGGTAAACCACCCCGGCCAGGTCGGTCACCCAGATGTTTTCGCGCGGAATGCCGAGCTTGACCAGCAGGCCCAGGCAAGCCAGCGCCGCCGCACCTGCGCCCGAAGTCACCAGCTTGATGTTTTTCGGGTCTTTGCCAACCACCTTCAGGCCATTGAGGATGGCCGCACCCACCACGATCGCGGTGCCATGCTGGTCGTCGTGGAACACCGGAATGTTCATGCGCTCGCGCAGCTTGCGCTCAACGTAAAAACAATCGGGCGCCTTGATGTCTTCGAGGTTGATGCCGCCGAAGGTGGGCTCCAGCGACGCGATGATTTCGACCAGCTTGTCCGGGTCTTTCTCGTTGATCTCGATGTCGAACACATCGATGCCCGAGAACTTCTTGAACAGAACGCCCTTGCCTTCCATCACCGGCTTGGCGGCCAGCGGGCCGATGTCACCCAGGCCGAGCACGGCCGTGCCGTTGGTGATCACCGCCACCAGGTTGCCGCGGCTGGTGTACTTGAACGCATTGTTCGGGTCTTTGACGATCTCTTCACACGGCGCAGCCACGCCCGGGCGAATAGGCCAGCGCCAGATCGCGCTGGTTGGTGAGCTGCTTGGTGGCGGCAATCGCGATCTTGCCCGGGGTCGGAAACTCGTGGTATTCGAGCGCCGCCCGGTTCAGTTCGGCGCGTTTGTTTTCCTGGGTGTTGTCGCTCATGGCTTTGTCTCCTGGCGAATGCCGTTTCTGTCATGCGAAAAGTAATGGCGCATTCTAAGTGTGTGGTCGGCGCGGGCGACCCGAAAACGGATCGGTCAAACGCGCAACGGTGATGACAATTTCGGTGGGAATGTGTCGCAGCGCATGTGGAGCGCCATGGCATGCCGTGACCCGCTCGAACGGTGTTGCGTTCACCAACGCGATGGGAGGATTTGATTCGGCGGCGGCGCGATCGCCTCGTTGATGACCACCTTGGCCCGCAGACGATCGACATCCTGGGTGCGACACAGTGCCGTGCCCGCCGTCAGCAAGGTGGCCGAGGCCGCTGCCATGGCCCAGCCGAACGCGTCCAGCAGCGTCTCGCCGCGCTGCAGCGAGGCCACCATGCCGCCAACAAAGCTGTCGCCTGCACCCACCGCGCTCACCACCTGCACCGGCAGTGGGTCGGCACGCCACGCGCCGCCTCGCGTGGCCAGCAACGCGCCCTGATGGCCGAGCGACAACGCCACCACCTCGGCCGCACCCTTGTCGACCAGTCCACGCGCCGCCGCTTCCCAGGCCACCGGTTCGTCAAGGGTCTGGCCCAGCAACTCGCCCAGCTCGCGCAGGTTGGGCTTCACCAGGTACACGCCCTCGGCCAGGGCCGCCGCCAGTGCTGGGCCGGCCGCATCGAGCACCAGGCGCGCGCCGCGCTCACGGCACAGCCGGGCCACGCGCGCGTAAAAATCCGCAGGCACGCCGGGCGGCAGGCTGCCGCTGGCCACCACCCAGGCCGGGAATGGTTGGCTGTCAGAAAGCCTGTGCAGACAGGCTTGCCACTCGGGCTCGGCGAGCGTGGGCCCGGGCATCACGAAGCGGTATTCGGCGCCGCTGCTGAGCTCGTGCACCGTGAGACTCATGCGCGTTTCCTGCGCAATCGGCACGAAGCTGGCGGGCAGGTGTTCATCGGCGACGCGCGACTTCAGCCATTCGCCGCTCGGCCCGCCGGCCGGACACAGCGCGTGGGCCGAGCCGCCCAGCCGCAGCAACACGCGCGCCACGTTGATGCCGCCACCACCCGCGTCGTGCAGCGTCTCACCGCAGCGCAGTTTGTGGGTCGGCAGCACGCGCTCGGTGTCGGTGGAGAGATCGACCGCCGGGTTCATGGTCAGGCACAGCACCGGCGGGTGTTGGTGAAGCTGGGGCTGCGCAATGGACACGGTGGCTCGCCTGTGTGGGTGTGTTGCAGCGTGCCTCAGCGCAGATGCTTGACGCGCTTGGCGGCAAACGCCTCGCGCACGCTCAGGCCGCGCGTACCAGGCTGCACGGAGAAGGTCTGACCGGCTTGCAGCGTGCCCGGCCGCGCCACCGCCAGATAAAAGCCGGGGCAACCCTGCTGCATCATGAGCCGCCCGGCGGTGTTCAGCCCCATCACCGCGTTGAACTTGAAGCAAGGCTCGCGCGGTGCGGTCACGCGCAGCACGCAGTCGGGCAGGTGCAGCTCGTCGCCGATCCACACCTCGTGCTCCAGCAGGCCCTCGATGCTCAGGTTTTCGCCCATGAAACCCGGCGGCAGCGGCTCGTCGAACAGGCTCACGCCATGGCTGCGGCGCTGTTCGGCCCAGAACGCCAGGTGTTCCGCCGGGTAGGCATACACCGCTTTGGTCAGCCCGCCGTGCACGTTCAGATCGGCCTGTTCGTCTCCCGCCAGCCCGAGCGGGCCGACCGCCACCGGCCCGGGCTGCGGCGTCTTGCCGATGCCGCTCAACACATTGCGTTCGCCCACGCGCAGCAGGCGCGCCTGGCCGGTGTTGACGCTCAGCACGCGCATGCCAGCCGCCGCTCAGCCGCGCATCAGTGCTTCGATCTCGTCGGCTTGCACCGGGACACCGCGGCTGATCAGCTCACAACCGGTGGCGGTGACCACCGCGTCGTCTTCGATGCGGATGCCCATGTTCCAGAAGTGCTTGGGCACATCTGCGGCGGGGCTCACATAAAGACCAGGTTCGATGGTGAGCACCATGCCCGGGCGCAGGATGCGGCTGGGCCGGTCTTTGATGATCTCGCCCGACAGCGGGTCCTTGCGTTCGCTCACGGTGCCCACCTCGCCGGGCTCCACGTAGCTGCCGCAGTCGTGCACGTCCAGCCCCAGCCAGTGGCCGGTGCGGTGCATGTAGTGGCGAAAGTAGTGGCGCTGCGCGATCACGTCGTCCAGGTGGCCGACGTCGTTCTGGTTCAGCAGGCCCAGGTCGAGCATGCCCTGCGCCAGCACGCGCACCGTGGCGTCGTGCGGATCGACAAAACGCGCGCCCGGTTTCGTGGCGGCCACGGCCGCGTCCTGGCTGGCCAGCACCAGGTTGTAGAGGTCGCGCTGCGCTCCGGTGAACTTGCCGTTGGCCGGGAAGGTGCGCGTGATGTCGGAGGCATAGCCGTCGAGTTCGCAGCCGGCGTCGATCAGCACCAGATCGCCGTCGCGCACCGGGGCGTTGTCGGCGCGGTAATGCAACACGCAGGCGTTGGCACCGGCGGCGACGATGCTGCCGTAGGCTGGGTACTGCGAGCCGTGCTGGCGGAACTCGTGCAGCAGCTCGGCGTCCAGGTGGTACTCGCGCACCTCCTGGCCGGCGCGCAGCATGGCGGCGCTGCGCTGCATGGCGCGGATGTGGGCCTGCGCGCTGATCTGCGCAGCGCGCCGCATGGTGTCGATCTCGTGTGCGTCTTTCACCAGCCGCATCTCGTCGAGCAGGCCGCAGAGGTCGCGCTGGGCATCGGGGCACAGCGCGCCATAGCGCACCCGGGCGCGCACTTTCTGGAGCCAGCCGTCGACCCGGCCTTCCAGCCCCGCGTGGATCGCAAACGGGTACCAGACGGTGCGCCGGTTCTCCAGCAGCCGGGGCAGCTCGGCGTCCAGCGCGGGCACCGGGTGTGCCCGCTGCACGCCGAGCGCGCCGATGGCGGCCTCGGGGCCAAGGCGGTAGCCGTCCCAGATTTCGCGTTCCAGGTCTTTGGGGTTGCAAAACAGCGTGCTCTCGCCCTCGGCCGTGATGACCAGCCAGGCGTTGGGCTCGGTGAAACCGGTCAGGTAATAGAAGTAGCTGTCGAAGCGAAACAGGTAGTCGCTGTCGCGGTTGCGGGTGCGCTCGGGTGCGGTCGGCACGATGGCAATACCGCCGGGCCCCAGCTGGGCGGCGAGGCGAGCGCGGCGCTCGGCGTAGAGGGCGAAAGAGGTGTGGGCGTCCATGCGTTTCATTCTCCGGGTTTTGCTGAGGGTGCGCTGGGCGAGGCATTCAGCGCCTGCAGGCGTTCGGGTGTACCCACATCGGTCCAGCGGCCGGTGTACAGCTCGGCACTCACCAACCCTGCGGCGATGGCGGTGCGCAGCAGCGGCGCCAGCGGTGCGGCCGTGCCCTGCGGGTTGCCCGGCAGGATGTCGCACCAGGGCGCCTCGAACAGCGCGCGGCGGTACAGGCCGATGGTGCTGTAGGTGAAGCGCTCGGGCGCCTCATTCAGCGCCAGGCCCTCGGGGCTCAGGCCGAAATCGCCGCGCGGGTTGTGTTCGGGGTTGGGTACGAGCCAGAGGTGCGCCAGCGCGCCGCTGGCGGTGAAGCGCGCCACGCTGTCCCGCGCGAAAACAAAATCGGGCGCGTACACATCGCCTGCCAACACCCAGAAAACCTCACCCAGCGAGGGCAGCGCACGCGCAATGCCGCCGGCGGTTTCCAGTGCGTAGCCGAAGTCTTCTTCCTCGTGCGAGAACGCCAGCGCTGCCCGCGGATGCTTGAGCGCCCAAGTGCTCAGCCTGTCGACGATCTGCTCGCCCAGCCAGGCGGTGTTGACCAGCACGCGGTGAAAGCCGCTGGCCTGTAGCGCGTCCATCGGCCACAGCATCAGCGGCTTGTCGTGAACCGGCAGCAAGGGCTTGGGTGTGTGATCGGTCAGGGGCCGCATGCGGTTGCCGCGGCCCGCAGCCAGCACCATGGCGGCAATGGCGGGCGGTTGCGGTGTGGGCATGGTCGGGGCTCGGGTTGGGGCTTGAGGGCGCGAGGCAAATACTATATCGATCGGGCGGCTGCGCCACGGTGTTCGCACCCACGCTGTTGCCTGCTTTTTGATCCGACTTGCCAGCACCCACCATGACACCGTTTGTTCACCGCTACATCAACACCCGAGCCGCGCTGGCAGTGCTGCTGTTGCTCGTGGCGCTCTTCTTTGGCCTGCGTGCGCGGGATGCACAGCGGGGTGCCGTTACCGCGCCCGTGCAGGCAACGGTGGTCGCCACAGACGCGCCCGGCGGTGGCGTGGCGCTGTCAACGCTCCTGGTCGAGTTGCCCGATGGCTCGCGTGTTCGCTTGCCGGCGGGCAACGGCGAGCTGGCTGTCGGCCAGGCCGTCACGCTGCTGCAGACCACGGCGGCCGACGGTTCGCGTCGCTACCAGGTGCAGAGCACCGGCCCCTGAACCACCGCGCCCCGGCTGGCGCTTTGCCCGGGTCGTTAAAATCGGAGGCTTCGCGCACCGCCGCAACCACCAGCACGCCCCCATGTCCGAAGCCACTTCCCCCGTTGTCAACTCGGCCGCTGCCGTCACGCCCCAGACCCAGGCCAATGCCATCCGAGCCCTGGCGATGGACGCGGTGCAGGCCGCCAACTCCGGCCACCCGGGTGCGCCCATGGGCATGGCCGACATGGCGGTGGCCCTGTGGGGCCGGCATCTGCGGCACAACCCCACCAACCCGGCCTGGGCCAACCGCGACCGCTTCGTGCTGTCCAACGGCCACGGCTCGATGCTGATCTATGCGCTGCTGCACCTCACCGGCTACAAGCTGCCGATCGAGGAGTTGAAGAACTTCCGCCAGCTCGGCAGCAAGACGGCCGGCCACCCCGAGGTCGGCCACACGCCGGGTGTGGAAACCACCACCGGCCCGCTCGGCCAGGGCATCACCAACGCGGTGGGCATGGCGCTGGCGGAGAAGCTGCTGGCGGCCGAATTCAACCGCCCAGGCCACGACATCGTGGACCACCACACCTATGTGTTCCTGGGCGACGGCTGCCTGATGGAGGGCATCAGCCACGAGGCCTGCGCGCTGGCCGGCGCCTGGAAGCTCAACAAGCTGATCGCGCTCTACGACGACAACGGCATTTCGATCGACGGCCAGGTCACACCCTGGTTCATCGACAACACCGCGCTGCGTTTCGCCGCCTACGGCTGGAACGTGATTGGCCCGATCGACGGCCACGACGCCGACGCGGTTGACCGCGCCATTGCCGACGCCAAGAACAAGGCCGACGCACCCACGCTCGTCATCTGCAAGACCCACATCGGCAAGGGCAGCCCGAACCGCGCCAACACCGCCAAGGCCCATGGCGAGCCGCTGGGCTCAGAAGAAATCGCGCTCACCCGCGAAGCCCTGGGCTGGCCCCATGCGCCGTTCAAGATTCCGAAAGACGTGTATGCCGCCTGGGATGCGAAGGCCGCCGGCAAGTCACAGGAAGCCGCCTGGAACGGCGTGTTTGCCGCCTACAAAGCTGCCTTCCCGGTCGAGGCCAAGGCGTTTGTGCGCCGCATGAAGGGCGAGCTGCCCAAGGGTTTCAACCAGCTCGCGTTCGACACCGTGGTTGCCGCCCACACCAAGGCCGAGACCGTGGCCAGCCGCAAGGCCAGCCAGCTCGCGCTCGAAGCCTTCACCGCTGCGCTGCCCGAGATGCTCGGCGGCAGCGCCGACCTCACCGGCTCCAACCTCACCAACACGAAGAGCACGCCGCCGCTGCGCTTTGACATGGCGGGCGACGTGGTGAAAACCCCCGAAGGCCAGATCGGTCGCCACATCAACTACGGCGTGCGCGAATTCGGCATGGCGGCCATCATGAACGGCGTGGCGCTGCACGGCGGCTACATCCCCTTTGGTGGCACCTTCCTCACTTTTTCCGACTACAGCCGCAACGCCATCCGCATGGCCGCGCTGATGAAGCAGCGGGTGATCCATGTGTTCACCCACGACAGCATCGGCCTGGGCGAAGACGGCCCCACGCACCAGTCGGTGGAACACGCCGCCAGCCTGCGCCTGATCCCGAACCTGGACGTCTGGCGCCCAGCCGATACCGCCGAGACCGCCGTGGCCTGGGCCGTTGCGCTTCAAAACGCGACCAAACCCACCGCGCTGCTGCTGAGCCGCCAAAACCTGCCCTACGCGCCCAAGCAAGACCTGGGTGACATCAGCCGCGGCGCCTATGTGCTGGCCGAACCGGCGGAAGTCGGGCTGAAGAAAAAGGCCCAGGCCATCATCATCGCCACCGGCTCCGAGGTGCAGCTGGCTTTGAAGGCGCAGGAACTGCTGGCCAAGGCATTCAAGATCGCGGTGCGCGTGGTCTCCATGCCCAGCACCACCACGTTTGATCGACAGGACGCCGATTACAAAGCCAGCGTGTTGCCCAAGGGCCTGCCGCGCATTGCTGTGGAAATGGGCTCCACCGACGGCTGGTGGAAATACGGCGTGGCCGCCGTGGTCGGCCTGGACACCTACGGCGAGTCGGCGCCCGCGCCAGTCTTGTTCAAACACTTCGGTTTCACGCCCGAGAACGTCGCCGACACGGTGCGCGCAGTCCTCGGCAAGTGAACATGCCCACCTCATTTTTATCGACCTGAAGGAGAAGAGACCATGACCATCAAGATCGGCATCAACGGCTTTGGCCGCATCGGGCGCAACGTGCTGCGCAGCGCCATCCAGAACTTCGCCGACATCGAAGTCGTTGCCATCAACGACCTGCTGGAACCCGACTACCTGGCCTACATGCTGCAGTACGACAGCGTGCACGGCCGCTTCAAGGGCACCGTGAAGGTCGAAGGCGGCAACATTGTGGTCAACGGCAAAACCATTCGCCTGACGCAAGAGCGCGACCCCGCCAACCTGAAATGGAACGAAGTCGGTGCCGACATCGTGATCGAGTCCACCGGTCTGTTCCTCGACAAGGTCACGGCCCAGAAACACCTGGACGCCGGCGCCAAAAAAGTGATCCTGTCGGCGCCATCGAAAGACGACACGCCCATGTTTGTGTTCGGCGTCAACGACAAGACCTACGCGGGTCAGGCCATCATCTCCAACGCCAGCTGCACCACCAATTGCCTGGCCCCGGTGGCCAAGGTGCTGCACGACAAGTGGGGCATCAAGCGCGGTCTCATGACCACGGTGCACGCTGCGACCGCCACCCAGAAAACCGTGGACGGCCCGAGCAACAAAGACTGGCGCGGCGGCCGCGGCATTCTGGAGAACATCATTCCTTCGAGCACCGGCGCGGCCAAGGCCGTGGGCGTGGTGATTCCCGAGCTCAACAAAAAGCTCACCGGCATGTCGTTCCGCGTGCCCACGTCTGATGTCTCGGTGGTCGATCTCGTGGTCGAGCTCAACAAGGAAGCCAGCTACGCCGAGATCTGCGCCGAGATGAAGGCGCAAAGCGAAGGCGCGCTCAAGGGCGTGCTGGGCTACACCACCGACAAGGTGGTGGCGACCGACTTCCGCGGCGAGACCTGCACCAGCGTTTTCGACGCCGACGCCGGCATCGCGCTGGACGGCACGTTTGTGAAAGTCATCGCCTGGTACGACAACGAGTGGGGCTACTCGAACAAGTGCCTGGAGATGGTGCGCGTGGTGGCCAAGTAAGCACCCGCTCGCATCGAACAAAAAAGGCGCCTTCGGGCGCTTTTTTGTTGCCTGGAGAACTTGTGCGACACGCCATGGCTTGACACTAGACCGACCGGTCTATAGATTTGCGCGCATGACCGACACACCCACGCCCGGTACCCGCGAACGCCTGATCGCCGCCATGAGCGACGCCCTGCGCCGGCGCGGCCTGCACGGCACGGGACTCACTGAGCTGTTGGCCCAGGCCGGCGCGCCCAAGGGCGTGCTCTACCACCACTTTCCCGGTGGCAAGACCGAGCTGGCCGTGGCCGCCATCGACGATGTGGTGGCGCGCATGCTGCGCGGGCTCGACATCTTGCTCGCCAGCAAGATGGACCCGATCGTGGCCATGCGCCGCTGGATGGCGGGCGCCACCGCTCGGTTGAATGACACCGGCTTCGAGTCTGGATGCCCGCTGGCGAGCGTGGCGCTGGAAACCACGCCCGACGACCCGGTCCTGCGCGACGCCCTGGCCCGCGCGTTTGCCACGCTGCGCGAACGCATCGCGCTCGCGCTGGAGCAGCACGGCGAGCCGCAGGACCAGGCACGGGGCATCGCCGCCCTGATCGTGGCGACCTACGAGGGCGGCCTGCTCCAGGCCCGCGTGGCCCAGAGCACCGAACCCATCACGCAGGCCACCGAGACCCTGCTCTCGCTGCTGGCCGCCCGCACCAACCGCTGACCGCACGAACGGGAGACCGACCATGAGCACCGACAAAACCGCCCAGGACGTGCGCATCGAGCGCATTTCACTCACCGCCGCCGACGGCTACCCATTGGTCGCACACCGCTTCCACAGCCCGTCGCCTCCGGTTGGACACCTGGTCGTGGGTGGCGCGACCGCCGTGCCCCAGGGCTTTTACAAACGCTTCGCCGAACACGCCGCGCGCCAGGGTTATGACGTGCTCACGCTGGACTACCGCGGCATCGGCCAGTCCGCCCCGGGCAAGCTCAAGGGCTTTCGCATGGACTACCTCGACTGGGGCCGGCTGGACCTGGCTACCGGTGTAGAGGCCATGCGCCAGGCCGGCATGCCGCTGTACCTGGTCGGGCATTCCTACGGGGGCCACGCGCTGGGGCTGCTGCCCGACCCGGGTGCGGTGGACGGCGCGTACACCTTCGCCACCGGCGCCGGCTGGCACGGATGGATGCCGCCGCTGGAGCGCTTGCGCGTGCTCTTCATGTGGCGCGTGCTGGGGCCGGTGTGGACACGCATGCACGGCTATTTGCCGTGGAGCCGCCTGGGCATGGGCGAAGACCTGCCCATCGATGTGTACCGCCAATGGCGCCACTGGTGCCGCTTCCCGCGTTACTTTTTTGACGATCCGGCCATGCGGGCGATCACCGATCGCTTTGGCGATGTGCGTTTCCCCATCGTGGCCGTGAACGCGCTGGACGATGCCTGGGCGCCCCCGGCATCGCGCGACGCCTTCATGGCGGGCTACCGCAACGCCGAGGTGCGCAGCATCACGCTGGACGCCCGGCGCGCGGGGCTCGGAGCTATCGGCCACATGGGGTATTTCAGGCCCAAGGCCCAGCCACTCTGGAACGATGCGCTGGCTTGGTTTGCCGCGCAAACGCAGCGCCGCCCGGCGGTTGTCTGAAGCGACCAACACCCGCGCGCGCTCCGCCAGGTGAAGTGCAAGCGCCAGCTGGCCCTTGCTACAAACCGGGATGCTTTTACATCTCGGATCCAAAAATCGGTCGATCGCCTTGGGGCTGGCAGCCTTGCTGGCCTGTGCCTCGGGGGTGGCTCAGGGTGTTGACTCACTGGCCCTGGGCCTGATCATTGGCTATCGGGCTTCGGCCGCCGATACCGAAACAGAGCAGGTCGATCGCAGTCCCCGTGCCAACGAGCGCGCGCGCGCGGGCCCGCTGGAAAGCAGCCACCGACCAGACCCGCGAACGCATCAGGCGCCTGGCACGCGACGTGGGCCTGAGCGCTGGACGGCACGTTTGTGAAAGTCATCGCCTGGTACGACAACGAGTGGGGCTACTCGAACAAATGCCTGGAGATGGTGCGCGTGGTCACTTGAACCCCCCGCGCCGCTTCGCGTCACCCCCCGGAGGGCGATGCCTGTGGCCCGGCGAAGCCGGTTCCACGGCATCACTGGGTTGAGGCACGCGCGCCGGCAAGGGAGGCGTTCCAGAACGGCTTGCGTGGTGTCAGAGGCTGAGAGTTTTTTGAGCGGGCATGATCGAAAGACTCTCAGCCACTCAGGCCCACATGCTGCGGTCTAACACCACTCGGCCGCAGATGCGCGGCTATTCGCAGGCTTGCAGCGTCTTGCCGGCCATGGGTGCGCCTAGGTTGGCCACCGCGTCGCTCTGGGCGGGCGTGGCGGCCGGCAGGCGCAGGGTGAAGTTGAGCGACTCGGCGCGCTCCTGAGCCACCCGCGCGGTGCGCACGCCATCGCGCACCAGCTTTTGCAGCGCCTGTTGGGCCGAGGCTTCGCTGGAGAAGGTGCCCAGCGCCAGCCCGGGGGCAAGGCCGGGGGAGGAGACGGTGCGGAATTCCACCTTGAGTTCGCGCAGCTCGGCGCGCTTGCGCTCCAGTTGCTCGGCGTTGTCGTAGCGCCCCATGTAGACAATCCAGCGGCCGCTGCTGCGGCTTTCCACCAGCTGCCAGCCGCTGGCGGGCAGGCCCAGCTCGGGCAACGCCGCACGCAGCCGCTCGGCCTGAGCCTCGGTGAACGCACCGGCCTGCCAGCAAGCGCGGGCGGCATCGGCGACCTGCGGTGCAGCGGGTGTCGGTGGTGGTTCAGACGCGGGGTCTGCGGATGCCGATTCTGGCGCGGGCGCCGGCGTTGGCGCTTCGAGGGCTGGCGTCTCGGGTGCGGGGAGCACAGGCGCAGCAGGCGCCACGGCTGGTGCGGGCGGCACCGTGTCGCGTGGCGCGTTGAGCAGCCGCTGCACCTCGGGCCGGATCTGGCCCTGCAGCCGCTCGGGTTCGCGCTCCTCGGCCGGTGCCAGACCCAGCGGCGCCAGATGACCTTGCGTCCACAAAAAATAGCCGGCATTGGCCAGCAGCAACAGCGCAATGACCCATCTCAGCATGGGCGCACGCTCACTTCCGCGCTGTTCACCACGCGGCAGCCAGCGTCCGTCTGCACGCGCAGCGCGCCGGTGGCGTCCACGCCGTCGGCCCGCCCGTGGCTGCCGTCCGACAGCGTGAGCTCGCGTCCCTTCAGCGCATCACGCGCCTGGAAACGCTCGGCAAAGGCGGCGAAGCCTTCGGCCTGAAACCGGAGCACATCGCGCACCAGTGCCGGTGCCACCGCAGCCAGCGTCTCGCCCGCGGTCTGGCCCACGCAGACCTCGGCCAGGCCGGCGGCGGGCACCGGCGGTGCGGCGCCGCCGGCAACGGCTGCCACCGCCAAGGCCTCGGGCCGCGCGATGTTGATGCCCACACCGATCACCACCAGCCGGGGCTGCTGTGCGCCCTCGCCCTGGTGCGCGGTCTCCACCAGAATGCCGCCGAGCTTGCGCCCGTGCAGCCACAGGTCGTTGGGCCACTTGAGCCGCACCTCGGGATGCAGGCTCTCGGCCAGGCTAACGCCCACCGCCAACGACAGACCCGACCAGTTGGCGGGCGCCAGCGGCAGCGCCAGCGAGAAGGTGAGCGACTGGCCGGCCTGGCTGTGCCAGCCCTTGCCCATGCGGCCACGTCCGGCGGTCTGCTGGTCGGCGGCGAGCAGCACCGGCTCGGCGTTAGCCCGATGCGTGCGCGGCGCATCAGCTCGCTGTTGGTGGAGTCGACGCTGGGCAACAGCTCCACCGTGAAGCCCGGCAGCAGGGGTTCGATGGCCTGCCAGAGGTCTTCGGCGTGCGGGCTGAGCGGGCTGAGGTGCATGGAAGCGGTCAGGCCCGCGTCGCCTGCTTGCTGCGGGCGCGCGCCTTGCCATTGGCGGGTGGCAGTGGCCTTCTTGCGCGGTGCTTTCTTCTGTGGCGCCAGCAGCGTGCCGCGGCAAGCCTTTGCACCACACCAGCAGGGGTACTGGGCCAGCAGCTCGGGCGTGTGGGGTTCGTCGATCACCAGACCGTAGTCGTAAAACAGCTCTTCACCGGCTGCGATGTTGCGCAGCGCACGAATGAAGACCCGCCCTTCGTCCACTTCCGACTCGCAGTTGGGCGCGCAGCTGTGGTTGATCCAGCGCGAGGAGTTGCCGCCGAACTTGGCGTCGATCACATGGTCTTCGTCGATGTGAAAGTAGAAGGTGTGGTTGGGGTCGCTGGGGTCGTGCGGGTGACGGCGCAGCGCTTCGTCCCAGCCGATCACCTCGCCCACGTACTCGATCAGCGTCTCGCCCTCGGCCAGATCCGCCACCGCATACACGCCCTTGCCGTGCACGCCCGAACGCCGGGTCTGGATGCGGCGCCCGCCCGGGGCAAGCGCGGCGGTGGCGGGGCGCGACGGCGCCGGGCGGGGGCTTTTTTTCACGAGGGGAAACTTTGGTAAGGTTGTTTCATGCAGGTGCGCACGTGGGTGTGCGCGCCCATGTGCGCGTGTGCCTACGCGCGAGTCAACGGATTGTAGAGATGAAAAATCAAGGTTCTGCCAAAACGCTGGTCATTGCCGAAAAGCCGTCCGTGGCCCAGGACATCGTGCGTGCGCTCACGCCAGTGGCGGGCAAGTTCGAGAAGCACGACGATCACTTCGAGAACGAGCAATACGTGGTCACCTCGGCGGTGGGCCATCTGGTGGAAATCGCCGCGCCCGAGGAATTCGATGTGAAGCGCGGCAAGTGGAGCTTTGCCCACCTGCCGGTGTTGCCGCCCTATTTCGATCTCAAGCCGATCGACAAGACCAAGTCGCGCCTCTCAGCCGTGGTGAAACAGGCCAAGCGCAAAGACGTGGGCCAGCTCATCAACGCCTGTGACGCAGGCCGCGAGGGCGAGCTGATTTTTCGCCTGATCGAGCAGTACGCAGGCGGCCTGAAGAACGGCGCCTACCAGAGCCTGGGCAAACCGGTGCAGCGCTTGTGGCTGCAGTCGATGACGCCCGCCGCCATCCGCGATGGCTTCGAGCACCTGAAGAGCGACGAGCAAATGCAGGGCCTGGCCGATGCGGCGCGCAGCCGTTCCGAGGCCGACTGGATGGTGGGCATCAATGGCACGCGCGCCATGACCGCGTTCAACTCGCGCGATGGCGGCTTCTTTCTCACCACGGTCGGCCGGGTGCAGACGCCCACGCTGTCCATCGTGGTCGAGCGCGAGGAAAAAATTCGCGCCCACCGCAGCCGCGACTACTGGGAAATCCACGGCGGCTTCCTGGCCGAGGCCGGCGAATACCCGGGCAAGTGGTTCGACCCCAACTTCAAGAAACCCACTGGCGACGATGCCGACCCCGAGCTGCGCGCCGACCGCGTCTGGAGCCAGCGCGAAGCGGTGGCGATTGCCGAGGCGGTGCGCAGCAAGGCCTGCAGCGTCAAGGAAGAGAGCAAACCCACCACCCAGGCCAGCGGCCTGCTGTACGACCTCACCAGCCTGCAGCGCGAAGCCAACGGCCGCTTCGGCTTCTCGGCCAAGACCACGCTGCAGCTGGCGCAAAGCCTGTACGAACGCCACAAGGCCCTGACCTACCCGCGAACCGATTCGCGCGCCCTGCCTGAAGACTACCTGCCCACGGTCAAGCAGACCTTCGAGATGCTGGCCGACAGCGGCATGAAGCACCTCGCGCCGCACGCGCTCACCGCGCTCAACAACGGCTACATCCGGCCCACCAAGCGCGTGTTTGACAACAGCAAGGTATCGGACCACTTCGCCATCATTCCCACGCTGCAAGCGCCCAGCGGCCTGAGCGACGCCGAGCAAAAGCTGTACGACCTGGTGGTGCGCCGCTTCCTTGCGGTGTTCTTCCCCAGCGCCGAATTCACCGTGACCACACGAATCACAACCGCCGTGGGTCACGCGTTCAAGACCGAAGGCAAGGTGTTGGTCAAGCCGGGTTGGATGGCGGTGTACGGCAAGGAAGCGGCCGAAGATGTGGCAGAGGCGAAAGAAGGCGACAAGGGTCAGAACCTGGTGCCGGTGCGCGAAGGCGAAACCGTGCGCGCCGAATCGGTCGATCCCAAGGCGCTGAAAACCAAGCCACCCGCACGCTATTCGGAAGCCACGCTGCTCGGCGCCATGGAGGGCGCGGGCAAGCTGGTGGACGACGACGAGTTGCGCCTGGCGATGCAGGAAAAAGGCCTGGGCACGCCCGCCACGCGCGCCGCCACCATCGAAGGCCTGCTGACCGAAAAATACATGCTGCGCGAAGGCCGCGAGATGATTCCGACGGCCAAGGCCTTCCAGCTCATGACCTTGCTTCGCGGCCTGGGGGTTGAGGAGCTTTCCAAAGCCGAGCTCACCGGTGAGTGGGAATACAAACTCTCGCAGATGGAGCAGGGCAAGCTCAGCCGCGCCGCCTTCATGGGTGGCATCGCCGCGATGACCGAGCGCATGGTGAAAAAAGCCAAGGAATACGACCGCGACACCATTCCCGGCAACTACGCCACGCTGCAAACACCCTGCCCGAACTGCGGCGGTGTGGTGAAAGAAAATTACCGGCGCTATGGCTGCACCGGCGCCAACGGTCTGAGCGAAGGCTGCGGCTTCTCGTTTGGCAAGTCGCCCGCCGGCCGCACCTTCGAGCCCGAAGAAGCCGAGGCCCTGCTGCGCGACAAACACATCGGGCCACTGGACGGTTTCCGCTCCAAGGCGGGCTGGCCGTTTGTGGCCGAGATCGTGATCAAGTTCAACGAGGAAGACAAGAACTGGAAGCTCGAATTCGACTTCGGCGACGACAAGAAAAACGAAGAGAGCGGCGAGCTGGTGGATTTTGCAGGCGCCGAGTCGCTGGGGGCCTGCCCCAAGTGCGGCAGCCCGGTGTACGAGCATGGCAGCAACTATGTGTGCAGCAAGACCGTGCCCACCGAAGCCCAACCCACGCCGAGCTGCGATTTCAAGAGCGGCAAGATCATCCTGCAGCAGCCGGTGGCGCGCGAGCAGATGAGCAAACTGCTGGAAACCGGCAAGACCGATCTGCTGGACAAGTTCGTCTCCATGCGCACGCGCCGCGCCTTCAAGGCCTTCCTGGCCTGGGACAAAGAGGCCAGCAAAGTGAACTTCGAATTTGAGCCACGCACATCGAAGTTTCCGCCGCGCAAGACCGCTGCCGGCGCGCCCGCCAAGTCTGCAGCGGCGAAGAAAGCGGCGCCCGCCAAGAAAGCAGCGGCCAAAAAGACCGCCGCCGCCAAAACGCCGAAGGCCCCGCGCAAGACCACCGCGGCCAGCGGCAAGCAACCCAGCGCCGCGCTGGTCGCGGTGATCGGCGAGGGCTTGGTGTCGCGGCCCGAAGTGACCAAGAAGCTGTGGGATTACATCAAGGCCCAGGGCCTTCAGGACGCGGCCGACAAACGCAAGATCAACGCAGACGCCAAGCTGCAGGCCGTGTTCGGCAAGCCGCAGGTGACCATGTTCGAGATCGCCAAGCTGATCGGCCCACACCTCAGCTAGAACCGCATTTCTATTCCCCGATTCCTAGGAGACATCCCATGAGCCTGAAACTTTTCTTCGCCCCTGGCGCCTGTTCGTTCGTGCCCCACGCCATGCTGGAAATCGCCGGCGTCAATTTCGAGCCCGCCATGGTCAAGCTGCACAAGGGCGAGCAGCGCACCGCCGATTACCTGGCGCTGAACCCGCGCGGCCAGGTGCCGGTGCTGGTGGACGACGGCGTGGTGATCACGCAGATCGTGGCCATCTTGCTGCACCTCGATGCCAAGCTGCCACAGGCGCACATCCTTCCGGCCTCGGGCATGGCGCGGACCCACGCGTTGTCGGTGCTGGCCTGGATGAACAACACGGTGCACCCCACCTTCACGCACTTTTTCATGCCGCAAAAGTTCAGCGACGACGAGGCGGCGCAGAAAGCCATGCGCGCGTTCGCCGTGCCGCGCTACCGCGAGTGCCTGCAGGAAATCGAGGGCCTGGCCACCAACGCGGCGCCGTGGATCATGGGCGAGCATCCCGGTGCGCTCGACGCCTATGCGCTGACCCTGTTGCGCTGGGGTGGTTATGCGGGCATCGACCCCGCCAGCCTGCCCGCCACCTGGGATCTGGCGCAGCGCTTTGCTGCGTTGCCTGGCGGTGGCGCCGGTGGTGGAGCGCGAGCGGCTGGAGCTCAATGTGTACAAGCCGGCCTGAGCCGAGCCGTGTCACGCCTCGGCTGAGCTTTTCGGTGCGAAGCGCACCGATACCCGCAGCCCGCGCTTGACTCGGTCGGGGTGCGCCTCTTCCATGGAGCACGGTCGCCCCGTGCTGCTGCGCGATCTCCTGCACGATGGCCAGGCCCAGGCCCGAGCCGTCGACGTTGGTGCCCAGCGCGCGGTAGAACGGCTGCATCACCAGCTCGCGCTCGTTCTCGGCGATGCCCGGGCCGTCGTCTTCCACCTGCAGAATCTGCACGCCGCTGAAGCGGTCTGCCAGCACCCGCGCTGTCACGACGCCGCCACGCCCCGAATAGTGGATGGCGTTGTCCACCAGGTTGCGCACCATTTCCTGCAGCAGGGTTGGGTTGCCGTCCATGATGCAGGCCGGCGGCATGGTCTCGGGGCCTTCGAAGCCCAGATCGATGCCGTGCTCCAGCGCGCGAGGCACCGAGTCCTGCACCACCTCGGTGACCAGCTCGGCCAGGTCGATGCGGGCGCTGGGCAGGGTGCGGCCGGTGGTCTCGGCGCGTGCCAGCGAGCAGCAGCTGGTTGACCGTGTGTGTGGCGCGGGTGCTGGAGCGGGCGATCTGCTGCAGCGAGCCGCGCATCTCGACCGGATCGGTCTCGCGCTGCGCCAGATCGGCCTGCATGCGCAGCCCCGCCAGCGGCGTCTTGAGCTGGTGCGCGGCGTCGGCCAGAAAGCGTTTCTGGGTGCCGAGCGAGACCTTGAGCCGGGTCAGCAGGTCGTTGATGGACGACACCAGCGGCGCCACTTCCTGCGGGATGAACGACTCTTCGATCGGGCTCAGGTCGTCGGGCTTGCGAGCGCGGATGCGCCGCTCCAGCTCGTTGAGCGGTCGGATGCCGCGCACCAGCGCCAGCCACACCAGCAGCACCGCCAGCGGCAAGATGACGAACTGCGGCACCATCACGCCCTTGATGATTTCGGTGGCCAGCGTGGAGCGCTTGCCCTTGGTTTCAGCCACCTGCATCAGCACCAGCCGTTTGCTGTCGCTGTGGCGCGCCAGCCAGGTGTAGGCCACGCGCACGTCGTCGCCGCGCACCACGTCGTCGCGCATCAGCACGCGGCCCGGCTCGGGTGTTTCGTTGTCGCGCGGCAGCGGAAAGTCGACTTCGCCGCTGAGCAGTTCGCCGCGCGGGTCCAGCAGCTGGTAGTAAACAAGATCGCTGTCGTCAGCGCGCAGCAGGTCGCGCGCCTGCGGCGTGAGGTTGAAGCTCACCACGTCGTCGCGCGCCACCACAAACTGGGTCAGCGCCTGCAGGTTGAATTCCAGCGCGCGGTCGAAGGGTTTGCTGGCGATGCCTTGCGCCACGAACCAGGTCAGCGCCAGCGACAGCGGCCACAGCAGCAGCAGCGGCGTGAGCATCCAGTCCAGGATCTCGCCGAACAGGCTGCGCTGCTCGCGCTGGAACAGCCCGAACGACATAGGTCCGCTGTCGAGCGTCTCGGCGTCGGTGGGCTTGACGATCCCCCCCGCGCCGCCTTCGGCGTCACCCCCCCGGGGGGCCGATCCCTGTGGCCCGGCAAAGCCGGTTCCAAGGGATTTCTGAACCAGACCCTGCGCGCCGGAGGCATTGCTGTGGTTCAACGGGTTGCCCTTGGCAGCCCAAAGCCCTGTTTGGCCAAAGAGCGGAAGTCAACCCAAGGGCGCAGCGGAACTGGCTTTGCCAGGCCGCAGTGCGCCGCCCCCCCTTGGGGGGGTGACGGTGAAGCCGGCGCGGGGGGGTTATATCTTTTCAAGGCAGTAGCCCAGCCCCCGCACCGTGGCGATGCGGATCGGACCCTTTTCGATCTTCTTGCGCAGGCGGTGGATGTAGACCTCGATCGCGTTGTTGCTCACCTCTTCGCCCCATTCGCACAACCGCTCGACCAGCTGGTCTTTGCTCACCAGCCGCCCGGCGCGCTGCAGCAGCACTTCCAGCAGGCCCAGCTCGCGCGCCGAAAGCTCCACCATCTTGCCTTCGATGGTGGCCACGCGGCCCGCCTGGTCGTATTCCAGCGGGCCGTGTTTGATGGTGTTGGTGCTGCCGCCCATGCCGCGGCGAGAGAGCGCGCGAACCCGCGCTTCAAGCTCCTGCAGCGAGAACGGTTTGGCCATGTAGTCGTCGGCGCCGTAGTCCAGGCCCTTGACGCGCTCTTCCACGCTGTCGGCGGCAGTCAGGATCAACACCGGCAAGGCAGAGCCGCGCGCGCGCAGCCGTTTGAGCACCTCCAGTCCGTGCAGCCGCGGCAGGCCCAGGTCCAGGATGAGCAGATCGAACTCGTTGTTGGTCATCAGCGCAGCGTCGGCTTCGCTGCCGCTGGCCACGTGGTCCACGGCCGCTCCGGCCGCGCGCAGGCTGCGCAACAAACCATCGGCCAACACCTGATCGTCTTCCGCAATGAGGATGCGCATGCTTGTCTCCTGTCGTTTGTCGCAGATTATGACGAAAGGTTTGCGGGCGCCGGCGCCAATTCAACGCGCGCCGTAGGCCTCAAGTCCCAGCGCCACCACCGTCGCCACCTCGTCGCCCACCAGCGCCTGGAACTCTTGCTGCGCCTGCATCACCGCCTGGCGGAAGGCTTCCAGCCAGAGCAGGCCGGTGGCGGTGAAGACGATGCGGCGCGCCCGCGCGTCGTGCGGATCGGCTTCGCGCTCGCACCAGATCCCCAGGCCTCGCACTGCGTCACCAGATCGCCCATGGCCTGCTTGCTCATGCCGGCGGCCTGGGCCAGCTCGGTCAGGCGCGAACCCGCCACCGCCAGATGCCGCGTGATGTGCACATGGGCCGCACCGATCTGGTCGCGTGCGGCCAGGTTGGAGAGCGCCAGCGGCACGTTGGGGTCGTGCGCCATCAGGTGCAACACGCGCTCGTCGAACCGGCGCAGCGCCAGGCCCATGAGCCGGCCCAGGTGGCTCTGACGCCAGCGGTCATCGGAGGGTTGGGAGGGGTGAATGGGGGTCATGTCGAATAGTAAAGAAAACTGACCAATAATTTCAGAATAGGCTTTCGAACCTGCGATAAACTGCTGTTCAAGTATCCAGCCTGTACACAAAAACACATGCCAGATGCGAGCACCCACTCAGCCAGCAACCCATCCAATCAGGAGCTTTCACCATGGACGCAGCCGTCAAGCCCAATCCCCTCAACAGCGAAAAAGCCAAGGCCTTGCAGGCCGCCCTGGCCCAGATCGAGAAGCAGTTCGGCAAGGGCACCATCATGCGGCTGGGCGAAGGCGAGGTGATCGAAGACATCCAGGTCGTCTCCACCGGCTCGCTGGGTCTGGACATCGCGCTGGGCGTGGGCGGCCTGCCGCGCGGTCGCGTGGTCGAAATCTACGGCCCGGAATCGTCGGGCAAGACCACGCTCACCCTGCAGGTCATCGCCGAGATGCAAAAGCTCGCCGGCCAGTGCGCTTTTGTCGACGCCGAGCACGCGCTGGACATCCAGTACGCGCAAAAGCTGGGCGTGAACCTGCAAGACCTGCTGATCTCCCAGCCCGACACCGGCGAGCAGGCGCTGGAAATCGTGGACAGCCTGGTGCGCTCCGGCGCGGTCGATCTGATCGTGGTCGACTCGGTGGCCGCGCTCACGCCCAAGGCCGAACTCGAAGGCGAAATGGGCGACTCGCTGCCCGGTCTGCAGGCCCGCCTGATGAGCCAGGCGCTGCGCAAGCTCACCGCCACCATCAAGAAGACCAACTGCATGGTCATCTTCATCAACCAGATCCGCATGAAGATCGGCGTGATGTTCGGCAGCCCCGAGACCACCACCGGCGGTAACGCGCTGAAGTTCTACGCCTCGGTGCGCCTGGACATCCGCCGCACCGGCACCATCAAGAAGGGCGACGACGCCATCGGCAACGAAACCAAGGTCAAGGTGGTGAAGAACAAGGTCGCGCCCCCGTTCAAGACCGCCGAGTTCGACATTCTGTTCGGCGAAGGCATCAGCCGCGAGGGCGAAATTCTCGACCTGGGCGTGGCCAACCGGGTGATCGAAAAGTCGGGCGCCTGGTACGCCTACAACGGCGAAAAGATCGGCCAGGGCCGCGACAACTCGCGCGAATTCCTGCGCGAAAACCCCGACCTGCGCGTCGAGATCGAGAACAAGGTGCGCACCGAACTGGGTGTGCCGCTGCTGCCGGTGGACGAGACCCCTGCCGCCAAGGGTGGCAAAGCCAGCAAGGCCGAGAAAGCCGAAAAGGCTGAGAAGCCGGTCGCTGCCGAGTAAACACCGCACGCCACGGGCAGCGCGCCTCTTGGTCACGCTCTGGCGTGGTGTTGACGCCTTCCAGCGAACAGA
Organism: uncultured beta proteobacterium; assembly: GCA_963831255.1. Taxonomy (GTDB): domain Bacteria; phylum Pseudomonadota; class Gammaproteobacteria; order Burkholderiales; family Burkholderiaceae_C; genus Hydrogenophaga. Next base: position 261,188 of record CAWHPI010000002.1, on the reverse strand, counting down.
TGGCATTTGACCAACCCTCACTCAAAGGGCGCGCGCTGCGCCTGCTGGGTCAGCGCGAGCACTCGCGCGCCGAACTGGAGCGCAAGCTGCGCCAGCACGAAGCCGAGCCCGGCGAGCTGGCGCGGGCGCTGGACGATTTGCAGGCCAAGGGCTTCATCAACGAACAGCGCGTGCTCGAATCGGTGGTGTTCCGACGGGCGCCGCGCCTGGGCGCGATGCGGGTGCGCCAGGAACTGCAGGCCAAGGGTCTGGCGCCTGAGGCCATTGCCCAGGCCGTGGCCGAGCTGCAGGGGCAGCGAAGTGGAGCGGGCGCGCGAGGTGTGGCGCAAGAAGTTTGGAGAGCCGGCCGAAGATGCCCAGGGACGGGCCAGGCAGATGCGCTTCCTCGCCACCCGCGGCTTCGGCGCCGAGGCGATCCACCGTGTGGTCAAAGGTGGCGAAGAAGACTGAGCTGAGAGCGCACAAGAAGCAGCTGCGACTCTTGCGGCGTTTTCGAGGTGCTTGCCAACAGCACAGAACGCTGCGGAACTTGTTCTGCTGTGCCGCCAGCGTTGCCCCTCGAGAGCGTGACGGGCGCCAGCCCGGCGCGCGGGTTGGCGTTGCCCTTGATGCGGGGGCAGCTAGATCCCGAGCATCAGCTGCAGATTCTGCACCGCTGCGCCGCTGGCACCCTTGCCCAGGTTGTCCAGGCGCGCGATCAGCACCGCCTGGCGGTGCGCTTCGTTGGCGAACACCCGCAGTTCCAGCTGGTTGGTGTCGTTGAGCGCGGTGGCGTCGAGTTTGCCGTCGGCGGTCGCGGGCTCCACGCGCACAAAGCCGCCCGCAGCCACGCTGGCCGCGTAGTGCGCCACCAGTGCATCGTGCAGGTCGCTGGCCTTGGGTTTGCCCGGCAGATCGTCCAGGTGCAGCGGCAGTTGCACCAGCATGCCCTGGCGGAAATTGCCCACGGCAGGCATGAAGATGGGCCGGCGGGTCAGGCCGGTGTAGTGCAGGATTTCGGGAATGTGCTTGTGCGCCAGCCCCAGGGCATAGGCCTCGTGCAAAGCGGCGCTTCGCCTTTCTCGTAGGCCTCGATCATGGTGCGCCCGCCGCCGGAATAGCCGCTGACCGAAGGCAGCGAGACCGGAAAGTCTGTGGGCAGCAGGCCGGCGTCCACCAGCGGGCGCAGCAGCGCGATGGCCCCGGTGGCGTAGCAGCCGGGATTGCCCACCCGGTCGGCCGACACCACGGCGGCGTGCTGGCCGGCGCAGAGCTCGGGGAAGCCGTACACCCAGCCCGGCGCGCAGCGGTGGGCGGTGGAGGCGTCGATGATGCGGGGCTTGTGGCCGGGCAGGGCGTCGATCATGGCGACCGACTCGATGGCCGCGTCGTCGTGCAGGCACAGAATCACCAGATCGGCCTGCGCCATCAGCTCGCGTTTGGCCTCGGGGTCCTTGCGGCGCTCGGGCGCGATGCTCAGCAATTCGATGCTCGGCAGCGTCTGCAGCCGTTCGCGGATCTGCAGGCCGGTGGTTCCGGCTTCGCCGTCGATGAAGATGGTTGCCATGGTCGGTTCGCCTTGTCAGTTCTGATTCAGAGAGGCACCCATATAATTATGCATTACGCTTCGTGGTGCATGGCCCTGCTTTGGTGCAGTGCAGCATGATACATTTTCGTTTTTCCCGTGCAGCGCCGCTGCGCGGCCAGCCTGACCGGTCGGTCGCCGCTTCTGTTCACCTTCTCCGAGAGAGCCCTCATGAAGATCCACGAGTACCAAGGCAAGGAAATCTTGCGTCAATTTGGTGTGCCAGTGCCGCGTGGCATTGCCGCGTTCACGGTGCAAGAAGCGGTGGAAGCCGCGCAGAAGCTGGGTGGCCCGGTCTGGGTGGTGAAAGCCCAGATTCACGCCGGTGGCCGCGGCAAGGGCGGTGGCGTGAAGGTGGCCAAGTCGATCGACGACGTGAAGCGCCTGGCTGGCGAGATCCTGGGCATGCAGCTCAAGACCCACCAGACCGGTCCCGAAGGCCAGAAGGTCCGTCGCCTCTACATTGAAGACGGCGCCGACATCCAGAAAGAGTATTACGTGTCGGTCGTCACCGACCGCGCCACGCAGAAGGTGGCGTTCATCGCCTCCAGCGAAGGCGGCATGGACATCGAGGAAGTGGCGCACAGCACGCCCGAGAAGATCATCAAGGTGTTCATCGATCCCCTGGCCGGCCTCACCGACACCCAGGCCAAGGAAATCGCCGACGGCATCGGCATGCCGGCCGGCTCTGCAGCCCAGACCATCGACATCCTCCAGAAGCTCTACAAGTGCTACATGGACACCGACGCGTCGCTGGTGGAGATCAACCCGCTGAACCGCGACGGCAAGGGCAATGTGATGGCGCTCGACGCGAAGTTCAACTTCGATCCCAACGCGCTGTTCCGCCACCCGGAAATCGTGGCCTACCGCGACCTGGACGAAGAAGACGCCGCCGAAATCGAAGCCTCCAAATTCGACCTGGCCTACATCTCGCTGGACGGCAACATCGGCTGCCTGGTCAACGGCGCGGGCCTGGCCATGGCCACCATGGACACCATCAAGCTGTACGGCGCCGAGCCGGCCAACTTCCTGGACGTGGGCGGCGGCGCCACGCCGGAGAAGGTCACCGAAGCGTTCAAGATCATGCTCAAGAACGACAAGGTCAAGGCCATCATGGTCAACATCTTCGGCGGCATCATGAAGTGCGACACCATCGCCACCGGCGTGATCACCGCCTGCAAGGCGACCAACCTCAGCGTGCCGCTGGTGGTGCGCATGAAGGGCACCAACGAAGCCCTGGGCAAGAAAATGCTGGCCGAGTCCGGTCTGCCCATCATCAGCGCCGACACCATGGCCGAGGCCGCCGAGAAGGTGGTCGCTGCTGTCAAAGCCGCCTGAACGTCGCCCAGAGCCCGAAGGAACATCCCATGTCGATCTACATCAACAAAGACACCAAAGTCATCACCCAGGGCATCACCGGCAAGACCGGTCAGTTCCACACGGAAAAGTGCCAGGAGTACGCGAACGGCAAGAACTGCTTCGTCGCTGGCGTGAACCCCAAGAAGGCCGGTGAGTCGATCTTCAACATCCCGATCTACGCCTCGGTCAAAGAAGCGGCGTCAGAAACCGGCGCCACCGTGTCGGTCATCTATGTGCCACCAGCCGGCGCCGCCGCCGCGATCTGGGAAGCCGTTGAGGCCGACCTTGACCTGGCGATCTGCATCACCGAAGGCATCCCGGTCAAAGACATGCTCGATGTTGCGCAACAAGATGAAGGCCAAGGAAGCCGCCGGCGGCAAGAAGACGCTGCTGCTGGGCCCGAACTGCCCCGGCCTGATCACGCCCGACGAGATCAAGATCGGCATCATGCCCGGCCACATCCACCACAAAGGCCGCATCGGTGTCGTGTCCCGTTCGGGCACGCTGACCTACGAAGCCGTGGCGCAGCTGACCGAAATCGGCCTGGGCCAGTCCAGCGCGGTTGGCATTGGTGGCGACCCCATCAACGGCTTGAAGCACATCGACGTGATGCAGGCGTTCAACGACGATCCCGACACCGACGCCGTGATCATGATCGGCGAGATCGGCGGCCCCGATGAAGCCGAAGCCGCGGAATGGTGCACGCGACAACATGAAGAAGCCCATCGTTGGCTTCATCGCCGGCGTCACCGCGCCTCCCGGCAAGCGCATGGGCCACGCCGGCGCGCTGATCTCTGGCGGCGCCGACACGGCCGACGCCAAGCTCGCCATCATGGAAGCGTGCGGTTTCAAGGTCACGCGCAACCCGTCGGAAATGGCCAAGCTGCTCAAAGCGCTGCTGTGAGCCGTTAACGGTCCAGAAAAAGGCAATGCCCGCGCATTGCCTTTTTTTTCGTCTGCGCTCAAGTCTTCCCGCCGCCAGCCGTAGAACAGGAAGACGCGTAGAAAAGCCGCCAAGCAACCAGGGGCAGGGCCCGCGCGTGTACCCAATGGCGCCGCTTGTCATTGCCTTGACACATCAAGTTACAAGCTTGGTGACAATCGTGTCTCGCTGCCAATGGTGGCATCCAGCGCCGTGCTTGCGCACGGCAACCCGACCCATCACCACCCGAGGCCTGCTTGCCCGTCCGCCCTGTCACCCCGAAACTCCGACGCGCCCACGGGTGGCGCTCGGACGCGTGGCTGGGCGCGCTGGTCTTGCTGGGGGTGATGGCGCTTTCCTTCGGCACCGATCTGGTGAATGGTCTTGAGCGGCGCCTGTACGACTTCGCGAGCGTGCGCAGCGATCGTCTGCCCAACGAGCGCATTGCCATCATCGCCATCGACGACCAGAGCATCGCCAACATCGGCCGTTGGCCGTGGCCGCGAGAGGTTCATGCCCAACTGATCGACCAGCTCACGGCGGCCGGCGCCAAGTCCATCGGTCACACCGCATTTTTCTTTGAGCCTCAGACCGCGCCCGGCATCGACAAGCTGCGTGAGCTGCGCGGCCTGCTCAGCGCCGACGCCACGACGAATGCCGATCTGCCCGATCTCGGCGAGGTCTCGCGCGAAAAGTTGCTGGGCTTCATCGGGAGCGCCGAGCGAGCCCTGGATGCCGACGCGATGCTGGCCGACAGCCTGCGGCGCGCCGACCGCGTGGTGCTGCCCTCCGTTTTCACCCTCGGCACCTCGCCCGGTCGACCGGACCGTCCCTTGCCACCCTTTGCGTTGCGCAGTGCCTTGCCTGGAGGCGCGGCCATGGGCGTGCCCGCCACGCAATCGCAGCAGCCCATCCCCACCATCGGCGAGGCCGCGCGCGCCGTGGCGCACCTGAACCTGCTGCCAGACCGCGATGGTGCGGTGCGCCAGGAAGCGCTGCTGGTGAGTTTCGACGGTCATACCGTGCCATCCATGGCGCTGATGCTCGCCGCGCAAAGCCTGAACCTGGGTCCGACCGATCTGCGCGCCGCGCCCGGCGCCGGTGTGCAGCTCGGCAGTTTGCGCATCCCGGCCAGCAACGAGGGCCTGGTGCTGCCGCAGTTCTACGCCGAGCGCGACGGCCGCACGCCGTTTGCGGTCGATTCGTTTCACGACGTGCTGAGCGGCAAGGTGCCGGCCAGCAAGTTTGCCGACAAGGTCGTGCTGATCGGCGCCACCGCCGCTGGCGTTGGCAACCTGTTTGTCACGCCCGTCTCAAGCGCCATGTCGCCCGCCGCCATCGTCGCCCACACCACGTCGAGCATTCTCAACGGCCATTTCATCGCCCAACCCGCCTGGGCGCAGTTTGCCGCGCTTGGCTGGCTGTTGCTCGTCGCCGGCTACCTGCTGGCCTTGCTGCCGCGGCTCACGGCGGCGCAGGGTGCGGTGATCACTGGCACCGGCTTTGTGGCCTTGCTGGCACTCGACTACGCCCTGTTGTCTCAGGCCGCCATCTGGCTGCCCACCGTATTGCCCGCGGTTGCGCTTTTGCTCGGCCATCTCGCGCTCACCACGCGCCGCTTTCTGGTGACCGAGGCCGGCAAGGTCCGGGCTGATGCCGACGCCGCCGAGACCAACCGCATGATGGGGCTTGCCCTGCAAGGTCAGGGCCAGCTGGATCTGGCGTTTGACCGCCTGCGCCGCGTGCCCGCCAGCGCCGAGCTGTTCGAGAACCTCAACCACCTGGCGCTCGACTACGAGCGCAAGCGTCAGTTCAACAAGACCGTGGCGGTCTACGAACACCTGGCGCGCCTCGGTGCCAGTGACCCCGAGCTGCAGCAGCGCCTGCGGCGCGCCCGGCAACTGGCAGAAACCGTGATGCTGGGCACCAACGCCGCACACCCCGGTGGCAGCTTGCTGCTCGGCGGCGTGGAGCAGCCCATGCTGGGCCGCTACCAGGTTGAAAAAGAACTGGGCAAAGGCGCGATGGGGGTGGTCTACCAGGGGCGCGATCCCAAGATCGGCCGCGTGGTGGCAATCAAGACGCTGGCCCTGAGCGCCGAGTTCGAGGGCGTCGAGCTGGAAGAGGCCCGCCAGCGCTTCTTCCGCGAAGCCGAGACCGCCGGACGTCTGCAACACCCCGGCATCGTGACCATCTTCGACGCCGGCGAAGAGCACGATCTCGCCTACATCGCCATGGAGTTCCTGCGCGGCCGCGATCTGGTGGCGCACACCCGGGCCGGCCAGCTGCTGCCGCTGGCCACGGTGCTGGCCATCGGCGAGCGGGTGGCGTACGCACTCGATTACGCGCACCAGCACCAGGTGGTGCACCGCGACATCAAGCCGGCCAACATCATGTTCGACGCGGCCACCGACAGCGTGAAGGTGACCGATTTCGGCATTGCCCGCATCACAGACGCCAGCCGCACCAAGACCGGCATGGTGTTCGGCACGCCCAGCTTCATGTCACCCGAGCAGCTCGCCGGCCAGCCGGTCACCGGCCGCTCCGATCTCTATTCGCTGGGCGTCACCCTGTTCCAGTTGCTCACCGGCGAGTTACCGCTGCGCGCCGACTCGCTGGCTGCCCTCATGTACCAGATCGCCAACCAGGCCGCACCCGACGTGCGCAGCCTGCGCCCCGAACTGCCCGAGGCGCTGGCCCGGCTGCTGCTGCAGGCCATGGCCAAGCAACCGGAGGCCCGGTTTGTCAGCGGCAAGGCCATGGCCGTGGCGCTTCGCGCCGTCCTGTCAGCCAGCGCCGGGCAAGATGTGGTGAACTCACAGCCTGCAGCTACCGTTCCCACCGACCCATCCGACGTCTTCGAAACCACCCAGCGCCAGCCAAGACCCGCGGCCTCAGCCCCGGGCCAGGCCCATACCGGCTCCGCGCTGAATGGCGCGCTCGGGTCTCCGCTATAAACCCCAAACCATGAATTTCGAGTATTTCTGCCTGACCGACACGGGCCAGGTGCGCGACAACAACGAAGACGCGGTCGCGATCGATGCCGAGAGCCAGATCGTCGTGCTCGCCGACGGCATGGGTGGCTACGCCGCTGGCGAGGTCGCGGCCGCCATGGCCACCTCCTTCGTCACCACCGAACTTGGGCGCTGGATCACCGAAGGCGGCTCCGAAGCCAGCGCGCGCGAGCTGCGCCGGGCAATGGAAATCTGCATCGACAACGCCAACCGCTCCATCTTCAATGCCGCCAACGCCAACCCGCAGTACGCCGGCATGGGAACCACGCTGGTGATGGGCGTGTTCCAGGGCGCACGCACCCTGATCGGCCACGTTGGCGATTCGCGCTGCTACCGCTTGCGCGAGGGCACGCTGGTGCAGCTCACCCGAGACCACTCCCTGCTTCAGGAGCAGATCGACGCTGGCCTGCTCACCGCCGAGCAGGCGCAGTTCGCCACCCACAAAAACCTGGTCACCCGCGCGCTGGGGGTGGAGGACACGGTGTTGCTGGAGGTCAGCGAATACCGCGCTGAAGAGGGCGACCTGTTCCTGCTCTGCTCCGACGGCCTGACCGACATGGTGAGCGACGAGCGTCTGGCCGCCATCCTCGTCACCGACGGCACACTGGCGGAAAAGTGTCACGCTTTGGTCGATGCTGCCAACGACTTTGGCGGTCGCGACAATATTTCTGTGATACTTGCTCAGGCCCGCTCCAAGCCGGTTCGCCGGGGCTTGTTGTCACGCATGCTGGGTCAGTAGGCGCTGCTTCAGAACAATTTTCAGGTTCCACAGGAGAGTCGGCCATGCCGAAAATGATCGTTTCCATCGATGGTGTCGTGATCAAGGAAGTGCAGCTCACGAAAGATCGCACCACGTTGGGCCGTCGTCCCTACAACGACATCGTGATCGACAACCTGGCGGTCAGCGGCGAGCACGCGGTGATGCAGATGTCTGGCACCGATGTCACCCTGGAAGACCTCAACAGCACCAACGGCACCTACGTCAACGGCAAGGCGATCAAGAAGCAGGCTTTGCAGAACGGCGACACGGTCGAAATCGGCAAGTACAAGATCAAGTTTGTGCACGACGGCGTGCAGGACAAGCACGAGAAAACCGTGGTCATCAACGCCGGCACAGCCGCCGCGCAAGCCAAGGCCGCTGACCCCGCTGTCCCGGCCGCTTCTGCTGCTGCCAGCACCACCGCTTCCATCCGTGTCGTCTCTGGCGCCGCTGCCGGGCGCGAGGTGCCGCTGGTCAAGGTGGTGACCACCATCGGCAAGCCGGGTGTGGCGGTGGCAGCGATCACGCGCCGCCCGCACGGTTATGTGGTGGCGCTGGTCGAGGGCGCGACCAAGCCCACGGTGAACGACGTGCCCCTGGGCACCGAAGCCATCGAGCTGCGAAGCGGCGATTTCATCGAGCTCGCCGGCACCCGCATGCAGTTCCTGCAGTCCTGATGCCACCGCGGGCCGGCTCAACGGCTCGCCCCTTCCCCGTTCCCTCCCCGGCCATGGCCCCTGCGGTGCTGTCGCCATGTCTCTCCTGAGCCAGCACGGCGCTCGCATCGCCGTCACCCTGCTCCCGCTGCTGCTGGCCGTGCTGCATGCGGTGGGCATCATGCCCATGGGTGTGTTGCAGCGGCTGGACCACATCATTTACGACGCCCGGCTGCGCGCCACCCTGCCCGGCACGCTGGAGCAGCGCATTGTCATCGTCGACATCGACGAGCCCAGCCTGGCCGAAATTGGCCGCTGGCCCTGGCCGCGCGATCGCGTGGCCCAGCTGGTCGACACGCTGTTTGAAGAACAGCAGATCGCCCTGCTCGGGTTCGACACCGTGTTCGCCGAGCCAGACCCCAGCGCCGCCCTGGCCCAGCTGCAAAGCCTGGCCACCGGTGCGCTCGCTGGCCAGCCCGGCTTTGCCGCCGCCGTGGAGGCGCTGGCGCCCGAGCTCGATCACGACGCCCGGCTGGCCCGCTCGCTGCAAGGCCGCCCGGTGGTGCTGGGCTACTACTTCACCAGCGACCGCGGCGGCCACACCAGCGGCCAACTGCCGGCGCCGGTGATGCTGTCCGAGGCTTTGCAAGGCCGCCGCCTGCCGGCCACGCCCTGGAGCGGCTTCGGCGCCAACATCGCGCCGCTGGCCGCCGCGGCGCCCCAGGCCGGCTTCTTCAACGCCATCACCGCGCCCGACGGCGTGGTGCGCTCGCTGCCGCTGCTCGCCGAGCACCAGGGCCAGTACTACGAATCGCTGGCGCTGGCCATGTTCCGCCGCATGCTGGGCCTGCCCCAGGTCGCGCCCGGCTTTCCGCCCGAGCGCTTTCTGCCGGCCGACTACGCCGCGCTGGAAAGCCTGCGGCTGGTGCAGGGCGCCAGCGAGCTGGCCATTCCGCTCGCGAGCGGCTCACCGCGCTCATTCCTTTCCGCGGCCCCGGCGGCCCTGCCGGCGGCTCGTTTCGCTATGTCTCGGCCGCCGACCTGCTGGCCGGCCGGCTTTCGCCCGGCGAGCTGCGCGGCAAGATCGTGCTGCTCGGCACCACCGCGCCCGGCCTGCTCGATCTGCGGGCCACGCCGGTGGGCGAGGTCTACCCCGGCGTGGAGACCCACGCCAACCTGCTCGCCGGCCTGCTTGATGGCGAGCTCCAGCGCGAGCCCGACTACGCCGTGGGCTACGAGCTGGTGGTGCTGGTGGGCAGCGGCCTGCTGCTGGCCTTCGCCCTGCCGTTGCTGAACGCGGCGCGCGCGGTGGCGCTGGCGCTGGCGGTGCTGGGCGCGGTGGTCGGTCTCAATTTCTGGCTGTATCTCGGCCATGGTCTGGTGCTGCCGCTGGCCAGCGCGCTGGTGATGATGGGTTTTGCCTTTGCCCTCAACATGAGCTACGGCTACCTGGTGGAAAGCCGCGCCAAGCGCGCGCTGGCCCAGCTTTTTGGCACCTATGTGCCGCCAGGGCTGGTCGACCGAAATGGTGAAAGACCCCAGCCGCTACACCATGGCCGCCACCACCCGCGAGCTCACCGTGATGTTTTGCGACATGCGCGGCTTCACCCAGCTGGCCGAATCCATGGAGCCCACGCGGCTGCAGGCCCTGCTCAACACCGTGTTCAGCCGGCTCACCGAAGTCATCCGCCGCCACGGCGGCACCATCGACAAATACATGGGCGACTGCGTCATGGCGTTCTGGGGCGCGCCGGTTGCCATGCCCGACCACGCCAGCCGCGCCGTCGCCGCCGCGCTCGACATGGTCGCCGCCATGGATGCGCTCAACCTCGAACACGCCGGCCAGGGCATCCCCGCCATCGGCGTCGGCATTGGCCTGAACACCGGCCCCATGTGTGTGGGTGACATGGGCTCCGACGTACGCCGCAGCTACACCGTGATCGGCGATGCGGTCAACCTCGCCGCGCGCCTCGAAGGCCTCAGCCGCGTGTACGGTGTTGACGTGATCGCCAGCGACGCCACGCGCGAGCAGGCGCCCGGTTTCGTGTGGCAGGCGCTCGACGCCGTGCGTGTGAAAGGCAAGGCCACCAGCGTCAGCGTGTTCACCCCGCTGGCCCGCCAGGCCGAGGGCCTGAGTGCCACCGAAACCGAAGAATTGCAGCTCTGGCACCTCGCCTTGCAGGCCTGGCGCGCGCAAGACTGGCCCTCATGCGAGGGAGCTTTGGGCCACTTGCGGCGCCAGAATGCGGAAAAAGCACTCTATCGCCTGTATTGGGAGCGCGTGGCGATCCGAAAAGCGTTACCTTTCGATTCCGCCTGGGACGGCAGCACCCGCTTCGACACCAAATAGCAAGTCGCAGCCGCCGCCGCCTCGGCCACCTCACCGCTTTTCACCACCAGCAGACACCATCCATGCGGGTTCGCGTACTCGGCTGTTCTGGCGCCATCGCCAGAGACTGCCGCACCACCTCCTTTTTGCTCGACGCCGATGTGCTGGTCGACGCCGGCACCGGCGTGGGCGACCTCACGCTCGACGAGATGGCCCAGATCAACCACGTGTTGCTCACCCACTCCCACCTCGACCACATCGCCTCTTTGCCGCTCATGCTCGACGCCGTGGCCGCCCGCCGCCTGGCCGCCCACGCGCCGCCGCTGCAGGTCCACGCCCTGCCCGGCACCATCGCCGCGCTGCAGGCCCATGTGTTCAACAACCTGATCTGGCCCGATTTCGCCAGCATCCCCAGCGCCGACAACCCGCTCATGCGCTTCCACGCCATCGAGGTCGGCCAGGTCTTGCAGGTGGGCAGCCAGACGGTGGAGGTGCTCCCCGCCGTGCACACCGTGCCCGCCTGCGGCTTTGCCGCGCTTGGCGCCAGCGGCCACTGGGTGTTCAGCGGCGACACCGAGCGCAACCCCGCCTTCTGGGCCGCGCGTCAACCAGCTGCCCGTGGCCCTGCTGGTGATCGAAACCGCCTTCAGCGACCGCGAAAAAGCCCTCGCCGCCCGCAGCCTGCACCTGGCCCCCAGCGTGCTCGCCACCGAGCTCGACCAGATCACCCCCGGCAAGCGCTTCCCGGTCTACATCACCCACACCAAGCCCGCCGAAACCGGCCTGATCATGGAAGAGATCCAGCGCTTCGACCATGTGCCCACCCAGCCCGGCGACACGCGCGCACGACATCCGCTGGCTCAGCGCAGGCATGTCTTTCGAGGTGTGAGCGGACGCTTTGCCTCAGCGGCTGCATCGCGCAGCGGTTGCGTTCGCTGGTGAGTGAGCACCTGGGCCAGAGTGCGGCCTTTCTATCCCTTAGCCATCTGCTGCGCGCCACGTTCCGACGCCGGGCGCCCCAGTCTGCTGCAAGGCAAGGGGGCTCTGTTGGTGACGCTCCTTCTACGCGAGCCGAGAGCCTGGGTTTGTTGTGCATCTCGGTGACCAAAACCCGTCACCGAGATACGGCACCTGACAAAAAATGTCACCCCATCCACCCCGCCAGCGCCACAAAACGTCAGCCCGTGCCGGTGAAGCGTGAAACAGGGCACGAAAAACAGGGCTTTTCAGGTTGGCACGGTCCCTGCTGCAAGTACTACCGTCTCCCCTCTGTTTTTCGTTTTCCTCAACCCCTCCAGGAGTTTTTCTCATGAACATGAAGCGTTCCATGCAAAAAGGTTTCACCCTGATCGAACTGATGATCGTGGTGGCCATCATCGGTATTCTGGCTGCCGTGGCCCTGCCGGCTTATCAGGACTACACGATGCGCGCCCGCGTGACCGAGGGTCTGTCTCTGGCATCGGCTGCCAAGCTCAACGTGGCGGAGTTCGCTGCCGCGGCGCCGACGTTGCGGTTGCCACCGGCTACAACACAGGTTTCAACGTTACGCCATTTATTGCGACCGCCAATGTGGCTGGTCTCGCGATTGCACCGGCTACTGGTGTCATTTCCATCACCTACACGACACGAGTCCAGCCTGCAGCAACTAACCTGCTGACCCTCAATCCCTACACCGGTACGCAAGCCGCTCCTGGCATCCTGCCAGTCGGTACGGGTGTCTTTTCGCCACCAAATGATGCGATCAAGTGGCGCTGCCGCGCTGCTGGCGCTGTTGGCACTCTCACCGGCGTAGTCGGTACGCTTCCCGCCCGCTTGGCCCCAGGCGAGTGCCGTTGATTCGGTCACTCCATCAAAAAAGGAGCGCCTTGGCGCTCCTTTTTTTCGCCTTAGTATTTGTAGTTCTGTCCACCTAGCAGGCCCAGCAAGCGAAAAGCGCTTCTTCGTGTCCTGCCCATCACGACCCCACGCTTTTGTCCATGAACGCCCATTTTTCCTCTCGCCTTGCTTTTGCTGCCCGCTGGAGCCTGGGGCATTTGGTGGCGAGTGCGCTGGTGGCCGCGGGCGCCGCGCTGGTGGTCTTTGGGCTGTGGTACCCCTCACCCTGGCGCGAGCTGCTGGGCGTGAGCAGTATTTTTCTGCTCGTGGTAGCGGTGGACGTTGTGTGCGGCCCTTTGCTCACGCTGGTGCTCGCCAGCCCGCGCAAATCTCTGCGCGAGCGCTGGCTGGACTTGTCTTTGGTGGCTTTGATTCAGATCGTGGCCTTGGCCTATGGCCTGTTTTCGGTGTTTGCTGCGCGCCCGGTGTTGCTGGTGTTCGAGGTGGACCGGCTGGTGGTGGTCACAGCCAATGAGGTGCAAACCGAACAGTTGCCCCAAGCTCTGGATGGGCTTCGTTCGCTGCCCTGGGCGGGGGTCAAGGCGGCGGGCTTGCGCCAACCGGTTTCAACCGATGAATATCTGGAAAGCCTTGAGCAGACCCTGCAAGGAGTCACCCAGCCCATGCGGCCCGCCTGGTGGGTGCCTCTTGAAGCTGTGAAGCCCGACCTGATCAAGAGCGCCAAGCCGCTGAAAGACCTGCTGCTAGCGCGACCTCAAGAATCGAACCGGCTGGAATCAGCGGCGGCGAAAACCGGGTTTCTCGTGGACCAGCTGCTTTATCTGCCGCTCACATCCAGCAAAGAACTGGCCTGGGTGGCCTTGATCAGCCCAGCAGGAGACATGGTTGGCCACGCACCGGTGGACAGCTTCGATTGAGTTCGCCGCGCATTGACGGCCACGCTCCTAAATTGAGTCGGTTCTGGGTGGTTACCAAGCTTGCCCTCCCCTGCCCACACACAAAAGCTTGATTCGCTGATCCCGCCAACGCCGCAAATTGTCGGCTCCGGTCGGTGAAGCGTGAAAGAAAACACGAAAAACAGGGCCTTTCAGGGTGGCACGCTCCCTGCTGAATGGATAAGGTGTTTCAAACACTTTTCCGTTTTTTTTTCAACGCCTCTCGGCTGTTTTCCTCTTGAACATGAAGCTTTCTATGCAAAAGGGCTTCACCCTCATCGAATTGATGATTGTGGTGGCCATCATCGGTATTCTGGCTGCCGTGGCGCTACCGGCTTATCAGGACTACACGATCCGCGCCCGTGTGACCGAAGGGCTGTCTTTGGCGTCGGCTGCCAAGCTCAATGTGACCGAGTTCGCTGGCCGCGGCGCCGCTGTTGCTGTTGCCACCGGTTACAACACGGGTTTCAACCTTGCGCCGTTCACACCCACTGCCAACGTTTTGAATCTGACAATTGCCCCAGCCACCGGTGTGATTTCAATCAACTACACGGCTCGCGTTCAGCCTGCGGCAACCAACTTGCTAACCTTGAACCCTTTCACTGGTACCCAAGCCGCTCCTGTCGCTTTGCCCCTCGGTACGGCTGCCTTCTCGCCACCGGCTGAGGCGTTCAAGTGGCGCTGCCGCTCTGCCGATGCCGTTGGCACGCTCATCGGCACAGCAGGCACCATCCCTGGCCGCCTGACCCCTGGCGAGTGCCGTTGACTCGGTCGGCCCATCGAGAATAAAAGCTCCTGTTAGGGTAAATCGGGGTAAATCGGGGTCAGATTCCAATTTCATCAGCCTTGACACCCGGCGGCCCGGCTCAGCCGAGCGCCCAAGCTCGTGAGACGATGGGGCGGAAAAGCCTTGGTCAGGCCGCGAATTCCCACGGATTGAGCAAGCCCACGCCTGTTGGTGCGAAGCCGGCCGTGTTTCGGGTGACAACGGTCAGCCCATGCACCAGGGCCGTGGCGGCAATCAATCCGTCACGCACGGGGTGGGGGTTTGGCACATGAAGCGGTGCGCTGCGCAAGGCCACTGGTCCTTCCACATGCAGTACACGTCCGTCAAACGCGGGCAGTACCTGGTGGTCGAACCAGGTCCGCAAGCTCGCGCCCTGAGCCGGGTCGCGCCGCTCGGCCAGCAAGACGCCAATGGCAAGTTCCTGCAGCGTGATCACCGAGGATAGAGATCGCTGGTCTCCACGCTGTCGGCCCACGCCGCCACCCGAGCGTCTGCCTTGCCGGCGCGCACCTTGCGCAGCTCGGAGATGACGTTGGTGTCGAGCAGGTACATCCATTCAGATCGGCCGCCCGGGCGGGTTCGCGCGGGAGTGGGGCCTCAAAATCGGCGTCCTGCGCCTGTGGAATAGCCAGCAAATCTGCGATGCGGGTGGGCCTGGCGGGTGAGGTGTTTGTAGTCGGTCAAACCGTCATCTCCTGGTCAATAAATGCAGGTACGTTTCCACATCAGAATCGGGGCCGGGGCCATCACGGCCACCAAAACTTCACAGCGCCGAGCCAGCACCCTCCCCCGCCACAAACCGCCCGCTCTTGCCCCCGGTCTTCTCCATCAGCCGCACGCCGCCGATCAACATGCCCCGGTCCACCGCCTTGCACATGTCGTAAATGGTGAGCAGGGCCACCGAGACGGCGCTCAGGGCTTCCATTTCCACGCCGGTCTGGCCGGTGCACTCGGCGGTCGCGCGGCACAACACGCTCTGCGTGTCGGACTCAATCTCGAATTCCACCGCCACCCGCGTGAGCGCGATCGGGTGGCACAGGGGAATCAGGTCGCTGGTTTTTTTGGCGCCCTGAATGCCGGCGATGCGGGCGATGCCGAGCACGTCGCCCTTTTTGGCGTTGCCGCTCTGGATCAGCGCCAGCGTGGCGGGCAGCATGGTGATGCGGCCTTCGGCCACCGCCACGCGGTGGGTGCTGGCCTTGGCCGAGACATCGACCATGTGGGCCTGGCCCTCGCGGTCGAAATGGGTGAGCGGGCTGCTGGGTGGCTGGGTGTGCTGGGTCATGGTGGCGCGGTGGTCGTTTGGCTGGCCAGAAGGTGAAACCTTGGGCGGTTCGCGGCATCATAGGGGAATGATTTTTCACTGTGCCCCGGCCAACCGCCGCCATCCCGGCCCGCCGCGCCTCAGGCGGCTGTCGGTGTCCTTGCTGGCAGCTGCGCTACTGGCCACCGCGCCCGCTGTCGCCGCTGACCGCGCAAACAGCGCCGCCGCGCGCCCTCGCCGGCCCCGGCCTGCCCAGCCTGGGCGATGGCGCCGGCATGTCGATCGCAGACGAGCGGCGCCTGGGCGACAAGATCGCGGCGCAGATCTACCGCGACCCGGACTACCTCGACGACCCGGTGCTGATGGACTACCTGCAGTCGATCTGGCAGCCGCTGATTGCGGCGGCGCGCGCGCGCGGCGATGTGGCGCCCGAGCTGGGCGACCGGCTGGCCTGGGAGCTCATGATCGACCGCACCAAGACCGTGAACGCGTTTGCGCTGCCCGGCGGCTACATGGGCGTGAACCTCGGCCTGCTGGCGATCACCGAGCGGCCCGAGGAGCTGGCTTCGGTGATCGCGCACGAGCTCAGCCACGTGGCGCAGCGCCACATTGCGCGCATGGTGGCGAGCCAGGAGCGCATGGCGCCCTGGATGCTGGGCGCGATGATTCTGGGCGCGCTGGCCGCCGGCAGCAACGCCAATGTGGCCGGCGCGGCCGTGGTCGGCAGCCAGGCGCTGGCGGTGCAGAACCAGCTCAATTTTTCGCGCGACATGGAGCGCGAGGCCGACCGCGTGGGTTTTGGTGTGCTGGACAGCGCGGGCTTTGATGGCTACGGCTTTGTGACCATGTTCGACAAGCTGCAGCAGGCCAGCCGCCTGAACGACGACGGCGCGTTTCCCTACCTGCGCAGCCACCCGCTCACCGGCGAGCGCATCGCCGACATGCGCGCCCGCCTGCCGCTGGGCCACACGCCACAGGCAGCAGACCGCGCCCTGGCGGCATCCGCCGGCCTGCCCAGCGCGGCGCTGCACAAGCTCATGGCCTCCCGCGCCCGTGTGCTGGCCGAGAACAGCGCCGACCGCTGGCGCGCCTGGCAGCTGCAAGGCGAAAAGCCCGGCGCCACCGCGGGCGAGCGCTATGCAGCGGCGCTCTCGGCCCTGCGGCTGGGCCAGCGCGGCGCGGCGCTGGCGCTGGCGCAGCGGTTGGGCGGCGAGGTGGCCGCAACCGAGAAACCGGCGGTGGACCAGTTGCTGCTGGAGCTGCTGCTGGCGCCGGGCGCGCCGCTCGGCAGCGCCGAAACCGCGCAACTGGCCGGCCTGCGCGACGCGCTGCTGGCCAGCGGTTCGCGCGCTGGTCTGCTGCTGGGGGCGCAGGCTGCGCTCGCAGGCAACAACGCAGCGCTCGCCAGCACCCGGCTGCTGGAATGGGTGGTGTTGCGCCCGCGCGATGCGCAGGCCTGGCAGCTGCTGGCCCGCGCCCAGCAGGCCCAGGGCCAGACGCTGCGGGCGGTGCGCTCGGAGGCCGAGGCGCGCGCGGCGCAGTTCGATTACGCCGGCGCGCTGGATCGCTTCAAGGCGGCGCAGGCGCTGCCCGAGCCGCTGCGCGCGGCCGATCCGATCGAGCTGGCGATTGTGGACAGTCGGCGCCGCGGGGTGGAGGCGCAGCTGCGCGACTGGGAACGCGAGAAGTGAGCCCGCACCGCTGAGGCGGCGCGAGCCCGGTGCGGTTCAGCGCAGCGGGTTCAGCCCAGCCGCAGGCTCTTGAGCGCGGCGTCCACCACCAGCATGAGCGCCGAGTAGATCAGCGAGCCCAGCAGGGCGGCCCAGAACCCGGCGACGAAGAAGCCGCCCAGCACGCCGGAGGCGGCCCAGAACATCAGCGCGTTGATCACGAACAGGAACAGGCCCAGCGTGACCACGGTCACCGGCAGCGTGAGCACCACCAGAATGGGCCGCAGCAGGGTGTTGAACAGCCCGATGACGGCGGCCGCGATCAGCGCCGAGGTGAAGCTCTGGATTTGAACGCCGGGGTAGAGGTAGGCCACCAGCAGCAGCGCGCACGCCGCCAGCAACCATTTGAGGATGAGTTTCATGCAGCCAGCTTAGCAGCCACAGGCCGGCGTTTCTGGTGCCAGCTCCCCAGGCGCTTTGGCGTGTCAGGCCAGGCTGGCCGGCGGTTTGCGCGCCGCCGCCGCCTTGCCCACCGCCAGCACCAGGAGCGCGCCCGCAGCGGCAGCGGCGTATTTCAGGGTGTCGGACTGCGGGAGTTTGACCATCCAGGTCCAGCGGGCCGGGTCGGCCAGCACCGGGTCGGTCACCAGCATGCCGCCGGCAATCCAGCCCAGCAACATGCCCCCGAAGGTGATCACGGCCGGGAAACGGGCCATGAGCTTGATCACCAGCTGGCTGCCGGCGACGATGATGGGGATGGAGATCAGCAGGCCCAGCACCACCAGCAGGGTCGAGTGCTCACCGGCGTTTTGCGCTGCGCCGGCGATGGCGATCACGTTGTCCACGCTCATCACCAGATCGGCCACGATGATGGTCTTGATGGCGGCCAGCAGCTTGTCGCTGCCCTGCACGCTGCCGTGGTCGTCGTCATCTGGCGCCAGCAGCTTCACCCCGATCCACACCAGCAGCAGCGCGCCCACCAGCTTGAGGAACGGCAGGTTCAGCAGCGTCATCGCAAACAGGATGAGCACCACCCGCAGCACGATGGCGCCAGCCGTGCCCCAGATGATGCCCTTGGTGCGCTGGGCCGGCGGCAGTTTGCGGCAGGCCAGCGCGATCACCACCGCGTTGTCGCCGCCCAGCAGGATGTCGATCACCACGATCTGGCCCAGCGAGACCCAGAACGCGGGCGATGAGAGGAATTCCATGGGGCGTGTGGGTGGGGTTTGCGGCCAGCGGACGCGAGCGAAAATTGTATCGGTGCCAAGCTGTCGCTGGCTGTCAGACAGGCCCCCGCGTGTTTCGGGCGCGCGCCGTGCAGGCATGGGACGCGCTGACTATCATCGAGCCCCCATGGCCGGCATCCACATCACCGACATCGAAGCCGCGATCAACCACTGGCGCGCGCGCGCGCCCTCGCCCGACGGTGTGGCGCTGGCCGCTCCGCTGCAGGCGCTGGCCGAGGTGTATGCGCTCATGGTTTTCCACCGCGAAGACGAGGCCGACGAGGTCTCGCTGCCCGCGCCAGCCATGGCGGCGTGGCTCGCCTGGTTCGACACCAAACCCGACACCCCCTGCATCGCCATCTGCTCGACCAGCCAGGGCGACGAGCAGTGCAAAGGCTGCGGCCGCAGCTTCGACGAGGTACAGCGCTGGACCGAAATGACCCCCGGCGAGAAACGCGGCGTGTGGCACCGCATCACGCTGGAAGGCACCTCGTGGCGCTTCAACCGCTATGCGGAGCGGGCGCTGGAAAACAAGGCGGGCTGAGGGCAGCGCGGCTTTGACCGACGCCCAAAGCGACGAGGAGCGACGCGTCGGCGCGAAGGGAAGTCTTTCCAGGGCACCGCGGAACTGGCTTCGCCAAGCCGCCAGTGCCGCCCCTGGGGTGTGACGCCGCAGGCGGTGCGGGGAGTCTCCCAGTCTCAAGCGGGCACCGCGTAGTTCGCTTGCGTCAGGTGATCCACGCCGCAGCTCAGATCGCCGATCCAGTCGATGAACTCACCCACCGCCGCGCCAGCCAGCGGGGCGCCGTGTTGGGGCACGATCATGCGGATTGGCAGGCTGCGCGCCATGTGGGCCCAGAGCCGCAACACCTTGTTCGAGACCATGTAGCGGCGGTGGAACGCTTCCATCTTGGGCAGGTGGGGCGCCAGCGAGGTGATGGTTTGCGCGGCGTCGGCCGAGCTGCCGATGGACACGCCGAGATCGCCCGAAAACAGGATGCGGCTGACCGGGTCCCAGAACTGGAAGTTGCCCTCGGAGTGCATGAAGTGGGCGGGGAGCGCCACGATTTCGCTGCTGCCCAGGGGAATGCGCATGCCGGGGTCGGCAATGCCGATGATGCGGCCCTGCGTTTTGCCGGGTTTGCAGAAATGGGGTGCGAAACGCTCCCACAGGCGCGAGATGTACAGCGTGGCCTGGGTGCTGGTCATCCAGCGGTCCAGCGAGGCGATGATGTCCGGGTCGGCGTGCGAGGCGAGGATTTTGTCGAGCTTGCTGGGCGGGAAGTAGCGGCCGATGGTGAGGAGCAGCTCGTTGTAGGCCATGTTGCCGCCCGGGTCGATGATGGCGCCGCTGTTGCCGTGGATGACCAGAAACTGGTTGGCCTGCACCGCCTCGCCGCCTTCGTCGCCGAGGTGGGCAAACATGAGGCACACATGGCCATCCTGGTTGAAGAGTTCGATGGCCATGGGCAGGTCTCCGGGGTGAGGGCCCGTCGCGAGATGGCGAGGCGGGCTGCTGAGCGTCAGCAGCGCGACTTTACGAAGCCGTGCCCAGCACCCGTTTGCGCAAGATCAAAACGATGTTGCATTGCAGCAAATGCGTGTGTGGTTTGTCACATGTGCCTGTCTGCTCGCGACAGGCGTTTCGGCGTTTTACACGCGCCGCGCCAGCTCGGCCGCGCGGCCGGTGTAGCTGCCCGGTGTCATGGCCAGCAGGCGGTCTTTCTCGGCCTGGGGAATCTCCAGGCTGCGGATCAGCCCGTGCAGCGCATCGGCGGTGACGGTCTGGCCGCGGGTGACTTCTTTCAGTTTTTCGTAGGCACCCACCACGCCATATCGCCGCATCACGGTCTGGATCGGCTCGGCCAGCACCTCCCAGGCGCCGTCGAGGTCTTCGGCCAGCGCGGCTTCGTTGAGTTCGAGTTTCTTCAGGCCAACACCCAGCGAGTGGTAGGCCAGCACCGCGTAGCCCAGCGCCACGCCCATGTTGCGCAGCACGGTGGAGTCGGTCAGGTCGCGCTGCCAGCGGCTGATCGGCAGCTTTTCCGACAGGTGTCTGAGCAGCGCATTGGCCAGGCCCAGGTTGCCCTCGGCGTTTTCGAAATCGATCGGGTTGACCTTGTGCGGCATGGTGCTGGAGCCGATCTCGCCGGCTTTCAGCCGCTGCTTGAAATAGCCCAGGCTCACATAGCCCCAGATGTCGCGCGAGAGGTCGATCAGGATGGTGTTGGTGCGGGCGATGGCGTCGAACAGCTCGGCCATGTAGTCGTGCGGCTCGATCTGGATGCTGTAGGGCTGAAAGGTCAGGCCCAGGCCGAGTGGCTCGGGCGTTTCCACCACGCGCTGGCTGAACGCCTCCCAGTCGACATCGGGCCAGGCGGCGAGGTGGGCGTTGTAGTTGCCCACTGCGCCGTTCATCTTGCCCATGAGCTTGACGCTGGCGATTGCGGAGCGTGCGGCCACCAGGCGCACCACCACGTTGGCGATCTCTTTGCCGACCGTGGTGGGGCTGGCCGTCTGGCCGTGCGTGCGGCTGAGCATGGGCACGGCGGCGAAGGCGTGGGCCATTTCGCGCAGCTTGTCGATCACCGCGTCCAGCGCGGGCAGCAGCACGGCGTCGCGCGCGCCTTTGAGCTGCAGCGCGTGGCTGGTGTTGTTGATGTCTTCGCTGGTGCAGGCGAAGTGCACGAACTCGGCGGCGCGCTGCAGCTCGGGTCGCGCCTCGAATTTCGCCTTGATCCAGTACTCCACCGCCTTCACGTCGTGGTTGGTGACTTTCTCGATGTCCTTGATCGCGTTGGCGTCGGCTTCGCTGAAGTTCTTCACCAGGCCCATGCAGGTAGGTGCGGGCGCCGGCAGAGAGCGGTTTGAATTCGGCAAAACCGGCATCGGACAAGGCAATGAACCAGGCCACTTCGACCTGCACGCGGCGGTGCATGTAGCCCTGCTCGCTCATGAAGGGGCGCAGCTGGGCCAGGCGGGCGGCGTAGCGGCCGTCCAGCGGCGACAAGGCGGCCACGGGCGAGGGCGCAGCGAGGTTGTTGTTCGGCGAGGCGGAGGCTGAAGAGGGGGGAGTGGGGCGCATGGCGCGATTGTAGGAGGCGGTCTTTGACGCGTCAGCCTGCGCGGGCGGTGTGCTGGCTAGAATGGCCGGCCCGAGGGAAACCTGTCACATCGAACACCGTCCATGAAACTCATCGGCTCCATTGGCAGCCCCTACGTTCGCAAGGTGCGCATCGTTCTGGCGGAGAAAAGGCTGGACTACCAGTTCATCACGGAAGACGTGTGGTCAGCGACGACGCAGATCGGTGCTTCCAACCCGCTGGGCAAGGTGCCCTGCCTGGTGATGGAGGGTGCCGAGGCCATGTTCGACTCGCGCGTGATCGTCGAGTATCTGGACACGCTGTCTCCGGTGGGCAAGCTGATTCCCGCGCCTGGCCGCGAGCGCGCCGAGGTGAAGACCTGGGAAGCACTGGCCGATGGCCTGCTGGACGCGTCCATCCTGGCCCGCCTGGAATCCACCTGGCCTGGCCGCAACGAGCAGCAACGCAGCCAGGCCTGGATCGACCGCCAGCTCGGCAAGATCGACGCCGCGCTCGTCGCCATGGCGCGCGGCCTGGGCGACAAACCCTTTTGCTCCGGCGTCCACTTCACCCTGTCCGACGTGGCCGTGGGCTGCGCCCTGGGCTACCTCGACTTCCGCTTTCCCCAGATCGACTGGCGCACGCCACACCCGAACCTGATGAAGCTAAACGACAAGCTGGTGCTCCGTCAAAGCTTTGTCGATTCTCGACCTGAATAGGGTCCCCCCTGCGCCGCCTGCGGCGTCACCCCCCAGGGGGCGGCACTGGCCGACTGGCAAAGCCAGATCGGCGGTGCCCTGAGCTGAGGCAGATCGCGCCGGAGAGGCCTTCGGGCATGTTGCGCTCCAAACGCCTTTCCGGCGTGATGTGCTTTCACCCCAGAACGCCGCGGAACCGGCTTTGCCGGGCCGCCAGCGTTGCCCCCTTGAGGGGGTGACGCGCCGCAGGCGCGGCGCGGGGGTGGGACAAGTGCTGCGCGGGGGGAGCCGTCAAGTGACCGCGCGCCTCTTCAGCCACCTCATCAACCCGCCCACCACCGGCAGCTTTTCGTACAGCTCTTCCGCCGCGTCCCAGTAGTCGCGGTGGTCGCTGATGCGGCCGTCGGGGCTGAGCGTGAGGTGGGAGCCGCCGCGAATCACCTGGGGGCTCACGGTGTCGAAGCGCTTGAAACGGAAGTGCATTTCCCACACCAGGAACACCTGCGCGCCGTCGACGATGCGCTGCGTGACCACGAAGCGGGGCTCGTGCAGGCTCTCGAACATGTGTTCGAAGATGTGGGTGATGGCCGCGGTGCCGAACACCTCGTTGAATGGGTCTTTGAAGCGCGCGCCTTCGGTGTAGAGCGCGGCCAGCTCGGGCAGGCGTTCGCGGCTCAGGTGTTCGAACAGCTCGGCGATGCGGTTGGCGCTGGCGCGGGCCTGCGCGGTGTCCAGCACCAAGGGGGTTTCGGTGTTCACAGGCCGGTGGCGCGGCGCACCGCCGGGAAATAGGCGCGGTAGGGCAGCAGCCGCAAGAATTTCATCACGCGGGTGAAGCGCTTGGGGTAGTGGATGTCGAAGCTGCCGCTGGCCCAGCCGGCGACCATGGCCTGCGCCGCCTGGTCGGGCGTGATCAACGCCGGCATGGCGAAGTTGTTTTGAGCCGTGAGCGGCGTTTGTACAAACCCCGGGTGCACCACGCTCACGCCCAGGCCCAGCGGCTCCAGATCGAGGTAGAGGTTTTCGGCCAGGTTGGTCAGCGCTGCCTTGGTCGGGCCGTAGGCCAGGCTCTTGGGCAGGCCGCGGAAACCGGCCACGCTGCTGATCAGGCTGATGTGGCCGTGGCCGCGAGCGGTCATGGCGGGCAACACCGAGTCGATCACGTGCAGCGCGCCGGTGTAGTTCACGGCCAGGTGCTGCTTGAGATCGGCCAGGTCGATCTCGTCGGCCCGCATCTCGTGGTAGTGGCCGGCGCAGTACAGCACCAGATCGAGCGGGCCCTGCGCCAGGATGGCCTGGGCGGTGGTCTTGACGGCGGTGGCATCGGTCACATCCAGCGGCCAGGCCTGTGCACCTGCACCCCCGGCGTGGCCTTGCACAAACGATTGCAGCGCGTCGGCGCTGCGTGCCGACACCAGCACCTGGGCGCCGAGCGCGTGCAGGGCCGAAGCGGTGGCCGCACCAATGCCGCTGGAGGCGCCGATCAGCCACACCCGCAGGCCCTGCCAGTCGGTGATGCGCGGGTTGAACGGCGACCAGAAGCCGCGCTTGACCGAGGCGCTGCCTTCGGGCGCAGACGCCGTGGCCGGGCTCGCTGCAGGCTCGGCCACGAATTGGCGCGGTGTGTTCATGGCGTGATCCTCATGGGCCACGCTTGATGAAGGTGAGCTGCACCTCACCGAGGTAAATGCCGAACTTGGTCATGACCGCCTTGTTGAGCATCACGCGGTCGTCCATGAGGTACATCCAGTCGTCGAACTGCACCTCGTACACCTTGCCGTCCACCGGCAATGAGAGCGTGTAGCCCCAGCGAAAGGCGTTGCCCGACGTCTGCCCGAGCGCGGTGCCGATCACGTCGTCGGCGGTGCCGCTGTAGCGGCCCTCGCCCAGGTACTTCATGCGCCAGATGCGCTTTTGTTTTTCCCCATCGGAATAGATGAAGTCTTCGTCGAGCACACCATCGGCGCCGTTCCAGCTGCAGTTCATCACCACGGTGAAGCGGCGCACCACCTTGCCGGATCGGTCCATGAAGACGCCGTAGGCATCGAGCGTGCCGTTGAAATACTGGCGCAGATCGAGCAGCGGCTTTTCGGCCGCGTAGTCGGTGATCTGCGGGCCAGCGCAACCGGCGAGCAGGCTGGCACCGGCGACACCGGCAGCGAGCACAAGGCGTCTTTTCATGGGAGAACTTTCTGGTTGGAGAGAGAAGCGGTCGCCGCGCCCGAGCGTTCGGGGCGGATGACCAGGGTGTAGAGAGCGCCGCCGGCCAGCAGCTTGAGCGCGCAGGGCAGCAGGCAGTAGGCCACGGTGAGCGCCCACAGGGCCTCGGCATCGCGCGCACCGGGCGCGTAGCCGAACCAGCCCAGCAGCGGCAGCGCCAGGCCGGCGGCGAGTGCCAGGTTGAGCTTGGCGGCAAAGCTCCACCAGCCGAAGTAAGCGCCTTCGCGCTGACCCCGCTCGCCAAGCTGGCCGATCAGACCGGCCAGCATCGCGCCGGGCAGCGCCAGGTCGGTGCCGACCGCAATGCCCGAAAGCGCGCAGACGATCAGAAACGGCACGATGTCGCCGGTGCCCAATGTGGCGGCCCAGATGAACACCGCCACCGACAGCGCCATGCCCGCGAGCCAGGTGCGCGCCAGCCCGAAACGGCCCACGGCGCGCACCCACAGCGGGATGGACAGCGCAGCAAACAGGAAATAGATGCCCAGAAAGGCGGGCTCTTGCGCGGGCGTGGCCTGCAACCGGTCCTGCACGAAAAACAGCACCAGCGTGGCGGGGATGGCGCTGGCCGTGCCGTTGATCACGAACACCGCCAGCAACCGCTGGAAAGCCGGCTGGCGCAGCGGCGAGAGCGAGGGCAGCGTGCGCGCGGCGCTCGCCATTGCCGAGGCATTCGGGCGCACCGAGCGGCTCCAGGCCCACCAGCCCAGCGCCAGCAAGACCGCAAAGGTGGAAACCGTGACGCCCAGGCCCAGCGTGCCCGGCAGCACCGCCGCGGTCAGCACGCCCAGCAGCGCAAGCCCCTCGCGCCAGCCCACCACGCGGCTGCGCTGCGCCTCGCTCCCGCCCAGGCGGGCGCCCCAGGCCTGGTGAGCCACACTGGCCACGCTGTAAGCGGTGTAGGTGATGGCCATGACCACACCCGCCCAGGCCAGCAGGGCGGCAACGCCGGCGGCTTGCACGGCGGCCGGTGGAAACAGCAGGCCCCACAGGCCCAGCGCGAGCACCACCGCGGCGATGGCCACCGCGGTGAGCACGGCGGCGATCGAGCGCGCGAACAGGCGGTCGACCCAGCGGCCGATGATGGGGTCGAGCACCGCGTCCACCAGCCGCGCGCCCAGCAACACCGCGCCCAATGCGGCCAGCGGTGCGGCGAATTCGCGCGCGTAGTGGTTGGGAAGAATCACGTACAGCGGCAGCGCCACGAAGGCCAGTGGCAGCCCGAGCAGCCCGTAGCCCAGCCCGCGCCGCCAGGCACCGGGGCCGACAAAGCCGGCCGCTGGTTCCGCGAGCACGGGTTGCTGGCTCATGGTGTGCGCGCCACTGGCGTGAGGCTTTGCAGCAGGGTTTCGCGCATGGCGGGTTGCGAGGTTTTGGGCGAGAGCCAGATGCCGAAGAACAGGCGCGAGAAGCGCTCGTCGGCCACTGTGCCGAGCAGGCGATCGTCGAGGAAGAACGCCGCGCCGCGCCCGGGCTGGTGCACGCCGGTGATGCGGTCGCCCTTCTTCACGTCGGGAAACAGGCCGCGCATCGCGGCCAGCCAGGCGTCTGCCTGGGCCGGGGCAATGGCTTCCAGCTCGCGCATTTCGTCCAGGGATCGCTCGGCGATCGCCTGCCCCTTGAGGCTGCGAAGGTAGTTGAGCTCCAGCGCCAGCGGCTGCTCGGCGAAACGCGCTGCATCGAAACCTGGACCGGCGAACAGGCGTGCGTCGTACACCTCGAAGCCCCAGACCCGCAGCCGCGCGCTGCCCACCACCTGCTTGTTCTGCAAGGCCGTGGCCAGCGAGGTGTCGGGCGCGCTGGCGTGAACCGGCGCGGCGGCGCCAGCGAGGGCCAGCAGAGCGGTGGCGAGCAGGGTGGACAGCGAGGGGTTTGTCATGGAGCGCTCCGGTGTTGCGCCGTCAGGCGGGCTTGCGCAGGGTGAATTGCACGACGTCGATGTTGCCCTCGGCAAAGGCGGCCTCGCAGTAGGCGAGGTAGAACTCCCAGATGCGCATGAAGCGCTGGTCGAAGCCGAGCTGCAACACCCGTTCCTGCTGGTGCAGGAAGGCATCGCGCCAGAGCTGCAGCGTGCGCGCGTAGTCGGCACCGAAGGCGAACTGGTCCACCACCTGCAGGCCGGCGCGCTCGGCCTCGGCGCGAAAGCGCGCCGGGCTGGGC
The DNA here is from genome assembly GCA_963831255.1 of uncultured beta proteobacterium. Taxonomy (GTDB): domain Bacteria; phylum Pseudomonadota; class Gammaproteobacteria; order Burkholderiales; family Burkholderiaceae_C; genus Hydrogenophaga. The sequence goes on along the minus strand of CAWHPI010000002.1, from coordinate 234,705 downwards.
AGGCAGCCGCCGGGGAAGACGTATTGCTGAATGAAGTCGGTGCTCTTGATGTAGCGCTCGAACAGCGCGTCGTCGATCACGATGCTTTGAATGCAGGCCTGCCCGCCCGGCTTGAGCAGCTTGGCCACCGAGGCGAAATAGGTCGGCCAGTATTCGCGGCCCACCGCCTCGACCATTTCGATGGAGCAGATGGCGTCGAACGGGCCGTCGTTGATGTCGCGGTAGTCCTGCAAGCGCAGATCAGCGCTTTCGGACGTTCCCAGTTTGGCCATGCGCTGCTGCGCAAACGCCAGCTGCTCGGTGGACAGCGTGACGCCGGTCACCGAGGCCTGGAATTCGGTGGTGCCCATTTCGGCCAGCGCGCCCCAGCCACAGCCGATTTCCAGCACCCGGTCGCCAGGTTTGCACGCCCGCCATCGCGCAGCGCTCGGCGCACCTTGGCGCGCTGTGCGTCACCCATGCTTTGCTCGGGCGTCTCGAACCAGGCCGACGAGTAGTTCATGGTGTCGTCGAGCCAGAGCTCGTAGAACGCGTTGCCCAGGTCGTAGTGGGCGTGGATGTTCTTGCGGCTGTTGGTCTTGGAGTTGCGGTTGAGCAGGTGGCGCACCCGGTAGGCCAGGCGGCCGAACCAGGAGCCGTAGACCATGTCTTCGATGTCGCGCCGGTTGGCGATGAAGAGACGCAGCAGGGCGGTGAGGTCGGGCGTGTGCCAGTCGCGGGCGATGTAGGTTTCCGCCAGGCCAATGTCGCCCGACTTCATGGCTGCGCTGCACACACGCCAGTTGTGCCAGCTCATGCTGGCCGATGGGCCTTCGCCATCGCCGAAACGCTGGATGCTGCCATCGGGCAGTTGCAGCGTGAGGCTGCCATGTTGCAGGCGCTGCAGGATTTGCAAGACGCTTCGGGCTGCGGCGGGCGCGTTGCGCGGCAGGGAAAAGCCGGCGGTGTGGCGGGAGGCGGTGGAGCTGGTCATGGGCATGGGGGCTTCTGAGTCAACGGATGTCAACGGCGGTAGTCGGTACGGGGAGCGGCGTCGCCCGGGGACACGAATCGAGGGGGTGGCGCTGGCTGGCGGAAGAACGGCGCGCGCTTGATCCACAAATGCAGCGCCTGCCAGTGGATGCGCGCGATCACGCCAAAGGTCATGGCCGGGTAGCGCCAGAGCGCGCGGCGGATGGTTTGGTCGGTGAGCGGCTGCAGTGCGCCGCTGACGCTGGTGTTGATCAGCACGCTTTGCTCGGGCGCGTCGAAATAGTCGATGCGGGCCACGGTGCGCGCCGGCGTCTGGTCGTCGCCCTCGGTGCGCATGAACACGAAGCGGTACTGGCCGCGCACCGGGCAAAACGGTGACACATGAAACACCTTGGCCGCGGTGCAGGGCACGCCGTATTGCGGCGCATCAAGCAGGTAGCAGTGGCGCTCGCCAAAGGTGTTGTTCACCTCGGCCACCACCGCGCGCAGCGAGCCGTCGCTGCGGTGGCAATACCAGAGGCTCACCGGCCGAAAGCCGTAGCCGAGCACCCGCGGGTAGGTGTGCAGCCAGATCTCGCCCTCGGCGTCGGTGATGCCGTGTTGCAGCAGCAGGCTGTCGATCCAGCTCAGGCAGTCGGCGCGGCCGTCGCCGTGGTCTCGGTCGTGAAAGGCGAGCGCAGCGCGGCAGTTGCGTGCCAGCGCGCCGTTGCCGTGCGCGCGCAGGCTTCGCAACGGCAGCATCAGAAAATAGGTCGGGTAGGCGAAGGCGTGGCGCTTGGGCCGGTGGCGCGTGTGGCGCACCTGGCCAAAGCCGATCTGGGCCACCGCGGTCGCGTCGCGCAGGCTCACGCAAACACCCCGGGCAGCGCGGCGCGGCGCGCGTCGTCTGTGTTCGTGGCGGCAAACAGATGGTGGCTTTGCAGCAGGCTGCGCGCGGCTTGCAGACCCGATTTCAGGCCGTCTTCATGGAAGCCGTAACCAGCCCAGGCGCCGGCAAACCAGCTGTGCTGCTGGCCCTGAATGCCGGGCAGATTTTGCTGCGCCTGGATCGCGGCCAGATCGAACACCGGGTGCGCGTAGTCGTATTCGCCCACCACCCGCTCGGGCGCAATGGCGGTCTGCGGATTGAGCGACACCACCACCGGCTGCTGCACCGGCAGCGGCTGCAGGCGGTTGATCAGGTAGTGCAGACACACCTGGGCCTGCTCGCGGTCGGCGCTGGGCGCGCGCTCGTAGTTCCAGGCGGCCCAGGCGCGCGGGTTGGCTGGCAGCACCGACACATCGGTGTGCAGCACGGCGCGGTTCGGCTGGTAGCGGATGGCGCCCAGCACCGCGCGCTCGGCCGGCGTGGCCTCTGCGCCCAGGATGGCGAGCGCCTGGTCGCTGTGGCAGGCGAAGACGATGGCGTCGAAGCGCTCCACCTGATGTTTGGTGACCACGCGCACGCCCTGCTCGTCGCGCAGCACCTGCAGCACCGGGGTGTTCAGGCGCTTGTCGACGATGTTCGCGGTGATCTTCTCCACGTACTGCCGCGCGCCGCCGCCCACCGTGTACCACTGCGGGCGGTTGGTGATCTGGATCAGGCCGTGGTTGTGGCAGAACCGAACCATGGTGGCCACCGGGAAAGCCAGCATCTGGTCGGTCGGGCAACTCCAGATGCAGCCCATCATGGGCAGGAAATACCAGTCGCGGAATTCTTCGGAGAAGCGCTGTTCGTGCAGAAAATCGCCCAGCGGCTGCATCAGCGGGTTGCCCGGCTGCAGGTCCACGCCTTGCTGCGCCAGCCGGGTCGTGATGCGGTTGAAGCGCACGATGTCCCTGAGCATGCGCCAGAAGCGGGGGTTGGCCAGGTTCTCGCGCTGGGCAAACACGGTGGAGAGGTCGGAACCGCTCCACTCCAGCGCCCGCCCGCCGCGCCCGGCACCCGGCGCCTTGACCGAAAACGACATGTCGGACTTGGCCACCGCCACGCCGAGCTGTTCGAACAGCGCCAGCAGGTTGGGATAGGTGCGCTCGTTGAGCACCAGAAAGCCGGTATCAACGCCGAAGGTGGTCGCTTCACCATGCGCGTTGGGCAGCGTCATGTCGACCGTGTGGGTGTGGCCGCCGAAGTAGTCGCCGGCCTCAAAAAGGCTGAGATCGGCCAGGCCCGCCAGCGTATGCGCCGCCGCCAGTCCGGAAATGCCGGAGCCAACGATGGCAACCCGGGGCCGTGGCGTGGTGCCGCCCACGGCGGACAGGGTGGGGTCTGTGTACATGGCTCAGACCCGCCCTGAAAGACAAAAGACTGCGAAGCGCCCCCGAGGGAACAAGGGAGGGAGGGAGGAGGAGGAAAGCCGCTCCGGGATTGCAGTCAGACCTTGGGAGGCCTGAAGGCTTCGCAGTGAAAAACCGTTGCTGTCATGGAGGGTGGCAGACGGGAAATAGTTCCGTGGCGTTGTTCTCATGGGGCCCCTCGAAGCACAGGATTCATAGAAGAGTGTTCCGTAGCATTATGCACCCAATAGTCTGAATGTGACCAATCAGTCACTATTTGGCCGACAAGAGTTTTTCGATCTCCCGAACGATGGCCGGGTGATCGGGTGCCATCGCGCTGGGAAAGCTGCGCACGGTTTGCCCGTCGCGGGCGATCAGGTATTTGTGGAAGTTCCAGCCCGGGCGTTCGCCGGTGACCTGTGCCAGTTGCCGGAACAGCGGATCGGCACCCTGCCCGACCACCACTGTCTTGCTGAACATCGGAAACTTCACGCCGAAGGTGTTCTCGCAAAAGTCGGCGATCGCCTGGTTGCTGCCGGGTTCCTGGCGCCCGAAATCGTTCGAGGGAAAGCCCAGCACCACCAGCCCGCGCGCCTGGTAGCGCCGGTACAGGGCCTCCAGCCCCGCGTACTGACCGGTGAAACCGCAGTAGCTGGCCGTGTTCACCACCAGCACCACGCGTCCGGCGTACTGGCACAGCGGTTGCGGTTTTTCGTCCTGAAGCCGCAGAAAGTTGTGTTGCAGCAAAGCGGGGCAGGCGGGTGTTGCCGCGCTGGGTGCCGGCGGTGTTTGCGCCCGACTGGCCAGCGGCAAGCCCAACACAACCGCTGTCACGGCGCTCGCGAGCCAAAGAAAGCTGGGCTTAAGCCGCTGGCATGCGGATGTTGCTGGCTGGATCATGCGGCGCGCTCCATAATGAAAAGGCACTCGTGGTGCCATCATTGTCCATGACAAATTCCCGTCACACCATCGCCGATGTGGAGCGCGACACCGGTTTGTCCAAGGACACGCTGCGCGTCTGGGAGCGCCGTTACGGCTTTCCCGACCCGGCGCGCGACGCCCAGGGCGAGCGCCGCTACGACGACGATCACCTGCTGCGTCTGCGCCACCTGCGTCGCCTGCTCGATGCCGGCTACCGCGCAGGCCAGATCGTGCCGCTGCCCTTGCACGATCTGTTGGCGCTGCCCGTGGCGCAAGATGAGGGTCCGCCGTCCCGGCCCGAGCCGGTGGCGCCCGCGCGCCGCGATGTCCACCCGGTCAGCCAGCACCCGCCGCACATTGCCAGCTGGATGGCGCTGCTGCGTCAGCACGATGCGCGCGGCCTGCGCAGCGGCATGGAGCAGCACCTTTACGCACATGGCCTGGGGCAGCTGGTGCGCGAGGGCATTGCGCCCATGAATGTCTGGGTGGGCCAGTCCTGGCTGGCGGGCCAGCTCGCCATTTTTGAAGAACATCTCTACGCCGAGGTGGTGCAGCAGGTGATGCGCCAGGCCTTGAGCCAGCTGGCCACCGGCCGCGCCCCGGCGCCGCCGCGCGTGCTGCTCACCACGGTGCCGGGTGAGCCGCATGGTCTGGGCTTGCTCATGGCTGAATGCGAGCTGGCACTGGCCGGTTGCGACACGCTGGCGCTCGGGGTGCAGACGCCGCTGGCCGAGATCGTGGCGGCCGCGCGCGCCTGCCAGGCCGACGTGGTGGCACTGGGCTTCAGCGCGGTGCTCAACCCGCGTGATGTGCGCGCGGCGCTCACGCAGCTGCGTGCCGTCCTGCCGGCCGAGCGCGTGCTTTGGAGCGGTGGCCAGTGTCCCACCCTGGCCGCCAGCGGGCGGGGCGCCCTGCGCCTGACCGGGCACCGCCACCTGGCGCGGCTGGATGACATTTCAATGGCCGTGGCGCATTGGCGCTCCAGCATGGGCCGCGAACCCGGCAGCACCGCACCGGCCGCTGTTTCGCCTGCCCCATGAAACCCCGCAGCAACGATCCTGCGCGCGGCGCGACCGACTTCAAGGGCAACAAGGCCGCGCTGCCCAGCAAGCCTTGCGCAGTCTGCGGCCGCGCCATGACCTGGCGCAAGGCCTGGGCACGCAACTGGGCACAGGTGAAGTACTGCAGCGATCGCTGTCGCTCGCAAGCGCCGCGCAACGGGCCTGCCGAGCCGTGAGCCAGCGGTTGCCGCTGCGCCGATTGGTGCTGGTGCTGGCGCTGGAAGCGCTCTGACACGGGTTTGCTTCAAACGTACCGCTGCGTTGACACAGCTCGCCGTGCTTCGGCGCCCGCCTTGTCGTGCGCCTGAATGCAAAACCGGCTGGCGTTCAGGCCGGCGCACTGCGTGGCCCGAGGCGCCAGCCGCCGGCCAGCCACACGGTGAAGAGCCCCAGCACCAGACCCCAGGCGCCCCCCGCCAGATGCGCAGCCTGCACCACCGACATCTCGTTGCCGGGGTCCCACACCACCGGGTACGACCAGCCCTGCTCCAGCAGCAGCTTGGCGAGCACGGCCAGCGCCAGCAGAGCGCCCCAGCGCCGGGCCTTGGGCACGGCCATGCGCTTGAACAGCAGGTGCACCGCGAGCACCACCGCCCCCGCGTGCAACACACCCGAGAGCCCCACCGCGTAGCCAATCTGCGGCCACCACAGCAGGGTGATCGTGCTCAAGGGCCAGGCCAGCAGCCAGGCCAGGGTGCACAGGCGCGGAGGGTGCACGATCCAGGCCATCGCGGCCATGGTGCCCAGGGCGATCTGGTTGCCGATCAGGTGCGGCGTGTTCATGTGGACCCAGGCGCTGGTCCAGACCGTCCAGGGCTGTGCCTGCCAGTCCATGGCGTGCCAGGTCAGTGCGTCCGCCAGATCGCCACTGGCCCACCACAGCAGCATGCTCGCCACGCCGTGCACCGCGCACAGCAGCAGCCAGTCGCGCGCCGAAGGCTTCATGGCGGCGGTGGCGATCGGTCCGGTTCGGCGCCCAGCACGTGCAGCCACAGCGCGCGCACCGCCGCCGCCGGGTCGTGCACCAGGGTCTTGTCGATCTGGGTCGGCGCCTCATCGAGCCGCGCACGGTGCTGAAGGATGCGCAAGGCCCGGTAGGCCAGCGCAGCGGCTTCGCCCATGCCCACCGGCAGCAACCCGGCCGCCTCGGCGATGCGCAGCAACTTGATGTTGCCCAGATTGGGCCGCAGCTCGGGGTGTTCACGCGAGTGCGCCAGCACCAGGTACTGCACCGCAAACTCCACATCAACCATGCCACCAGCGCTGTGCTTCACATCGAACAGTTCACCGCGCACCGGCCGCGCACTGCGAATTTTCAGCCGCATCGCCCGGATCTCGGTGGCCAGCGCATCGGTGTCGCGCTCGGCCGTCATCACCGCCTCGCGCACCGCGTCGAAGCGTTCGCGCAAGCTGGGTGTTTCGTTGGTCGCTGTGAGCTGGCAGGGCCTGTCGAGGTGGTTGGCCCCAGTTCCTCGCCTTCCATCACGAAGCGTGCGCGGGTCATGGCCTGGTGTTCCCAGGTCCAGGCGGTGTTGCTGCCGCGCTGCAGCTGGTAGGCCGCGTAGGCATCAAAGCTGGTCACCAGCAATCCGGCATTGCCGTTGGGTCGCAGGGCGGTGTCGATCTCGTACAGGTCGCCCTCGCCGGTCTTCACCGTGAGCCAGTTGATCAGCTTGCGCACAAAGGTGGCGTAGATCTCGCTGGCGTTTTCGTGGTCGTCTTCGTAGACAAACACGATGTCCAGATCGCTGCCATAGCCCAGTTCCTTGCCGCCGAGCTTGCCGTAGCCAATGATGGCGAAGCGCGGGTTCTTCGCGGTGGCGGTTCTTCAGCCGGTTCCAGCACCAGCGAGCCGTCACGCGCAGCACCGCGTCGGCCAGCGCGGTCAGGTCGTCGGCCACCTGCTTCAACCGTTGAGCATGCCTTCCAGGTCGCGCGCCAGGGTGCGGAACACCTCGGCGTGGTGGGCGCGGCGCAGCAGGTTGAGCAGCGCCTCCTCGTCGTCTTCGTCGGTCGATTGCAGGGCCGAGCGGCGGGCTTCCAGCTCGGCTTCGAACTGCGCTGCGTCGAAGCGGTCGGTCAGCAGCTGCTGGCTGGCCAGCTCGTCGATCACGCCCGGGTGCTTGAGCAGATAGCGCGCCGGCCAGCTGGCCGCGCCCAGCAGGCGCAGCAGGCGCTCGTGCACCGACGGGCGCTCCTGCAGCAAGGCCAGGTAACTCTCGCGGCGCAGCAGCGGCTCGATCCAGTCGGCCAGGCGCAGGCGGCCTCCTCGCTCACGCGGCCCTCTTCGAGCCAGGCGCCGGTGCGCTCGATCAGCCGCACCAGGCGCACCCGCGCGTCTTCGCGCAGGCCAGCACGCGCGGGCTGCTCGCACCACTGCGCCACCTTGTCGGCAAGCGCCGGCGGGCAGCTGTGGCAGCACGCCTGCCCAGATCTTCGACCGCGCTGCGCCCCTTGGTTGCAGCCCTTGCCGTTGCAGCTTGCCCTGGTCGCACCGCCGAGCAGGGTGTCGAACTCCTGGGCCACGGTCTCGCGGTGGGCGTCCAGCGTGTGCAGGAACTCGCACAGGTTGGCGCAGCCCATGCTGGCGGCGATCCAGGCTCAGGTCGTCGTCGCGGGTGGGCATCATGTGGGTTTGCTGGTCGTCGAGGTACTGGACGCGGTGCTCGACCCGGCGCAGGAACTCGTAGGCCTGGCGCCAGCGCGTCGGCGGTGGCCTGCGGCATCAGGCTGGCTCTGGCCAGGCGCTGCAGCGCGTCCAGCGTGGGGCGGGTGCGCAGCTCGGGAAACTGCCCGCCGCGCACCACCTGCAGCAGCTGCACGGTGAACTCGATCTCGCGGATGCCGCCGCGCGAGAGCTTCACGTCGTTGGCGCGGCCCGGGTTGCCGGCCGCGCGCTTGGCCGCGTGTTCGCGGATCTGGCGGTGCAGGCTGCGCAGCGAGTCGAACACGCTGTAGTCGAGGTATTTGCGGAACACGAACGGCAGCACCGCGCCGCGCAGCGCGCCCGCGCTGCCTTGTCCGCATGCAGGCAGTCGGTGCGATCACCCGGCTCTTGAGCCAGGCGAAGCGCTCCCACTCACGGCCCTGCACCAGGAAATACTCTTCGAGCGCGCCCAGCGAGACCGCGCTCGGCCCAGAGTTGCCGTTGGGCCGCAGCGCCAGGTCGACCCGGAACACCTGGCCGTGTTCGGTGGTTTCGCCCACCGTGTTGTAGATGTGCTTGACCGCCTTGCCGAAGTACTCGTGGTTGCTGATGCGGTTGCGGCCGTCCGCGTTGCCGGCGGTCTCGCCGTCGTGCGTCGTAGACGTAGATCAGGTCGATGTCGCTGGACACATTGAGCTCGCGCGCGCCCAGCTTGCCCATGCCGATCACCCAGAGCTGCGCGCGCCGGGGTGGCGCGTTGCCGCTGGGCGCCGGCTCGTCACCGACGGCCATTGGCGCGCCGTGCATTGCGTCGAGCTCGGCAAAGGCCAGCTGGCAGGCCACGTCGAGCGACAGCTCGGCCAGCTCGGTCATGGAGCGGGTGACCGTACGCCAGGGCGCTCGCCCTGCTCGCAGTCGAGCACCGCCAGCCGCTCCAGCACCAGCTGGCGCAACACCCGCAGCGCCGCGGTCTGGGGCAGGCCGCTGGCCTGCAACGCATCGAGCCCTTGTTGCATGCGTGTCGCGCACCGGCAGGCCCGGGGGCAGCAGCGCCAGCTCGGCGGCGTATCGGCGCCGCACCCGCTGCACGAAGCGCGAATGGTCTGCCGCCGCGCGCGGGGTGCTTCACGTTTGTTGACAAAGTGCTGTCTCGGACTGCGGAACCTGGAACATGGCTGGCCGTCATAATTTGAATTGGATATGAACCCCAGCCCCGCGCCGATCACCGCCTCTCCGAGAGGTCTCAAGACACTGTCGATCGTGACGCGCATCCTGTTGTGGCTGGTGCTCGCGGTCTGGGCTCTGTTCGCGCTGAGCTGGGCTGCGCTTCAGCTCTGGATTGTGCCGCGAATCGGCGAGTGGCGCCCAGCGCTGGAGCGCTGGGCCAGCCAGGCAGTGGGGGTACCGGTGACGGTGGGCGACATCGTGGCGCTGCCGCGTGTTGCGGGTGCCAGCGGCATCTCGGCCTATCTCCCGTCTTTCATGCCGGCCTTTGAGCTGCGCGATGTGCGCCTGTACGACGCGCAAGGCCGGGTGGCGCTGCAGCTGCCGCTTGTTCGTGGCGGCGGTCTCGGTGGGTTCGCTGTGGCGCTTGCGGGCCGAACAGCTGGTGATCGAGCGCCCGGTGCTCGATGTGCGCCGCACCGCCGCAAGGTCGCATCGAGGTGGCGGGGCTTGACTTGTCTGCGGGCGAGTCGGGTGATGGCAGCGCGGCCGACTGGTTTTTTGATCAGCCCGAGTTCGTGATCCAGGGCGGCGAGGTGCGCTGGACCGACGAGCTGCGCCAGCAGCCGGTGCTGGCCTTGACCTCGCTCGATCTGGTCGTGCGCAACACGGCGCGCACCCACCAGCTGCGGCTGGACGCCACGCCGCCGGCCGAATGGGGCGAGCGCTTCAGTCTGCGCGGCGACCTGCGCGAACCGTTGCTCGGTTTCGGTGGCCCGGCAGCGGTGCCCGGCCAGCCATGGCTTCGCTGGGACGGCCAGCTCTACGCCGATCTGCCCCGGGCGGATGTGACGCGCCTGCGCGCCTACCTGGATCTTTCGCGCTGGGGCGTGGAGGTGCGATCGGGCGCCGGCTCGCTGCGCGCCTGGGCCGATCTGGTGCGCGGCCAGATCAACAGCGTCACGGCCGATGTCGACCTGCAGGCGGTCGATGCACAGCTGGGCGCCGAGCTGCCGCCGCTGGGGCTGGAGACGCTGAGCGGGCGGCTCACCGCGCAGTGGAGCGAGACCAGTCTGTCGCTGGCCAGCGACGCGCTGCAATTCCGCACCCGCGAGGGCGAGGCCTGGCCCGGCGGGAAAATGCGCTTCACGCAACGCGCTGGCGAGCCCAACCAGCCACCCGTCGTGGCCTTCAGCGCCGACCAGCTCGACCTCGGCGCGCTCACCGCCATCGCCACCCGGGTGCCGCTGCCCGTGGCAGCCCGCGAGCTGCTGGCGAGCCTGCAGCCGACTGGCCAGGCGAGCGAGCTCAGCGTCGACTGGGGTCCGGGCAACTACCGCGCCAAGGGCCGCGTGAGCAAGTTCGCGCTGGCGAGTCGGCCGCACGAAAAAACCTCCAACGCCAACGACGGCCTGTTCCCCGGGCGCCCGGGCATCGCCGGCGCCACGGTCGATTTCGATCTCGACCAGCAGGGCGGGCGCGCGCGGCTCACCGTGGCCGACGGCACGCTGGACCTGCCGGGCATTTTCGAAGACCCGGTGCTGCCGCTGCAAAGCCTGGAGGCCGATGCCAGCTGGCGCTTGGAGGGCGAGCGCATCGAGGTGGCGCTGGACAACCTGCGGCTGGACAGCACCGATCTGGCGGGCAGCGGGCAGCTGCGCTGGCACACCAGCGACCCGGCAACCAGCCTGTCGGCGGCCCGTTTTCCCGGCGTGCTCGATCTCAGCGCCTCGCTCACCCGAGGCCGCGCCGAGCAGGTGCACCGCTATCTGCCGCTGTCGGTGGGGCCGCAGGCGCGGCGCTATGTGCGCGAGGCGGTGCAGGGCGGTCAGGCCAGCCGGGTTGATTTCCGCGTCAAGGGCGATCTGTGGGAAATGCCGTTCAACGCGCCGGGTGCCACCGGTGAATTTCGCATCAGTGCCCAGTTGCAAGACCTGGACTTCGTCTATGTGCCCAGCTACCTGCAGTCGGAGGGCGACACGCCCTGGCCGGCGCTGCGCGGTGTGCGCGGCGAGCTGCTGCTGGATCGCAGCTCGCTCAAGCTGAGCAGCGTCGAGGGTGGGCTGCGCGGCGCGCCGAATGTGCGGCTGAGCGAGGCCAGCATCGATCTGGGCGACCTCGCGAAATCAACCACCCTGGTGGTGAACGCTCGCGCCCAGGGGCCCGCCGACGAGGTGCTGGGTTTCGTGCGCAACAGCCCGGTGAATTTCTTCACCGGCCAGGCGCTGTCGCGTGCCCGTATTTCGGGCAGCGCGGGGGTGCAGTTTGGCCTGCAGCTGCCGCTGGAAGACCTGGCCGCCGTGCGGGTGAATGGCCGCGTGGTGCTGGCGGGCAACGATGTGCGGATCAGCCCCGAGGCGCCGTTGCTCGGGCGCGCCAGCGGCAGCCTGACGTTCAGCGAGCAGGGCTTTGCGGTCGAGGGCGCGCAGGCCCAGCTGTATGGCGGGCCGGTGCGCTTTTCTGGCGGCATGCGGTCCGAGCCGGGCGGTGCGCCGCCCAGGATCGCCTTTCAGGGCCAGGGCACGGCGAGCGCCGACGGGCTGGCGCAGGCCGGGCTGGGGTTTGTCTCGCGCCTGTTCGAGCAGGCCAGCGGCAGCGCGACCTACAGCGCCCAGCTCGCGTTTCGCGCGGGCGTGCCCGAACTCCAGGTGAGCAGCAACCTGCAGGGCATGGCGATCCGGCTGCCGGCGCCGCTGGGCAAGAGCGCCGAGGCCAGCTTGCCGATGCGTTACGACAACGCGGTGCTGAGCGTGGTGGATGGCGTGGCGCGCACCGACCGGTTGCGGGTGCAGATCGGCCCCGCCGTGCTGCCGCTGGTGGATTTGCAGTACGAGCGCGACACCGCGCTGGAGCAGCCGCGCGTGCTGCGCGGCAGCATCGCGGTGGGGCTTGACCTGGGCGAATCGGCGCCGGTGCCAGCGGCTGGCGTGCTGGCCAACATCCGTTTCGGACAGGTCGACGTGGACGCGTGGCAGCGGGTTTTCGAGTCGACCACCGGTGCCGGCTCGACATCCGGCAGCGCCGCCGCGTCGCAGTTCGACTACCTGCCCAACTCGCTGGCGGTGCGCGCCGACCAGCTCACGGTGTCGGGCCGCACCTTCAACGGTCTGGTGCTTGGCGGCTCGCGCGTGGGCGCGCTGTGGCGCGCCAACGTGGACGCCTTCGAACTCAGCGGCTATGTCGAGTGGCGCCAGACCGGTTGCCGACGGTGCTGGCAGCGTCTATGCGCGGCTGGCCCGGCTGCAGTCTGCCGCCCTCCGCCGCCGTGGAGATGGAGCAGCTGCTGCAACAGCCACGCAGCGTGCCCGCGCTCGACATCGCGGTGGACGACCTGACGCTGGGCGAGCGCCGCCTGGGGCGGGTGGAGATGCAGGCGATCAACCGAGGTGGCGGTGGTCGCGCCAGCGTGTGGCAGCTCACGAAGCTGCAGGCCACGCTGCCCGAGGCCCGCCTGAGCGCCACCGGCAACTGGGCCGCCAATCCACAGACCCCTGCCGCCAGCGCGCCGCGCCGCGCCGCGTTTGATTTCACGCTCGATGTGGCCGACGGCGGAGCGCTGCTCACCCGCTTTGGCCGCGCCGGCACGGTGCGCGGCGGCAAGGGCAGCATCGTGGGCCAGTTGAGCTGGCTGGGTTCTCCGCTGTCGCTGGACTATCCCAGCCTGTCCGGCCAGCTCAAGGCCGATTTCGAGCGCGGCCAGTTCCTGAAGGTGGAGCCGGGTGCTGCCAAGTTGCTCGGCGTGCTCAGTCTGCAGGCGCTGCCGCGTCGCCTGGTGCTCGATTTTCGCGATGTGTTTTCGCAGGGCTTTGCGTTCGATTTTGTGCGCGGGGATGCGCGCGTCGAGCAGGGCGTGGTGTTCACCAACAACCTGCAGATGAAGGGCGTGAACGCCGCCGTGCTGATGGAAGGCAGCGCCGACATCGCGCAGGAGACGCAAGACCTCAAGGTGGTGGTGGTGCCAGAGATCAACGCCGGCACGGCCTCGTTGATCGCCACCGCCATCAACCCGGCCATTGGCCTGGGCACTTTTCTTGCACAGTTCCTGCTTCGCCAGCCGTTGCAAGAAGCCGCCACGCAAGAATTCCGCATCACCGGCGGCTGGACCGATCCGCAGGTCGAGAAAAATGACCCCCTGCGCCGCTTCGCGTCTTCCCCCGAGGGGACAGCCCGTGGCCGGGCAAAGCCCGACCACGGCGCCGCTGGGTTTGAACGTCCGTATCCACCCTTTCTGCCGTTGAAGAGAGCACACCATGAAAGTCGCCGCCATCCAGATGGTCTCGGGCATCAGCCTGGACAGCAACCTCAGCGAGGCGTTGCGCCTGCTGCGCCAGGCCGCGCAGGCTGGCGCCGAGCTGGCGGTGCTGCCCGAGTACTTCGGTTTCATGGGCCATCAGGACACCGACAAACTGGTGCTGGGCGAAACGCCGGGCCTGGGCCGCATGCAGGACTTCCTGGCTGACACCGCGCGCGACCTCAAGCTGTGGATCGTGGGCGGCACGCTGCCGATGGCGATTGAAGACCCCACCCACGTCGCCAACGCCTCGCTGGCCTACACGCCCAAAGGCCAGTGCGTCAGCCGCTACGACAAGATTCACCTGTTTCGCTACGACAACGGCCGCGAGCGCTACGACGAGGCCACGGTGCTGCGCGCCGGCGACACGCCCACCGCCTTCGAGATGCACGACAGCAGCGGCCAGGCCTGGCGCATCGGGCAGAGTGTCTGCTACGACCTGCGCTTTGCCGAGCTCTACCGCGCACTCGCCGCCGACGTGCTGCTCGTGCCCTCGGCCTTCACCCACACCACCGGTCAGGCGCACTGGGAGGTGCTGCTGCGCGCGCGCGCCATCGAAAACCAGGCCTATGTGATCGCCCCGGCCCAGGGCGGCGTGCACGAAAACGGCCGGCGCACCTGGGGCCACAGCATGGTGATCGACCCCTGGGGCGAGGTGATGGCCATGCAGGCCGAGGGCCCGGGCATGGTGCTGGTCGAGCTGGACCGCGCGCGGCTGGCCAGCGTGCGCGAACAGCTGCCCTCGCTGCAACACCGGCGGCTGTGAGCGAGGTCCGCCCTGGGTGGCCGGCGCGCGTCTGGCGCTGGCTGGGCGCACGGGCGAAGGCCTTGCGCTCGCGGCGCGGCGGGCTCTGGGGCGCGTTGCTGCTGCTGGTGGCGGTGCTGCTCGGGGTGCTGGTGTTTCTGGCCGGCCAGTTCGAGGCCGCGCGCGACCGGGCCGCGCTGGAGCGCGACGCCACCGCGCTGGCCAGTGACATCCGCAGCGGCCTGATGCGCAACGTGCAGACCCTGCAGGCGCTGCACAGCAAGGTACCGCTTGCCGAGGACTGGGAAGCGCCCGCTGGCGAGCTGCTGCAGACGCACCGCGAGCTGGTGCGGCTGGCCTGGCGCAGCGACGGTTACCGGTTGCTGGCCGAGCGCGACTCGCCCTACCTGGCCAGCCCGGGCGATGCGGCAGAGCGTGCCGATCGGCCGCTGCCCGAGGTGCGCCAGGCCTGCGACACCGCGCGCCGGCTCGCTGGCCCGGCGTTCTCCGCCAGCCATGTCTGGCCGGGCGACGAAGGCCGTGGCCGTGCGCTGATGGCGATGTGCCTGCCGATCGGTCGCGCCGAGTTGCGCAACGGCTTTCTGGTCGCCACCTATTCGCTGGAAGGCGTGCTCTCGGAATTCGCCAACAAGGATTTGCTGCGCGGACGCGCGCTGTCGTTTCAGGAGGCCGAGGGCCAGTCGCTCGCCCTGCTCGGCCAGACCCCGGCGGGCAGCCCCACCGTGTCGGTGCGGGTGCTGCTCGATTTGCCTGGCCACACGCTGAACCTCTGGTTGCAAGCGCCGCAGCGCCCGCTCGGTCTGTTCCCCAACGTGCTCACCGCGGTGGTGGGTCTGCTCTCGCTGGCGCTGCTGCTGGTGCTGGCGCTGCTTGGGCGCGACATGCGGCTGCGCCAGCGCGCCGAGCTTGAGGTGGCCGAGGCGCTGGCGTTTCGCCAGGCAATGGAAAACTCGCTGGTCACCGGGCTGCGCGCGCGCGACATGCAAGGGCGCATCAGCTACGTGAACCCGGCCTTTTGCCAGATGGTGGGCTATGGCGCCGAGGAGCTGCTGGGCTCGGGCCTGCCCGCGCCCTGGTGGCCAGCGGAGCGGGCAGACGATTACCGGCAACACCACGACGCCCTGATGGCCGGCCAGGCCGCGCCGCCCGAGGGCCACGAGTGGGTGTTCCAGCGCCGCGATGGCAGCCGGTTTCTGGCACTGGTGGTCGAGGCGCCGTTGATCGACGCGCAAGGCACGCAGACCGGCCACCTGGGCGCCGTGCTCGACATCACCGAGCAGCGCCGCATCGAAGACCTCAACCGCGCCTCGCATGGACCGCCTGCAGGCCACTGCGCGGCTGACCACCGTGGGCGAAATGGCCTCGCTGCTGAGCCACGAGCTCAACCAGCCGCTGGCCGCCATTGCCAGCTACGCCTCGGGCGCGCTCAACCTGCTGGATGGTCCGCCGGGCGATCTGCCGCCGGCCGAGCTGCGGCAGGCGATGCAGCGCATTGGCGAGCAGGCCGAGCGGGCTGGCCGCGTGATCAAGAGCGTGGCCGATTTTGTTCGCCGACGCGAGCACAGCCGCGAAACGATCGCGCCGGGCGATCTGGTGGAGGCGATCGCACCGCTGATCGGCCTGCAGGCCAAGAAGCTTGGTGTTCGGGTGCAGGTCGATCTGGCGCCCGGGCTGGCGCTGGTGCGCTGCGACCGGACCCTGATCGAGCAGGTGCTGATCAACCTGGCGCGCAACGGCATGCAGGCCATGCCCGAAGGCGAGCCGGATGCGGCCTCCGGCCTTCGGGTGCTGAAAATTGCGGTGGAGCCGGTAGGGGTTTCTGCCAGCGCGCCACGCGGCGCCGTCGCGTTTTCGGTGACCGACCACGGTGCGGGCCTGAGCGATGCGGTGCGCGCCCAGCTGTTCACCCCGTTTTTCACCACCAAGCCCGAGGGCATGGGGCTGGGCTTGTCGCTGTGCCGCACCGTGATCGAGCAACACGGCGGCGCGCTCACGTTCGAGCCGGCAGCGCCGCGCGGCACGGTGTTTCGTTTCACGCTGGTCGCCGAGCCCGCATCCGTATCATCCGGCCCATGACCGCGCACCCCGACGCCAACATTTACCTGGTCGACGACGACGCGGGCGTGCGCGAAGCGCTGGGCTGGCTGTTGCGCACGCGCCGCCTGTCCAGTGAGCCCTTCGAGAGCGCCGACGCCTTTGTGGCGCAGGCCAGCGGCTGGCAGCGCGAGCCCACGCGGCCCTGCTGCGTGTTGCTCGACGTGCGCATGCCCGGCATGAGCGGGCTGGCCTTGTTCGAGCAGCTGCTGGCGCTGCCCTGGCAGGCCACGCTGCCGGTGATTTTTCTCAGTGGCCATGCCGATGTGCCCACCGCGGTGGACGCGGTCAAGCGCGGCGCATTCGACTTTTGCGAAAAGCCGTTTTCCCACAACCTGCTGGTTGACCGGGTGGAACAGGCGCTGCAAGCCTCGGCCCAGGCGATCGCTCAGCGAGCGTTGCAGCGGGCCGTGAAGCAGCGGCTGGAAAGCCTCACCGAGCGCGAGCGCGAGGTGTTGCGGCTGGTCGCCGAGGGGCTGCCCAACAAGGGCGTGGCCGACCAGCTCGCCATCAGCGTGCGCACGGTCGAGGTGCACCGCTCGCGCGTGCTCGACAAGATGGACGTGAAATCGGCCGTCGAGCTGGCCAACGCGCTGCGTCTGCTGTGAGCGTGTTGCGCTGCGTCACCGAGGTGGTGGCTCCTGGTTCGGCGCCTTGGCGCGCCCTGCCTGAGCCTGCAACTTGTCCTGTTCGGCGTCGGCCGGCAGCTCCCCTTTCTTGCGACCCGAAAACATGGTCCACCAGACAATGAACACCAGCAAAATCAGCGCGCCAAGCGCTTCAAGCAACAACAAGGTCATGGCGGCAAAGGCAGATTGCGGTGAGCGGGTGGAAGAGCAGGTGCGCCAGCGCTGGCGGCTGGCGGGCGTGGCCGTGATTGTAGGAATCCTCGCTGGCTGTGCGCTCGTTCCAGATCAAGACCCGCCGGGCACGCCGGACTTGCCTGGCGCGGTCCCGGTGGGCCTGCCGTCAGACACGCAGCCGCTGCCGCCGGCGCTGCAGCGCGCCAAAAGCCGCTGGCAGCCGGTGCGCTGGGCCGAGCTGCCCGGCTGGGGGCCGGACGGGCTGCACGCGGTGTGGAACGCCTGGGTGCGCGGCTGCGAGCGGCCGGTGGCGGGCCATGCCGCGCTGTGCGGCGAGGTGCGTCAGCTCAGCATCGCCAGCGCCGCCGAGCAGCAAGGCTGGGTGATGCGCCGCTTCCAGCCCTACCGCGTGACCGAGCCCGACGGCACCCCGCCCGTTGGTTTGCTCACCGGTTATTACGAACCGGTGCTGGACGCCCGACGCCAGCCCGACGCCACCCACCGCACGCCGCTGTATGCGCCGCCCGCCGGCTTCAAGCCCGGCCAGCCCTGGCTGACCCGCCAGCAGATCGACACCCAGCCGGTCGCGCAGACCGGCCTGCAGGGCAAGGCGATTGCCTGGCTGGCCGATCCGATCGATGCGCTGATCCTGCAAATTCAGGGCTCCGGGCGGCTCAATCTGGTGGAGGCCGACGGCAGCGCGCGCCAGGTGCGGCTGGCCTTTGCCGCCCACAACGGCCAGCCCTACGCCAGCGTGGGCCGCTGGCTGCTCGACCAGCGCGCCATCACCGAGGCCTCCTGGGATGCGATCAAGGTCTGGGCCGCGCGCAACCCCCAGCGCCTGAACGAGATGCTGTGGAGCAACCCGCGCACCGTGTTTTTCCGCGAGGAGCCCTTGAACGAATTCGACGCCCGCTTCGGCCCGCGCGGCGCCCAGGGCGTGCCGCTCACGCCCGGCCACTCGATTGCGGTCGATCCGCTGAGCATTCCCTACGGCACCCCGGTCTGGCTCGCCACCCAGGGCCCCACCCTCAACATCCAGCGCCTGGTGATGGCGCAAGACACGGGCGGTGCCATCGTGGGCGCGGTGCGTGCCGACCTGTTCACCGGCTGGGGCAGCTGGACCGACGAGGCCTACACCACGGCGGCCGCGCTCAAGCAACCGCTCCAGCTGTGGGTGTTGTGGCCCAAGACACCGTGAGCGGCTGAGCGCCCCGGGAACTTGACGCACCGCAGCGGCTTCGAATGGCGTTGACGCACCGAACGGAGCCAGCGATGAAGCCCAACCCATGCCCCTCTGTCCACGAGCAGGGTTGTCCAACGCGGCGCGCCTGGCTGGCTCGCGTGTCCGGCCTGGCCGGTGGTGCCGTGCTGTCGGCTCTGGCGCCCGCTGCGCGCGCCGCGGACCCTTCTCCGCTGTTGCGTGCCATCCCGTCCAGCGGTGAGCGGGTGCCCGTGGTGGGCCTGGGCAGCTGGATCACCTTCAACGTGGGGCAGGACGCGGCGGGGCTGGCGGCCTCCACCGAGGTGATCCGCGCCTTTCTGGCCGGTGGTGGACGCATGATCGATTCGTCGCCCATGTACGGCTCGGCGCAGGCCACGATTGGCCATGCGCTGACCACGCTCGGCCGCCCGAAAGCGGCGTGGTCGGCCGACAAGGTGTGGGACGGCGATCTCGCGCGCGGCACGGCGCAGATGGAAACGTCGCGCCAGCGCTGGGGCGTGGCGCGTTTCGACCTCATGCAGGTGCACAACCTGCTGGGCTGGGAGGCGCACCTGCCGCGCCTGTTCGAGATGAAGGCGGCTGGTCGGCTGCGCTACGTGGGCATTTCCACCAGCCATGGCCGGCGCCACGACGATGTGGCGCAGATCATGCGCAGCCAGCCGCTCGATTTTGTGCAACTCACCTACAACCTGCTCGACCGCGAGGTGGAGCAGCAATTGCTGCCGCTGGCGCGCGACCGCGGCATTGCGGTGATCGTGAACCGGCCGTTTCGCCAGGGCGCGCTGCCGCAGCAGCTGGCGCGCCATCCGCTGCCGGGCTGGGCGCGCGAGCTGGGGTGCGACGACTGGGCGCAGGTGGCGTTGAAGTTTGTCGTGAGCCACCCGGCGGTGACCTGTGCCATTCCCGCCACCACGCAGGTGAAACACGTGCGGCAAAACCTGGCGGCGGGCGCCGGCCCCATGCCGGACGCCGCGCTGCGCGAGCGCATGGCGCGCGAGGTGGCGGCACTGTGAATCGGTGTCGTGGTGAGCGAGTCCGCGTGAAGCCGATCGCGCCGCGCGCCAGGTCGTTCAACGAAAAAACAGCGACTGGACCGACCTGCCGGGAGCGCATGCACCATGGATGAATGGTGGACCTACCGGCCGTCCGATCTGCTGATGTTCTCGCCATCGATTTACTGGCGGCTGTTCGAGTCGCTCAACCGCTTCGCCTGGCCGCTGGTGGCGGCTTTGCTGACGTTGGCACTGGGCTCGTTGGCGTGGTGGGCGTTTCGGCGGCGACGCACCGGCCAACACCCCAGCGCAGGTTCGGCCCGAGCCGCCCTGGTTCTGATGGCCGGTTGCTGGCTGTTCGTTGCCTGGGCGTTTTTCTGGCAGCGCTTCGCGCCCATTTACTCGGCGGCGCCCGTGTTTGCGGCGCTCTTCACGCTGCAGGCAGCAGGCTGGGCGCTGCTCGCAGCCGCCCCGGGGGTGCGTTGGGCGCGCTGGAGCCCCCGCACCGGAATGGGCGCGGCTCTCGCGGGATGGGCATTGCTTGGGCAGCCGGCTCTGGCGTGGCTGTTTGGGCGCCCGCTGTGGCATGCCGAGTGGTTCGGCCTGGCACCAGAACCGACGGCGCTGGGCGGGCTGGCTTTGTTGCTGATGCTCGATCTGTCGGGGCATCGGGCTTCCCGCCTGCTTGGGCGGGCGCTGTGGGTGTGGCCGTTGTCCTGGTGCGCCATCGCCAGCCTGAGCCTGTGGACGCTGGGCGAGTCGCAGGCGATGGTGGTGCTCGCGCTCGGTCTGCTGGCGCTCGGCGCGGGGGCGCTGCGACAGCGCTGAATCTGCCTCGGTGGATGCGCCGTTCAGCGCGGGGCCAGGCTCAGAGCGTGGTGAGGTCGGTCTGCACCGGCCAGCGCTGCGCGGTCTGCGGATCGGTGTGGCCGAACTCGTGCCGCAGCTGCAGCGTGTAGCGCCCGGGGCGCGAGGTGCACAGGCGGTAGCCATCGGCGGCGGGCTCCAGGCGCACACCGGCCTCCAGGCTGCTGTGTTGCAGCCGCCAGCCAGCGCGTTGCGGTTCGGCCATGCGCAGGCTGACACAGAAGCCGCGTTTCATGTTTGACACCACCACCAGCCGCTGCTGCGCGCTGAGCGCACCCGAGGCATCGGCCTGCAGTTCGCCAGGGTGGCTGTTTTCCAGCACCTGCATCACCGGCGGGATGATGATGCGGAAATCCAGCGCGGCACTGGCCCGCCCGCCTGGCGGCGCAAAGCCGCTCTCGGCCCGGGCCAAAGGGGCTGCCGCGATCACCGCCAGGGTGACCAGACAGAACTTGAAGGGGTGTGATCGCCGGAACATGCACGGTAAATCGGTGCATTTCTGGCGAACTTGAGGCCTGGATGACGCTGGCTCCGCACGCAGCCCCGCAGCGTGGGGCCGCACCAAGCCCGGTCAGTCTCCCAAGCGCGGTGGATTCTGCCGGGTGAAGTCTCCACTCCCTTCGGGCTGAGCCTGTCGAAGCCAGGGCAACCCTTCGACAGGCTCAGGGCGAACGGGTCACAAATCACGGGGCCGCAGCAACAACGCCGTCGGTCCTGAGCTTGTCGAAGGGCCCGCGCAGCGGCGGAGCGTGGGGGCGTCAGAACGGGACAGTCGCCGGGCCGCCCCAAGGCTGGCCCAGCCCAGGGACTCGGGAGGAACCGGGTCCCTTCCCAGTTCGGGGGCAGCGACCCGCGCAGCGGCGGAGCGTGTGGGCGTCAGAACGGGACAGTCGCCGGGCCGCCCCAAGGCTGGCCCAGCCCCCTTGGGGGGCAGCGACCCGCGCAGCGGCGGAGCGTGGGGGCTTTAGTTCAAGCGCTGCACCGGAATGCTCAGGCGGGTGGTGTCGCGCAGCCGCACATCGACCCGGCTCTGTCCGTCGCCCACGCTGGCCCAGGGCAGGGGCAGGGTGTCGCTGCGCACGCTGACCGTGCGCGCGCCGGCCGCCACGAACGGGAATTCGAATCGGCCTTGCGCGTCGGTGCGCACGCCGTAGCGGTTGTCCAGAAAGACCGTGACGTTGGGCACGCCTTGCTCGCTGGCTTCCTGAGCGCCGCTCTTGTTGTCGTCGAAATACACCACGCCCTCAACGCGCCCGCCACCCTCCAGCGCGCTGCCGCCCAGCGGCGTGTCGCGGCTGCCGGCTTGCAGTTCGTAGCGCAGCACCGCGTAGAAAGAGCGGTCGCTGGTGCCGATCACGGTGGGCAGCGGCGGTGCGAGCGGATCGAGTGGCACCACGGCCAGGCTGCGGCCTTGCGAGCGGTTGAGGCTGGCGTCCAGGCTCCAGCGGTTGTCGATGCGCCAGGTGGTGCCCAGGGTCAGGCCCCAGCGCCGGCTGTTGCCGCTGCCCTGTTCGGTGTTCAGGTTGCCGCGCACCTGGGCCCGGGTGCCCACCGGCGCGCTCAGGCTGACCGCGGCGCGCCACAGGTTCTGGGCCGCCTCGCCGCTGACCGGGTTGCTGCCGAGACGACCGGCGCCCAGGCTGGTGGCCAGCGAGAAGCTTTCGGGCACGGTCCAGTCCTGGTCGTAGATCAGTTCCTGGCGGTCGGCCAGGTTGCTGCCGCCTGCCAGCTCCAGGCGCAGGCCGCTGGGCCCCCAGGCGCTGGGAAAGCGCCAGTCGGCGAAGCTGTCCCAGGCCTGGCCGTCGAAACGGCGCAGGGAGAAGCCGGCGCCCAGGCTGCTCTGGCTGGCCAGCCGCCATCGCGCGCTGCCGGTGACGAAGCTGCCGCTGCTCGCGCGCCCGGAGATCGAGCGCAGCAGATCCACCGAGCCTTCGGCCGACCACTGACGCGTGCGCCAGCTGCTGCGGGCATACACGCCGGTGAGATCGCTGGGCAGCGGCTGGCCGGCCCAGGACAGCTCGGGCTCCAGTCGGTACACGCCCAGGCCGTGGCGGCGCGGGCCTTCGTCCCACTCGGTGTCGACCCAGAACCCGCTGCGCCCGCCCGCGACCAGGCTGGAGCTGTTTTGCACCAGCTGGGCCTGGGTGCGCAGGTCTTGCGATTCGTGCCGCAGCACGAGCTGGGCGGCATCGGCGTCTTCCCGGCCGCCCAGCGCCAGCGGATCGCTGAACGGGGAGATGCCCCGGGCCTGTTCGGCTCGCACCGCAGCTGTCCAGCCCTGGCGCGAGCCGCTGAAACCGGTCGGGTCGGCGTCGCCGCCCAGGTGCCATTGCGCGCCCAGACTGCTGCGGCGCCCGGTGAGGCGTTCGAAGGCGCTCGACGGCAGGCCTTCCAGCAGGCCGGGTGTCCCGGTGGCGGCTTGCAGTTGCAGGCCGCGGCCCGGGTTGTTCCACTCGGCCGCGGCGCCCTGGATCAGGGTGGCGGGCACAAAGATGCGTGAGGGCAGGCGGGTGATGTCGGGCGCCGGGGTGGTGATCACGCCCAGCTCGTGGTTGGCCAGCCAGCCGCCGTCCCAGGGCATGCCGCGCTGGCGCAGCGTGAGGCTGCCACGGCCCTCGCGCGGGTCGAGGCTGCCGTCGACCGACAGGGTGCCGTGGTTGGGCGTTTCCAGCAGACCGAACAGCGCAAAACCCACGCGGGTCTTGCGCTGCAGGTCAAAGGGCTGGGTGCCGAGCCGGGTTTCCAGGCGCAGAAAACGCGGCAACCCGGCCGCGTCGTAAGCGGTCGCTGTGCTGGGCTCGGTGGATTCGGGCGGGAGCCCGCTGATCTCGCGGTCCAAGTACGGCGCGGCCGCCACCGGCGCTGTCTGGGCCTGCACGCTGGCAGCGACAGAGAGTGCTGCGCCCAGCAGGAACAGCCCTGCGCAGCCTGCGCTGGCGCTGGCTCATGGGGCGAATCGGGCGTCGACCGGCAGGCGCTCGCGGCCCGACTCCAGGTTGCCTTGCACCTGCAGCGGAAAGCGGATGGTGGGCACCGGCTGGTTGTCGGCCGGTACCGGCGCCAGACTCAGGCGCGCGGGTCTCGCCGGGCAGGATGGGCAGGTCGGCCGGGGCCAGCTCCAGCCGCTGGCCGGTGGCGTCGGTGCCGTTCAGAAACCCCTCGACCCGGCCGTGAGCGTTGCCGCTGTTGCGCACATCGATCAGGGCGGTGGGCTCGCCGTTGACCGTGCCGACCCGGGTACCGGCAATTTCCAGTCGGGGCACGGCGCCACCGATCGCGGCGTAGACGATGACGCCAATGCGTCCACCGACCGGGAAGTTGACCTGGCCCTCCACCTGGGCCGATTCCAAGCCCTCGACCATCAGGGCGAAGCGGCACTCGCGCGCGGGCGTGCCGGGCGGCGGCGTGATCTCGAAGCGGTAGCGGTAGCGTGCGCCGGGCTCGATCGCCAGCTCGCGCCGCTCGATCGCGACCCAGGGTCGGCAGCTGTCGGCGCTCAGCGCGTCGCTGAAGCTGACCGAGTTGTCGGGGTTGAACACCCAGTCGTTGGTGTAGATGCGGTAGTTGCCGCGTTCACGCCCGACGTGCTGAATCTCCACCACCTGGCGTTGCGTCTGGCCCGCTTCCAGCTGCACCTCGAAGCGGGGTGGCGAGATGTAGGCCGCGAATCCCTGGGCGCTGGCCTGGCCCGCACCGAGGGCCAGCAGGAGCGCGGTCGGCGCGTGAGCAATCCAGGAACGCATGGTCAGTCGGTGTCGAGTTCGAAGTGGAAATTGAGGCGCCGGTTGGCGCTGCCCCAGTCGGATGCTGGCGCGCAAGCGCACCAGCAGCTGGTCTTCCAGCGTGTCGCTCGCGACCACGCCGGCCCACACCAGCGTGCGTTCACCGGTCACCAGCCGCCCCGCGAGCAGGCGGCCTTGCGTGGTCCAGCTGGCCTCCAGGGTGGCGCTCTG
The DNA here is from genome assembly GCA_963831255.1 of uncultured beta proteobacterium. Lineage (GTDB taxonomy): Bacteria > Pseudomonadota > Gammaproteobacteria > Burkholderiales > Burkholderiaceae_C > Hydrogenophaga. The sequence goes on along the minus strand of CAWHPI010000002.1, from coordinate 210,693 downwards.
GTCGCGCGGCAGCACCATGTAAATGCGGCCGCTGCGGCCCAGCCATTCGCGGGTGGCGATGCGCACATTCACCCGAACCCAGGCCTCCATGCCGGTGTCGCCCTGGCCCGGTGCGATGGCGCGCCACTGCATCTGCACCGTGGGCGGCACCGTGTGGCTTTGTGAGTCGTCCAGCCGGTAGGGGCTGGCCCAGGCCTGGCTGGCCAGCAGCGCACACAGGCCCAGCCAGCGGCTCACCCGGCGGGGCAGGTGGGCACTCACGGGCTGGTCAGGGTGTAGGTCACCCGTCCGTTGTAGGTTCCGGCCGCCCGCAAGGCGCTGTTGGCGTAGGTGAAGCTGTGGCAGTTCTCGATGTAGGTGCCCGCCGGGATGGTGGCCAGCGTCTGCTGCGCGCCGCTGAAGCTGCCGGCCGGGATCACGTTGGGCGTGGGGCTGCCGGGCGCGGACACGCTCCAACCGATTTCGCTGAAGGGAATCGTGTCGCCACTGGCGTTGATCAGGCTGGGCGGTGAGGTCACGCTGAGCGTGGCGCTGGCCGGGCCATTGTTGGCATTGCTGCGGCGGTAAGAGGCGCCGATCATGATTTGCGAGGCCGGGTTCGGGCAGGTGGTGAAACCGTCGCCCCACAGACTGCGCGATTGCGTGCTGTTGGTGCCCATGGGCTGCGGCGTGCCGCCGATCAGGGCAGCGCCGCTCAGCGTCACCTCGACCTGGTTGATGGTGCCGTTGCTGCCATCGGCGGTTCCATTGCCCACATGCAGGAACACGCGGCGCGAAGCCGGGTTCACGCTCAGGGTCCAGGCTTGCGCGGTGCTGGTTGCAAGCAGACACGCGAGGGCCAGCAGCATGCCGAGGCGTGCAGGGCTGGGGAGCGGCGAGGACGAAACGGACACGGAGCGATTGTCTTTCAGGCGTTCAACCTTCGCACAGGGTTTGCGAGGGCCTCAAAGCGCAACGGAGGGCTGCACTGCGCAGGCCCTCCGTTGTGTGGCGCGGAATACGCCCGGCAGCAAGCCGGGCGCGCGCGGTGTCAGGGCATGGTGGCGGTGTAGGTCACGCGGCCGTTGGTGGTGCCGTAGGTACCGGGCGGTACCACAGCAGAGTTGGCGTAGCTGAAGGTCCAGTTGGCGGTGCGGCTGGTCACTTTCGTGCCGAGGCTCAAACCAAGGTTGACGGACGCGCCGGAAGGCGCCGGGCTGGCGAAGTTGGGGGTGTCCGAGGAAACGGCGGTGATTTCGCTCCAGGGGATGGTGTCACCCACGGCGTTGGCCAGGGCGCCAGTGTTGGTGCTGGCCAGGGCGATCACACCGTTGTTGCCCAATACGCGAACTGGCACTACGTTGCCGGTGATCGAGGCAGCTGCGGCGCCAGTGCCCAACGCTCCGGCATTGGTGCTGTAGTCGAAGGTGACGGTGTCGACGGTGGTGTTGTTCGTCAGGCCAGTGGCGCCGGAACCCACGGCCAAGAACAGCACGCGCGGGATGTCCACGCGAAAGTCCAGCCGGGCAGACGCTGCACCCGCGCCCACGGTGAGCTGGGATTCTGCCGAGGCGAGCATGGGGGTGGCGAGGGCAACCGCCAGAGCGGTTTTGAGGATCAGGGCTTTTTTCATGGGGTTCCTTGTGAATCCAGGTTCGGTTGGGTCCAGTGGCGAAACAGTACTTTGGTGGCACTGCCCGTTCAGACCGGAATGCGCGAATGGTAGGGGTCTGGCGCCGGCGTCACAAGGCAAAAGGCCGGAAAAACGTCACGCAGACGGCTATTTTTGAAACATTTCTGATTCAGCGGTAACGTCCGGAGGACAAATGGCAGCAAGACGGGCTCAAGTTCGGCGCGCCTTTGCCGTGCCTCCCACGTTGGTACTCAACGGCAAAGTGCCAAGATGCGACAGCGGCAGCGCGCCAGCCGCCTTCACCTCGCCCAGTGAAAAGCTGGTGTGCAGGTCTTTCACGTTGGGCAGGTTGAGCAGCACCTCGCGTGTGAAGCGGCTGAATTCGGCCAGGTCGGGGCAGACCACCTGCAGCTCGAAGGTGCCCGAGCCGCTGATGTAGTGGCAGCTCACGATCTGGGGAATGTTCCGGATCGCGGCCTCCAGCGAGCGCGTCACCTCGCCGTGGTTGCGTTCCGCGTCCAGTCGCACGAAGGCCAGCACCCCCAGGCCCATCTTTTCCCGGTCGAGCTCGGCACGGTAGCCGCGGATGAAACCCGCTGCTTCGAGTGCCCGCACGCGGCGCCAGCAAGGCGCGGCGGACAGGCCCACGCGCTGCGCCAGTTCGGCGTTGGTCAGGCGGCCGTCGCGTTGAAGTTCATTCAGGATGGCCAAATCGAATCGGTCAAGTGTTTCTGTCATGGCTTACTTTTAGCAAATATCGTTCTTGATCATGCGGTTTGACGGCATGAAAAGCAAACACCTGTCGCGAGTCGGGTCATACACTGTGCGACACACTGAAGCCGGTCGACCCACCCGCTTCCGCGACCCAACTCGCCCACCAGGCGACCCACCAGACTGGAGACAAGCCCATGAACGCGCCCCTGCCCGAACACATTCGCCACGCCCTGGAAACGGTCACGCTGGACGACAAGTATTCGCTCGACCACGGCCGTGCGTTCATGAGCGGGGTGCAGGCGCTGGTGAAGCTGCCCATGCTGCAGCGCCAGCGCGACGCGCTGCAGGGCAAGAACACGGCGGGTTTCATCAGCGGCTACCGCGGCTCGCCGCTGGGCGGCTACGACCAGGCCTTGCAAAAGGCCGCGCCGTATCTGAAGCAGCAGAACATCGTGTTCCAGCCCGGCGTGAACGAGGAGCTGGCCGCCACCGCGCTGTGGGGCACGCAGCAGCTGGGCTTTTCGCCCGAGGGCAGCAACAAGTTCGACGGCGTGTTCGGCATCTGGTACGGCAAGGGCCCGGGCGTGGACCGCTGCTCCGACGTGTTCAAACACGCCAACATGGCCGGCACCACGCCGTGGGGCGGCGTGATCGCGGTGGCCGGCGACGACCACATTTCCAAGAGCTCCACCGCCGCGCACCAGAGCGACCACATCTTCAAGGCCTGCGGCCTGCCGGTGTTCTTCCCGGCCACGGTGCAGGACATCCTGGACCTCGGGCTGCACGCCATCGCCATGAGCCGCTTCAGCGGCGTCTGGGCCGGCATGAAGACGATCCAGGAGATCGTCGAGTCCAGCGCCACCGCCATGATCGACCCTGAGCGGGTGCAGATCGTGATCCCTGAGTTCGAGATGCCGCCCGGCGGCGTGCACATCCGCTGGCCCGACCACGCGCTGGACCAGGAAGCGCGCCTGTTCGACTACAAGTGGTACGCCGCGCTGGCCTACATCCGTGCCAACAAGCTCAACCACAACGTGATCGCGGGGCCGAACGACCGCCTTGGCGTGATCGCCAGCGGCAAGGCCTACAACGACACGCGCCAGGCGCTGCTCGATCTGGGCCTGGACGACGCCACCTGCCAGCGCATCGGCCTGCGCCTGCACAAGGTGGCCGTGGTGTGGCCGCTGGAGGCGCAGACCACGCGCGAATTCGCCACCGGCCTGCGCGAAATCCTGGTGGTGGAAGAAAAGCGCCAGGTCATCGAGTACCAGCTCAAGGAAGAGCTCTACAACTGGCGCAGCGACGTGCGACCCAACGTGCTGGGCAAGTTCGACGAGGTCGAAGGCGACTTCAGTGGTGGCGAATGGAGCATGCCCAACCCCAGCGCGCACACCCTGCTGCGCGCCAACGCCGATCTGTCGCCCGCCATCATCGCCCGCGCCATCGCCAAGCGCCTGAACAAGCTGGGCGTGCCCGACGACGTGCATGGCGCGCATCGACGCGCAACTGGCGATCCTGAACGCGCAGGAACAGTCCATGCAGACCCTGCTCACCGACGGCGTTCAGGGCGCCGACCGCCAGCCCTGGTTCTGCTCGGGCTGTCCGCACAACACCTCCACCAAAGTGCCCGAGGGCTCGCGCGCCATGGCCGGCATCGGCTGCCACTTCATGACGCATCTGGATGGACCGCGCCACCGTGGGCTTCACCCAGATGGGCGGCGAGGGCGTGCCCTGGGTCGGGCAGCAGCCGTTCAGCAACGACCAGCACATGTTCGCCAACCTGGGCGACGGCACCTACTTCCACAGCGGCATTCTGGCGATTCGCCAGAGCATCGCCGCGGGCGTGAACATCACCTACAAGATCCTCTACAACGACGCGGTCGCCATGACCGGCGGCCAGCAGGTGGGCGAGCGGCCCGAAGGCCACAGCGTGGTGCAGATCGCGCAAAGCATGCGCGCCGAGGGCGCGGTGAAGATCATCATCGTGACCGACGAGCCGGAGAAATACGCTGGTCGTGACGGGCATGCCCGAGCGGCATCGACGATCCAGCACCGCGACACGCTGGACGCGGTGCAGCGCGAGTTCCGCGAGATCAAAGGCACCACGGTCATCATCTACGACCAGACCTGCGCCACCGAAAAGCGCCGCCGCCGCAAGCGCGGCACGATGGTGGAGCCCGACCGAGCGCGTGGTGATCAACGAGCTGGTGTGCGAAGGCTGTGGCGACTGCGGCGTGCAGAGCAATTGCCTGTCGGTCGAGCCGCTGGAGACCGAGTTCGGCCGCAAGCGCACCATCAACCAGAGCAGCTGCAACAAGGACTTTTCCTGCGTCAAAGGCTTCTGCCCCAGCTTTGTCACGGTCGACGGCGGTCAGCTGCGCAAGAAGAAGAAAGGCGAGCGCCGAAGCCGAGTGGACCGGCGGCGCCTTGCCCGAGCCGGCGCTGCCTTCGCTCGACGCCGAAGCCTGGGGCATGATCGTCGCCGGCGTCGGTGGCACCGGCGTCATCACCATTGGCCAGCTGCTGGGCATGGCGGCGCACATCGAAGGCAAGGGCATCGTCACGCAGGACGCGGCCGGTCTGGCGCAAAAGGGCGGCGCCACCTGGAGCCATGTGCTGATTGGCGCGCGCCAGGACGACATCCGCACCACCCGCGTGTCGGCGCGGCCTCGGCCGATCTGGTGATCGGCTGCGACCCGATGGTGGCGGCCCACAAGGAAACGCTGGCACGCTTGCGCGCCGGGCGCAGCCATGTGGCGCTCAACAGCCAGCGCCACGCCCACCGCGGCCTTCGTGAAAAACGCCGACTGGCAGAACCCGGCCCATGTGTGCGTCGAGGCGCTCACCGGGCAGCTTGGCGCCGAGGCGGTCGGGGTGTTTGACGCCGAGGCCGCGGCCTCCCGCCTCATGGGCGACAGCATCTACACCAACCCCATGATGCTGGGCTACGCCTGGCAGCGCGGCTGGGTGCCGCTGGGTCATGCCGCGCTGATGCGCGCCATCGAACTCAACGCGTGCAGATCGAAAACAACAAGACCGCCTTCGAGTGGGGCCGCCGCGCGGCGCACGACCCGCAGGCCTTTGCCGCCTTGCTGGCCGGCGGTGGCGCGCAGGTGATCCAGTTCAAGCCGCGCGAAAGTGTGGCGACCTGATGGCGCGCCGCGTCGAGTTCCTGACCGGCTACCAGAACGAGGCCTACGCGGCCGAGTACCAGACCTTCGTGGAGCGGGTGCGCAAGGCGGAGGCGCCGCTGGGCAAGTCGGACCTCACCGATGGCGGTCGCGCGCTACCTGTTCAAGCTCATGGCCTACAAGGACGAATACGAGGTGGCCCGCCTGCACAGCGACCGGCTCGTTCCATGACCGCATGGCGGCCCAGTTTGAAGGCGACTTCAAGCTGCGCGTGCACCTGGCGCCGCCGCTGCTGTCCAAGAAGAACGACAAGGGCGAGCTGATCAAGCAGAAATACGGCCCGTTCATGTTCACCGCGTTCCGCTGGCTGGCCAAGTTCAAAGGCCTGCGTGGCACGGCGCTGGATGTGTTTGGCTACACCGAAGAACGTCGTACCGAGCGCGCGCTGATCGGCGAGTACCGCCGGGCGGTCGAGGTGTTGCTGCCGGATCTGGACGCCGGCAACCTCGCGCTGGCGGTCGACATCGCCCGCGTGCCCGAGCAGATCAAGGGCTTTGGCCACGTGAAAGAGCGCAACCTGGCCGCGGCCCGCAGCCGCTGGACCGAGCTCCAGACGCGCTGGCGCGCAGGGTGACAGCGAGGCCGCACGGGTCGCCTGAGCACGCACCAGGCGACCCGTCCGGCCCCACGGCCTTGCCGCCCAGGGGTGGCAACATACAATGCCCGGCTGTTTCCAGCACGCCTCTGGGGCGTGTCCGCGTGCCCATGGGGCACCCGATCTCTTGTCAACCCCATCCGTTGGAGTATTCCCGTGTTCATTTCTTCTGCCTTCGCCCAGACCGCCGCCGGTGGCGACACCACCGTCCACCCTGATGAGCCTGCTGCCGCTGGTGCTGATGTTTGTGGTGCTCTACTTCGTGATGATTCGCCCGCAGATGAAGCGCCAGAAAGAGCACAAGGCCATGGTCGAGGCGCTGGCCAAGGGCGACGAGGTGGTGACCGCCGGCGGTTTCCTGGGCAAGGTGTCCAAGATCGGTGAAATCTTACATCGGCGTCGAACTGGCCACGGGCGTGGAAGTGCAGATGCAGCGCTCGGCTGTGACGCAGGTGCTGCCCAAAGGCACGGTGAAGTAACTCCCCCCGCGCCGCGCCTGCGGCGCGTCACCCCCCAGGGGGCAATGCTGGCGGCCCGGCGAAGCCGGTTCCGCGGCATTCTGAACCACTCCCCTCTCTCCGCCGAATCCCCTGCTCACTGGCTCCTGACCATGAACCGTTACCCGCTCTGGAAGTACCTGATCATCGTGGTCGCGCTGGTGGTGGGCGCGCTGTATGCCTTGCCCAACCTGTTTGGCGAGTCGCCGGCGGTGCAGGTGTCGGCGGCGCGCTCCATCGGTGCGGGTCGACACCACCACCGTGACCCGGGTGGAGCAGGCGCTGGCGCGCAGCGGCACTCAAGCCATCGCTGATTCAGCTGGACGGCAACTCGGTCAAGGCGCGGTTCGACACCACCGACGACCAGATCAAGGCGCGCGACGCGCTGGAGCGCGCGCTCAACCCCGACGCCGCCAACCCGGGCTACGTGGTGGCGCTCAACCTGCTGCCGCGCACGCCAGCCTGGCTGGCCAGCCTGCGGCGCCTCGCCCATGTACCTGGGCCTGGACCTGCGCGGTGGCGTGCACTTCATGCTGCAGGTGGACATGCCGGCGGCGCTGCAGCGCCGCGCCGACGTGCTCACCGGCGATCTGCGCACCGCCTTGCGCGAAAAGAACGTGCGCCACGGCGGCATCAGCCGCAACGGCCAGGCGATCGAGATGCGCGCGCGCGATGCGCAGACCGCGGACGCGGCGCAGTGCGCGTGATCCAGGACCAGTTCGCCGATCTGCAGATCGAGGAAACGGCCGAGGGCACCGACTACCGTCTGATCGCCACGCTCAAGCCCGAAGCCGCCCGTCTGGTGCAGGAACAGGCGCTCAAGCAGAACATCACCACGCTGCACAACCGCATCAACGAACTCGGCGTGTCCGAGCCGGTGATCCAGCAGCAGGGCGCCGACCGCATCGTGGTGCAGCTGCCCGGTGTGCAGGACACGGCCAAGGCCAAGGACATCCTGGGCCGCACCGCCACGCTGGAGGTGCGCCTGGTGGACGAAAGCACCGAAGGCCAGGCGGCCGAACGCGGCACCGGCTGCGGTGCCTTTCGGCTCGGAGCGCTACCTGGAGCGCAATGGCCAGCGCGGTGATCGTCAAGCGCGAGGTGCTGCTGACGGGCGAAAACCTCACCGATGCCCAGGCCGGCTTCGACGACACACCAGCAGCCTGCGGTGCACCTGACGCTGGACGCCAAGGGCGCGCGCATTTTCCGCGACGTGACGCGCGAGAACATCGGCAAGCGCATGGCCATCATCCTGTTCGAAAAGGGCAAGGGCGAGGTCGTGACGGCGCCGGTGATTCGCAGCGAAATCGGGGGTGGCCGGGTGCAGATCTCCGGCGCCATGACCACGGTGGAAGCCAGCGACACCGCGCTGCTGCTGCGCGCCGGCTCGCTGGCCGCGCCGATGGAAATCATCGAAGAGCGCACCATCGGCCCGAGCCTGGGCGCCGAAAACATCGCCAAGGGCTTCAACAGCGTGATCTGGGGCTTCGCTGGTGATCGTGGCCTTCATGTGCGTCTACTACATGCTGTTCGGCGTGTTCTCCAGCCTGGCGCTGGCGTTCAACCTGGTGCTGCTGGTGGCGGTGCTGTCGATGCTGCAGGCCACGCTGACCCTGCCCGGCATGGCGGCCATGGCGCTGGCGCTGGGCATGGCCATCGACTCCAACGTGCTGATCAACGAGCGGGTGCGCGAAGAGCTGCGCAACGGCTGCTTCGCCGCAAGTGGCGATCAACGCCGGCTACGACCAGCGCCTGGGGCACCATCCTGGACTCCAACGTCACCACGCTGATCGCCGGCGTGGCGCTGCTGCTCTTCGGCTCGGGCCCGGTGCGCGGCTTTGCCGTGGTGCACTGCATCGGCATCCTGACCAGCATGTTCTCGGCCGTGTTCTTCTCGCGTGGCCTGGTCAATCTCTGGTACGGCCGCAAGAAGAAACTCAAGACGCGTGTCCATCGGCACCGTCTGGCGCCCCGACGGCGCAGCGCCCGCTTCGCGCGCCGACTGACCGCTGCCGCCCGAACCGTCAAGGACACCGCCATGGAATTTTTCCGCATCCGCAAAGACATCCCGTTCATGAGGCACGCCCTGGTGCTCAACGCGATCTCGGCCATCACCTTCTCTGGCCGCCGTGTTTTTCCTGTTCAGCCGGGCCTGAACCTGTCGGTGGAGTTCACCGGTGGCACCGTGATGGAGGTGGCCTACGAGCAGCCCGCCGATCTGGCGGCGGTGCGCCAGCGTGGTCGAAGTCGCTGGGCTACGCCGAGGTGCCGGTGCAGAACTTCGGTACCTCGCGCGATGTGTTGCTGCGCTTGCCGGTTCGCGAAGGCGTCAAGCTTCGGGCCAGCAGAGCGAGGCGCGTGATGGCGGCGCTCAAGGCGCAGGACCCGACGGTTGAGTTGCGCCGCACCGAGTTCGTCGGGCCCGCAGGTGGGGCAGCGAGCTGGTGGAGAACGGCCTGAAGGCCCTGGGCATGGTGATCGTGGGCATCATGATTTACCTGGCCTTCCGGTTCGAGTGGAAGTACGCGGTTTCGGCCATCATCGCCAACCTGCACGACGTGATCATCATCCTGGGCTTTTTCGCCTTTTTCCAATGGGAGTTTTCGCTGGCGGTGCTGGCGGCGGTGCTGGCGGTGCTGGGTTATTCGGTCAACGAATCGGTGGTGATTTTTGACCGCATTCGTGAAAGCTTCCGGCGGCATCGCAAGAAGACGACCGAGCAGATCATCGACAACGCGATCACCTCCACCATCAGTCGCACCATCATCACGCACGGTTCCACCGAAATCATGGTGTTGTCGATGTTGCTTTTTGGCGGCCCGACCCTGCACTACTTCGCCCTGGCGCTGACCATCGGCATCTTGTTTGGCATCTACTCCTCGGTGTTCGTGGCTGCGGCGATTGCGATGTGGCTGGGCATCAAGCGCGAGGACCTGATCAAGAGCGGACCGAAGAAGGAAGGCGATCCAGACGATCCGAATGCGGGCGCTGTTGTGTGAGCCCCTCGACCCCGGCATGTGAGGCGGCCGGGCCATGTGCTGCACCGTGATTTTTCTCACATCCGTGTCATACTTGAAAAATTGTGGCTTCAACTGATCAGCACGGCTCATCCTTGGCCAAACAGGCCCGTGAACTCTTTGTGGTTCACGTGGGGCGCATGCTTCCGGAGTTGGGCAAGGCGTGTGACAAGCGCCTGACCGGTATCCTGGACCAAGCAGGCTCTGCACGCGAGATCCAGACCCGTCGCGACGCCTGGACCGGCTTTCAGAACCAGCAAGCGGCCTGGCTGAACCACAGCCGCAAGGCCTTGCAGCGCTCGCTGCTGCCCCGAGCCGCGCCCGGCGCTTGGAGCCCAAAGTACCGGTGGTCGCCTGGAGCTGCGTGGCCGAAGGCGCGATGGACGACCAGATCCTCGCCTCGCGCCTGGCGATGCTGGTGCTGGAGAAGGCTTCCACCGAGCTCAACGATTTGCGGCTGCGGATTCAGCATCTGGAGAAGCGCCAGGAACTGCCTCGCGGCGATGTGCTGCTGCCCGATGTGACGGCTCGAGTACTGGTCGATCAGTGGCTGGCGTGCCGGCATGACGCGCGAAGGCTGGCAGCTGGCGCAGGACGCCTTGGCGCCGGTGCTGGCGATCAGAATGCACGAGGCCTACAAGGCGGCCAACGAGTTTCTGGTGGCCAGCGGTGTGATGAAGGAAATCGACCTTCAATCGCTGGTCAAGCGTGCGCCGGGGCTGCGCAGCGCGGGCCGCAGTCCGCCGCGCCCGAGGGCTGATTCCGGCCGCGACGGCGCGGGCGTGGCGTGTTCCCGAGCTCGGGGGTGATTTGGCGGCGGTTCGGACTTCGGGCCAGCTTCCAGCACGCGCCCGCGCGGGCGCCGCGCAGTCTGGCCGAAGCACCGGCTCGGGTGCGGCCAGCGGTCTGGGTAGTCAAGGCAGCGGAAGTGCGGCCATGGGGTCTTCTCCCATGGGAGTGAACGAAGAGACGCGGATGATGACCGGCTCCACGCCGCTGGCGCGGGCGCGCATGCGGGCGCAGGGCGTGGTGGGGCGGCTCAAGCGCCTGCTGATGGACAAGGTGGGCGGCGACTTCGAGTCCACCCAGCTTTTGCCGCCGCCCTCGCCGCGCTTGCAACAGGCCATGGCGCAAGCCATGCCTGCCATGGCAAGTGGGGATGCGGGCGCGGCGTCGCTCGACGGCTCGGTGGCCTATGCGGCCGGGCCGGTTCAGCTTGAGCAAGCCGCGACCGCGCTGCGCCAGCGTACCTCCGAGCTCAAGCAGGCCGCCTCGACCTCGTCCGAGAAGGCCACGATCGAGGTGGTTGCCCTGATGTTTCAGGCCATCCTGGCCGAGGAGCGCATTCCACCCAGTGTGCGGGTGTGGTTCGCGCGGCTGCAGATCCCGGTGCTGCGCGTGGCACTGGCCGAGCCGGAGTTTTTCAGTGCACTGCAGCATCCGGCGCGGCGCCTGATCGACCGTCTGGGCTCCTGTGTGCTGGGTTTTGAATCCAATGTGGGGTCGGCCGCACTGGAGGCTGAAATCAAGCGCGTGGTGCAGGTGATCGAGCAGTATCCGGAAACTGGCCGCCGGGTGTTTCAACTGGTCTACGACGAGTTCGAAAAGTTTCTCTCCACCTACCTGAGTGAGCAGGGCAGTGCCAGCCGTTTCGTGAGCGTGGCGCAGCAGGTGGAGCAGAAGGAAACACTGTCGGTTCAGTACACGATCGAGCTGCGCAAGCTGCTGGACGATGTGCCGGTTCGCGACGAGATACGTGAATTTTTGTTCAAGGTGTGGGTCGAGGTACTGGCGGTCGCCAGTGTTCGCCACGGTCTGCAGCACCAGGAGACGACCGCGCTCAAGCAGGTGGCCACCGACCTGCTGTGGGCTGCCAGCGCCAAGCCCGATCGTAACGACCGCGCCCGCGTGATCCAGCAACTGCCGCATCTGTTGCAGCGCTTGCGTCAGGGCATGGGGCTGCTGGGTTATCCCGCAGGCCTGCAAGATCAGCACATCAAGTCGGTGAGCGATATCCTGGCCGATGCCTTCATGTCGCGTACAGAGTCGATCCCGCAGGAAAGCCTGGACCGGCTGTCCAAGCGCCTGGCGAACCTGGAGGATTACCTGCCCGAAGGTGGCGTGGGCGACCTGGATCTGGACAACGAGAGCATCGAGATGATCACCGGCGTGGACGCCAGCAACATCGAGGTGATCACCCAGGGTGGCAGCCAGCCCAACGAGGCGATGCGGGCATGGGCGGTGGAGTTGCAGATCGGCTCCTGGTTTGGTCTGGACCACAACGGCCGGCTCAACAGCGTACAGCTGGCCTGGCGCAGCCAAGGCGGCCAGCTGTATTTGTTTGTGACCAACCTGGGCCGCTGCTACCTGATTCAATCCGCTCGTGTGGCGGCCTATCTGCAAGCGGGTCTGCTGGTGCCAAGCGAAGAGGAAGCCCTGACCGTGCGCGCGACGCGTGATGCGCTGGCCAAGCTCGATGCCAACCCCGAGCGGCTGTTGAATTAGGTTCGTCCCGCCCCTGTCCCCGCGCCAGCTTGATGCTCTGACCGTCACCCCCTCAAGAGGGCGGCACTGGCCGACTTGGAAAACCGGATCGGCGGTGCCTTGGGTCTAGACTCCGCGCGCTGTAGGGATCGGGCCTAGCGCCGTTGCTCTTGCCTCCCTCGCGGAGAGGGCCGGTGGTTGACCAAGGCCAGTTATGCGACATGCTCGGCTTGGCTACTTGCCTCGCTAGGGGGTCGCGTTTCTCATTTCCCGGCCACGAGGCGCTGTGCACCAGGGCTGGAACCCTTTGACAGCGCTTCAGCTCTGGCCAATGCGCTGCAGCAGACCGCCGGGCAGGCGCCCGATCTGGCCGTCAAGTTCGAGCTCAAGCAAGCGCGCCTGCAGGGTGGCGGTGTCCAGGCCGGTGCGGGCCTGCAGGGCGTCCAGGCTCACCGGGTCGAAGCCCATCGCCTTCAGCAAGCCCTCGGGGTCTGCCAGGGGATCGTCGACCGGCGTCGGCTTGGCCGCAGCGCCCGGGGTGGTGATGCGCAAGTCTTCCAGAATGTCTTGTGCCGATTCCACCAGCTTGGCACCTTGGCGGATCAGGGCGTGACAGCCGCGCGACTGGGGTGCGTGAATCGAACCGGGAATGGCGAACACCTCTCGCCCTTGCTCGGCCGCCAGACGCGCCGTGATGAGGGAGCCCGAGTGCACCGCAGCCTCGACCACCAGCGTGCCCTGCGACAGCCCGGCAATCAATGCGGTTGCGACGTGGAAAGTTGCCCGGCAGCGGTGGCGTTCCCAGCGGGTATTCGCTGATCAGTGCCCCTTGCTCGGCGATTCGGTGCGCGAGCGCCAGATGCCGCCTGGGATAGACGCGGTCCAGCCCGGTCCCGACCACCGCAAGCGTGGGCGCTCCCCCTGCCAGTGCGCCTTCGTGTGCCGCACCGTCGACGCCCAGAGCCAAGCCAGACACCACGCAAACGCCTGCTTCACCCAGTGCCTGGGCAAACTGGCGTGCGTTTTGCTCGCCTTGAGGCGTCGGATTGCGGCTGCCCACGATAGCCAGGCGCTGGGGATGCTGCAGCGTGTCGATCTGACCCAGCACGTACAGCAGCAGTGGTGGGTCTGCCATTTGCAGCAGCTCGGGCGAGTACCGCGGGTCGTCCAGGCTCAGGATGTGGCGGTTGCTGCCGCCAGTCAGCCAGGCGGTGGCTGTCTGAATGGCGGTCGCCAGATCGTCGGGTGGGGTCAGCAGGGCTTGCGCCAGTCTAGGCCCGACCACCGCATGCAGGGCCGGCCGTTCTTGCTGGAACACCGATTCGGGTGGACCGAACGCGGCGAGCAGCTTGCGCGCGCTGTCCGCGCCAACCCCGGGCGTGCCGAGCAGGCGCAGCCATGCGGCCAGCTCGTGTGGGGCCATGCCGCCAGGGCCGTTCAGGGGTTGATGAAGGTGTCGCCCACCTTGACCCCGTCGCTGATCTCCAGCACGAGCGCATAGGACAGGCGGTCAAAGGTCTGGAACACCATCATCAGCCCGTTGCGCTCGCCGGGTAGGCGCATCTGGGGGCGCGCGGCATCGGTGCGATCGGCCAGGGTGTTGTTGTCGCGCAGGATCGCAAGCACGTGGCCCCGCTCCATGCCGTCGCGTTTTCCACGGTTGATCACCACCACCTGGTTCTGGGCGGCGAAGGTCACCGCATTGCCCTGGATGGACACGACCTGACCCGCCTGTTGACTGGAAGGTGCGCGGGGCACGTAGGTGGACAGATCACGATCCGGCTCGGGGAGCAGGCGGTCGCCCACCCGCATCTCTTCTCTGGCGGCAATGATGTCGATGGTGGCGGGCACCAACTCGGCAGGCCCTGCGCCATCGCGCGGCGCCACCTTGCCGACCGATTCGCTGCGCTCAAGAACAGCCTTGCCCAGGTACTGGGCCTCAAAACCCAGGATCTCGTCCGTGGTCGGGTCCCTGAGCGGCACCGCATTGCGGAAAACGCGAAAGCCGTTTGGCTGCCCGTCGGCCAGAATCAGGGGGGCACCGGCTTCACCGCTGCCGTAGGCACCGCGAGCGTAGGCGCGGTCGCCGCGGCTGAGCAACACACGCGACTCCGGCGTGGCAACGATGCGTGGTGCGCGCAACATCGCTGCTTCGTCGACGATCAGCGATTCGGTCAGAAATGCCTCGATGGCTTGCAGGGAAATGGGCGGAACCGCCGAGTCGTTGAGACTTTCCGAACGGATGCGAGGCGACACCTTCACGGTTTCCATTGCGCCGCCCGGGGCGCGGGTGGAGAGCGTGGCACGGCCGCTGGACGTGTCCAGATACAGGGTCTGGCCGGGGAAAATCAGGTGAGGGTTGCGAATTTCTTCCAGGTTCATGCCCCACAGCTCTGGCCACCGCCAGGGGCTTTTGAGAAAAATGCGCGAGATGGCCCACAAGGTGTCACCGCGCTTGACGGTGTAGCTGTCGGGGGCGTTTGGCGCCAGCTCGGACAGCGCCACGCCCGCCTGGGCCACTTGCGTTGCGGTGGCGCGCTGGCCTGGGGTGATGGGGAAGTTGGGCTCGCGCTGCGCCCATGCGGCGCTGCTCATCAGGCCACCGGCCAGGGCACAGACACCAATCAACGCATGCAGGCGCTGGGTGGACGGGAAAGCGGCGGGCGAGACGGTCTGGATTGGCATGAGAGGGCCCTGGGGCGTTCGCAGCCGGTCAAACGAGGAACCGGCAGGGGGTTCGGAGTGTGATCGCAGCAGCGTTTTGGTCTTGACAAGTCGCATTCGATTCTGCGCCCAAGCCATTGATTAGGCAATGTTAATGGCTTGAGATGGCTGCGCAGCGTTCGAAAATTGACGAAAATAGAGACAAATTCTCCACCCATTGATATGGGTCGCTGGATGCCCGACCGCTCGTCACCGACCGGTGGCGGCAAATGCGGCCCGCGCTAGTCATGACACCCGTTCAGCTGCTGCCGATTCTGTCTTTCCCCGATCCCCGACTGCATACCGTGGCGCGCCCGGTGGAATCGGTCGATGTGCGCATCCGCGAACTGATCGATTGCATGCTCGCCACCATGTACGACGCCAATGGCATTGGCCTGGCCGCCACCCAGGTGGATGTGCACGAACGGCTGGTGGTGATCGACGTCAGCGAAGAGCGCAACCAGCCCATGGTGCTGATCAATCCGGAGATCGAATGGCTCAGCCCCGAGACGCGAAAAGGCGAGGAGGGCTGCCTGTCCGTGCCCGGCATTTACGATGGCGTGGAGCGCTCGATCGCGCTGCGGGTGCGGGCGCTCGACGCGGCGGGCAAGCCGCGCACGGTCGAAGCCGAAGGCATGCTGGCGGTGTGCATCCAGCACGAGATGGACCACCTGCTCGGCAAGGTGTTTGTCGAGTACCTCTCGCCGCTCAAGCGGGTGCGCATCAAGAGCAAGCTGCTCAAGGCGCAACGCGAGGCGCAGCGCGCCTGATGCGGTTGCGTGGTGTGACCGGCCTTCTCGGGTGGCGCTCGCTGGGGCTGGTGCTGTTGGCGCTGCTCACCGGCTGTTCGCTGATGCCCGAACGTGTGCCGATGGGCGCCACACGCGGCGAGATCGAATCGCGACTGGGCCGCCCGACGGCGGTGCATGTGCTGGCCGACGGCACGCGGCTGCAGTACTCGCGTCAACCCGCGGGGCAGCAGGTTTACAACCTCGATCTCGGGGCCGATGGCAGTCTGCGCCAGGTCGAACAGGTGATGGACGCCGGGTGGCTGCAGCGCATCGAGGTTGACCGCTGGACCCGCGACGATGCGCTGCTCCATCTCGGCCGCCCGGCGCTGGTCGAGCGCGTCGCGCGCTGGGACGGCGACATCTGGACCTACCGTTTTCAAGAGGCCACCGGGCCCCGGCAGGTGCATTTGCATCTGGACCGCGCGGGGGTGGTGCGTCGCCTGATGTTCACCGACGAGCCGCAGCCCGATGACCTGATGGACTTCGCGCACTGAGAGTGCTGAGCGTCTTTCGATCCTGCCCGCTCATCACGCCAGAAAAGCGCTCAACCTCTGACCTGCGCCCACGGTGCCTCACACATCCTTTCGCATGAGACTCGTTTTTGCCGGCACACCGGATTTCGCCTGCGCAGCCCTGGAGCGCTTGCACGCCGCTGGCTTCGAGATCGCGCTGGTGCTGACCCAGCCCGACCGGCCCGCCGGCCGTGGCATGAAGCTGCAGGCCTCGCCGGTCAAACAGTTTGCGCAGACACACGGCATCCCGCTCGCGCAGCCGCGCAGCCTGAGGCTCGATGGCAAATACGCCGACGATGCGGCTTCTGCGCGCGAAGCGATCAAGGCGGCGCATGCCGATGCCATGGTGGTCGCCGCTTATGGCCTCATCCTGCCCCAGTGGGTGCTGGATGCGATGAGCGTCGCCGGGCCGCCCCTAGGCGATCAAGCCCCCATGGGGGCAGCGCACCTCGCGAAGCGGGAAGCGTGGGGGCCAGAAATCTGGGCTGTTTCAACATCCACGCCTCGCTGTTACCACGCTGGCGCGGGGCGGCGCCCATCCACCGCGCCATCGAGGCTGGCGATGCGCAGACCGGTGTGACCATCATGCAGATGGACGCCGGACTTGACACCGGCGACATGCTGCTGGCCGAGCCGCTGGCCATTCGCCCCGACGACACCACCGCGAGCCTGCACGACCGGCTCTCCAAGCTCGGCGCGCGCCTCATGGTCGAAGCGCTGGAGCTCGCCGCCTGCGGTGGCCTGAGGCCGGTGCCGCAACCGGCCGAGGGCGTGACCTATGCGCACAAGATCGAGAAGGCCGAGGCCGCGATCGACTGGCACGAGCCGGCGGCTTTGATCGCACGACGCGTGCGCGCTTTTGACCCGTTCCCCGGCGCGCAGGCTGCGCTGTCTGGCGAGACGATCAAGGTGTGGGCGGCGAGGGCGCAGCCTGGCGTCTCAGCCGGCGTGCCGGGTCAGGTGTTGGCGGCGGACGCCGACGGCATTCGGGTGCAGACCGGCGAGGGCGCGCTGTTGATCACCGAGTTGCAGCGCCCAGGCGGCAAACGCCTGACCGCGGCCGACTTCCTGCGCGGCCAGTCGATCGAAGCCGGGCAGGTGTTGGACGCCGTGGCGGCCGGGCAAGCGCGCTGATGTTTTTTCTCAAGGAACTTCGGCAGCAGCCCGAATTCTGGGAGGGCGTGCGCGACCAGAGCAACGTGTCCATGGGCATCGCGGCCTGGGGCCTGATGACCGGCGTGGCCATGGTGACTTCGGGGCTCTCGGTGCTGGAGGCCGTGCTGATGACGCTGATCGTCTTCGCCGGCAGCGCGCAGCTGGCCGCGGTGCCCATGCTGATGGGCGGCGCGCCGATCTGGGTGATTGTGGCCGCGGCCTTTTGCGTGAACCTACGTTTCGTGGTCTTCTCGGCCCACCTGCGGCCTTACATGATGCATCTGCCCCGGTGGCAGCGCCTGGTCAGCGGCTACGTGATGGTCGACCTGACCTATGTGTTCTTCACCCGGCGCTTTCCCGTGCCTGGCACCACGCCGCAGGAGCGGCTCAGCCAGCAGGCCTACATGATGGGCAACTGCGCCATCAACTATGTGGCCTGGATGGGCGCCAGCCTGGTGGGCATTGCCCTGTCCAAGGCCATTCCCACCGCCTGGGGGCTGGGCTTTGCCGGCATTCTGGCGCTGGTGGGCGTGCTCGCCTCCATGGCCAGCTCGGGCCTGCGCGTGGTCTCGGTGGGCGTGGCCGGCACCGCGGCCGTGGCGGCCTGGGCGCTGCCGCTGAAACTCAACATCGTGGTGGCGATCGCCAGCGCGGTGGCGGTGTGCCTGGTGATCGAGGCGGTGCGGACGCCACGCGGTCCCTCGGGAGCCCACGGTGTTTGAGGTCGACCTGCGCACCCTGGTCACCATCCTCGCGCTGGGCGTGGTGAGTGTGCTCACGCGCAGCCTGTTCTTTATTTCCAGCAAGCCCTGGTCTTTGCCGCGCTGGGCCCAGCGGGGTTTGAACTACGCACCCATCGCCGCGCTGGCCGCCGTGGTCATTCCCGAGATCGTGATGGCACAGGGTGCGCTCATCACCACCTGGCAAGACGCGCGCCTGTTCGCCGTGGCCGCCGGTCTGGCGTGGTTCGCGTGGCAACGCGGCGTGCTCGGCACCATCGTCGCGGGCATGGCGGTGTATCTGCCGCTGCATGTGGGCCTCGGCTGGTAGGGGAGTACCCCCACGCTCCGCCGCTTTGCGGGTCGCTGCCCCTCAAGGGGGCTGGGCCTGCCTTGGGGCGGCCCGGCGGCTGGCCCGTTCGCCCCTACGCTCCACCGCTTCCCGGGTCGCTGCTCCCCGAGGGGCTGACCCTGCTTGGGGCAGCCTGTTCGGCCCCGTCGCTCCGCTGCTTGCCGGATTCAGACCCTAGCGAGCCTGGGCAGCGCCAGCCGCCAGCCAACCCAAGACACGGCGCCGCAGATCAGCAGTGTCCACAGCGTGTGGCTGGGGTAGTGGGCGCCGCGCACCGTTTGCACCGCGCCGGCGGTGAGGCCTGCCAGCAGCAGGGCAAGCAGCCAGCGCTGGCCGATGTGGGGTGAGCGGCTGGTGCCTTGCGGTGGCATCAGCCAGGGCAGGCCCATGCCCAGAAAGGCCAGCGCGCTGGAGGCGTGGCCGCCAGGGAAGCAGCGGCCGCCGCCGCCATCGCTGCCCTGCCACAGGCTCCAGTGCGAGACATAGCGCGCGGTGCCGCCGAAGATTTCAAGGTCCCAGGGGCAGCTGGTCTGGCTGGCGGTCTTCACCAGGTTGACCGCCAGAAGGCTGAGCGCCACCAGCAACACCAGCGTGAACCGCTCGCGCCGTGGCAAGGCCATCGGGGCCAGGCGAGAGAGGTTCCAGCGATCGGGCCACAGTGCCCAGACAAACATCAGCAGGTACAGGCCCAGGAACAACTGGCGCCAGGCCTCGTGCATCACCTGCACCAGAAACCACGCATTTCTGAGCGGAAAGCCGCTCGCCGTGCCCAGCCACCGCATCACCGGCAGATCGGCGCCACTCACATCCCAAAGCAAGGTGAGCGCCAGCAAGGCGCCCAGCCAGCGGACGATCGGTTGGGGGGTTCGGGCAGGCCCGGCGGGCAGGGTGGCGGACGCGGTGGGCAGCATGGCCGGGCAGTGTGGCGATGCGAGGTTATGGTGTGCTTAAGAGCCGGATAATCCGGTGCAAGGGCCAGCCTGGCCCGTGACGATTTCGGCAAACACGACATGCGCGCCTTGGTGGTGGAAGACGATCCCGGCATTGCCAGCGGCCTGGCCGCTTCGTTGCGCCAGGGCGGCTATGCGGTGGACCAGTGCGCCACGCTGGCCGACGCCTGGGCGGCGCTGTCGGTGGAGCCGTTCGATGTGATGCTGCTCGACCTCGGCCTGCCCGACGGCGACGGCCTGGACCTGCTGGCCCGGTTGCGCCGCGCAACCCCCGGGCCCAGTCACGCCGGCCCGCGGCCCGACATGCCGGTGCTGATCATGACCGCGCGCGACGGCGTGAGCGACCGCATCAGTGGCCTGGACAGCGGTGCCGACGACTACATCGTCAAACCCTTCGACGCCAACGAGCTGCTGGCCCGCCTGCGCGCCATGCTGCGCCGTGCGGGCGGGCGCAGCAACCCGGTCATCGAACACGGCGAAATCGCGCTCGACCCGGCGGCGCACACGGTGCACCGGGCCGGCGAGCCGGTGTCGCTCGGCGCCAAGGAGTTTGCGCTGCTGCTCACGCTGCTGCAGGCGAGCCCGAATGTGCTGTCGAAATCGCGGCTGGAGTCGGCGCTTTATGGCTTTGGCGAGGCGCTGGAGAGCAACGCGCTGGAGGTGCACGTGCACCACCTGCGGCGCAAGCTCGGCGAGTCGCTGATCAAGACCGTTCGTGGTGTGGGCTATTGCGTGCCGGCGCCCGCAGCCTCAGCGCTACCGCGAAATCGCCCGCCATGACGGCACCGTCAACGCGCGAGCGCCCCACCCTCTGGCGTCAGCTCTGGAACCGCAGCTTTGGCGCGGTGCTGGCGGTCTGGATCACGCTGTCGGTGGTGGCGGTGTCCACCGGATTTCACGAGGCGCGCAAATTCCTCGACGGGCAGCTGAGCTCGGTGGGTCAACTCTGGCTGGCGGCTGCGGTTGACCGGCCGTCCAGCACGGCGGCCACGCCTGCGCCTGGCGCCACGCCGGTGGACCTGCAGGGCGAGTATTTCCAGAGTCTTGCGCTGCTGGCCTGGGAAGACGGCGCGCTGGTGAACGACTCCCACCGACTCGCCGCCGGCCTCGATCTCGCGGCACTGACCCAGCCGGGGCTGCACACGGTGGTGTTCAGCGACGCCAACGGCCGGCACGACTGGCGCGCCTACGTGGCACAGCAGCCGCGCGAGGGCCGGATGTACCGGGTGGCGGTGCTGGTGGAGCTGCGCGCGCGCAATGCCCTGGGCTGGGACATGGCCGAACACGTCACCCTGCCTGCTTTGCTGCTCCTGCCGCTGGTGGCGCTGCTGCTGTGGTGGAGCATCCGGCGTGGGCTGCGGCCGCTGGAGCGGCTCTCGCGCGAGGTGGCCGAGCTCGACAGTGCCGCAGGCCAGCGGCTGGACGGCGCGCACCGCCACCGCGAGTTCGCCAGCACGGTCTCGGCCATCAACGCCCTGGTTGACAGCCTGGAGGCGCAGGCCGAGCGCGAGCGCGCCTTTGCCTCGGACGTGGCCCACGAGCTGCGCACGCCGCTGGCCGCGATCGCGCTGCAGGCTGGTGTGGCGCAGCATGAGCCCTCGCCCGAGCGGCTGGCGCAGCTGGAGCAGGAGGCCTTGCGCGCGGGGCGCATCCTGACGCAGCTGCTCGATCTGGCGCGCGCGCAGCGCCATGCGGGCGCCGGCGAGCCAGGGCATTCGCCGGTGGCGCTCGACCTGGGCGAGGTGTCGGCCCGGCTGCTCGCCGAGCTGGCGCCGCAGGCGCACGCCAGCGAGCACGAGCTCGCTTTGCAGAGCCCGCCCGAGCCGGTGCGGGTTTCTGCGGCGCCGCTGCTGCTGGAGCTGGCGCTGCGCAACCTGATCGGCAACGCCTTGCGCCACACGCCTGGCGGCACGCAGATCGTGGTGGCGGTCTGGCGCAGCGCCGAGGCACACGGCGTGTCGGTCAGCGACGACGGCCAGCGCGCCGGCGCGCCAGCCGCCCGCGCCAGCAGCGACGGCCTGGGGCTGGGCCTGCGGTTGGTCGAGCGCATGGCCGAGCAGATGGGCGCACAGCTGCAGCGCAGCCCCGGTGCCGCGCCCATGACCACCTGTTTCACCCTGCGCTGGCCGGGCTGAGCGGCGGCGCGGCGCGGTCGCCCGCAGATAAGGTTGACTTAACCCCCGCTGCCTACGCTGGCGGCGCCAGGCTGTTCTGGCGTCTGCGGGTGTTTCATGCTGGTTTCTTCTCTGGCCCCGGTGCGAGCTGCACCGTCTCCTGCGGCCACTGGGCGCGTGCGCCGTCCGATGCAGGCGGTGTGGCTGATCGCGCTCTGGCTCGCCGGGCCGGGCAACCTGCCGCTGTGGCAGCGCATTTTTGCGCTCGATGACACGCTGGCACACCGCCTTGCCCTGCTGGCCGGTCTGGGCCTGGTGGTGGCCAGCGCCACCGCCGCCCTGCTCTCGTTGCTGGCCTGGCCGCGGGTGTTCCGCCCAGCCGCCACGCTGCTGGTGCTGGTGGCTGCGTTCAACACCCATTTCATGTGGCAGTACGGCGTGGTGATCGACCCGACCATGATCGCCAACGTGATCCACACCGACACCCGCGAGGTGCGCGACCTGCTGTCGCTGCGGCTGGTCGCCACCGCGCTGCTGGTGGCCGGGCCGCCGCTGTGGTGGTTGTGGCACCGCCCGATCGCCGCGCGGCCGTGGTGGAACCAGACCGGGCGCAACGTGGCCGGCGTGGCCACCGGCCTGTTGCTGGTGGTGGGCGTGGGGCTGCTGAGCTACCAGGGCCTGGCCTCGCTGATGCGCAACCACAAGAACGTGCGCTACATGATCAACCCGCTCAACAGCGTTTACGCGGCGGGCCGAGTTGCAGCCGATCAGCTGCCGCAGCAGGTGCGCACGCTGACGCCGGTGGGCGAAGACGCCACGCTGGGCGCGGGCTACGCCACGCAGCAGCGCCCGCCGCTCCTGATGCTGGTGGTGGGCGAGACCGCGCGGGCACAGAACTGGGGCCTGAACGGTTATGCGCGCGACACCACGCCCGCGCTCCGGCGCTGGCAGCAGCAGGGCGACCTGGTCAATTTCCCGAACGTGCAGTCTTGCGGCACCAACACCCATGTCTCGCTGCCTTGCATCTTTTCGCCGCTGACGCGCGAGCAGGGCGGCGACAAAACCCCCACGCAGGAAAACCTGCTCGACGTGTTGCAGCGCGCCGGCCTGGCCGTGCTCTGGCTGGACAACCAGTCGGGCTGCAAAGGTGTGTGCGAGCGCGTACCCAACGCCAGCACGCGCGAGCTGAAATTGCCCGGCCTGTGCGAAGGCGGTGAGTGTTTCGACGAAGCCATGCTGAGCGGGCTTGACGAACGCATCGCCGCGCTCGACCCGGTGCGCCGCGCGCGCGGCGTGGTGCTGGTGCTGCACCAGATGGGCAGCCACGGCCCGGCTTACTCGCGGCGCACGCCAGCGGATCGCAAGCCCTTTCATGCCCGAATGCACCAGCAACACGCTCTCGGCCTGCGCGCCCGAGCAGCTGGTCAACGCCTACGACAACACCATCGCCTACACCGATCATTTCCTCGACCAGTCGTTGCAATGGCTGCAGCAACAGACCCAGGCCGGCCACTACGACACCGGGCTGGTCTATGTGTCCGACCACGGCGAGTCGCTGGGCGAAGGCGGGCTGTACCTGCACGGCGTGCCCTTTGCCTTTGCGCCCGAACAGCAAACCCATGTGCCCATGGTGGCCTGGCTGTCGCCGGCGCTGCAGCAGCGCAGCGGCGTGAGCGCCGACTGCCTGCGAAAGCAGGCGGCCCAGCCCTTGTCGCACGACAACCTGTTCCACACCGTGCTGGGGCTCATGGACGTGAAGACCCAGGCGCTGGAGGCGCCGCTGGACGCAGCGGCGCCTTGCCGCGGCTGAAGGCGCGTGATTGGCCGTCCGAGACCCGGGGTTTTTTTGTGACCTCAGCCGGGTGTGCGTCACACTCCGCCCGCGCCATCTGGCCTGCCTGAAACCCACCTCTGCCCAGCCGCTGCGAGCGACCCAACCGTGAACGCTTACGACATCCAGACCTTCCTCTGGCTCAACCTGAGCCAGCAGTCGCCCGACTGGCTGATGGACATGGCCCGTTTTGGATCCACCGTCTGGCCCAAGGCCGTGCTGCTGACCGTGCTGGCCGCCCTCGTGGTTGGCCCCGGGCGCTGGCGCCTTGCCGCGCTGCACATGCTGCTGGCGATGCTGATGGCCTGGCTGATCGTGCGCGGCATCTCCACCTCCTGGCCCATGCCCCGGCCTTTCGTGCTGGGTATGGGCGAGCAGTGGCTGGCCAAGGAACCATCGGCCAGCTTCCCGAGCAGCCACGCCAGCATCGCCTGGGCCATCAGCGCGGCGGCCTGTTTCTGGGTCAGACACCCGCTGGTGATCGCGGGCTTCCTGCTGAGCGCGCTGCTGGTGGCCTGGAGCCGGGTGGCGCTGGGGGTGCATTTCCCGTCCGACATGGTGGCGGGTATGGCGGTGGGCGTGTTGTCTGCCTGGGTCGTGCTGCGGCCGACGCGCTGGCTCGCCAGCCGCCTCGGCACAGGGTTTTCGGCCGCCACCTTGCCGTTGCGCTGATCCGCCTGCTGCGCCGGCTGTCGCGCTCAGGTTGCTGCGATCGGCGCGCTTGCAGCGGGCAGGCTGAGGCGCACCCGCAAGCCGCCCAGCGCGCTGTCGTCCAGCGCCAGTGTGCCGCCGTAGAGGCCTGCCAGTTCGGCCACGATGTGCAGGCCCAGGCCGGAGCCGGGGGCGGACTCGTCCAGCCGGGTGCCGCGTGTCAGCGCCGCGCTGCGCCGCTCGGGGGCAATGCCCGGCCCGTCGTCCTCGATCGTGATCAGCAACTCGTTGGCGTTTCGCTGCGCCGTCACCGCCACTTCGCGGCTCGCCCAGCGCGCGGCGTTGTCCAGCAGGTTGCCCAGCATGTCCTGCAGGTCCTGGGACTCGCCGGCAAACAGGGCATCGCCGTCTGGGCGTGGGCGCGTG
This sequence comes from uncultured beta proteobacterium, assembly GCA_963831255.1. Classification (GTDB taxonomy): domain Bacteria; phylum Pseudomonadota; class Gammaproteobacteria; order Burkholderiales; family Burkholderiaceae_C; genus Hydrogenophaga. The sequence continues at coordinate 186,379 of CAWHPI010000002.1, read as the reverse complement.
CCACTGCAGATCGCGCGCGGCGTGCACCTTGCCCATCACGCGCAGCAGGCCCTGCAGCACCGGCGCCAGCGCGGTGCGCTGCCCCGGCAAGCCCTGGGTGGCGGCGGCGCGGGCGCGGGCGAGCTGCCAGTCGAGCTGGCGCTGCGCCACCGCCACCTGCTCGGCCACCAGCGCGGGCAAGCTGCTGCGCTCGCTGGCATCGCCGGCCGCCTGGGCCATCACCGCCAACGGCGTCTTGAGCGCGTGCGCCAGGTTGCCGGCCTGCGTGCGGGCGCGCGCGGTGGCCTCGGCGTTGCGGTCGAGCACGGTGTTGAAGTCTTGCACCAGCGGCTGCAACTCGTCAGGAAACGCGCCTTGCAGGCGTGGTGCCTGGCCGTCGCGCACCTGGTTGAGCGCGCGCTGCAAGGCCTTGAGCGGTGCGAGTCCCACCGTGACCTGCGCCAGCGCCGCCAGCACCAGCAGCAAGCCGAGCAGGGCCAGCGACAGCGCCAGGCTGCGGTTGAAGTCGCGCACCGCCTGCTCGGTCTGCGCCAGGTCGCCGGCCACCACCAGGCGCCAGCCGGCGCTCGGCGCCTCCCCGATGCGCACCGTGCGCTCGACCAGCAGCAGCGGCTGGTTCTGCGGCCCGCTGGCCTGGTGCACATGGCGCGAGCCGTCGGCCAGCGCGTCGGCCACGAGCTCCAGGCGCTGGTCCCACAGCGAGCGCGAGCGCAGCACCGCAGCGCGTGTCTGGCCGTCGGCGCTCAGCTGGTCGAGCTGCCAGTACAGACCCGAGTAGGGCCGCTGCCAGCGCGGGTCTGACAGGCGCTGCGCGTCGATCTGCGGTTGGCCTGATGCGTCCAGCTCCAGCCGCGCGGTGAGCTGGTCGAGCTGGGTGGTCAGTGCGGATTCGAACTGGCGCATCACGTGGTCGCGAAACAGCCCGGCCAGCAACAGCCCGGCCAGCACCAGCGCCAGGCTCAAGGCCGCCAGCGTGGCGGCCAGCAGGCGAAAGCGCAGCGAGCCGGTGCCGCCCCAGCGGTTCATGCGCGCGTCTCGCCCGCGCCGCACACCAGCCGGTAGCCCTGGCCGCGCACGGTTTCGATCGTGTCAGCCGGCAGCTTCTTGCGCAGCCGGCCAACGAACACCTCGATGGTGTTGGAGTCGCGATCAAAGTCCTGCGCGTAGAGGTGCTCGGTGAGCTCGGTGCGCGAGACCACCGCGCCGGGCCGGTGCATCAGGTAGGCGAGCAGCTTGTATTCCTGGCTGGTGAGCGCGATCGGCTGCCCTGCCAGGGTGACGCGGCGCGCTGCGCGTGTCGAGCGCGATGTCGGCGCACAGCAGCACCGGCGAGGCCAGCCCGCTGGCGCGGCGGATCAGCGCCCGCAGGCGGGCCAGCAGCTCTTCCATGTGGAAGGGCTTGGTCAGGTAGTCGTCGGCGCCGGCGTCGATGCCGGCCACCTTCTCGCTCCAGTTGTCGCGCGCGGTCAGGATCAGCACCGGCATGGTGCGGCCCGCGGCGCGCCAGCGCTTGCAGCACCGAGAGACCGTCGAGCACCGGCAGACCAAGATCGAGCACCACCGCGTCGAAGCTCTCGGTGTCGCCCAGAAACTGGGCGTCGCGGCCGTTGTCGGCTTCGTCCACCACATAGCCGGCGGCCACCAGCGCCTGGCTCAGCTGGCGGCGCAGGGTGGGTTCGTCTTCAACCAGCAGCAATCGCATGGGTGGGATCGGGACAGGGCGTGGCTCGCGGGTGGTGCGGGTTCATCGGCGCATTTTGCTGCGCAACACCTCGGCGGTCTTGGCGTCGAGCTCCAGCTTGATGAGCTGGCCGTCGGGCTGCAGCAGCTTGATCTCGTAGACCCAGACCTCGACCCCGTCTTTGCGCTCGCGCTCCAGCTCCACTTCCAGCACCTGGCCGGGGTGGGTGAGGGCGAGCTTGTCCAGCAGCGCGGGCAGCGGCATCACCTGCCCGGCCTGCACCGCCTGGCGCGCGCGTTCGTGGTCTTTGTCGCTGGCCTGGGCCAGTGGGGCGGCGAGCAGGCCGGCCAGCAGCAGGCCGGCGAAATATGGGGGGCGAAAAATGGACATGGGTATCTCCTGAAGTGGCCAGAGCAAGACCGGCGATGGCCCCATGTTGTGGCGGGCCACCTGAACGCCCGATGAACAGCGGCTTCAGGCTGGGTACAGGTGGGTTTTTTCATCATGCCTCCACCCCCACCCCGCTGTTTGGAGTCTGCATGAACCGCCACCGCCCGTCCCCATTGCCACACCGCGCAAGTGCGCCGATGGCCATCACGCTTGCCGTCACCGTGGCCCTGGCGCTGCTCGCCGGCTCCGCCTTTGCCGGCGACACCACGCCGGCGGCCCAGTTGCAACACTGGAGCGCGCAAGCCGGCGCGCCCGGCAACGCCAGACAGGGCCAGGCCTTCTTCAGCGCCCGCCATGGCACCGAATGGTCGTGTGCCTCGTGCCACGGCACACCGCCCACGCGCCAGGGCGAACACGCCAGCACCGGCAAGCCCATTGCGCCGCTGGCGCCCGCCTTCAACGCCAAGGCCTTCACCAGCACCGCCAAGACAGACAAATGGTTTCGCCGCAACTGCAAAGACGTGCTCAGCCGCGAATGCAGCGCCAGCGAAAAGGCCGATGTGCTGGCCTACCTCATCAGCCTCAAGCCCTGACCCACGCTTTTCCCACCGGAGATTTCCATGAACACCCGCCACCTTTTTCGTCCCCTGCTGCTGGTCGCCCTGGGCGCGCTGACCCTCACGGCCGCACAAGCCGACAGCGGCCGCCTGCTGCCGCGCGACACGCCACCGGGCTACACCCAGGAATGCGCGGCTTGCCACACCGCCTACCCGCCCGGCATGCTGCCCGCCGCCTCATGGGCCCGGATCATGGGCGGGCTGGACCAGCATTACGGCACCGACGCCTCGCTCGACGCCGCCACCGTGACCGCCCTCAGCGCCTGGCTGCAAACCCACGCCGGCACCCACAAGCGCGTGCAAGCGGCGCCGCCCGAAGACCGCATCACCCGAAGCGCCTGGTTTCTGCGCGAACACCGCAAGCTCGACCCTGCGGTGTGGACGCACATCAGCGTCAAGAGCGCCGCGAATTGCGCCGCCTGCCACACCGGCGCCGACCAGGGCGATTTCGATGAGGACCGGCTGCGCTTTCCGGCCGGCCTGGACGAGCGCCACCGCCGCGCCTTCATGGACTGAGGAGACCCACCATGACCACCCACGCTTCGCTTGACCCCTCGCTCAACCCGGCCGCGGCCATCCCCGCCGCGCCCCGTCGCCTCGTGGTCGATGCGCCCACGCGCATGTTCCACTGGCTGTTTGCCCTGTGTTTTCTGGGCGCCTACCTCACGGCCGACGGTGAGCGCTGGCGCCTGCTGCATGTGACGCTGGGCTACACCCTGGCCGGCCTGCTTGGCTTTCGGGTGCTCTACGGTCTGCTCGGTCCGCGCCACGCCCGCCTGGCGATGTTGTGGCGCAAGCTCACCGGCGCGCCGGCCTGGCTGAAGTCGTTGCCCCAAGCCCGATCGCTGGCAGACATCAACGCCCGCCAGGGCCAGAACCTGCTCATGGCGCTGGCCGTGGTCGCGCTGCTGCTTTTGGTTTTGCCGCTCACCCTCACCGGCTACGCCAACCACAACGACTGGGGTGATTTTCTCGGCGGCGACTGGCTGGAAGAAGTCCACGAATTCTTCGGTGAAGCCATGCTGGCCGTGGTGCTGGCCCACGTCGCGCTGATCGCGGTCTTCAGCCTGCTGCGGCGCAAAAACCAGGCCTTGCCGATGGTCACGGGTCGTGTGGACGGCGCCGGGCCAGACCTGGTGAAGAAGAACCACGTCTGGCTTGCTGGGTTGCTGCTGGTCGCCGTGCTGGCTTATTGGTCTTGGGAATGGCAGCAGTCGCCGCGTGGCCTGGTGCCCGAGCGGGCCTGGAGCGGGGCTGCGCTGGAAGACGGTCGCAGCCGAGACCACGACCACGATTGAACCCACCCTTGGCGCTGCCTTTGCGCCTGGTCTGCATCAAGGGTGACCGGGGGCTATTTCCTACAATGCCGGACGATCCGGCTTTTGTCGCCGGGATTCCCCAAGGCCATCATGCAATTCCTCCGTTTCTCCGACCTCTGCGCCCGTGGCCAGGCCACTGGCAAACGCGTTTTCATTCGCGCCGACCTCAACGTGCCGCAAGACGATGCCGGCAAGATCACCGAAGACACGCGCATCCGCGCCAGCATCCCCGCCATCCAGATGGCGCTCGACGCTGGCGCCGCCGTCATGGTCACCAGCCACCTCGGCCGGCCCACAGAAGGCGAATTCAAACCCGCCGACTCGCTCGCCCCCGTGGCCGCGCGGCTGGGCCAGCTCATGGACCGCTCGGTGCGCGTGGTGGCCGACTGGATCGACGGCGAGTTCTCGGTGGCCCCTGGCGAAGTCGTGCTGCTGGAGAACTGCCGCCTGAACAAGGGCGAAAAGAAGAACGACCCCGAACTCGCCAAGAAGCTCGGCGCCCTGTGCGACATCTTTGTGCACGACGCCTTCGGCACCGCCCACCGCGCCGAGGGCACGACCTACGGCATCGCCGAGACCGCCCCCGTCGCCTGCGCCGGCCCGCTGCTGGCGGCCGAGATGGATGCCATTGGCAAAGCCCTGGCCAACCCGAAGCGCCCGCTGATCGCCATCGTCGCCGGCAGCAAGGTCAGCACCAAGCTCACGATTCTGAAAAGCCTCTCGGCCAATGTGGACGGCCTGATCGTCGGCGGCGGCATCGCCAACACCTTCATGCTGGCCGCCGGTCTGAAGATCGGCAAAAGCCTGGCCGAGCCCGATCTGGTGAACGAAGCCAAGGCCGTGATCGAAGCCATGAAAGCGCGCGGTGCGGCGGTGCCGATTCCCACCGACGTCGTGACCGCCAAGACCTTCAGCGCCGACGCGGTGGCCACCGTGAAGAAAGCCACCGATGTGGCCGACGACGACCTCATTCTCGACATCGGCCCGGAGACCGCGCAGCTGCTGGCCGAGCAACTCAAGCAGGCCGGCACCATCGTCTGGAACGGCCCGGTCGGCGTGTTCGAGTTCGCCGCGTTCGAGAACGGCACCAAGGTGATTGCGCAAGCCATTGCCGAGAGCAGCGCCTTCTCCATCGCGGGCGGCGGCGACACGCTGGCGGCGATCGCCAAGTACGGCATCGAGCAAGACGTGGGCTACATCTCCACCGGCGGCGGCGCGTTTCTGGAGGTGCTGGAAGGCAAGACCTTGCCGGCGTTTGAGGTGCTGGCGCGGCGCGCCGGCAGCTGAAAAAAAACGTCTTGGCTCAGCCGGTCCGTTTGAACGCGTTTAAATGGTCCGCGCGCAGCGTGTGGCGAGCTCATGGGCGCCGCGTCGGAATCCGCAGCACCACGGCCACCCCCACCGCTGCCGTGACCAGCAGCACCGCCTGCACCACCGGGCGGCCGTGAAAACTCCAGATCGATATGCCGACCATCACCGTCATGGAGAGGATGGCGATGGTCTTGCTGCGCCGGGTCAGGCTGCGGTCGCGCTCCCAGTCGCGCAGCATGGGGCCGAACCAGCGGTGGTGGAGCAGCCAGGCGTGAAGCCGCGGCGAGGCCTTGGCGTAACAGGCGGCAGCCAGCAGGATGAAGGGCGTGGTGGGCAGGCCGGGCAGCACCACGCCGATCAGGCCCAGCACCAGCGCCACACTGCCGGCGACCCACAGCAGCGCGCGCACCAGGCGCGAGCCGTGCAGCTGGCCGGCGGTGGGCGGGGCGGCACGGGGCGGTTCATGGCGCGGTGGTTGGCCGCTCAGGACCACCAGCCCAGCGGGTGGTGTCGCAGCGCGATCGAGGCCATGAAGGCCACGCATGTCAGGGCAGCAGCAAAAAACGCGGCCTTGGCGGCGCGGGTGGGTGCGCGCTTGAGCGCGTACGAACCCAGGCCGATGTAGACCAGCAGCAGCACCAGCTTGGCGCCCAGCCAGTGGTCGTGCCAGGGGTTGAACTGCAGCAGGTACCACAGCGTGCCGCCAGCGGTGAGCAGGCCCACATCGATCCACACACTCAGACCCCGCCAGACCTGGTGCATGGGCCAGGCCTGGCGCGTCAGCACGCCCAGACCGCGCGCGGCAAACAGCGTGACGCTGGCGATGACGAAACCGACGTGGGCCCACAGGGCGAGCGGGTAGAAGCGGACGATGGTCTCGGGGTTCATGCCTCGGATGATAGGCAGGCCGGACAGCCGCTGCGGGCGGGGCAATCGCCCGCACGTTCCGCTTTCCGCGCGGGCACAACGCCGTGATCGCGCAGAAGGCGCACCCGGCTCAGTCGGTCAGCGCCGGGTAGTCGGTGTAGCCCTTGGCGCCGCCGCCGTAGAAGGTGGACTTGTCGGGCGTGTTGAACGGGCCGCCCGCTTTCAGGCGCGCGACCAGATCCGGGTTGGCGATAAAGGCCTTGCCGAACGCCACCAGGTCGGCGCCGTCGGCCAGCGCCTGCTCTGCCAGCGTGAGGTCGTAGCCGTTGTTGACCATCCAGGCGCCCTGGCCGCCAGCGGCGCGGTAGGTGGCGCGCATGGCGGCGTAGTCGAACGGGCGCTCGGGCAGCTCGCGCGGGCCGCCGGTGGCGCCTTCGATCAGGTGCAGGTAGGCCAGGCCCATGGGCGCGATCTGCTTCACCACGTGGTCGAACAGCGGCTGCGGGTCGGCGTCGATCACGTCGTTGGCCGGCGTCACGGGCGAGAGCCGGATGCCGGTGCGTGCGCCGCCAATCGCGTCGGTCACCGCGGCCACCACCTCCAGCAGAAAGCGCGCGCGGTTGGCGATGCTGCCGCCGTAATCGTCGGTGCGTTCGTTGCTGCCGGTCTTGAGGAACTGGTCGATCAGGTAGCCGTTGGCGGCGTGGATCTCGACCCCGTCAAAGCCGGCCGCGATCGCGTTCATGGCGGCGTGGCGGTAGTCCTGCACGATGCCCGGAATTTCCTCGGCCCGCAGGGCGCGTGGCGCCGAGGTGTCGACAAAGGTGGGCACACCGTCCTTGATGAGCACGGTTTTGGTCTTGGCGGTGATGGCCGAAGGCGCCACCGGCGCCGCGTTGTGCGGCTGCAGCAGGCTGTGCGAAACGCGCCCCACGTGCCAGAGCTGCACCACGATGCGGCCACCCGCGTCGTGCACCGCCTTCGTCACGCGCTTCCAGCCGTCGAGCTGCTCGGTGCCGTACAGGCCGGGCACATCGGCGTAGCCCTGGGCCTGGTGGGTGATGGCGGTGGCTTCGGTGATCAGCAGGCCGGCGCGTGGCGCGCTGGGCGTAGTAGGTGGCCATGAGCGGCGTGGGGATGGCGTCGGGTGCGCGGTTGCGCGTGAGCGGTGCCATCACGATGCGGTTGGGCAGGGCGAGGTCGCCGGCTTTCAGGGGATCGAACAGGGTGGTCATGGACATGAATGAAAAGAGTGGAACCCACAAGGCTAGCGCCATCGAACCGCGCGCGCCAGCACACAGCCGACAGGCCGGCCCGGCGGCGGAGCACGATCGCGTCGGTGGCTGCACGATGACCGGGAGATGCCGACAATGGAGCGCATGAAACACCTGCAAGACATCCGCCTCTCCCTGCTCGATCTGGTGGCGGTGCGCGAAGGCGGCACCGTGGCCGACGCACTGGCCATCGCCCGACGCACCGCGCAACACGCCGAAGCCCTGGGCTTCACCCGCTACTGGCTGGCCGAGCACCACAACATGAGCGGCATCGCCAGCTCGGCCACCGCCGTGCTGGTGGGCCACATCGCCGGCGCCACCCAGCGCATCCGCGTGGGCTCGGGCGGCGTGATGCTGCCCAACCACGCGCCGCTGGTGGTGGCCGAAGCCTTCGGCACGCTGGCCGAGCTCTACCCCGGCCGCATCGACCTCGGCCTGGGCCGCGCGCCCGGCACCGACCCGCTGACCATGCGCGCCCTGCGCCGCGACCGCCCCGAAACCGAGCAGGATTTCCCGCGCGACGTGGCCGAGCTGCAGCGCCTGCTGGGCGATGCCGCAGCCGGGCCAGAGGTGGTGGCCATGCCGGGCGCGGGCACCCACGTGCCGATCTGGCTGCTGGGCTCCAGCCTGTTTTCGGCCCAGCTCGCTGCCGAGCGCGGTCTGCCCTATGCGTTTGCCTCGCACTTCGCGCCGCGCTACCTGCTGCAGGCGCTCGACCATGTACCGGCAGAACTTTCAGCCCTCGGCCGTGCTGGACAAGCCCTACGCCATCGTCGGCGTGCCCTTCATTGGCGCGCCCACCGACGACGAGGCCCAGTACCTCGCCAGCAGCACCTACCAGCGCGTGCTGGGCATCCTCACCGGGCGGCGCGGCCAGCTGCCGGCGCCGGTCGAGGGTTTCATGGAGCGGCTCGACCCACAGGCCCAAGCCGCCATTGCCGACTTCCTCGCCTGCGCGGTGATCGGTGGCCCGGAGACCGCCCGCGCCGGTTTCGAACAGCTCGCCGAGGCCACCCAGGCCGACGAGTTCCTGCTGGTCAGCGACGTGTTTGATCCCGCCCTGCGCCTGCGCTCGCTGGACATCGCGGCGGCCGCGATGCGCGAGCCGGTGGCGGCGTGAAGCCGCGCGGGTGCTTGCCCCTTTACGCCGACAGGTGCGGCGGTGTCCGCATCTGTTCAGGCGTGGTGAAGTAAGCCGCCGAGGCGCCCATGCGCGCTCGGGCTTGTACCAGCTCGTGTCTGGCCACGCTGCGCAGGTGCACCTCGTCTGGCCCGTCCATGCAGGTGCAGGGCGCGGCCCCAGGTCCAGAAGTAGGCCAGCGGCGTGTCGGGCGACAGGCCCATGGCGCCGAAGATCTGCATGGCGCGGTCCATCACCCGCGTTTGCAAGCCCGCCGCCACCACCTTGATGGCCGCCACCTGCGCGCGCACCGCAGCGCCCTGCGCGCGTTCCGGGTGATCGAGCAGCCAGGCGCAGCGCAGCACCAGCAGGCGCGCCTGGTCGATCTCGATACGCGACAAAGCCAGCCACTCCTGCACGTTGGCGAAGTCGGACAAATGCCGCCCGAAGCTCTCGCGCTCCAGCGAACGCTCGCTCGCCAGCTCCAGCGCCAGTTCACACTGGCCGATGGTGCGCATGCAGTGGTGCACACGCCCGGGGCCCAGGCGCGCCTGCGCCATGGCAAAGCCCTCACCCCAAACACCCAGCAGGTGGTCGGCCGGCACGCGCACCTGGCGAAACACGATCTCGCAGTGGCCTTCGGGCGCGTGGTGATGCACCACCGCGATGTTGCGCACCACCTCCACGCCGGGCGTGTCGATCGGCAACAGCAGCATGCTGTGGCCGTGGTGTTTGTCGGCGGCGGTTTGTGCGTCTGCGTTGCGGGCCATCACGATCAGCAGCCGGCAGTTCGGGTGCGCTGCGCCGGTGATGAACCACTTGCGCCCGTTGAGTACCAGCGCGTCGCCTTCGCGCCGCACCGTGGTTTGCAAGTTGGTCGGGTCGGACGAGGCCACGTCCGGCTCCGACATCGCAAACGCCGAGCGCACCTCGCCGTTCAACAAAGGTGCCAGCCACTGGGCGCGCTGCGCCGGCGTGGCGAAGCGGTGCAGCAGCTCCATGTTGCCGGTGTCGGGCGCGCTGCAGTTGAACACCTCGCTGGCCCAGGGCAGGCGGCCCATGGCCTCGGCCAGCGGTGCGTAGTCGAGGTTGCTCAGGCGGGTGCCGGGCTCGTCGTCGCGCAGCGAGGGCAGGAACAGGTTCCACAGGCCTTCTTCGCGTGCCAGCGTCTTCAGGTCTTCCAGAAACGGCGGCGGGTACGCACCCTGCTGCACCGCCTGGTGCCAGGCCGCGTTGTGCGGTAACACGTAGCGCGCCATGAACGCGCCGAGCTGGCGCTGCAGCGCCTGGCTCGTGGGGCTGTGGTCGAAGTCCATGCGGCATTGTCCAAGGCGCTGCGTCGCCATGTCACAACGCGAGAGACAGGGCGGCAAGAACGCTTGCGCTGCCCTGTTCTTCCGGAGGAAACGGGTCTTTGGGTCCTCGCTTGCAGGTCGGCCTGGCAAGCTGGCGCCATCCGGTGCGCCGCTACCATCGGCGCATGAGTACCCACTACGAAACCGTGTCGCCCGCCAGCCCTTACCGCGAGCTGTTCGGTGTCGCCGCGCCCGATGACGCGACCGAGCGCCACATGTGGCCGCGCAAGATGGGGCACTTCATCCGCGCCCTGCCCGCAGCCCCGGCTGCCGCCACCGAGCCTGGCGCTGCCGTGGCGCCCGCGCCCGAGGTCGCGCCGCCCGCCCGCGAGCTGGTGGCGGCGCAATGGGGCCTGGTGCCGCACTGGGTCAAGTCGGCGTCGGATGCCAAGTTGCGCGCAACCAAGCTGGTCAATGCCAAGTCAGAGACCGTTTCCACCACGCGCGCTTTCTACGACGCCTGGCTCAAGGGCCAGCGTTGTATCGTGCCGATGGCGGCTTTTTTTGAAGATGACTTTCGGGATGGCAAAGCCTTGCCCACCCGCATTTCACGCATTGACGGACAACCCATGGGTGTGGCGGGTGTCTGGACCAGCTGGACTGGCAAGGAAGGCGAAACCATCACGAGCTACGCCCTGCTCACCGTGAACGCCAACAACCACGCGCTGCTGCGCCGCTACCAGCAGCCCGGCAGCGAAAAGCGCATGCCGGTGGTGCTCAACGAGGGCGCCTATGGCGCCTGGCTCACGGTGCGCATGGAAAAGGCCAAGGAGTTCATGCGCCCGTACGCCGCCAACTGGCTGACCGCCAACCCGGTGGAAACCAAGGCCAGCAAGCTGCCCAGTGGCTTGCCAGGTTGACCGCCCGATCGGGCTGGGCCTGCCAGCCGGCGTGCGGTCCTCCGCGCTGCACCTGCCGCTTCGAAGCAAGGCCTTTCAGGGATGAAACCCGCTAACCTATGGCCATGAGCGGCACCGCCTCCCTGTCCACCAAGCTGATGCGCATCGGCGCAGCGCTGCTGGTGCTTGCGCTCACCTCGATCGGCCTCACGCTGTGGGTCACCTGGCAGCTCGAAGGCGGCGCGGCGGCGGTCAACGAGGCCGGGCGCATGCGCATGCAGACCTGGCGCCTGACCAGCGCGGTCGCAGGCGCAGTTGCCGCCCGAGCACATCGCTGCGCTGGTGGCCGAGTTCGACGACAGCCTGAGCCTGCTGCGCCAGGGCGATGCCAGCCGGCCGCTGTTTGTGCCCTGGGACGACACAGTGCGCCGCGAGTTCAGCGCGGTGGAAGCTTTGTGGCAGACAGAGAAGACCCTGTGGATGCAGGCCGGCGGTCTCGATCCCTTGCAGACCCAGCGCCTGGCAGGCGATTTCGTGGTGGCCACCAACCGCTTCGTGCTCGCCATTGAAAAGCAGCTGTCGGGCTTCACCGCCATTCTCAACCTGTTCCAGATGGTGATGATGGCGCTGGCGATTCTGGGCGCGGTGATCATGCTCTACACCGGTTACATGTATGTGATCAACCCGCTGGGTCAGTTGCGGCGCGGCCTGGCGCGAATGGAGGCGGGTGAATTTGGCACCCGTGTCGATGTCGACACCCAGGACGAATTTGGCCAGGTCGCCGCCGGCTTCAACCGCATGGCCGCCACGCTGCAGTCTCTCTACACCGGGCTGGAAACGCAGGTGCAGAACAAGACCATGCGCATCGAGGCACAACGCGCGCGGCTCGAAGCACTGTACGAAGTGAGCGCCTTTCTGGCCCGCGCCACCACCATCGAGGAGCTCTCGCGCGGCTTCACCCAGCGGGTGCGCACCGTGATGGGCGCCGACGCGGCGGCGGTGCGCTGGTCAGACGATGCCAACCAGCGCTACCTGATGCTCGCCTCCGACTGCCTTGCCAGCCGACATGCTGGAAGACGAGCGCAGCCTGATCGCCGGCGCCTGCGCCTGCGGCAACCTCAAGCCCGACGCGCGCACCCGCGTCATCCCCATTCGCAACCACGACGCCGCGCCCATGCGGCATTGCGCCAAGGCGGGCTACGAAAGCCTGGTGAGCGTGCCGGTGCGGCTGCAGCAGCGCCTGATCGGCGAGATCGACCTGTTCTTTCGCACCCCGGTGCAGCTCAGCGCCGAAGAAACCGAGCTGCTCGACGCGTTCGCCAGTCACCTGGCCAGTGCGCTGGAAGGCCTGCGCGCCGCGGCGCTGGAGCGCGAGGCCGCGGTGGGCGAAGAGCGCTCGCTGCTGGCGCGCGAGCTGCACGACTCCATCGCCCAGTCGCTCGCCTTTCTCAAGATCCAGGCGCAGCTGCTGCGCAATGCCATCAGACCGGCAGCAGACGGACAAGGTTCAGACCACGCTCAACGAGCTTGACGAAGGGCTGCGCGAAAGCATCGGCGACGTGCGCGAACTGCTGGTGCATTTCCGCACCCGAACCAACGCCGACGACATCGAGGTGGCCCTGCAGGAAACGCTGCAGAAGTTCCAGCACCAGACCGGCCTGCCCTCGCGCATGCAGATCAGCGGCGAGGGGCTGCCGCTGCCCGCCGACGTGCAGGTGCAGGTGCTGCATGTGGTGCAGGAAGCGCTGTCCAACGTGCGCAAACATGCCCAGGCCAGCCATGTCAGCCTGGACGTGAGCAAGGGCGATCACTGGCGCTTCACGGTGCGCGACAACGGCGGTGGTTTCGACACCCGCCTGGACCGGGGCGAGACCCATGTGGGCATGAAAATCATGCGCGAGCGCGCCGAGCGCATCGGCGCCCGCATTGCCGTGGCCTCCAGCGCCACGCAGGGCACCGCCGTCACCCTGATCCTGCCGCCCCATCCGGTGGCCGGCATGCGCCAGGCGCCGCCAGCCTGAAGCCTGCCCCGCGCCAACCACCGCTCTCCCCACCGACGCATGAACCTGCCCGCCACACCCCGCATCCGCCTGCTCCTGGTAGACGACCACAGCCTGTTTCGCCGCGGGCTCAAGGCCTTGCTCGATCAGGACGACCGTTTCGAGGTCAGTGCCGAGGCGGGCGACGTGGGCGAGGCGCTGCGCCGCTGGCGCAGGGAGGCGCCCGACGTGATCCTGCTGGACAACCACCTGCCCGGCGTGCGCGGGGTCGATGCGATCCCCTCCCTGAAGGAGGCGGCGCCGCGCGCCCGCGTGCTCATGCTCACCGTGAGCGAAAACGAGCAGGATCTGTCGGCCGCCTTGCAGGCGGGCGCCGACGGCTACCTGCTGAAAACCGTGGAGTCGGACCAGCTGTGCGAGGCCATCGTGCGCTCGCTCGACGGCGAGTCGGTGATGAGCCCCGAGATGATGACCAAGCTGGTCTCCGTGTTTCGCACCCTGCCGGCCGCCGACAGTGCGCCAGCGCCGCTGGAGCCAGCCACCGAGCCCGGCGGCGCGAGCGAGACCATGCAGACGCTCTCACCGCGCGAGCGCGAGATCCTGGCGCTGATCGCGCGCGGCGACAGCAACAAGCTGATCGCCCGCGAGCTCGACATCGCCGAGACCACGGTGAAGATCCATGTGCAGCACATCCTGCGCAAGCTTGGGCTGACCTCGCGGGTCCAGGCCGCTGTGTTCGCAACAAAGAACGGCGTCAGCCCCCAGCCCCGGCGCACAACTTCATCACCCGCCGGCTAGACGCCCTGGTGGAAGAGTTCGACCACATGACCTTCGGCTCGGTCAGCGCCTTCCTGGCCCGCCGCGTCCAGTGCCCTCTGCTCATCGTTCCGACCCATTCGGAATGACTCCCGTTTCCATTTCGTACCGAGGTTCATCATGCAAGTCAGTGACCTGTTCCGGTTCAAAAACCGGGAAATCAAGGCGCTCCACCTCACCTGGATCGCCTTCTTCATCTGCTTTTACGTCTGGTTCAACATGGCGCCGCTGGCGTCGTCCATCCTGCGCAGCGCCAACTGGCTGACCAAGGACGACCTCAGGCTGTTCGCCATCGCCAACGTGGCGCTCACCATCCCGGCCCGCATCCTGGTCGGCATGGCGCTGGACCGCTTCGGCCCGCGCCGGGTGTTCTCGCTGCTGATGATCACCATGGCCGTGCCCACGCTGTTCTTCGCCTTCGGCGACACCAAGGAACAGCTGTTCGTTTCGCGCCTGGTGCTCAGCTCGGTGGGCGCGCAGCTTTGTGGTCGGCATCCACATGACCGCGCTGTGGTTCAAACCCCGCGACATCGGCTTCGCCGAGGGCTTCTACGCTGGCTGGGGCAACTTCGGTTCGGCCGCCGCTGCCATGACCATTCCCACCATCGCGCTGACCATGTTCGGCGGCGACGACGGCTGGCGCTATGCCGTGGCCCTGTCGGGCGTGATCATGGGCTTCTACGGCGTCTTCTACTGGTTCGCCATCACCGACGGTCCCACCGCAAGACACCCACAAGAAGCCCCGCAAGTCCTCCGCGCTGGAGGTGTCAACCTATGGCGACCTGGCCTTGCTGCTGCTGTTCACCGTGCCCATGGTCGGCATCCTGCTCGGTCGTTGGTGTGGCGCGTTGCAGCGCACCGGGTTCATCGACCCGCTCACCGCCTGGATCTGCTACGGCTCGATTGGCGTGCGTGATCGCGTACCAGCTGATGCAGGTGCTGCGGGTCAATTTGCCGATCCTGCAAGCGCGGCGTGCCCGCCGATGACCGCTATCCCATTCAAGTCGGTCGCCGCGCTCAACACCACCTACTTCGCCAACTTCGGCGCCGAGCTGGCCGTGGTGTCGATGCTGCCCATGTTCTTTGAAGAAACCTGGGGTCTGACCGCCGCCATGGCGGGTCTGATCGCCTCGTCCTTTGCCATCGTCAACCTGTTTGCACGCCCCATGGGTGGCCTGGTGTCGGACCGCTTCGGCAACCGCCGATTCGTGATGCTGGCCTACATGCTGGGCATCGCCGTGGGCTTTGCGCTCATGGGCCTGATGAACAGCAAATGGCCGCTGGTGATCGCGGTGACGATCACCATCGGCTGCTCCTTCTTCGTGCAGGGTGCCGAGGGCGCCACCTTCGGCATCATCCCCTCGATCAAGCGCCGCCTGACGGGTCAGATCTCCGGCATGCCGGGGCTACGGCAACGTGGGCGCTGTCTTCTACCTGTTCATCTTCATGTACGTGGATTCCTCGCAGTTCTTTCTTGATCAGTAGTTCTTCTGGATGGCCGCGCCGCGCGCCCATCGTTCTTCTGACACATGGCCGCCGCCCATCGGCGGATGTTCAGCCCCACGCTGAAATCGCACAGTCATGCCATGTCTTCTGGAGAACAACATGGCTTCTGAACTGAGCAACCAAAAGAAAGCCTGGTCGGTGCTGATCGTCAGCACGCTGGCCTTCACCGTGTGCTTCATGGTGTGGATGATGTTTGCCGTCATCGGCATCCCGCTGAAGAAGACGCTGGGCCTGAACGCCACCGAATTCGGCCTGCTGATGGCCATGCCGGTGCTCTCCGGCTCGCTGATTCGCGTGCCGCTGGGCATCTGGACCGACAAATACGGTGGCCGCATCGTGATGGCAGCGCTGCTGGCCGTCACCGTGCCCGCCATCTGGCTCATGGCCTACGCCACCGCCTACTGGCACTTCCTGACCATCGGCCTGGTGCTCGGCCTGGCCGGTGGCTCGTTTTCGGTTGGCACGCCCTATGTGGCGCGCTGGTTTCCCAAGAACCGCCAGGGCATGGCCATGGGCATTTTTGGCGCCGGCAACGCGGGCGCTGCGGTCAACAAGTTCGTCGCGCCGGTCCTGCTGGTGGCCTTCGGCTGGACCATGGTGCCCAAGGTCTACGCGGCCATCATGCTCGGCACGCTGATCCTGTTCTGGTTCGGTCAGCGCCTCCGACCCCAGGCACCTGGTGCCGTCCAACACCAAGTTCACCGACCAGCTCAAGATGCTGAAAGACCCGAAGGTGCTCCGGTACTGCCAGTACTACAGCATCGTGTTCGGCGGCTACGTGGCGCTCTCGCTTGTGGATGGTGCAGTACTACGTGGGCGAGTACGGCCTGGACATCCGCATCGCCGCGCTGCTGGCTGCCTGCTTCTCGCTGCCCGGCGGCGTGCTGCGCGCCGTGGGCGGCGATCATGTCCGACAAATAGGGCGCCCACAGCGTGACCTGGTGGGTGATGTGGGTGAGCTGGATCTGCCTGTTCCTGCTGTCTTACCCCCAGACCGAGTTCACCGTGATGACGGTCGACGGCCCCAGCACCTTCCACATTGGCCTGAACGTCTACGCCTTCACCGTGCTGATGTTCACCCTGGGCATCGCCTTGGCGTTCGGCAAGGCCAGCGTCTTCAAGTACATCGGCGACGACTACCCCCAGAACATCGGCACCGTCAGCGGCATCGTCGGCCTGGCCGGTGGCCTGGGCGGCTTCGTGTTGCCCATCATGTTCGGCGCGCTGATGGACCTCACCGGCATCCGCTCCAGCGCTTTCATGCTGATGTACGGCGTGGTCTGGGTCTCGCTGATCTGGATGTACTGGACCGAAGTGCGCCGCGCCAGCCCGGTCGGCGATGCGAGCCAATCCCTTTCCCTTCAAAACTGAGCCTTCGCGGCCAGACAACCACCATGAACACCAAGCAACCAACAGCGGTGCCGACATCGCCGACTGGCGCCCCGAAGACGAACACTTCTGGGAAAGCACCGGCAAGAAGATCGCCTACCGCAACCTCTGGATCTCCATTCCCGCCCTGCTGTGCGGCTTCGCCGTCTGGGGCATGTGGGGCATCATCACCGTGCAGATGCTCAACCTGGGCTATCCCGTTCAGCCAGGGCGAGCTGTTCACCCTGACCGCCATCGCCGGCCTCGCCGGCGCCACGATGCGCATCCCGGCCTCGTTCCTGATCCGCCTCGCCGGTGGGCGCAACACCATCTTCCTCACCACCGCCATGCTGCTGGCCCCGGCCATTGGCACCGGCATCGCGTTGCAGCACCCCGAGTGGCCGCTGTGGGTCGTTCCAGCTCATGGCTTTGTGGTGTGGCGTGGGCGGCGGCAACTTTGCGTCATCGATGTCCAACATCACCACCTTCTTTCCCAAGCGCCTGCAAGGTACCGGCCTGGGCCTGAACGCGGGCCTGGGCAACCTCGGCGTGACCACCATGCAGATCGTGATTCCGCTGGTGATGACATTGCCGTTGCTGGGTGCGCTTCGGCGGAGAGTCGATGACGCTGGCGAAAGACAGTGGCTGGATCTTCGGCAAGATTCCTGCCGGCACCGAAACCTGGATCCAGAACGCCGGCTTCGCCTGGCTGCTCTCCTTGGTGCCGCTGTCGGTCCTGTGCCTGGTTCGGCATGAACAACCTGAAGACGGTTTCGCCCGACACCGGCAGCCCCATCGTTGCATTTGCCAAGATCACCTGGCTTTACACCCTGTCGTTCATCCCGGCGGGTGTTGGCCTGTACCTCTACCTGCCCGCCCCCAGCGGCCTGGGCGTGCTGAACATGTGGGTGGCCATGCCGCTGATCATCGTCAGCACGCTGATGGTGATGAAGCTCACCGCTTTTGGCGCCATGAAGGAGAACGTGGCCAAGCAGTTCGCCATCTTCAGCAACAAGCACACCTGGTCGCTCACCACGCTGTACATCGTGACCTTCGGCTCTTTCATCGGCTTCGCGAGCGCGCTGCCGCTGGCGATCAAGGTGATCTTTGGCTTTCAGCACGTGGTGGATGCCAATGGCGTCATGCAACACACCCTGGCGAATCCCAATGGGCCGTCTGTCCTGACCTACGCCTGGATCGGCCCGTTCGTCGGTGCCGCGATTCGCCCTGTGGGTGGCTGGATGTCCGACAAGGTCGGTGGCTCCATCGTGACCCAGTGGATCTGCGGCGTGATGGTCGTTGCCGGCGTGGCGGTGGGCTACGTGATGCTGCTCGCCTACCAGTCGGCCACGCCTGAGCAGTATTTCTTCATCTTTCTGGCGCTGTTCATCGTGCTGTTTGCAGCCAGTGGCATCGGCAACGGCTCGACCTTCCGCACCATCGGCGTGATCTTCGACCGCCAGCAGGCCGGCCCCGTGCTGGGCTGGACCTCGGCGGTCGCCGCCTACGGCGCCTTCATCGCCCCGGTGGTGATCGGCGCAGCAGATCAAGGCCGGCACGCCGCAGATGCGCCATGTACGGTTTCGCCATCTTCTACGCGCTGTGCCTGGTCTTGAACTGGTGGTTCTACCTGCGCGCAGGCGCTGAGATCAAAAACCCTTAAGCCGCCTCGCGCACGCCAGTTTCTCTCGCGCTCACCTTTCTCTGGAGTCCATTCATGAGTCACTTTCTCGACCGCCTCACCTACTTCACGCTGCCCAAGGAGGCCTTCTCGGGCAACCACGGGCTGACCACCGCCGAAGACCGCACCTGGGAAGACGCCTACCGCAACCGCTGGGCGCACGACAAGATCGTGCGCAGCACCCACGGCGTGAACTGCACCGGTTCGTGCTCGTGGAAGATCTACGTCAAGGGCGGCATCGTCACCTGGGAAACCCAGCAGACCGACTACCCGCGCACCCGCTGGGACATGCCCAACCACGAGCCGCGCGGCTGCGCACGCGGTGCCTCGTACAGCTGGTACCTGTATTCCGCCAACCGCGTGAAGTACCCCATGGTGCGCGGCCGCCTGCTGGAGCGCTGGCGCGCCGCGCTGACGGTCAGCAAGACCCCGGTGGACGCCTGGGCGCTGATCCAGCAAAACCCCGAAGCGCGCCGCGACTACCAGCAGGTGCGCGGCATGGGCGGCTTTGTGCGCTGCACCTGGGACGAGGTCAACCAGCTGATCGCCGCCGCCAACGTCTACACCATCAAGGAGCACGGCGCCGACCGCGTCATCGGCTTCTCGCCCATTCCCGCCATGTCCATGGTCAGCTACGCCGCCGGCACCCGCTACCTGTCGCTGATTGGCGGCGTGTGCATGAGCTTCTACGACTGGTACTGCGACCTGCCACCGGCCAGCCCGCAGGTCTGGGGTGAGCAGACCGACGTGCCCGAATCGGCCGACTGGTACAACAGCTCGTTCATCATCGCCTGGGGCTCCAACGTGCCGCAGACGCGCACGCCCGACGCCCACTTCTTCACCGAGGTGCGCTACAAGGGCGCCAAGACGGTGGCGGTCACGCCCGACTACTCCGAAGTGGCCAAGCTGTCCGACATCTGGCTGCACCCCAAGCAGGGCACCGACGCCGCGCTCGCCATGGCCATGGGCCACGTGGCGCTCAAAGAGTTCTATTTCCCGGCCGGCGGCAAGCCACGCAGCAGCTACTTCGACGACTACGCTCGCCGCTACACCGACCTGCCGCTGCTGGTCATGCTCAAGGAACACACACTGGCCGACGGCAGCAATGACCCTGGTGCCCGACCGCTATCTGCGCGCCAGCGACTTCAACGCCAACATGGGCCAGAAGAGCAACCCCGAGTGGAAGACCGTGGCGTTCGACGTCGACGGCAAGGCGGTGCTGCCCAACGGCTCCATCGGTTTCCGCTGGGGCGAGGCCGGCCGCGAAGACGAAGGCAAGTGGAACCTGGAGTCCAAAGACGCGCGCAGCAACGAGGCCATCAAGCTCAAGCTGTCCGTGATCGAAGACGGCGAGCAAGCCCACGAGGTGGTGGATGTGGCGCTGCCGTATTTCGGTGGCGTGGAAGCACCGCACTTCCCTGCCAACGCGCAGAACGGTGATGTCAACCGCGTGAAGGTGCCGGCGGTCAAGCTGCGCCTGGGTGATGCGGGCGAGGTCATGGTGGCCACCGTGTTCGACCTGCAGGTGGCCCAGTACGGCATCGACCGTGGGCTGGGCAGTGGCGCCCGCGACTACAACGACAACGCCGCCTACACCCCGGCCTGGCAAGAGAGCATCACCGGTGTGCCGCGCGACCAGGTCATCACCGTGGCGCGCCAGTTTGCCGACAACGCCGACAAGACCCAGGGCAAGTCCATGGTCATCATCGGCGCGGCCATGAACCACTGGTACCACGCCGACATGAACTACCGCGGCGTGATCAACCTGCTGATGATGTGCGGCTGCATCGGCCAGAGCGGTGGCGGCTGGGCGCACTACGTGGGCCAGGAAAAGCTGCGTCCGCAGACCGGCTGGACGCGCTGGCCTTTGCGCTCGACTGGATTCGCCCACCGCGCCAGATGAACAGCACCAGCTTCTTCTACGCCCACACCGACCAGTGGCGCTACGAGAAGCTGGGCATGGAAGAAATCGTGTCGCCTACCCTGAACGATGCCGACAAGGCTGCGTTCGGCGGCAGCATGATCGACTTCAACGTGCGCGCCGAGCGCATGGGCTGGTTGCCCAGCGCACCGCAGCTCAAGACCAACCCGATGCAGGTGGTGAAAGACGCGGCCAGGCCGCCGGCATGGACGCCAAGGACTATGTGGTCCAGGCGCTGAAAGACGGCACGCTGGAGATGAGCTGCGAAGACCCGGACGCACCGCAGAACTGGCCGCGCAACATGTTCGTGTGGCGCTCCAACCTGCTGGGCTCCAGCGGCAAGGGCCACGAGTATTTCTGCAAGCACCTGCTGGGCACCGAAAACGGCGTGCAGGGCAAAGACCTTGGCCAGGACGACGCCAAGCCGGCCGAAGTGAAGTGGCACAAGAACGCGCCGCAGGGCAAGCTGGATCTGCTGGTCACGCTCGACTTCCGCATGAGCACCACCTGCCTGTATTCCGACATCGTGCTGCCGACCGCCAGCTGGTACGAGAAGAACGACCTCAACACCAGCGACATGCACCCCTTCATCCACCCGCTGTCTGCGGCGGTGGACCCGGTGTGGCAATCGCGCTCCGACTGGGAAATCTACAAGGGTTTTGCCAAGGCCTTCAGCGAGGTCTGCGTGGGCCACCTGGGCGTGGAGAAAGAAGTGGTGCTCACGCCGCTCATGCACGACACCCCCGGCGAACTGGCGCAGCCTTTCGAGGTGAAGGAATGGAAGAAGGGCCATTGCGAACTGATTCCCGGCAAGACCGCGCCGCAGATCGCGGTGGTCGAGCGCGACTACCCGAACGTGTTCAAGCGTTTCACCGCCCTGGGCCCGCTGCATGGACAAGGTCGGCAACGGCGGCAAGGGCATCGGCTGGAAAACCGGCACCGAAGTCGAGCAGCTGGGCCAGCTCAACGGCAAGACGCTGGAAGAGGGCGTGACGCAGGGCATGCCGCGCATCGTGACCGACATCGACGCCTGCGAGGTGATTCTGCAGCTGGCGCCCGAGACCAACGGCCATGTGGCGGTGAAGGCCTGGGAAGCGCTGGGCAAGCAGACCGGGCGCGACCACACCCACCTGGCGATCTACCGCGAAGACGAGAAGATCCGCTTCCGCGACATCCAGGCGCAGCCGCGCAAGATCATCAGCTCGCCGACCTGGAGCGGCATCGAGAGCGAGACGGTCAGCTACAACGCCGGCTACACCAACGTGCACGAACTACATCCCATGGCGCACCCTCACCGGTCGCCAGCAGTTCTACCAGGACCACCCCTGGATGCATCGCCTTCGGCGAAGGCTTCAGCAGCTACCGCCCGCCGGTGGACCTGAAGACCACCTCGGGCATCCACAACATCAAGCCCAACGGCAACAAAGAGATCCAGCTGAACTTCATCACGCCGCACCAGAAGTGGGGCATCCACTCCACCTACAGCGACAACCTGATGATGCTCACCCTGAACCGGGGCGGCACCGTGATCTGGCTCAGCGAAGACGACGCCAAGCCAGCGCCGGCATCGTGGACAACGACTGGGTCGAGCTGTTCAACATCAACGGCGCCGTGGCGGCGCCGTGCGGTGGTGAGCCAGCGCGTGAACCACGGCATGGTGATGATGTACCACTCGCAAGAGAAGATCATCAACACCCCCGGCTCCGAGATCACCGGCGTGCGCGGCGGCATTCACAACTCGGTGACCCGCATCGTGCTCAAGCCGACCCACATGATCGGCGGCTACGCGCAGCTGAGCTACGGCTTCAACTACTACGGAACCATCGGCACCAACCGCGACGAGTTCGTGGTGGTGCGCAAGATGGACAAGGTGGACTGGCTCGACACGCCGGCAGATGACCACCTGGTCCGTGCCTACCAGTCACAGGGCGAAAACCCCTGAAACCATGGCCCACCCCTGCGCCGCGCTTTCAGCGCGTCACCCCCTCAAGGGGGCAGCACCTGCGGCCCGGCAAAGCCGGTTCCGCGGTGTTCGCTGAACAAACCCTTCGCGCCGGATGTCGGCTGATCAAGGAAAATCACATGAAAATTCGCGCACAAATCGGCATGGTGCTCAACCTGGACAAGTGCATCGGTTGCCACACCTGTTCGGTCACCTGCAAGAACGTCTGGACCAGCCGCCCCGGCGTGGAATACGCCTGGTTCAACAACGTCGAGACCAAGCCCGGCATCGGTTACCCCAAGGAATGGGAAAACCAGGACAAGTGGAACGGTGGCTGGATCCGCAAGGCCGACGGCTCCATCGTGCCCAAGCAGGGTGGCAAGTGGTCGCTGCTGATGAAGATCTTCAGCAACCCCAACCTGCCGCAGATCGACGACTACTACGAGCCCTTCACCTTCGACTACGACCACCTGCAGTCGGCGCCCGAGATGAAGCACACGCCCACCGCCCGCCCGCGCTCGCTGATCACCGGCAAGCGCATGGAGAAGATCGAGTGGGGCCCGAACTGGGAAGAGATCCTGGGCGGCGAGTTCAGCAAGCGCAGCAAAGACGCCAACCTGGACGGTTTCGAGCAGGCCCAGAAAGACATGATGGGTCAGTTCGAGAACACCTTCATGATGTACCTGCCGCGCCTGTGCGAGCACTGCCTGAACCCGGCCTGTGTGGCGCTCGTGCCCCTCGGGCTCGATCTACAAGCGCGAGGAAGACGGCATCGTGCTGATCGACCAGGACAAGTGCCGCGGCTGGCGCATGTGCGTCAGCGGCTGCCCCTACAAGAAGATCTACTACAACTGGAAAAGCGGCAAGGCCGAGAAGTGCATCTTCTGCTACCCGCGCATCGAGGCCGGCCAGCCCACGGTGTGCTCCGAGACCTGTGTCGGCCGCATCCGCTACCTCGGCGTGCTGCTGTACGACGCCGACCGCATTGCCGAAGCCGCCAGCACGCCCAACGAGATCGATCTCTACCAGGCCCAGCTCGACCTGTTCCTGGACCCGAACGATCCCAAGGTGATCGAGCAGGCGCGCATCGACGGCATCCCCGACGCCTGGATGGCCGCGGCCCGCCAGAGCCCGGTCTACAAGATGGCGGTGGAGTGGAAGGTGGCGCTGCCGCTGCACCCCGAGTACCGCACCCTGCCCATGGTCTGGTACGTGCCACCGCTCTCGCCCATCACCGCGGCGCGCCAACGCCGGCATCGCTGGGCAACAACGGCGAAATCCCCGACGTGTCGCAGCTGCGCATTCCGGTGAAGTACCTGGCCAACCTGCTGACCGCCGGCGACACCGCGCCCGGTGGTGCGCGCGCTGGAACGCATGCTGGCCATGCGCGCCTACCAGCGCACCAAGCATGTGGACGGCCTGATCAACCAGGCAGGTGCTGGAGCAGGTGGGCCTGAGCGCCGCGCGAGGTCGAAGAGATGTACCGCTACATGGCGATTGCCAACTACGAAGACCGTTTCGTGATCCCGACCACGCACCGCGAATACGCCGAAAACACCTTCAACGTGCGCGGCGGCTGCGGCTTCACGTTTCGGCAACGGCTGCTCGGAAGGGCAGACCGAAACCAGCCTGTTTGGTAGCGAGAAGAAGCGCACCATCCCGATCAAGATGGAGGTCTGAGATGAGCACTGTTCTTCTCCCCGCCGGCATCAGGCCCGCCTACACGCTGCGCGTGCTGGCGCACCTGCTGCGCTACCCCGACGCCGCGTTCCGCGCGCACATCCGCCGAGATGCAGCAGGCGCTGCGCAGGCAGAGGCGGCGCTCGCAGCCCATGCGGCTGGCCGAACTCGACGCGCTGCTCAAGCACCTGGCGCAGCAGCCCGCGCTGGACGTCGAGTCCGAGTACGTCGAGCTGTTCGACCGCGGTCGCCGCACCGCGCTGCACCTGTTCGAGCATGTGCACGGCGATTCGCGCGACCGTGGCCCGGCCATGATCGACCTGATCCAGACCTACGAAAAAGGCGGCCTGTACCTCGGTGCCGACGAGCTGCCCGACCACCTGCCGGTGGTGCTGGAATTCGCTTCCACCCAGCCGCCGGCGCAGGCGCGCGAATTCCTGGGCGAGATCGCGCACATCGTGCGCATCATCTTCAGCGCGCTGCAGGCCGCGCAGAGCCCCTACGCCAGCGTGCTGGCTGCCGTGCTGGAGCTGGCGGGCGAGAAGGCCGAAGCGGTGGCCGTGGCACCCGAGCCCGCGATGGACGACGTGCTGGGCCGAGCCCGAGGTGTTTGGCGGCTGTTCCACCGAAGGCCAGGCCAAGCCCGGCCAGCCGCAGCCCATCCACATCGTCAGAAAGTCACCCCATTCCTCGCAAGGAGCGCAGGCATGAACACGCTGCACAACTTCCTCTTCAACGTCTATCCCTACATCTGCCTGTCGGTGTTCCTCATGGGCAGCCTGGCGCGCTTCGACCGCGACCAGTACACCTGGAAAAGCGATTCGTCGCAGCTGCTGCGCAAGGGCCAGCTGCGCTGGGGCAGCAACCTGTTCCACATCGGCATCCTGTTCCTGTTCGGTGGTCACACGGTGGGTCTGCTCACGCCGCACTTCATCTACGAGCCCTTCATCACCGCCGAACAGAAGCAGCTGGTGGCCGTGACCGCGGGCGGCATCGCCGGCGTCATCTGCTTCATCGGCCTGTCGCTGCTGCTGCACCGCCGCATCTTTGACGACCGCATCCGCCTCACCAGCCACCGCACCGACCTGGGCATCCTGATCATCCTGTGGGTGCAGCTGGTGCTCGGCCTGATCACCTTGCCGTACTCGTTCGGCCATCAAGGACGCGAGCGTGATGCTGGCGCTGGCCGACTGGGCGCAGCGCATCGTGACCTTGCGCCCCGACGCCGCCGGCCTGGTGGCGCCATGGACTGGCCCTACAAGGTGCACCTGGTGCTGGGCATGACGATCTTCCTGCTGTTCCCCTTCTCGCGTCTGGTGCACGTGTGGAGCGGTTTCGGCACCGCTGGCCTACCTGTTCCGCCCCTACCAGGTGGTGCGCAGCCGCAAGCTCGGCCTGAAGCCGGACGCTCCTCGCCAGCCAGGCGTCTGAGCCGCTCACACCATGCCAGAGGAATGATCCTATGAACGCCGACTACGACCACCGGCTGCGGCAGCAGCAGCCTGCGCCTGCGCGGGACTGGCCCAGCCCAGCGTTGCCAGCATCAACGGCATCGCCCTGCACGAGCCGGGCGAGGCGCTCGACCCGCAGACCCTGCGCGAGCGCGCCTATCACCGAGCTGCTGCGCCAGGAGGCCGTGCACGCTGGGCCTGCTGCCACGCTATCGCGGTCTGACGCTACACGCGAGCCCGATGACGCTCAGCGCCAGGTGATCGAGACCATGGTCGACCAGGCCGTGACCTCGCCCGACGCCGACCGAAGACGAGATGCCGCCGCCACTACGAAGCGCAGAAGAACCGCTTCATCGTCGGCCAGGCGCTGCACGTGCGCCACATCCTGTTTGCGGTGACGCCGGGCGTCAACGTGCACGCGCTGTCGCAGCACGCCGAAACGGCGCTGCTGGAGCTGTCGCGCAAGGACGTGGCCGCCGGGCGCTTCGCGCAGCTGGCCGCCGAGCTGTCCAACTGCCCCTCCAGCGCCCAGGGCGGCGATCTGGGCTGGCTGACGCCGGAGGCCTGCGCGCCCGAGCTGGCCAACGAGCTGTTCTTTCAGACCGATTCGCGCTGGGGCATGGGCGTGCACCCGCGCCTGGTGCACACGCGCTTTGGCCTGCACATCATCGAGGTGCTGGGCCGCAAGAAGGGCACGCTGCCGACCTACGAGGCAGGTGCGCGACCAGATCGCGGCGGCGGCTGGCAGCTGCAGTCGCGCAGCACCGCGATGCGCCAGTACATGCAGCTGCTGGTGGGACAGGCCGAGGTGGAGAGGCGTCGAGCTCGGAGGGCGCGCAATCGCCGCTGGTGCAATAGGGTCCAGCCCCATCGGGGACCGAGCACGGGGCTCTGGATCCGTTCTGGGTGAAAGCCCTTAGTGTCTAGGGGCGGCTTGGGAGAGTGCTCTGCTGACTTTCCCGCGCAGGCCGCCAGGGCGGGGCCTCCCTGGCTCCCAGCTGCACCAACCGCCCCAACAGCCTTGATGCGCGGGGGCGATGGCACACGATGGTGCCTCTGACGCTGGTCGACGGGCGTTCTGAACCGGCTAGACTGCCCCGGGCTTTGCGCCCGTTGTTCCAGGCCGCTCGGCCAGAACCCGCCCGGCGCGCGGCTTCTGTCGCGCAGCTTGCCACCACACCAACCGACTCCCACCGATGAAACGCGACACCAACCTGCGCCCCCAAGACCTGACCCACCCAGCCCATCAGCCAGGATGTGCTGGCCGAAAAATACCTCAAGCCCGGCGAGACCGGCATTGAAGACCTGTACCGCCGCGTGGCGCGAGCCCTGGCTTCGGTGGAGAAGGAAGCGCGAGCGCGCCGAATGGGAGCAGAAGTTCCTGGACAACCTGCACGCCGGCGCCATCGGCGCGGGCCGCATCATGAGCGCCGCCGGCACCGACATCCAGGCCACGCTGATCAACTGCTTCGTGCAGCCCGTGGGCGATTGCATCCAGGGTGTGGACGACGAGGGCTTCCCCGGCATTTACGAAGCCTTGCGCGAAGCGGCCGAAACCATGCGCCGCGGCGGTGGTGTGGGCTACGACTTCTCGCGCATCCGCCCCAAGGGCGCCGAGGTCAAGGGCACGCACTCCATGGCGTCGGGCCCGTGCAGCTACATCAACGTGTTCGACCAGTCCTGCTCCACCGTGGAGAGCGCGGGCGCGCGCCGCGGTGCGCAGATGGGCGTGCTGCGCATCGACCACCCGGACGTGATGGAGTTCATCACCGCCAAGCGCACGCCGGGGCGCTGGAACAATTTCAACGTGTCGGTCGGCGTGAGCGACGCCTTCATGGAAGCCGTGGGCAAGACGACCAGCCCTGGGAGCTGGTGCACAAGGCCCGACCCGGCGCCAAGCTGATGGACAAGGGTGCCTACCAGCGCGCCGACGGCCAGTGGGTCTACCAGACCATGGCCGCCACGCGAGCTGTGGGACACCATCATGAAGTCGGCCTACGACTTCGCCGAGCCGGGCATCCTGTTCCTCGACCAGATCGGCACCGACAACAACCTGCACTACTGCGAAACCATCTGCGGCCACCAACCCCTGCGGCGAGCAGCCGCTGCCGCCCTACGGCTGCTGCGACCTCGGCCCGATCATCCTGACGCGCTTCGTGCGCAATCCGTTTGGCTTCGGCGGTGTGCCGGCGTTTGATTTCGACGCCTTCGAGCAGGCGGTGGCGACTGCAGGTGCGCGCGCTGGACAACGTGCTCGACGTGACCTTCTGGCCGCTGCAGCAGCAGCGCGCCGAATCGGCCGCCAAGCGCCGCATCGGCGTGGGCTTCACCGGCATGGGCAATGCCCTGGCCATGCTGTGCCTGCGCTACGACCGCGAAGAGGGCCGCGCCATGGCCGCGAAGATCGCCGAGCGCATGCGCGATGCGGCCTACACCGGCCTCGGTCGAGCTGGCGCAAGGAAAAAGGCGCGTTCCCCAAGTTCGACGCCGAGGGCTACCTGGCCGCCGGCACCTTCGCCAGCCGCCTGCCCGAGGCGATCAGGCGAGCCATCCGCGAACACGGCATCCGCAACAGCCACCTGCTGTCGATCGCGCCCACCGGCACGGTGAGCCTGGCCTTTGCCGACAACGCCTCCAACGGCATCGAGCCGCCGTTCTCCTGGATGTACCGCCGCAAGAAGCGCGAGGCCGATGGCTCCACCAGCGAGTACGCGGTGGAAGACCACGCCTGGCGCCTGTACCGCGAACTCGGCGGTGACGTGGACCAGCTGCCCGACTACTTCGTCAACGCGCTGGCCATGACGCGCGGGCGAGCACATCGCCATGATGGAAGCGGTGCAGCCCTTCGTGGACACCGCCATTTCCAAGACGGTGAACGTCGCCGCCGACTACCCGTTCGACGACTTCAAGAGCCTGTACCAGCAGGCCTGGCGCGCCCACCTCAAGGGCATGGCCACCTACCGGCCCAACAGCATCCTGGGCTCGGTGCTCGACACCGGCAGCACGCGCCGCCGATGCCGAGCCGGCTGCGCGCGTGGTCGCCGCGCCGGTGGACCCGATGCGCACCGTGATCGAAAGCCGCCCCAAGGGCGCGCTCTCGGCCGTGGCCGACAAGATCGAGTACTGGACGCAGGAAGGCCACAAGACGCTGTACATCGTGGTGTCGTTCCTGCCGGTGCCCGACGCCGACGGCGTGGGCACGGTCGAGCGCGCCATCGAGTTCTTCATGCCGGTGGGGCAGAGCGGCGAGTCGCAGCAGTGGATCACCTCCACCATGCGCATGCTGTCGCTGGCCGCGCGCGGCGGCTTCCTGGAGCGCGCGCTGAGCGACATGCGCAAGGTCGCCTGGGACCGCGGCCCGGTGCGCCTGGGCACCTACCAGAAGGCCGACGGCACGCACGTGCCGATGTGGCACGACTCCGAAGTGGCCGCCATCGCCTTTGCGCTGCAGAACATCCTGGCGCGCGCGCGCAACCAGCCGCTGCCGGCCGTGGCCGCGCCGCGCGCGCCCACCACGCCCGAGCTGCCCGGCATGCCGCATGCCGGTGATGGCGGGCAAGAAATGCCCCGAGTGCGGCGCCCACGCCATGATCCGCAAGGACGGCTGCGACTACTGCACCCATGCGGCCACCTGGGCAGCTGCGGGTGATGCCCGTTTCGCTTGGTCTTCGAGGCTGATCCGCAGGCATCTTTTTCATGTCGATGAGCGCAGCCGCCGAATTCACCCGGACCGACTGGTCCCTGGTCGCCGCCGATCTGATCCGCGCGCGCCAGACCGTGCTGCCCAAACGCCTGGCAGCACCGGGTCCGGACGATGCGCAGTTTCTCGCCATGCTCGAAGCCGCCGCCGCCGCGCCGGACCACGGGCAGCTTTTGCCCTGGCGCTTCGTGGCGGTACCTGACAGCCGCCGAGCCGAGCTGGGCGAGGTGTTTGCGCAGGCGCTCGCCGAGCGCGACGCCGATGCCACGCCCGAGCAGCGCGAGCAGGCGCGCGAGAAAGCGTTCCGCTCGCCGCGCCTGTTGCTGCTGGTGGTGGACGCGGCGCGCGGCGACCCCGAGGTGGACCTGGCCGAGCGCCTGATCTCGGCCGGCTGCTGCGGTTCAGAACATGTTGCTGGTGGCCACCGCGCTGGGCTTCGGCTCGGCGCTCACCAGCGGCAAGGCGCTGAAGTCGGCGGTGCTGCGCGCGCTGCTTCGCCTTGACGCGACGCCGAACACGCCGTGTGCTTCATCAGCATCGGCACCGTGGCCTCGCGCCGCCCGGCGCGCCCGCGCCCGGCCGTGGCCGACTATGTCTCCACCCTGGGCTAGGGCCTGTTCGCACTCAGAGAAACAGTGTGAACGGGCCCAATAGCCCCTCACCGATCCGGAACCCCATGGACATCAGCACCTTTGACGACCTGCTGGCCGCCGCGCGCGCCCAGCCCCAACCGCAGCGCCTGCTGTTCGTGTTCGCCGCGATCGAGCTGCCCGACGACGCCACGCCGCCGAGCGCGCCGGCTTTTGAGCAGCGGCCAGGGCGGCGCGCTGGTGCCGCAGATGTGCGTGGACAAGAGCCCCGACGAGCTGGCACTCGTTCGACCAGCTGATGGAGGAAGCGGCGCGGCTTCGGCAAGCCCTGGGGCATGGTGTTCGCCGCCGCCATGTCGGGCGCGCCGGGCAAGGCGCCCACCAGCGCCGACGCCGACGCAGCCGCTGGAGAAGATGGTGGAAGCGATCCGCCAGGGCCAGATCCACGGCCTACATCCCGTTCGACCGGCAAGGGCCGCGCGGTGCAGCTCGGCTGATCGCCATGGCCGGCATCCATTCCTGCACCAGATCGGCCAGCCGAGGCCACCGGGCACCCGGCGTGGGCTTCGAGGCCCCGTTCGAGATGCTGGAGGCCTGCCACGAACGGGTCGAGCGCATGCTGGGCCTGCTCAGCGGCTGCGCAAGCACCTGCAGGAAGCGACGGCGCCGACACACAGGCCCGCGACGCGGCGCGCGACGTGATGCGCTATTTCGACCAGGCCGCGCCGCACCACCACGAAGACGAAGAGCGCCACGTGTTCCCGCCGCTGATGGCGGGGCCAGACGCCGCGGTCAAGGCGGTGGTGCTGCGGCTGATGCAGGACCACCGGCAAATGGAGCTGGCGTGGACCGACGCGCGCACGGTGTTGCAGGCGGTGGCCGATCACGGCGACCCCGGCTGGCCCGGTCTGACCGTGTGGCACCAGGTCAAGCTCAACGATTTCGCCCGGCTGTACCGGCAGCATGTGGACGACGAGGAAAAGGTGGCCTACCCGGCCGCGCGCGGCCTGCTGGGGGCCGGGCGCCCTGGCCGCGATGGGTGAAGACATGATGCAGCGCCGCGGCGTCATGCCCGTGGCCCCCGATGACAGGCTTGGCACATCCGCCACGCCAGCGGCCTGAGTCTGGCGCAGCGGTCGGCCGCGCTCAGGCTTCGGCCTGACCCACGGTCAGCGCCACCTCGGCCACGCCGTCCACCCGCCCGGTGATGTGGTCGCCCGCCACCACCGCGCCCACGCCCTCGGGCGTGCCGGTGTAGATCAGGTCGCCGGGCTGCAGGTGGTAGTAGGTGGAGAGGTCGGCCATGATTTCGCGGATGTTCCAGATCAGCTTGTCCACGTTGGACGACTGCCTGGTGGCGCCGTTGACCTCCAGGGCGATGGCCCCCTGTTCGATCACCACGCCTTGCATCGGCACGATCTCGGAGCAGACCGCGCCTTCCTCGATGTCCTTGCCCGTGTCCCAGGGGCGGCCCTTGTCGCGGGCGGCCAGCTGCAGGTCGCGGCGGGTCATGTCCAGGCCGGCGGCGTAGCCATAGACCAACCCGTGGGCATTGGCTTCGCTCACGCGAAAGCCCGGCTTGCCGATGGCCAGCACGAGTTCCATCTCGAAGTGGTAGTTGCTGGTGCGCGGCGGGTAGGCCACCACCGAGCCGCTTTCCACCAGGGTCTGCGGCGACTTGGTGAAGTAGAAGGCCTGCTCGACGCGCTTGTCGACCGGGCGGCCCATTTCGACCGCGTGTGCGTGGTAGTTGCGGCCGACGCAGAAGATGCGGTTGACGGGGAAGCGCTCGGTCATGCCGCGGATGGGCAGCGACGGACGGCGGGCGGGGTGAAGAGGTATTGGGTCATGATCAATAAAAGCAGAGGGAAGGGCTGGCCGAGCGAGGTGCGGCACGGCGCGGTGGTGGCTATCTGGTTTCGTACACGCCCAGTTTCCGGTGCAGCGGCGACTCGTCGGCGATGAAGACGAAGGAGGGCTGGTCCTGGCGGTTTTTGAGCGTCACCGGCTCGTAGCCAGGCGCACAGCAGGTGTCGGCTTCCACCAGGGCAAAGGTCTTGCCGCAGGTGAGCACGTCCACGCCGCCCTCGATCAGGTGGAACACCTGCGACGGTGAGCGCGCGGGCAGCGTGAGCGTCTGGCCGGCCTTAAGCATCAGCGCATAAAAACCCAGGATGTTTTCGGCGTCGGTGCCGGTCTCCGGGTTCACATAAGTCACCTGCACGCTCTCCAGCTTCGGTTCGTTGGCGGCCATGTTGACCAGCGCCACGCGTGTGTCCACCCAGGGGTAGCGCAGCAGGGGGTAGCGCTTGTCGCTGCGCGCAAACACGGGCGTGGGCACCACGCCGGCGCGGGTCCAGGCGCGGTCGCCGCTGCCGGTCTTCACGGTCTGGCGCTCGCCGTTGATGTGGTAGCTGGTCTCCATGTAATAGACCAGTGGCAGGTCGAGCACGTCGAGCCACACCACCGGCTCGGTGCCCTCGTGACCGTGTTCGTGCCACAGGCCGGTCGGGGTCAGGATCAGGTCGCCCCGGGCCATCGCGCATTTCTCGCCATCCACCGTGGTGTAGGCGCCTTCGCCTTCCACGATCATGCGCACCGCGTTGGGTGTGTGGCGGTGACTGGGCGCCCACTCGCCGGGCAGCAGCAACTGCATGCCCAGGTACATGGCGGGGCTGGCCTTCATGTTCTCCAGCCCGTGCCCCGGGTTGGCCAGCACCAGCACGCGGCGCTCGGCCTTCTCGATCGGCGTGAGCTCGCCGGCTTTGAGCAGCAGCGGCCTGAGCGTGGCGTACGGCCAGTGGATGGCCTGTGTGGCGCGCGTGGGCGTACCCGGCGGCAGCACCGCGCGCAGGCTCGGCCACAGCGGCACCAGGTTCAGGTTTTTCAGGTCGTCGCGGTAGTCCTGCGGCAGGTCTTCGAGGCGTCCGAGTTCGTGGCTCATGGTGTGTCTCCAGGTCAATGTGTCTTGTGAACCCCGCGGAGCCGGCTTTGCCGGGCCGCTGGGGTTGCCCCTTGAGGGGCGGAGCGCAGCGACGGGGGTGTTCAAGCTCTCAAACAGTTGGTCACGTTCCAGCTGTACAACCATTCGATGGCGTCGTAAAAGCGCGCCTGGCTTCGGCCCTTCCACAGGCTGTTGCGCACCAGGCGCTCGACACCCGCCGCGTGGTACAGCCGACCCATTTCGCGGCCGCTCAACACGATGCGCGCTGTTCGCGTGACGCGGCTTTTCTGGTACAGCGGCAGCGCCGCTTGCCAGTCGTTGCCGCTCGCGCGCAGGGCTTCGCCCAGCGTCACGGCGTCTTCCATCGCCATGCAGGCGCCCTGCGCCATGTACTGCGTGGTGGGGTGGGCAGCGTCGCCCAGGAGGGTGGCGTGGCCAAACACCCAGGTGTCGATCGGTTCGCGGTCGGCCGTGGCCCAGCGCTTCCAGCTCTTGGGCAGCTCGATCAGCTGGCGGGCCTTCGGGCAAATGCCCTGGAAATAGCTTTCCACCTCTTCCTTGCTGCCTTCTGTCACGCCCCAGGTTTCGGGCTGGCGGCTGTGGAAGGTGACAACCACGTTGTACTGCTCGCCGCCGCGCAGCGGGTAGTGCACCAGGTGGCACTTGGGACCGGCCCACAGGCTCGCTGCGTTCCAGCGCAGGTCTTCGGGGAAGTCGGCCTTGTCCACCACCGCGCGGTACACCACATGACCGGTGACACGCGGCGGGTCGTTCACGTACTGCGCCCGCACCACCGACTTGCCGCCGTCGGCCCCGATCAGCGCCTGACCCAGCCAGCGCCTGCCGTTCTGGTCTATCGCGGTCACGGTCTTGTTCACCTCATCCTGCTCAATCTTCTCGATGCGCGTGCTGGTGAAGAACTCGACCCGGCCGGTTTCCACCGCACCCTCAAGCAGCGAGCCGTGGATGTCGGCGCGGTGGATCACGGCGTAGGGGTTGCCAAAGCGCTGGCGGAACGCCTCGCCGGTCTCGATCCTGCCCACCTGGGATTCGTCCAGCGCGTCGTGCATCACCATGTAGTCGGTGTAGACGGCTCGGCCCCGCGCCTTGTCGCCAATGCCCAGCGCGTCGAACGCGTGAAACGCGTTTGGGCCCAGCTGAATACCAGCGCCAATCTCGCCAATCTCGGGCGCCTGCTCAAACACCTGGACCGCAAAACCCTGGCGTACCAATGCCAGCGCGGCCGCCAGTCCGCCGATGCCGCCGCCGGCGATGAGCACGGGGAGATCTGAAGCTGTGTGGGTCATGGTTGAAGCGTCTAGATAATCAGTATGCTGACGATAAGTGTAGTGCTAACATCTTTTTTGTCAAATTCCTCACCCCACTGCGCAGCAAAACGTGCCCCTCTGTCCCCCATGAAAAAGCCGCCATCGGAAGCCGTCAAGATCGATCTTCAGCCGGGCCATGCGATCCGGCGGCTGCACCAGATTTCGGTGGGCACCTTTCTGCAGGAAGCCGGCGAGCAGGGCGTGACACCGGTGCAGTACGCGGCGTTGCAGACCGTGAGCAACCAGCCCGGTATCGACCAGCGCACGCTGGCCCGTGCGATCGCGCTGGACACCTCCACCACCGGCGGCGTGGTCGACCGGCTGGAGGCGCGCGGGCTGCTGGAGCGGCGCCAGGCGGCTGGAGATCGTCGCGTGCGCCAGCTGTTCCTGACCGCTGCGGGCGAGCGGGCGCTGGCCGAGGTGCTGCCTGCCATGCTGCGCACCCAGACCCGAATCCTGGCGCCACTCACCGAGCGCCAGCGCGCAGAG
The DNA here is from genome assembly GCA_963831255.1 of uncultured beta proteobacterium. Lineage (GTDB taxonomy): Bacteria > Pseudomonadota > Gammaproteobacteria > Burkholderiales > Burkholderiaceae_C > Hydrogenophaga. Next base: position 152,190 of record CAWHPI010000002.1, on the reverse strand, counting down.
TTCATGCGGCTGCTGCTGCGCCTGGTCGACCAGAACAACGATCTGAGCCGTGCACCCAGCGAGACCAGCGAGCGCTGAGGACAAGCGCCGAAGCCCCGCCGTCTGACCCTGCCGCCCGGCTGCGTCACACTTGCCATCATGAAAAACTTCCTGACCTGTCTTGTCTTGAGCGGTATCGCGCTCGGCGCCTCGGCCCAGACCCTGTGGCGCGATGCGCCGATGAACGCCAGCCCGGCCGAGATTCGCGCCCTGATGCCCGAGGTACAAGAGACCTCGCCCACCCGGCGCGCGCTGGACCGCAGCGCGTTGCTGGAAATCCCCAGCACCGAGATCGCCGGGGAAGACTTTGTGGCCACCTACCACTTCGAGTCGAACCGCCTGCAGCGCATCCACCTGCAAGCCAGGCCCGCGACCCCCGAGCGCGTGAAGGCGTTGCTGCAAGCCCTCCAGCCCCCGCTGCGGGCGCGCTACGGCCTGCCGATCAGCACCAAGGCTCGGCAGGACGCGGTGCCCGGCGCGGTCGATCTCAAATGGGCGTTTCGCCGCATGACGGTGCAGCTCCAGATGGTCGATGGGCGCACGGTCGATCTGACCTACAGCACCAACCTGCCGGTGCGCCCGGGCGGTCTGTGAAACCGATCCAGCTCCATCGAGGCCACGCGGCCTGTTTGGTAACGTGCTGGTAACGGGTTTCATGGACAATTGAAACCAAATTACATCGGCCGGGCGTTCCGCTTCGGCAAAACCACCGCTTTCGAGACACACCCATGACCCAACGCGCCACCAAAATCGTTGCCACCCTCGGCCCGGCCTCCAGTTCGCCCGACCTGCTGGAGGCGATGATCCGCGCCGGCGTGAACGTGGTGCGGCTCAACTTCTCGCACGGCAAGGCGCAAGACCACATCGACCGCGCCCGCCTGGTGCGCGAGGCGGCACAGCGCGCGGGGCGCGAGGTGGGCATCATGGCCGACCTGCAGGGTCCGAAGATCCGCGTCGGCAAGTTTGCCGAGGGCAAGGTGATGCTGGAGCCGGGCCAGAAATTCGTGCTCGACGCGTCGCGCACCGAGCTGGGTGACCTCACCGGCGTGGGCCTGGACTACAAGGAGCTGCCGCGCGACGTGAAGGCCGGCGACACCCTGCTGCTCAACGACGGCCTGATCGTGATCACCGTCGACAAGGTGGTGGGCCCCGCGGTGCACACCACGGTGAAGCTCGGCGGCGAGCTGTCCAACAACAAGGGCATCAACAAGCAGGGCGGCGGCCTGACCGCGCCAGCGCTGACCGCCAAAGACATGGAAGACATCAAGACCGCGATGGGCCTGCAGGCCGACTACGTGGCGGTGAGCTTCCCCAAGAACGCGACCGACATGGAGCTGGCGCGCCAGCTGTGCAACGTGGCCGGCGCCGAGATCGGCCACCAGCCCGGCGCTGATCGCCAAGATCGAGCGCGCCGAAGCGATCCCCGAGCTGGCCAACATCCTCAAGGTGTCCGACGGCATCATGGTGGCGCGCGGCGACCTGGCGGTTGAGGTGGGCAACGCGGCGGTGCCGGCCTGCAGAAGCACATGATCAAGCTGGCGCGCCAGATGGACAAGGTGGTGATCACCGCCACGCAGATGATGGAGTCGCATGATCCTCAACCCGGTGCCCACGCGCGCCGAGGTGAGCGACGTGGCCAACGCGGTGCTCGACGGCACCGACGCCGTGATGCTCAGCGCCGAGACCGCCGCTGGCAAGTACCCGCTGGAGACGGTCGACGCAGATGGCCGCCATCTGCCTGGAAGCCGAGAAGACCGACCACGATCCGCTGGAAGACGACTTTCACGGCGAGACCTTCACGCGCATCGACCAGGCCATTGCCATGGGCGCGCTGTTCACCGCCCACCACCTGAAGGCCAAGGCCATCGTGGCGCTGACCGAATCGGGCTCGACCGCGCTCTGGATGAGCCGGCACAACGTGCGCATGCCGATCTACGCCGTGACCTCCAACCTGGCCGCCCAGCGCCGCATGACGCTGTACCGCAACGTGCGCCCGCTGCTGATGGACACCAGCGCCGACCGCGACACCGCCCTGGCCGACGCCGAGGCCCACCTCAAGACGCGCGGCATCGTGCAAACGGGCGACGTCTACGCGATCACGGTGGGCGAACCGATGGGCTCGCCGGGCGGCACGAACACCTTGAAGATCTGCCGGGCTGAATAAGCCCCCACGCTGCGCCGCTGCGCTGGTCGCTGCCCCCCGAGGGGGCTGATTTCCCTTGGGGCGGCCCGGCGGGAAATCGGGCTCCCCTCTGCGCAACCGAAGGTCGTTCCCCCCGGGAGACGCCGCTGGCGGCCTGCCAAAGCCATTTCCACGGCAGCCCTGGGTTCGACTCACCTGTGCACCGATGGAATTCCTTGCGCAGGCCATCCTCTTCGGCGGTTGCCGTTCTGCTCGCCTTAAAATTGCGGGTTACCGACTGGTTACCAACCGACTTTTAGGGGATCCCTCATGGCACTCGTTTCCATGCGCGAACTGCTCGACCACGCCGCCGCCAACGGCTACGGCATTCCGGCGTTCAACGTCAACAACCTCGAGCAGGTGCAGGCCGTGATGGCCGCAGCCGACGAGGTGGGTGCGCCGGTCATCCTGCAGGCCAGCGCCGGCGCCCGCAAGTACGCGGGCGAGCCCTTCATCAAGCACCTGATCCAGGCCGCCGTCGAGAGCCTACCCGCACATCCCGCTGGTGATGCACCAGGACCACGGCACCAGCGTCAAGATCTGCCAGGGCGCGATCGACCTGGGCTTTGGCTCGGTGATGATGGACGGCTCGCTGATGGAAGACGGCAAGACCCCGGCCAGCTTCGACTACAACGTCGAAGTCACGCGCAAGGTGGTCGAGATGGCGCACAAGGTCGGCGTCACCGTGGAAGGCGAACTCGGCTGCCTGGGCAACCTGGAAACCGGCGAAGCCGGCGAGGAAGACGGCGTCGGCGCCGACGGCAAGCTGGACCACAGCCAGATGCTGACCGACCCCGAAGAAGCCGCCGTCTTCGTGAAGGCCACCCAGCTCGACGCCCTGGCCATTGCCATCGGCACCAGCCACGGCGCCTACAAGTTCAGCCGCAAGCCCACCGGCGACATCCTGGCGATCGGCCGCGTCAAGGAAATCCACGCCCGCATTCCCAACACCCACCTGGTGATGCACGGCTCCAGCAGCGTGCCGCAGGACCTGCTGGCCATCATCAACCAGTACGGCGGCAAGATGAAGCAGACCTACGGCGTGCCGGTGGAAGAAATCCAGGAAGCCATCAAGCACGGCGTGCGCAAGATCAACATCGACACCGACATCCGCCTGGCCATGACCGGCGCGGTGCGCAAGTTCCTGGTCGAGAACCCCGACAAGTTCGACGCCCGCGAATGGCTCAAGCCCGCGCGCGAAGCCGCCAAGCAGGTCTGCAAGCAGCGCTACCTGCGAGTTCGGCTGCGAAGGCCAGGGCGCCAAGATCAAGGGCGACACGCTTGAGCGTGATGGCCGCCCGCTACGCCAAGGGTGAGCTGGCGCAGCAGGTGAAGTGAGCAAGCCCCTGCGCGACAGGCATCGGCTCGGGTATCGCCTGCGATAATCGTCCGGAACGGTTCAAAGCCCGTTGACTGTTCGTCGGCGGGCTTTTTTCTTGGCGCATCCGATCCGCCTTTGCTCTCCCGGATTCATCATGACCACTGCCCTGCACACCTCCGCCCTCGCCTCCCTGCCCCTGCTCGCGCGCGGCAAGGTGCGCGACAACTACGCCGTGGGCGACGACCGCATCCTGATGGTCGCCAGCGACCGCATCAGCGCCTTTGACGTGATCATGGGCGAGCCGATTCCCGGCAAGGGCGCGCTTGCTCACCCAGCTCTCGCTGTTCTGGTTCGACAAGCTCGGCCCCAAGGGCCTGAACATCTGCCCGATCCACCTCACCGGCGAAGCGCCCGAGAGCGTGGTGACGCGCAGCAGGAGGCGCCGCAGGTGCGCGGCCGTTCGATGCTGGTCCAGCGCCTGAAGCCGATCCCGGTCGAGGCCGTGGTGCGCGGCTACCTGGCCGGCAGCGGCTGGAAGGAGTACCAGGACAGCCGCTCGGTCTGCGGCGTGCCGCTGCCCGAAGGCCTGCAAAACGCGTCCCAGCTGCCCGAGCCGATCTACACGCCGGCCGCCAAGGCCGAGATGGGTGAGCACGACGAGAACATCACCTTCGAGCAGACGGTGGACATGATCGGCGCCGACGCTGGCCGCGCAGATTCGCGATTCGCATCGCCAGCTCTACAAAGCTGCCGCCGCGATCGCGCTGGCCAAGGGCATCATCATTGCCGACACCAAGTTCGAGTTTGGCCTGGACCACGCGCGGCACGCTGGTGCTGATGGACGAGGTGCTCACGCCCGACAGCTCGCGCTACTGGCCGCTGGAGAGCTACGTGGTGGGGCAGCAACCCGCCCAGCTACGACAAGCAGTTCGTGCGCGACTGGCTGGAGGCCGGCGCAGGTCGACGGCAAGCCCTGGGACAAGACGCCGCCAGCGCCGCGCCTGCCGAAAGACGTGATCGAGAAGACCGCAGCCAAGTACCAGGAAGCGCTCACGCGCCTGGTGGGGTGATGGCTTTCAGCTCAGCACCACGCTGGAGAGCCGCCGGCGGTAGGTGGCCACGGTCGGGTCTTCCGGCGGCACCTGCCCTTCGGCCACCTTGGGCTTGGGTGGCTCGATGACGTCGAGGATGGCGATGTAGGTCTTGCGCGCCAGGTCGTCGTTCCACGATTTGTCGCGCATCAGGATGTCGAGCAGCTCGTCCATGGCGTCGGTCCAGCGGTTGTGGGCCATGTGGTGCTGGGCCAGCGCGAAGCGGGCTTCGAAGTCGCGTTTGTTGGCGGCGATCCGCGCCTGCAGCGCCGCGGCCTGGGTGGAGGCGTCCACCTGCGCATCGCGTGCGGCCATCCAGCGCTGCAGCGAGTCGAGCCGGCGCACCGCCTGCGCTTTGGCGATCACCGGCGCAAACGCCACCTTGGCGTCGTCGTCGCGGTCGAGTTGCAGCAGCAGTTTCACGAGATCGAAGCGGGCGTCGTCGTTGTTGGGGTCGGTGGTCACCGCGTGCTGCAGCTTTTCCAGCGCGCCTTCGGTGTCGCCGGCGGCGAGCGCGTCCAGCGCCTCGGCCTCTTCTTCGGCCGCTGCCACTTCCTCGGCAGCGGGCAGGTGTTTGTCCAGAAAAGCTTTCATCTGGCCCTCGGGCAGGGCGCCCATGAAGCCGTCGACCGGCTGCCCGTTTTGCAGCAGCACGCAGGTGGGGATGCTGCGGATGCCGAAGGCCTGCGCGAGCTGCTGCTCCTGGTCGGAATCGATCTTGACCAGCTTGAAACGGCCGGCGTAGTCGGTCTCCAGCTTTCTCCAGCAACGGACCGATCACCTTGCAGGGGCCGCACCACGGCGCCCAGAAGTCGACCAGCACGGGCGTGTGCATCGAGGCCTCGATGACCTCGGTTTCGAAATTGGCGATGGTGACGTTGATCATGGCAATGGGGGCGGCGCGGGCGCGAAACGTAAAATCGTGCACTTTACCGGAGCCGTGCCAACGGCCCCGGCGTCGGCATTCCCAGCCGACGCGCCAGCGCCCGGCACAAGGTCATTCACATGAACCCGATTCAAGTGGGCGTGGTCATGGGCTCCAGCAGCGACTGGGACACCATGCAGCACGCGGTGCAGATCCTGCAAGACTTTGGCATCGCGTACGAGGCGCGCGTGGTCTCGGCGCACCGCATGCCCGACGACATGTTTGCCTACGCCGAGTCGCGCCGAAGGCCGCGGCCTGCAAGCCATCATCGCCGGCGCTGGCGGCGCGGCGCACCTGCCGGGCATGCTGGCGGCCAAGACGGTGGTGCCGGTGCTGGGCGTGCCGGTGGCAAGCAAACACCTGTAGCGGTGTGGATTCGCTGCACAGCATCGTGCAGATGCCCAAGGGCGTGCCGGTGGCCACCTTTGCCATCGGCGCAGCGGGCGCGGCCAACGCGGCGCTGTTTGCGGTGGCGCTGCTGGCGAACGACGACCCCGCCCTGCGCGCAGAAGCTCGCACGCGTTTCGCGCCGCGCAGACCGAGGCCGCGCGCAGCATGACGCTCCCAGAACTGAGCGAGCGCGTCACCCCTTCTGCCCGGCAGCCTGTCTGACCAGTGGCCAGCCCGTGACGCTGGGCGTCATGGGCGGCGGCCAACTCGGCCGCATGTTCGTGCAGGCCGCGCAGGCCATGGGCTATTTCACCGCGGTGCTCGACCCCGATCCGGCCAGCCCGGCCGGGTCTGATCAGCCACTACCACATCCACACGCCTACGACGACGGCAGGGTCTGGCCGCAGCTGGCAGCAGCGTTGCGAGGCCATCACCACCGAATTCGAAAACGTGCCCGCGCCCGCCTTGCGCACGCTGGCCGCGCACCGCCCCGTGGCGCCCGCTGCCGACTGCGTGGCGGTGGCGCAGGACCGCTCCAGGAAAAGGCGCACTTCGTGCAGTGCGCACCCATCAGCGGCGTGTCGCCCGCGCCGTATGCGGTCATCGAGACGCGCCGAGCAGCTGGCGCAGGTGCCAGCCGATCTGCTGCCCGGCATCCTGAAAACCGCGCGCCTGGGCTACGACGGCAAAGGCCAGGTGCGGGTGAAGACCCGCGAGGAACTGGCCGCCGCCTGGGCCCAGCTGGGCGGCGTGCCCTGCGTGCTGGAAAAACTGCTGCCGCTGCAGAGCCGAGTGTTCGGTGATCGTGGCGCGCGGCGCCGACGGCCAGACGGTCAGCTTCCCGGTGCAGGCCAACACGCACCACGACGGCATCCTGGCGATCACCGAGGTGTACGACGGCGCCGTGCCGCGCCGACGCTGGCCGCGCGCGCGCAGGCCAGCACGGTGGCGATCGCGAACCACCTGAATTACGTCGGCGTGCTGTGTGTCGAGTACTTCGTGGTGGACAACGGCGGCGGGCGAGCCCGGATCTGATCGTCAACGAAATGGCGCCGCGCCCGCACAACAGCGGCCACTACACGCAAAACGCCTGCGACATCTCGCAGTTCGAGGCCCAGGTGCGCGCGCTGGCCGGGCTGCCGCTGCCCGACGCCGCGCCAGCACAGCCCGGCCATCATGGTCAACCTGCTGGGCGATCTCTGGTTCGAACCCAACGGCGTGCGCGCGCAGCGCAGCGAGCAACCGGTGTCACCGCCCTGGGCGCAGGTGCTGGCGCTGCCCGGCACCCACCTGCACCTCTACGGCAAGCTCAACGCGCGCCCTGGCCGCAAGATGGGCCACCTGAACATCACCGGCGCTCACCGTGGCCGCGGTGCGCGAGACCGCGGCGCAGGTGCTGCGCGCTGCTCGGTCTGCCCGCGCTCGGCTGATGGGTCTGCCATGCCCTTGACGTCTGAACGCCAGCGACCCGGCGGCCATCGAAGCCGCCGCCGAGCGGCTGGCCGCTGGGTGCGCTGGTCGGCATGCCGACCGAAACCGTCTACGGCCTGGCCGCCGACGCCGGCAACGCCAGCGCGGTGCAGCGCATCTTCGAGGCCAAGGGCCGGCCCAGCGACCACCCGCTGATCGTGCACATCGCGCCGCCGCGCTCGATGGACGCCGTGGCTGGCGCGCTGCGGTGGCGCCGTTTGCGCAGCGAGCTGCCCGACTTCGCCGTGGCGCTGATGCAGGCCTTCTGGCCCGGCCCGCTCACGCTGATCCTGCCGCGCCGGCCCGAGGTGGCTGCGGTGGCGGCCGGCGGGCAAGACTCGGTCGGCCTGCGCTGCCCGTCGCACCCGGTGGCGCAGGCGCTGCTGGCGGCGGCGCAGGCGCTGGGCGTGGCTGGCGTGGCCGCGCCCAGCGCCAACCGCTTCGGCCGCGTCAGCCCGACCACGGCCGCCCATGTGGCCGAGGAGTTTGCCGAGCTGGACGCCGAGGCGCTGCTGATCCTGGACGGCGGCGCATGCCCGGTGGGCATCGAATCCACCATCGTCGACTGCAGCCGCGCGGCGCGCCGGTGCTGCTGCGCCCCGGCATGATCACCCCGGCGCAGATCGAAGCGGCGTGCGGTCAGTCACTGCGCGAACCCGACGAAACCGCGCCCCGCGCCTCGGGCACGCTGGCCTCCCACTACGCCCCGCGCGCCGCTCTGCGCCTCATGCCGGCCAAGCAGCTGCAAGCCGCGCTCGATGTGCTGGGCGCCGACGCGAAACACATCGCGGTCTACGCCCGCCAAAGCCTGCGTGCTGCCCGCAGCGTGCCGCTGCGCCACATGCCCAGCGACGCCCAGCAAGCCGCCCACGAGCTGTTTGCGGTGCTGCGCGAGCTCGACGCCACCGGCGTGCGCCTGATCTGGGTCGAAACGCCGCCCGACGACCCGGCCTGGGACGGCGTGCGCGACCGGCTGCAGCGCGCTGCGGCCTGATCTTCGCCACACCGTTTGGCGCCAGCTGCACCCGCCGTGGGCGAGACGCCCAGGAGACCAAGCCGATAAGATAGGCACCTCAATTTCCCCTGCCCTGAGCCGCTCCGGCTCCTCGCATCCAGCGAAAGCACCCATGACCTCCGCAAGAACAGCAGTCTCCACCGCAGCACCATCGCGCCGCCGCTTCCTGCAGGGCAGCCTGCTCACCGGCGCCGCCGCGCTGGCCGGCCCGGCGCTGCTCAGCGCTTGCGGCGACGGAGACATCGTCTCGGCCCTCAAGCCCTCGCGCATCCGGGTGTTCGGCGATGGCCTGAGCTTTCTGGGTACCCCGCGTTTCACCGTCAACGACGGCTCTGCCAAGCTGTGGGTGGATCAGTTGGCGGGTCGCTACGGTCTGTCACTGACCGCCGCCGACAGCTTTGCCACAGGCACCGCCACCGCGGCCGATATCGCAAGCCAGATCGCCGCAGCCGGTGCCCCAGGTGTCAACGATCTTTTTGTGATCAACGCGCCCATGGCGGACATTTTTGCGTCGGGCGCCAACGCGACCACCGCTGCGGCAGCGGGCGTGACACTGGCCAACGCGGTGCGCGGCCTGATTGCTTCGGGCGCGCAATACGTGCTGTTTGCCGGGGTCTACGACCTGGGCAAATCGCCCGCTGCGATCGCCTTGAATCAGGTGCAAGCCCATTCCGATGCGTCGCTCGCACTCAACAACGCGTTCAAGGTCAACGCAACCGATCTGGGCAAAAACCTGCTGTTTGTGGACTTGGCGTTTTACGTCAATGAACTGGTGCGCATTCCAGGCACCTACGGGTTGACCATTGTGAATTCGCCGGTTTGCAACGTGTCGCCTGCAACGGCTTGCGCCACCGCCACTTTGGTTGCCAGCAACTACGAGGACTACCTTTTCGCGGACGACCGCTACATCACGCCAGAAGCGCACCGCCTGTTCGGTGACTACGCCTACGACCAGATCAGCCGGCGTTGGTGAGCGCTCTGGTAGCGAGATGGAAAAGCCGACCATGGTCGGCTTTTTCGTGGGTGAATGGGGCGTGCATTCAACGCGCCTGAAAGCGCAGCTTCATCGCGAGAATCGCCACCGCCAAAGCCAGCGTGATCGCGTTGGCCACCACGACCGGCCAGGCCCCAACATCCAACCGTAGACCAGCCAGAGAAAAACGCCGAGCGTGAAGCAGGCGTACATGCCCAGCGAAATGCCGCTCACATCGCGGGAGCGGAAGGTGTGCCAGGCCTGCGGGACAAAGCTCACCGTGGTCAGGAAGGCGGCGGCATATCCGACGAATCGCCGGTGTTCATTTGCGTGTGCTCCTGGTGCAGGAAGCGTTCGGGTTGTGGGCTGGGCTTCAATCCGGCAGCGCCGCCGTCCACTCCACCAGCGCGTCCAGCGCCGCGCGGGCGGCTGGGGCGTTGGGGTGGTTGACGAAGCCCACCACCACGTAGCGCTTGCCGCTGCGCGTGTTGACGTAGCCGGCGATGCCGGTCACGTCGCGCAGGGTGCCGGTCTTGAGCCAGGCGTTGCCGCGGGCGGCGCTGTCGCTGCCGCGGGCCATGCGCGCGGCGGTGCCGTTCACGCCGGCGATCGAGAGGCTTTGCACGAACTGCGCGCCTTGCCGGTGGCGCGCGGCGTGGCGCAGCAGCTCGGCCAGCGCGTCGGGTGTGATGCGCTCGATGCGCGAGAGGCCGGCGCCGTTGTCCATCACAGGCGCGCCTGAGCGGATGCCGAAGGTGGTTTTCCACCAGCGCTCGACCACCTCGCGGGAGCGCTCGAAGCGGCCGGCGCGCATGGGTTGCAGCGGGCTGTGCGGCTCGGTCAGCGCGTCGACCCGCGCCGGCGCGAGGCGCCCGAGCGTGAGGAACACCTGCTGCGCCATCACGTTGTTGCTCCACTGGTTGACGTCGCTGATGATGTCCGAGAGCGGCAGCGAGGGCGCGCTGAGCAGCAGGCGTGCGCCCGGCGGCGTGAGGCCGGTGCGCACCTGGCCGGTGACGGCGCCGCCGCTGGCGCGCCACAGGCCTTCCATGGCGCGCGCCGCGTAGCTGGCCGGGTCTTGGTAGGCCACCGGCCACACGCGTTCGCCGCAGCTCGTCGGGTAGCTGCCTTCGAAGCGGATCGCGTTCGCGTCGTCAAACCGCGCGCTGCAGGCTGGCGCGCCAGTCGCCGCAGCCGCGCCGGTCAGGGGCACGCTGGCGTCGACCGCCAGCCCGGCCAGGGGCGGTTCGCTGAGCACGCGGGCCACGCCGGCCGCCGGGTCGGGCTGGAAGGTGAGCACCACCGATTTGAAGTTGACCAGCAGCGCGTCGGGGCTGGCGTTGTAGGGCCGCAGGGCTTCGCCGTCGAACGCGCCGGCGTCGTGCGCGGGCAGTTCGAAGGCGCTGTGGTCGAGCACGATGTCGCCCAGAACCACGCGCACGCCCTGGTCTTGCAGCGCGAAGAAGGCGGCCTGCAAGCGCTCCAGCACCAGCTTGGGGTCGCCGCCGCCGCGCACATACAGGTTGCCGCGCAGCACGCCCTGGTCGACCGTGCCGTCGGTCAGGAACTGGGTGTCCCAGGTGAAGTCGGCGCCGAGCAGGTCCAGCGCGGCGTAGGTGGTGACCAGCTTCATCACCGAGGCCGGGTTGACCGATGCATCGGCGCGGTAGCGCAGGCGGTCGGCCATCGGCGGGTCGACCGGCACCACCAGCGCGGACATGGCGTCGCCTGGCACCTGGGCGCGTTGCAGCGCCGCGCTCACGCTGGGCGGCAGCTGGGCGCAGGCCGGCAGTGCTGCAGCGGCCAGCAGGGCGGCCGCGACACGCCGCGCGCAGGCGGGCCAGAGGCGGCGGTGAGGGACAGGGGTGCGGGGAGAAAAAGCTCATGGGTGAACGCATTATGGAAGCGGCGCTGCCACCAAACGCGCCAAGTCTCCCGCCGTGGTCCGACGGCTTCGGCCGGTCACGCCCTGTTCGATAATGGCCCATGCCTTCGCCGACCCCCCTGCGCCTGCTCGCCATCGAGACCAGCACCGACACCTTGTCGGTCGCGCTGGGGAGCGGCGGCGCCTCGGAGGAACCGGTTTGGCAACACACGGGCCCTGGCGTCGCGCAGGCCTCGCTCACCCTCTTGCCGGTGATCGAGGCCTTGCTGGCCGACGCTGGCTGGCGGCTGCACGATCTGGACGCGCTGGTGTTTGCCCGCGGGCCGGGCTCGTTCACGGGCCTGCGCACCGCTTGCGCGGTGGTTCAGGGCCTGGCTTATGGCGCGCGCAGCGAGGCCCGGCCCGACGGTCTGCCGGTGTTGCCGATCGATACCCTGGCCGCGTTGGCCGAGGAGGCGCGCTTGCGTCAGGCGGAGCTTGGTCAACCGGTGCCCAAGCGCGTTGCAGCCTTGCTCGATGCGCGCATGGGTGAAATGTATGTGGGCGCTTACCTTTGCGAGGTGCCCGTTTGCTCGAACGACAGCCGCCGCGCCTGTGCTTGCCCGACGAGCTGGCCGGCTGGTGGCGCAGCGCCTGGCCAGACGCCACGGCATCCGATGGCGACCTGCTGGCTGGCAATGTGTTCGAGACCTATGGTGCCCAGTTCAGCGATCTGCCTGGCCGCCGCCAGCCGGCGCTGCCCACGGCGCGCGCGCTGCTGCGACTGGCGAGCGCCGGGCTGGCGCAGGGTTTGGCGGTCAGCGCCCACCAGGCCTTGCCGCTGTATGTGCGCGACAAGGTGGCGCAAACCACGGCTGAGCGCGAGCTGCTGCGCCAGCAGCAGCTGGCCCGTCTGGCCGCGCAGGCGCCCGCTGCGCCGCTGGACGCCTGAGGTTTGCCATGGCTGCCACCGCGTCGCATGTTCACACCGATACAGCCGTTCTGACGGGCTGGCCATCGCCGACCTCGCCCACGGGTGCGGTGGGTGCGACGCGCCGGGTGGCGTTTGCGCCCATGACCGCCGGTGATCTCGATGCGGTGCAGGCGGTGGAAGCCGCCGCCTACCCCCACCCCTGGTCGCGCCGGCACTTCGCCGACTCGCTGGCCTCGGGCTACGCGGCGGTGATGTTGCTTGGCGAGGCTGCGCCGGAGGAGCTGGTGCACCCGCCGCGCGCCGACGGCCGCGCTGCTGCTCGGCTACGTGATCGCCATGCGGGGTGTCGAAGAAGCGCACCTGCTCAACATCACGGTGGCGCCCGCGCACCAGCGCCAGGGCTGGGCGCGCTGCCTGCTCGACGCGCTGGTGCTCTGGTCGCGCGGCCAGCGCGCGCAATGCCTTTGGCTGGAGGTGCGCCAGAGCAATCAGGGCGCGCGCCGCGTTTACGAGCGCTACGGGTTCAAACAGGTGGGCCTGCGCCGCGCTTACTACCCTGCCGCGCCCATCGGGCGCGAAGACGCGGTGGTGATGAGCCTGCCGCTGGACGCAGCGCCCGCGCCGGGAGAAGCGCCATGAGCGCGGCGCCCGAGCAGCCGGACACCGGTGTGCCTGTGCCGGCACGCGAGCGCGATCCCGAGTTGTCTGTACAGGGGCCCGCGCACGACACCTCCTTTGTGCCGCAGCTCGATGCGCGTCAGCGCGCGATGCTGGCCGAGATGGGTGTTCGCGTCTGGGCGCCGAGGCCGGTGGCGCAGTCGGAGCCCACGATCCTGCCTGCAGCAGCCCCGGTCGCGCGCAACATTCAAACCCCCGAACCTCAGTCTCCGCAGCCAAGCCAGCCCGAGCCAGGCATGTCCGGCGCAGCGCAGCGCGCGGTGGCGCCTCCAGCGCCGCGCACCGGTGTCGTGGCATCGGCAGGTGCCACCGATACCCCCTTCGCACCGCTCGCCGAAGGCATCGAGCAAATGGACTGGTTGCAGCTCGAAGCCACGGTGGCCGCCTGTCGCGCCTGCGGCCTGTGCGAGAGCCGGCGCAACACCGTGTTCGGTGGCGGCAGCACGTCGGCCGACTGGATGGTGGTGGGCGAAGCCCCGGGCGAAACCGAAGACCGCGAAGGCCAGCCCTTCGTGGGCCCGGCCGGTGAATTGCTCGACAACATGTTGCGCGCTGTCGGCCGCAGCCGCGGTGGCACAGGTGCGCAGGGCGCTTACATCGCCAACGTGCTCAAGTGCCGCCCGCCGTCCAACCGCAACCCGCACCCCGCCGAGGTGGCGCAGTGCGCGCCGTATCTCGCGCGCCAGGTGGCGTTGCTGCAGCCCAAGCTCATTCTGGCCATGGGACGCTTCGCGGTGCAGTCGCTGCTGCAGACCGACGAACCCATCGGCAAGCTGCGCGGCCGCGTGCACCACTACCAGGGCGTGCCGGTGATCGTGACCTACCACCCGGCCTACCTGCTTCGCACACCCAGCGACAAAGCCAAGGCCTGGGCCGATCTCTGCTTGGCGCTGGAGGTTTAGGCTCCCCCCGCGCCGCCCGCGGCGTCACCCCCCAGGGGGCGGCACTGGCGGCCCGTCCTGAGCTTGTCGAAGGGCGGTTCCGCGGTGCCCTGGGTTCGGACACTTCGCGCCGGTGAAGGGGTGTCCAGAGCCCTGCGCGCCGATGTTGGCGCACACCTGGGTGTTTGAGCTCGGTACGCGCAGCAACGGATATTCGACGGTATCGCGAAACCATTCGATGCCAAGCCGCCCGCAAACAGCGGGCCGCAGCAAGGAAGATCACCTTGCCCCAGGGGCAGCGACCCGCGCAGCGGCGGCGCGTGCAGGCCAAAGCACGGTTGCAATCGCCAGCACCACCAGGCCCACCGCCGCCCAGTCCTGCCAGTGCAGCGTTTCGTTGAGCAGCACGGCGCCGCTGAACACACCCAGAACCGGAATGAACATCACCGACAGGGTGGAGGCGATCGGGGGCAGGTCGCGCGCCAGCATCAGCCACAGCACCTGCGCGAACGCGAACACGCCCAGCGCGTTGTAGACGATGGCGCCCCACACCGGCGGGCTCGGCCAGGCCCAGCGCTGGTGTTCGAACAGCGCTGCGATCGCGGTCATCCAGAGCGCGGTCAGCAGCGTCATCCAGAACGAGAGGGCCAGCGTGGGCGCCGGGATGGTGGTGCGGCGCATCAGCTGCGTGCCGATCGCCCAGCCCGCTGCGCCCACCAGCATCATGGCCACGCCCTGCGGCCGCCCGCTGAGCGCGGTGATCTCGTGCCAAAGCAACAGCACCACGCCGAGGGCTGCTGCGGCCACACCGAGCCAGGCCCGCCCGGCCAGTCGCTGGCCAAACCAGATGGCGCCGATCACGGCCGAAAACACCGGCATGGTGTAGCCCAGGATCGCGGCCCGCCCACTGGAGAGCGACTGCACCGCCAGGATGATCAGCGTGTGCCAGAACAGCATGTTGAACACCGTGAGAACCGCGCAGCTCGCGCCAGTGCTCGCGCCCCACCTTGAACGGCACACGGCGCCACAGCAGCACCCCGGCCAGCACCGGCAAACCCAGCCACATGCTCAGGCTGCGAAAGCTCAGCGGTGGAAACGCGCTCACGCCCAGCTTCATGACCGGCCAGTTCAGGCCCCAGACCAGCGTGAGCAGGACGAGGAGGATCAGTTGTTTGCGGCTCAGGGTGTGCATGGGCGGTCGGTCGTTGGCGAATGATTGTGCACGGCCGGTCGGCGCGGTCGCTGCCCACCGAATGGCCATCGAAGTGGCATTGCCGCCGCTCACTAAAATTGCGCCATGAGCTTCACCCACATGCTGCAGCGCGCGCAGGCGCAAAACCAATCTTTGTTGTGTGTGGGCCTGGATCCCGATCCTGCGAAATTTCCCGAGCGGTTCCGGGGCGACGCCAGCCGCATCTACGACTTCTGCGCCGCCATCGTCGAGTCCACCGCCGATCTGGTGATCGCCTTCAAGCCGCAGATCGCCTACTTCGCCGCCCACCGCGCCGAGGAGCAACTCGAGCGCCTGATGGCGCACATGAAGCGCGTGGCGCCGCAGGTGCCGGTGATCCTGGACGCCAAGCGCGGCGACATCGGCAGCACCGCCGAGCAGTACGCGATTGAAGCCTTCGAACGCTACGGCGCCGATGCGGTCACGCTCTCGCCCTTCATGGGCTTTGACTCGGTGCAGCCGTATCTGAAGTACCACGGCAAGGGCGCGTTCCTTTTGTGTCGCACGTCCAACCCCGGTGGCGACGATCTGCAAACCCAGCGCCTCGCCTCGGTAGAAGGCGAGCCGCGTATGTTCGAACACATCGCGCGCCTGGCCCAAGGGCCGTGGAACACCAACGGTGAGCTCGGCCTCGTGGTGGGCGCCACCTACCCAGCCGAAATCGAGCGCGTGCGCGCGCTCGCGCCGACCCTGCCGCTGCTGATTCCCGGCGTTGGTGCGCAGGGTGGCGATGCCGCAGCCACGGTGCGCGCCGGCCTGCGCCTGGATGCCAGCGGTGCCACCACCGGGGCTGTGGTGGTGAACTCGTCGCGCGCCATTCTGTATGCGAGCACTGGTGCCGATTTCGCCGCGGCCGCACGGCAGGAAGCCCTGCGCACCAGGGACATGCTGGCGGCGGCGAGCAAGCTGTAGCCGACCAAAGGCTGGGCAAAAGACGCCCAGCGGCAGGGTGCGCGGCGGGGTGATGCGAAAGCAGCAACGTGCTTCGTAACAGCGTGAAAGGGCAGTGTGTGCTGCCCAGTACTGTTACTAGACTGATCGCTCAGCTTTCCCCTGGAGCCTCCATGGAATCCGATTCGCTCGTGATCGCGCTCGATCAGCCGGCCAGCCCTTCGCCTGTAACCAGCGTTGCGATTGCACCTGGTTCGGACACCCGCTCAGCTCTGCCTTCCACCGCAACCGCCGCCGCTGTGTCGGCAGCCACCCTGCTTGCCGCCTGTGGCGGTGGCGAAGAAGAGCCTCCTCTGGTCCTATCCCCCTTGGCAGAGGAACAGTTCGGTGGTTTCCGTTTCACCCAGCTGTCAACCGACGCCGATGCCGCCCGGCTCCTGCAGCAAGCCCAATTTTCTTCCACCCGAAGCGAGATTTCGGCCTTACGAAGCGAGGGTGCCACCATGTGGCTGGCCCGCCAGTACCAGACCCCGCTGCGCTCCAGCGGCTGGGACTGGGTCGAGTCGCAGGGCTACGGCGCGGTGGACAGCAACGAGTACTACTTCAGCACCAATCCGGCCGAGTACATGCTCTGGAACCAGCTGCTCAGCGGCCCAGACATGATGCGCAAGCGGATGGCCCTGGCGTTGTCCGAGTTCTTCGTGAGTTCCCTCAACTCGGCTGAATTCACCTGGCGCAGCCATGCCTATGCCTCCTGGTGGGACATGCTGGTGCGCAACGCTTTCGGCAACTTCCGAGCCCTGCTTGAAGACGTCACCCTGCACCCTGCGATGGGCTACTTACCTCAACACCAAGGGCAACCGCAAAGAGGACACCCGTTCTGGCCGCGTGCCCGACGAAAACTACTCGCGCGAGGTGATGCAGCTGTTCACCATTGGCCTGGTGAACCTCAACCTGGACGGCACCAGCCGAGGCACCGAGAGCTACAGCCAGGAAGACGTGACCAACCTGGCGCGCGTGTTCACCGGCTACGACTTCGACCGCTCCGACGGCGTGCGCCACACCCGGCCCAACAGCAGCAGCACCATCGAGTCCAAGGAATTCGCCCGCAAGCCCATGTCGCTGAATCGCCGCCAACCACTCCGCCCTGGAAGCGCGTTTTCTGGGTGCGGCGGTACCTGCAAACACGCCCGCGCCGGAAGCGCTGCGCATTGCGATGGACGCGCTGTTCAACCACCCCAATGTTGGCCCGTTCTTTGCCCGCCAGATGATCCAGCGCCTGGTCACCAGCAACCCCAGCCCGGCCTATGTTGCGCGCGTGGCCGCGCCGCTTCAACGACAACGGCAGCGGGCGTGCGCGGCGACCTGCAGGCGGTGTGGACCGCCATCCTGCTGGACGACGAGGCGCGCGGCCCCAGCGGCCTGAGCGACCCGCACCTTCGGCAAGCTGCGCGAGCCCATGCTTCGATTCATGCAGTGGGCGCGCACGTTTGGCGCCAGCTCGGCAGCCGGCACCTGGAAGATCGGCAACCTCAGCAACGCCTCGACACAGCTGGGCCAGAGCCCGCTGCGCTCGCCCTCGGTGTTCAACTTTTTCCGCCCCGGTTATGTGCCGCCGTCCACCGCGATCGCCGGTGGCCAGCGCCACCGCGCCCGAGTTCCAGCTGGTCAACGAGACCACGGTCGGTGGCTACCTGAACTTCATGCAAGGTGTGATCGAAAGGGGCTTGCTCATCAGAAACAACGTGGCCGACATCGCGGCCGACTACCGTGCCGAGCTCGCGCTGGTCAACGACCCGGTGGCGCTGGTCGACCATGTGTGCCTGGTGCTGGCGGCCGGTGCGGTGTCGGCTGCGTCTAAAGCCATCATGGTCAAGGCGCTGATCGACACACCCTTGCCCACCACCGGTACCGCCGCCAACATCGACACCGCCAGGCGCCGCCGCGTGATGGCCGCGATCTTCATGGTCATGGGCTGCCCCGAGTACCTGGTTCAAAAGTAAAGCGGAGCAAACGCCATGCACTTCATCGATCCGCAACAGCACACCCGCCGCGCCTTCCTGCGCCGCGCCGGCCAGCTCGCCTTCACCGGCGCCGCGCTGCCCACCGCGCTCAACCTCGCCGCCATGGGCGAGGCCGCGGCCTTCAACGCCACCGACTACAAGGCGCTGGTCTGCGTCTTCCTGTTCGGGGGCAACGATTACGCCAACACGGTGATCAACTACGACCTCGACAGTTACGGCCGTTACAACACCATCCGTGGCGGCCGCTCCGATTTCACCGGTGGTGGCATCGCAATCCCGCGCGCCCAGCTTGCCGCCACGCTGCTCCAGCCTGCCACCGCGCTTGCCCGGTGGCGTGCAGTACGCGCTGCATCCCGAAATGACCGGCCTGTCGGATCTTTTCAACGCTGGTAAGGCCGCGGTGCAGCTCAACGTGGGGCCACTTGTGGTGCCCCTGACGCGCGCCCAATACAACAGCTCGAACCGGGTCCTGTATCCGCGCCCACCCAAGCTGTTTTCCCACAACGACCAGCAATCGGTCTGGCAGACCTCGGGCTCCGAGGGCACCACCACCGGTTGGGGCGGCCACATCGGCGATCTGGCCAAACCGCAGAACGGCTCCAACAACGTGCTCACCTGCGTCTCGGTGTCGGGAAACACGGTTTTTCTCTCAGGCGATCAGGTGCTTTCTTACCGGGTAGGTACCGGCGGCGCGGTCAAGATCAATGGCCTGAACAGCAATGTTTACAACTCCAGCGCAGTGCGTACGCGCCATGCTGCAGCTGGCATTGCAAGAGCGCACGCATCTGCTCGAGCGCGAGTACAACCTGGTGACTGCGCGCGCTGCCACCACCGAAAGCGCAGTGACCAATGCGCTGGACCAGTTCCCCGCCAGCGCTGCGCCATTCAATGCGTTTCCAGCGCAAAACGGCCTGGCCGACCAGCTCAAGCTGGTGGCGCGCATGATCGCAGCTCGCGATGCGCTGGGTACCAAGCGCCAGGTGTTCTTCGTCTCGCTGGGTGGCTTCGATCTGCACGACAACCTGATCACCAGCCAAGCCCGGCTCATGGGAAATCTGAGCAGCGCGCTCGACCGCTTTCCATGCTGCCACCGAGTCACTTGGCGTGGCCGACAAGGTGACCGCGTTCACCGCCTCCGACTTCGGCCGCACCCTGCAAAGCAATGGTGACGGCTCCGACCACGGCTGGGGCTCGCACCACCTGATGGTGGGCGGCGCTGTGCAGGGCAAGGCGTTCTACGGCAAGGCGCCACCCGTGAGCGTCACCAACGGCTCCGCCGCTGAACGACCAGTGGCACGTCGGCCAAGGCCGCCTGCTGCCCAGCACCTCGGTCGACCAGTACGCCGCCACTCTGGCTCGGTGGTTCGGCGTGGCAGACAGCGAGATGGCTGGCATCCTGCCCAATCTGCGCAACTTCAGTGGCGCTGACTACCCGCGCTATCTCGACTTCATGCGCTGAGCAGCGACGCCACCGTGACAAGGCCCAGCGTGGGCCTGGCTACCATGGGTACTTCGCTTGTTGCTGGCCTTCTGCTGTTGCACGCCGCAACGGTTGGACCAGGCCAGCGCCGGAAAGAACCCACCAAATGAAACTCTACGTGTCGCAACGTGCGCCCAACCCGCGCCGGGTGCAGATGTTCATCGCTGAAAAAGGCATCACTGGCATTGAACCGGTGCTGGTGGACATCAACGCGGGCGAGCACCGCCGACCTGCGTTTCTGGACCGCAATCCACTGGCGCGTATTCCCGTGCTGGAACTGGACGACGGGCGAACCCTGAGCGAAACCCGCGCCATCTGCACCTACCTGGAGGGCCTGCAGCCTGAGCCCAACCTCATGGGTGTGGGTTTCGAAGAGCGCGCCTTTATCGAGATGGCCGATCGCCGTGTCGAGTGGTACCTGATGCTGCCGCTGGCCCATGCCATTCGCCACCAGCACCCTGGCCTCGCTGTGCTGGAGCAGCCGCAGTTTCCCGAGTTCGGCGCCTCCCAACAGGCCAAGGCGCTGGACACCGCCGCCTGGCTCGATCGCACGCTGCAAGACCAGCCTTGGGTGGCTGGCGAGCGCTTCACCATCGCCGACATCACCGCTTTTTGCACGCTGGAATTCGCGCGCCTGCTCAAACTGCGACCGGCCGACGCAGGTCTGCATGCCCTGCAAGCCTGGCGCGACCGGGTGGCCGAGCGGCCCAGCGCGCAAGCCTGAGGCCCGGATTTGCGCCTACTCCAGCGGCGCGGTGGAGGTGTTGTCGAAGTGCGAGCGTGCGCTGCTGGCCAGTGCCATTTCACCGGGGGTTCCGGGCGTCCAGTGCTTCACCGGCAGCGGGCGGCCATCGTCTCCGAGCGCGATGTAGACCGTGAGGCACTCGGCCACCGCCTCCATGCGGCCCGTGGCCAGGTCGCCGCTGCGCAGCTCCACGCCCACATGCATGTTGGTGTCGCCGGTGAAGGCCAGCCGCGCCCGCACCTCAACCATCGCATCGGCGCGCACCAGGCGCCGGAACCGGGTGCTGCTGGTGTAGACCAGCTGGCATGGCCGCTCGGCCCAGCGGGTCGCGCAAGCGAAACCCGCCTCACCCATCCACTGCATCACGGTGCCACCGTGCACCCGGCCGCCTGGACCCAAATGAGACGATTCGACCAGGAAGCGCAGGGTGATGGATGACATGCTCGGTGCCTCGCGAAGTGAACAACACCTGCATTGTGGCGACCTTGGCCGGGCTTGGCAAAAGCGCTTGCCCGACTCGCAGACCACTGGGCGTTGAACAGCAAGCCTGGTGCGAGATGCTTCCACGCTTTGTCACGCGCGGCAACGTCGAAACACCAACAGCCAAATCAAGAGTGCACGCTGTCGCCGCTCCGCCGTGCGTTACGAAGATCCGGCCTCGCGCGTGGGTTCGCTGGTGGTGTTGCGACCCAAAAAAAGATCGAAACCGCGCTCGGCCTTGCTGTGTTGGCTCGGCTGCAAAACGATGCCCGGTGAGGCATCGCCGGGTGGCGCAGTGGCCAGCGCGCGGGCCAGCTCAAACAGGGCCTCAACCGGGCCGCTCAGCAGCTCCAGTTCCAGCTCCAGCAGCGCTTGCTGCTGCCGACCGTGTGGCGCGTTGGCCTCGGTGCTCACCGTGCCTTCGTCCAGCGCCAGCTCGATGCTGGCATTCCCGTGTTCACCGCTGTGTGCGATCACCCAGCGCAGACGAACGAAGTCGGTGTGGAACACAGGTACCAGTTGCGCGGCCACCGCGCCCAGGCTGTGGGCCAGTGCTGCGTCGTCCACCAGCGCGGCGAAATCGAAAGCCCTGGGTTGCGTTGGCCCTTCCCACTCCTGGCGCTGCGACAGCCCGTCCACGGTCTTGCCCGCGGTCTTCACGGTGAGCAGCGTAAGGTCGCCCAGGCGCCGTTCGCGCACTGCGATGCGCTGGTCCATCAGCGTGAGCTGGGGAGTGTCGAAATAGGTGTTGAGCAGGTGCTGGCGCCTCGGCTTTGGCTGGCGCAACAGCGGATGGGCCAGCAGCCTGCGCACGTCCTGCGGACGAAGGCTGAGCTTGAGTTCGGTTTCTTGAGGCATGGTGGAATGAGGCAAGGCGTTGCCGAGAGTCTGCCGTTTGGGCCGTGAGCGGTCCACCATGCACGGTACCCGCCTGGGGCTCTGGCAGCGTTCACCGACGCGTGTGCACAAACTGTCACCAGCAACGACGGAGTCAGGAGCACACTGCGGCTTGTCTTCTCTGCTGACAGCGCGCCCCTTCTTTACGCCGATTTTTACTGGATCTTCCATGCTTTCTTTTTCTTTCCGCTCTCCTGTCCTGCTCCTGGCTGCTTGCCTGGCGCTGGTGAGTCTGCCCAGTCTGGCCGAAAAGCCCGAGTGGGTCGACAGCGGTAAATCGGGCAACCCGAACAAGCAACAGAAGCACGACCGCGACGAGCGTCGGGACCGAGACCGGTCTGAGCAACTTGAGACGGCGGATCGCCGCGGTTCGAGTGGCTTGTCGGTCAATATCCAGATCGGAGGTTACTTTCAAGAGCCGCAGCGTGTGCTGGTGCGCGACTACTACGTGCCGCGCATGAAGGCGGGCAAGTGCCCGCCCGGGCTGAAGAAAAAGCACAACGGCTGCCAGCCGCCCGGTCAAGCCAAGGGCTGGGCCCGTGGCGAGCCTCTGTCGGCCGCAGTCGTGTACTACCCGGTGCCGGCGGCGGTGCAGGTGCGTCTGGGAGTGCCGCCGGTCGGCTACAAGTTCGTACGCGTGGCGTCCGACATCCTGTTGATCGCCATCGGCACCAGCCTGGTGGTGGATGCGATCGAGGACCTCGGCCGCCTTTGAACCCCAGTTTCAGCGTTCCAGCAGCCGAGCCAGGTAGCGCCCGGTGTGGCTGGCCTCATTGGCGGCCAATGTCTCGGGCGTGCCGATGCCCACCACCTGCCCGCCGCCAGCGCCGCCTTCGGGGCCCATGTCGATCAGCCAGTCGGCGGTCTTGATCACGTCCAGGTTGTGCTCGATCACCACGATGGTGTTGCCGGCGTCGCGCAGCTGGTGCAGCACCTGCAGCAGCAGCTCGATGTCGGCGAAGTGCAGGCCGGTGGTGGGCTCGTCCAGGATGTAGAGGGTGCGCCCGGTGTCGCGCTTGCTGAGCTCCAGCGCGAGCTTGACGCGCTGCGCTTCGCCGCCGGACAGGGTGGTCGCGCTCTGGCCAAGCTGGATGTAGGTCAAACCCACATCCATCAGGGTTTGCAGCTTGCGGTGCAGCGTCGGCACGGCGCCGAAGAAGGCGTGGGCCTGCTCCACCGTCATGTCCAGGATCTGCGCGATGTTCTTGCCCTTGTACTGCACGTCCAGCGTTTCGCGGTTGTAGCGCTGACCGTTGCAGACCTCGCAGGGCACGTAGACATCGGGCAAGAAGTGCATCTCCACCTTCACCACGCCATCGCCCTGGCAGGCCTCGCAGCGGCCACCGGCCACGTTGAAGCTGAAAAGCGGCCCGGGCCGTAGCCGCGTTCGCGCGCCGTGGGCACCTCGGCCATGAGTTCGCGGATGCCGGTGAACAGGCCGGTGTAGGTGGCGGGGTTGCTGCGCGGCGTGCGGCCAATCGGCGACTGGTCGACGTTGATCACCTTGTCGAAATGCTCGATGCCTTCAATCGCTTCGTGCTCGGCGGGCTCGTCGTGCGAGCGGTAGAGCGTGCGCGCGACCGCTGCGTAAAGCGTGTCGTTGACCAGGGTGGATTTGCCCGAGCCCGAGACCCCGGTGACACAGGTCAGCAGGCCGACCGGAAACGCCACGCTCACGTTTCGCAGGTTGTGGCCGCTGGCGCCGATCACGCGGATTTCCTGCAGCTCGCCCAGCGTGGCGATGTGCGCGGCTTCGCGCGCGGCGCGGCGTTCGGCGGCGGGGCTGGGCGCGTAACGGGCCTTGGTCGGCGGCACAAACGCTTTGGGCGCCACCACCGGCAGCCAGGGCGTGCGCCGCACGGGCACATGGATGGCGCGTGCGCCGCTGAGGTACTCGCCAGTCAGCGAGCCCGGGGTGGCGATCACCTCGGCAAAGGTGCCCTGCGCCATCACATGGCCGCCATGCACACCGGCGCCCGGGCCCATGTCGATCACGTGGTCGGCGGCGCGGATCATGTCTTCGTCGTGCTCGACCACCAGCACCGTGTTGCCCAGGTCGCGCAGGTGCTTGAGGGTGTCGATCAGGCGGTCGTTGTCGCGCTGGTGCAGGCCGATGCTGGGCTCGTCCAGCACGTACATCACGCCGGTGAGGCCGCTGCCGATCTGACTCGCCAGCCGGATGCGCTGGGCTTCGCCGCCGGAGAGCGTGTCGGCGCTGCGGTCCAGGCTCAGGTAGTTCAGGCCCACGTCGTTGAGAAACTTCAGGCGCTGCCGGATTTCATTGATCACGCGTGCGGCGATGTCGCCCTTGGCGCCCGGGCAGCTGCAGGGCCTGGAAATAGGCCAGTGACTCGCCCAGCGTCACGTGGCTGACCTTGTAGATGGGGCGGCGCTGCTCGCCTTCGCCCACAAAGACGTGGCGGGCTTCCTTTCGCAGCCGCGTGCCTTCGCAATCGGGACAGGGCTGGGTGGCGCGGTAGCGCGCCAGTTCTTCGCGCACGTGAGACGAATCGGTCTCGCGGTAGCGACGCTCGAAGTTGCGGATGATGCCTTCGAAGGGGTGTTTTTTGCTGATCTTCTTGCCCGCGCGCTCGCCCGATTCGAGCGCGTAGCTGAACCTGACGTCTTCCTCGCCCGACCCATAAAGCAGCACCTGCTGCACCGGCTCGGGCAGCGACTCCCAGGGCCCTTCGGCGTCGAATTTGTAGTGCGCCGCCAGGCTTTCGATCATGGCGAAGTAATAACCGTTACGCCGGTCCCAGCCCTTGATGGCGCCGCTGGCCAGGCTGAGTGTCGGGAAAGCCACCACGCGCGCCGGGTCGAACACCTCGGTGTGCCCCAGGCCGTCGCAGCTTGGGCATGCGCCCATGGGCGAGTTGAAGGAGAACAGGCGCGGCTCCATCTCGCCCACGCTGTGGCTGCAGACCGGGCAGGCGAACTTGGCGGAAAAAGCTTGCTCAGCGCCGGTGTCCATGTCGACTGTCAGCGCGCGGCCCTCGGCCAGGCGCAGCGCGGCTTCGAAGCTCTCAGCCAGGCGCTGTCTCAAAGGATTGGTCTGGTCTTCTTCGGTCTCTTCATGGCCCCGCACCTTGATGCGGTCCACCACCACGTCGATGTTGTGCTTTTCGGTCTTCTTCAGTGCCGGCAGATCTTCGGCCTCGACCACATCTCCGTTGAGCCGGAAGCGCACATAGCCTTGCGCCTGCATGTCGGCGAACAGGTCGACGAACTCGCCCTTCTTCTCGCGCGCCACGGGCGCCACGATCAGCAGCCTGGTGCCTTCGGGCATGGCCAGCACCGTGTCCACCATCTGCGCCACGCTTTGCGCCGCCAGCGGCAGGTCGTGCTCGGGGCAGTAGGGCGTGCCGGCGCGGGCGTATAGCAGGCGCAGGTAGTCGTGGATTTCGGTCACGGTGCCGACCGTCGAGCGCGGGTTGTGGCTGGTGGCTTTCTGTTCGATGGCGATCGCGGGCGACAGGCCTTCGATCAGATCCACGTCGGGCTTGTCCATCAGCTGCAGGAACTGGCGCGCGTAGGCGCTCAGGCTTTCCACGTAGCGGCGCTGGCCTTCTGCGTACAGCGTGTCGAAAGCCAGGCTGGACTTGCCCGAACCCGACAGGCCGGTGATCACCACCAGCGCGTGCTTCGGGATGTCGAGGTCGATGTTCTTCAGGTTGTGCGTGCGCGCACCGCGCACCGAGAGCGTGGCGTTGGCGCGGGCGGCGGCCTGGGCCGCGCGGCTGCGCTCCGGCACGGCATCGGGCAGCAAGACGGGAGGAAGCAACGGGGAATTCACAAGAAATCGCCGGCATGACCGGCGCCAGAAAGGCAACCCAACATGATAAAGCGCGCTCCCCAAACCCGCAGCGCCGGCCTTTGAGGCCGCGCGGGCGGGCTGACGGCTCGCGCACAATACGAAGTCTCCCGAGCCCACCCGTCGCCCCGTGTCCGCCCTGAATCCCGCGCCCTCCGCCTCTCCCGCTGCCGCCCCGGGCGCTGCTGCGCGCATGACGCCGGGCGAGCGGCGCGCCAGTTTTTCGCTGGCCTCGATCTACGCGCTGCGCATGCTCGGCCTGTTTCTGGTGCTGCCGGTGTTTGTGCTGGAGGCGCACAACTACCCCGGCGGCGACAACCCGGCGCTGGTCGGGCTGGCCATGGGCATTTATGGACTCACGCAGGCGATGTTGCAGATTCCGCTGGGCATGGCGTCGGACCGGCTGGGCCGCAAGCCGGTGATCCTGGCTGGGCTGGCGCTGTTCGCCATCGGCAGCATGGTGGCGGCCTGGGCGCCCAGCCTCACCTGGCTGGTGGTCGGGCGGGCCTTGCAGGGCGCTGGTGCGATTTCTGCCGCGGTGACCGCGCTGCTGGCCGACCTCACGCGCGACCAGGTTCGCACCAAGTCCATGGCGCTGATCGGTATCAGCATCGCGCTGATGTTTGCGCTTTCGCTGGTGATGGCACCGGCGCTGGTGCCGCACATCGGCCTGGCGGGTCTGTTCTGGATCACGTGCGCGCTGGCGCTGGCTGGCATGGCGGTGGTGGCCTGGGTGGTGCCGGCTGAGCCGGCGCAGCTGGTGGTGGCCGGGCGTGCCGGGCTGCGCGAGGTGCTGGCCAATGCCGAGCTGCTGCGGGTGGACCTGGGTGTGTTCGTGCTGCACGCGGTGCAGATCGCGATGTGGATGGCGGTGCCAGCGCTGCTGCGCGAGGCGGGTGTGGCCACCGCGCAGCAATGGCATGTGTATCTGCCGGCGGTGCTGGGCTCGCTGCTGGTGATGGGGGGATTTCTGTTCCGGCTGGAGCGCCAAGGCCATTTCCGCGCGGTGTACCTGGGCACGATCGCACTGATTGCGCTGGTGCAGCTGGGCTTTCTGGCCAGTCTCGACGCACCCAATGTGTGGGCGGTTGGTCTGTTGCTCGGTCTGTATTTTCTGGGCTTCAACACCCAGGAAGCCAGCCAGCCCAGCCTGGCCTCTCGGCTGGCCGAGCCGCGCCAGCGCGGTGCTGCGCTGGGCGTCTACAACACGCTGATGTCGCTCGGCATCTTCGCTGGCGGCACGCTGGGCGGTCTCGTGCTGAAGGCCTGGGGCAGCCCCGGGATTTTTGTGGTGAGCGCTGCGCTCATGGCGGTGTGGCTGGTGCTGGCCTGGCCGATGAGCCCGTCCCCAGCGGCCAAGCGCTGAGCCGCTCAGCGTTGCAGTGTCGCCATCTTGGCGCCGGCAAACAGCAGCATGGCGCCCGCCGAGCGGTTGATCCATCGGACCAGCCAGGGCTTCAATCCGCGATAGCCGGACACATGACCCAGCGCGCCGTAGGCGCCGTAGATCAACAGGTCAAGCGCCAAGGTCAGCATGCCGAACACCACGAACTGGGGCAATACTGCCTGCGTGGGATCGATGAACTGGGGGAGCAGCGCAGCGAAATACAGCAAGGCCTTGGGGTTGGCCATTTCGAGCACAAAGCCTTTCAGAAACTGGCGACGCGCGGGCGCGCCCTGGCGCGGCCCCGCCGGAATGCTGAACGGGCCCGAGCGGCTGAAAATGGCGCTCAGACCCAGGTACACCAGGTAGGCCACGCCCACCCACTTCACCACTGAAAACAGCTCACTGGAGCCGATGATCAGTGCGCTGATTCCCGTGGCCGACAAAACGAAATACACCACGTTGGCCGCCGCGATGCCCGAGACCACGGGCACGGAACTTCTAAAACCGCCAGAGGCTGATGCCGCCGAAACAGCGATCGCCGCCGGGCCTGGCGAGAGCACCACCACAAAGGTGGTGACGACGAAGATCAGCACCGTCTCGAGTGACATGGTCGTTCGGGATGGGCGGGAGTGAAACAGGTCAGGCCGCGTTCGTCAGCTTCAGCGCGGCGTATCGGTTGCAGGTGGCGGCACCGGCGGGGCATCGGCTGCTGTGGCAGCAGGCGTTGTGGCGTCTTCTGCCCCGTCTTCTGACGTCTTCATGCGCTGAGCGGGTGCCGCAGCGGCCCGTACCGCCTGGATCATCAGCGCCGACAGCGTGGGGTACAGCGGGCGGCTGATCAGGCGCGAGATCAGGCTGGCCAGCATGGCCCCGGCCATCAGGCTCAGCACCATGGCGCGGCCATCCACCATCTCCATCACGATGATGAAAGAGGTCAGCGGTGCCTGTGTGGTGGCGGCCAGAAAGCTCGCCATGCCCAGCGCAATCAAGATCGGCGCCAGGGTGCGCGCTTCTTCGCCGAGGAGGATTTGCGCCACATCGTTGCCCACGCTGGCACCGATCGACAGCGAAGGCGCGAAGATGCCCGCGGGCACGCCGCTCCAGCTGGTGAGCCAGGTGGCCACCAGCTTGAGCAGGGTGTAGACGCGGGACAGTTCGGCGTTGCCGGCCAGCATGTCTTTCACCTCGTTGGCGCCGGCGCCAAAGGTGGCGCCGCCGGTGACGATGCCGATGATCGCCACCGCCAGCCCGATGAAGGCGGCGAAACGCACCGGGTTCGCGCGCCGGTAGGCGCTCACGCGGTCGGGCATGCCTTCGATCGAGGCCGCCAGCAGGCGCGAGAACAGGCCGCCCAGCGCACCACACAGCAACACCACCAGCACGCCTGGGAAAAACACGCCCCAGCTCAGGCGAGGCACCGCAATTGAGCCGAAATAGGTGAGGTTGCCGAAGAAGGAAATACTCACCAGACCGGCCAGCACGATGGCGGAAATGATGACGCCGTTGGTGCGCGAGTCCATGCGCTTGGAGAGCTCCTCGATGGCGAACACCACGCCGGCCAGCGGCGCATTGAAGGCCGCTGCAATGCCGGCGGCGCCACCGGCCACCAGCAGCGCGTGGTCGTTCATGGCCGAGCCTGGGCGCAGCCAGCGCCGTGCGTCGTGCATCACCCCCGCGCCCACCTGCACCGAAGGCCCCTCGCGCCCGGCCGAGAGCCCAGCCAGCAGGCTCGCCGAGCCCAGCGCGATCTTGGCCAGCGTGAGCCGCAGCGAGACGAAATGCCGGCGCATCGTGGTGTCCACCGCCGGGTCGAGCGCCGACATCACCTGCGGGATGCCCGAGCCGGCCGCGCCGGGAAAGTAGCGCCGGGTGCACCAGACGATGGCGGCGGTGAGCGCTGGCGTCCAGATCAGCACCGACCAGGGAGCGACCTCGCGCAGGTGGGTGAACCACTCGAACGCCAGCTCGCTGGTCATGGTGAACGCAACCACGAACAGGCCGGCGAGCACGGCATAGACCAGCACGATGCTGCGATCGAGCCAGGCCCGGCCATCGGACAGCTCGTCTTGCAGGTTCTGGAAAAAATTCGGTTCGCGATTCATGGGGCAGCGTCTCATTGTGGCACCGCAGGCGCCTGCTGGCCCGCCAGGTCCAGCCGGCACCGTGCCGATGGCCGGCGCGCGGACCTGCGGCACAATGCCCGATCAGGCGCTCGCGGCGCCTGCCTCTTCTCCCGCATCTCCCAAGGAAATCCCCATGGCCTCCGTCAACAAAGTCATCCTCGTCGGCAACTGCGGCCGCGACCCCGAAGTCCGTTACCTGCCCTCGGGCCAGGCGGTGGCCAACGTCAGCGTGGCCACCTCCAGCCGCCGCAAAGACAAAAACAGCGGCGAAATGATCGAAGACACCCAGTGGCACCGCGTCACGTTCTACGACCGCCTGGCCGAGATCGCCGGCGAGTACGTGAAGAAGGGCCGCCCGATCTACGTTGAAGGGCGACTGAAATACGGCACCTATGTGGACAAGACCACCGGCGTGGAGAAAAACACGGTCGATATCATCGCCACCGAAATGCAGCTGCTGGGCGGCCGTGAAGGCATGGGTGGCGGCGAAGAAGGTGGTGGCGGTGGCGGCTATTCCCGCCCGGCCGCCGCACCCCGCGCGCCAGCCCCTGCCCAGCGGCCAGCGCCGGCCCCCGCACCGGCGCGTCCAGCCAGTGGCTTCGACGACATGGACGACGACATTCCGTTCTGATCGAGCGTCATCGTCCACAGACCCGCCCGGCCCTTGCCCGGCGGGTTTTTGTTTTCTGCTCGCGCCTGACCTTCCCCCAGCCATCGCCACCTGTGCCACGGCGGCGGCACAATGCGAGCCATGCAAGCCCTCACCGAGCCCCACCGCCCGCTACCCCCCGACGATGTGCAGCGCATCGAGTTGCACAACGAGGTGCACGCGCGGCCGCCCACCCGCCTCACCGCCCCCGCGCTGGTGGTGCTGGTGGCGGTCAGCCACGAGGGCGTGTCGCGCGAGCAGGCGTGCGAACACCTGCGCCGGTTGCCGGGTCAGACGGCACTGCAAGCCGGTGATGTCGCCAGCAACTTCCTGCGCCTGAATCTGCCTGGTGGCTCGCTCACCTGGGAGCGCCACACCGAGTTCACCCGCTACACACTGGCGCAGCCGCTGCCCGCCAGCACCACGCTGGCCCAGTGCGACCCCGACGCCCTGCTGCAAGCCGCGCTGCCGCCCGGCTGGCTGGCTGGCGTCGGCGGGCGCACGTTTGCCGCCGTGCAGCTGGTCCTGCTGCAAGGCGACCCGGAGCAGGCGCATGACACCCTGACCCAGGTGCGCGACTGGCTGGGCGACCACACCGCGGTGGCCTCGATCACCGGCGGCCAGAGCAATGGCCTGGTGGCGACCGACTTTGCGCTGCGCGAGAGCGGCTTTGAGCGCATGGTGGTGATCGCCGCCCCCGGTACCAGCGGCACCCGCGCCGGCCGCATCGTGCAGCGGGTGCTGGAGATCGAGACCTACCGGCTGATGGCCCTGCGCGGCCTGCCGGTCGTCAAGGCGCTGGGGCCGCTGCTCTCGGGCAGCGAGCGCCAGCTGGCCGAGATCACCGCGCAGATGGAAAACAAGAGCGCCACCGACGAGGCCCTGCTCGACACCCTGGTGGCGCTGGCCGCTGGCGTGGAGCGCGCCACCGCCGAGCACAGCTACCGTTTCGCCGCCACCGCGGCCTACAACGTGCTGGTGGCCCAGCGCATCGCCGAGCTGCGCGAGCGCGCGATTCCTGGCACCCAGACCATTGGCGAATTCATGCAGCGACGCCTGTCGCCCGCCATCGCCACGGTCGCCGCCAGTGGCCAGCGCCTGGCCTCGCTGTCCGAGCGCATCAGCCGCGCCAGCGCGCTGCTGCGCACGCGGGTGGACATCGCCACCGAGGCGCAGAACCAGCAGCTGCTGGAGAAGCTGACCCGCGGCCAAGCCATGCAGCTGCGCCTGCAAGCCACGGTGGAAGGGCTGTCGATCGCGGCCATTTCTTACTACGTGGTGAGCTTGCTGTATTACGGCATCAAGGCGCTCAAGGCTGGCGGCGCCCCGATCAACGCCGAGGTGGCCACCGGTGCGGTGATCCCGCTGGTGCTGTGGGCGGTCTGGTACACCACACGGCGCATTCACAAAAAGCTGCGTGCGCAAGACTGAGGCAAGTCCGCCCGCTAAGCGCACCTCGCTGCGCACCGCATCCAGCCACCGCGTCGCGCGCGCCTGCCCGTTCGGCGTGGTGCAAGTCCGGCCACGGTAGCTTTTGCTCAGCAGCAAGAACCCGATGGCGCTCCCCAGCGCCCGCCCGAGGCTTGAGAAATCGCAACGACAGCGGCACGACAAGGGGTCAGACTGATTGGCAATGGGTTGCGCGGCTGTGCCCTTGCGCAAGCAAAACGCGCCCCTTTTTTGCTATCAATGCTCAAACCCTCAAACCATTCCCATCGCCATGAAACAGCTGCACTTTCAGGAAAAGTACCCGATCACCGTGGTTGACATCGCCAAGGCGGAGACCACGTTCGAGAGTGCCGAGGCCGTCGCCGAGTATTTCAAGACCTGCATCGCCAACACGGCACGCGTGAGCTACATCGGCTGCTTCGATCACCTGGCCCACACCCAGGCCATCGGTGGCGAGATCGCGCCCGACATTCGCGCGGCCATCAATGTGTTGTTCTGCTTTGGCCACGCCCTGCCCAATCCGCAGGTGCTCGCGGTGCGCCCGCGATCCATCGGCATTGCCGACATGGGCAACCGCTTCGTGGTGAGCTTCATGGACGCGCCCATGAAGCCCGCCAACGACGCAATGCAGGCCTGGGCGCTGGCGCTGCGAGATCGATGAAACACCCCCGCCGCGCAACAAGGAGCCGAGCATGTGGGCAACCCTGAACTGGCTGCAGAAGAACCTGGTCTGGAGCATTCCGCTGTCCATGCTGGTGGGCTTGCTGTTTGGCCAGCTGACCGAGCCGGCGTTTCTTCGCGGCGCCATCCTGCCGCTGACCTTTCTCATGGTCTATCCCATGATGGTCACGATGAACCTGCGCGAGCTGATCAAGCCCGGTGGCAACCGCTTGCAGGGCGTCACGCTGGCGATCAACTTCCTGCTCATGCCCGCGATCGGTTACGGCATCGGCCTGCTGTTCTTTGCCGATCAACCGTTGGCCCGGCTGGCGCTGATGCTCACCGCGTTGCTGCCCACCTCGGGCATGACGATTTCCTGGACCGGCTTTGCCAAAGGCAATGTGCCGGCCGCGGTGAAGATGACGGTGGTGGGGCTGGTGGTGGGCTCGCTGCTGGCGCCGCTGTATCTCAAGGCGCTGCTGGGCGCGGTCGTCGACATTCCCATGCTGCAGGTGTTTTCGCAGATTGTGCTGATCGTGTTTCTGCCGCTGGTGCTGGGCAACATCACGCAGCGGCTGCTGATCGCGCGGCACGGAGAAGCCCGTTTCCATGGTCACTACAAACCCAGGTTCCCGCCGTTCTCCACCCTCGGTGTGCTGGGCATCGTGTTTGTGTCGATGGCGCTCAAGTCGCAGGCCATCGTCAGCCAGCCGGCTCTGCTGTTGCACTACCTCTGGCCGCTGGTGCTGATGTACGCGCTCAATTTTGCGATCAGCACGCTGGTGGGCAAGGCCTTGTTTTCGCGGGGCGATGCGATCGCGCTGGTTTACGGCACCGTCATGCGCAACCTTTCGATCGCGCTGGCCATTGCCATCGGCGTGTTTGGCGAGCAGGGCGCCGACGGCGCGCTGCTGATCGCACTGGCCTACATCGTGCAGGTTCAGGCGGGTGCCTGGTACGTCAAGCTCACCGACCGCCTGTTCGGCGCGCCGCCAGCCGCCAAGCCGACCTGATCGTGATTTCCTTTGACCATTGGACGCAGCACCCATGAAAGCCTTTCAGGACCAGTACCCCGAAAACGTGTCGCACTGCTACGGCTGCGGCAACTTGAACACGCATGGGCACCAGATCAAGACGGTCTGGGAAGGCGATGAAACCGTCACCCGGTTCCAGCCCGAGCCGCATCACACCTCGGTGCCCGGCTTCGCCTACGGCGGGCTGATTGCTTCCCTGATCGACTGCCACAGCACCGGCACCGCAGCGGCTGCGATGTACCGCCAGGAAGGCCGGGAGATGGACACGCTGCCCGCCTTTCGCTTCGTCACCGGCTCGCTGCACGTGGACTTCCTGAAGCCCACGCCGCTGGTCGAGCTGGAGATTCGCGGCACGGTGAAGGAGATCAAGGGCCGCAAGGTGGTGGTGGAAACCACGGTGTTCGCCGGCGGCGTGGCGACCGCGCGCGGCGAGGTGGTGGCGGTGCAGATGCCCGAAAGCTTCGGGCAACGCTGAACCTCCCGCAATGCGAGTGGCGGCGCAACGGGTTCGCACCGCCGCCACTGGTGCACGGCGTTCAGCGCATCACAGCGACTTGGTCGAGTAATACCAGTCCACGGTCTTGTAGCCTTCGCCAGCGCGCTTGGCCAGCGCTTCGGCCGTCTTGGGTGGCGGCACGATCACGTCGTTGCCGGGCGTCCAGCCCTCAGGGGTCGCGATGGCGTTCTTGTCGCTGGTCTGCATGGCTTGCAGCAGGCGCACGAACTCTTCGATGCTGCGGCCATTGCTCATCGGGTAATACACCATGGCGCGCAAAACGCCGTTGGGGTCGATGAAGAAGGTGGCGCGCACCGCTTGCGTGTCAGCGGCACCCGGGTGCACCATGCCGTAGGCGCTGGCCACTTCCATCTTGATGTCTTCGATGATCGGGAAGCTGATCTCGACGCCGAATTTTTCCTTGATGCTTTGCGTCCAGGCCAGGTGCGAATACAGGCTGTCGATGGACAGGCCGAGTAACTCGCAGTTCATGCTGCGGAAGGTGTCGGCGTGTTTCTGGAAGCCGATGAACTCCGTGGTGCAAACGGGCGTGAAGTCGGCGGGGTGCGAGAACAGGATGAGCCATTTGCCCTTGTAGTCGGCCAGGCTGCGGTCGCCGTGTGTGGTCTTGGCGTGGAAGTCGGGGGCAGCTTCGTTGAGGTGGGGAAAGGTGGAAGCGGCGGTGTCCATGGAAAACTCCTTTTGGGTGGGTTGTTGAATCGGTCCATCAAGAAAACACCTTGATCGATAAATTCAGTATCTGCACCCCAGGCGACTCACCGCTTGCGATTTGTCATGCGTGCGGTTGGTATTCCCAATGGCCCCGATAGCCCCCAGCCAGCTCAGATTTCGGTGGCCGCGTCGGTGGTGATGACGCCGCCGCCCAGGCACACCTCGCCGTCGTAGACCACGGCGCTTTGCCCCGGCGTCACGGCCCATTGCGGCTGCTCGAAGCGCAGCGTGAAATGCGCGCTGTCATCGGCCCGAAAGTGGCACGGCGCGTCGGCTTGCCGGTAGCGCGTCTTGGCGGCCAGTGCTGCGGCACGGGGCGCGCTGCCCGAGATCCAGCTCGCATCCTGCGCGCGCAGCGCGGGCGAGAGCAGCCAGGGGTGGTCGTGGCCTTGCACCACCCACAGGGTGTTCTTTTCAATGTCCTTTCGAGCAACGAACCAGGGCGCGTGTTCGTTGCCCCCTTTTTGCGCGCCCTTGGCCTTGATTCCCCCAATGCCCAGGCCCTGGCGCTGACCCAGGGTGTAAAAACTCAGGCCCACGTGTTGCCCGATGGTGCGGCCGTTGGCGTCTTTGATCGGGCCAGGCTCTTTGGCGATGTAGCGATTGAGGAAGTCGCGAAACGGCCGCTCGCCGATGAAGCAGATGCCGGTGCTGTCTTTCTTCTTCGCATTGGGCAGGCCGATCTCGGCGGCGATGCGGCGCACCTCGGTCTTGGGCAGTTCACCGACCGGAAACAGGGTCTTGCTCAGCTGCGCCTGGTTGAGCCGGTGCAAAAAGTAGCTCTGGTCCTTCAGCGGGTCCAGGCCCTTGAGCAGTTCGAACGCGCCATTTCGTTCGCGAACCCGCGCGTAGTGTCCGGTGGCAATCTTCTCGGCGCCCAGGCGCATGGCGTGGTCAAGAAAGGCCTTGAACTTGATCTCGGCGTTGCACAGGATGTCGGGATTGGGTGTGCGCCCGGCCTGGTACTCGCGCAGGAATTCGGCGAACACGCGGTCTTTGTACTCGGCGGCGAAGTTGACGTGTTCGATCTCGATGCCGATCACGTCGGCCACCGCTGCGGCGTCCACGAAGTCGATGTTGCGATGAGCAGAACTCGCTGTTGTCGTCGTCCTCCCAGTTCTTCATGAAAATGCCGATGACCTCGTACCCCTGCTGTTTGAGCAGGTAGGCGCTCACGGCAGAGTCCACGCCACCGCTCAGACCCACCACCACACGTTGCTTGTTTGCCATGCGCCGATTATCCGGCGGCGCCCGACAGGTCGCAGGGGGTCGGCTGCTGTGCCAGACTGTGGCGCATGAACGTCCCTGCGCCCCGCATCACCGAAGACCAGGTCGAATTCACCGCGATCCGGGCCCAGGGCGCGGGCGGACAAAACGTGAACAAGGTGTCCAACGCGGTGCACCTGCGGTTTGCCGTGCATGCCTCGTCGTTGCCCGACCCGATCAAGGAGCGGCTGCTGGCCCTGAGCGACCAGCGCATCACCACCGAGGGCGTGGTGGTGATCAAGGCGCAGACCAGCCGCAGCCTGGAGCAGAACAAGGCCGATGCGCTGGCGCGACTGCAAGCGATGGTTGACAGCGTGGCCACGCTGCCCAAGGCCCGCAAGCCCACACGCCCCACGCGTGGCTCCCAGCTGCGCCGTGTGGAGGGCAAGGTGAACCGGGGCCAGATCAAGGCGCTGCGCGGGCGTGTTTCCGGCGCAGATTGATCTGGCTCATTTCGGTCCGGCGATGACCGATGCGTCTGTGAAAACGGCGGCCATCGGGTAACGCTGGCCGGCCAGGTGGTCTTCGATACAGCGCAGCACCAGCGGACTGCGGTGGCGTTCTGCGCTGGCGCGCACCTCATCCACCGTCATCCACAGCGTGCGCACAATGCCTTCATCCAGCGCGCGGCCTGGCTCTTCTCGGCCCAGCTCGCCGCAGTACGCAAACCGCAGGTAGGTGATGTCTTCGCCAGTGGCCTCACGCTGGAAACGCGAGACGTAGACGCCAACCAGGGCTGTGGGCGTGAACGGATGTGCCGTTTCTTCGAGCGCCTCGCGCGCCACGCCCTGCGCCGGGCTCTCACCGGGATCGAGGTGGCCGGCCGGGTTGTTCAGGCGCAGACCTTCGGGCGTGTGTTCCTCCACCAGCAGGTAGCGGCCGCCCCGCTCGATGATGGCGGCCACGGTGACGCTGGGTTTCCATCGGTTGTCCATGTGGCGATTATCCGGACTCGCCCGAGCGGTACACGCTGGCCCCTCGCCGGCCGGGGCTTTGCCGGGGAGACCCTGATAGGGCGCTGCGGCACAATCCCGCACAATCTGCTGGTGGCTTGGCTCACCCTCTGGATGTTGCAAATCTGCGCTTCGCCGTGATCCTTGCACCGTCTGTGGTGCCCGCAACGCCCCGCTTTTTCCGTTCAAATCCCTGCATCGAGGACCTACCCATGACTTCTGGCGCATCGACCGAAACCGCCTCAGCCACCGCGGCAGCAACGACGCCGCAGCGCATTGGTGTGCCGCGCGAGACATTCCCTGGCGAGAAGCGGGTCGCCACCGTGCCCGATGCGGTAGCCAAGCTGATCAAGCTCGGCTTCCAGGTGGTGGTGGAGAGCGGCGCGGGCGCGTTGGCCAATTTCAGCGACGACGACTACCGCGCAGCTGGTGCGAGCATCGCCGGCTCTGCGGCTGAGCTGTTCGATGGCAGCGACATCGTGTTCAAGGTGCGCGCGTCCGACCTCGGACGAGGTGGCGCTGATGCACGCCGGGCAGACGCTGATCGGCTTCATCTGGCCAGCCCAGAACCCCGAGCTGATGCAGCAGCTGGCTGCGAAAAAGGTCACGGCGCTGTCGATCGACGCGCTGCCGCGCACGCTCAGCCGTGCGCAGAAGATGGACGCGCTGACCTCGATGGCCGGCGTCAGCGGCTACCGCGCGGTGGTCGAAGCGGCCAATGCCTTTGGCCGCTTCTTCAACGGCCAGATCACGGCCGCGGGCAAGGTGCCACCGGCCAAGGTGTTCATCGCCGGCGCCGGTGTGGCCGGCCTGGCCGCCATCGGCGCGGCCGCCAGCCTGGGCGCCATCGTGCGCGCCAACGACACGCGCGCCGAGGTGGCCGATCAGGTGGTCTCGCTGGGCGGCGAGTTCGTCAAGGTCGACTACGAAGAAGAGGGCTCGGGCGGTGGCGGCTACGCCAAGGTCATGAGCGAAGGCTTTCAGGCCGCGCAGCGCGAGATGTACGCCAAGCAGGCGCGCGAGGTGGACATCATCATCACCACCGCGCTGATCCCCGGCAAGCCCGCGCCCAAGCTGATCACCGCCGAAATGGTGCAGAGCATGAAGCCCGGCAGCGTGATCGTTGACATGGCGGCCGAGCAGGGCGGCAACTGCGAGCTGACCGTGCCGGGCGAGGCCGTGGTGAAGCACGGCGTGACCATCGTCGGCTACACCGACCTGGCCTCGCGCATGGCGCAGCAGTCGTCTACGCTGTACGCCAACAACCTGTTTCGCCTGAGCGAAGAGCTGTGCAAGACCAAGGACGGCGTCATCAACGTCAACATGGAAGACGACGCCATCCGCGGCCTGACCGTGGTCAAGGACGGCGAGATCACCTGGCCCGCGCCGCCACTGGCCGCTGCGCCCAAACCAGCGCCCAAGCCGGCGGCTGCACCGGCTGCGAAGAAAGGCCATGGCCATGGCGAAGCCGTCGGGCCCGATGCCTGTGGGCAAGCTGGCTCGCCGTTGCGGGCGTCACCGCCGTGCTGTTTGCGCTGGTGGGGGCTTACGCGCCTGCCGAGTTCCTGTCGCACTTCACGGTGTTCGTGCTGGCCTGCTTCGTCGGCTACATGGTGGTGTGGAACGTGAAGCCCGCGCTGCACACGCCGCTGATGAGCGTGACCAACGCCATCAGCTCCATCATCGCCATCGGTGCGCTGGTGCAGATATCGCCGCTGGCCAGCGCCGCCGACCGCCCCAACACGCTGATCGGTGTGCTGGCGGCGGTCGCGCTGGTGCTGACCGCCATCAACATGTTCGGCGGCTTTGCCGTCACCCAGCGCATGCTGGCGATGTTCCGCAAATAAGAAGAGGCAGACAATGACATGTCTGCCAGTCTGGCCACGGTCTCCTACATCGGGGCGACCATTCTTTTCATTCTCAGCCTGGGCGGTCTGTCCAACCAGGAAACCGCGCGCCGCGGCAACCTGTACGGCATGGTCGGCATGGCGCTGGCCGTGCTGGCCACGGTGTTTGGCCCGCAGGTCACCGCCGCCGGCATTCCCTGGATCATCGGCGCCATGCTGATCGGCGGCGGTCATCGGCCTGTACGCCGCGCGCACCGTGCAGATGACGCAGATGCCCGAGCTGGTGGCGCTGATGCACAGCATGGTCGGCATGGCCGCGGTGCTGGTGGGCTACGCCACCTTTGTGGACCCGGAAGCCTCCAAGGGCTTCGAGGGCGCGGCGCATGCCATCCACGCGATGGAGATCTACATCGGCATCTTCATCGGCGCCGTCACCTTCTCGGGTTCGGTCGATCGCCTTCGGCAAGCTGTCGGGCCGCATCGGTGGCAGCCCCATGCTGCTGCCCGGCCGCCACTGGCTGAACCTGGCCGGCCTGCTGGCGGTGATCTACTTCGGCCGCATGTTCCTGCAGGCCGAGACGGTGGCGGATGGCATGTTCCCGCTGTTCATGATGACCGCCATTGCGCTGCTGTTTGGCGTGCACATGGTGATGGCGATTGGCGGCGCCGACATGCCGGTGGTGGTGTCCATGCTCAACAGCTATTCGGGCTGGGCGGCAGCGGCCACCGGTTTCATGCTGTCGCAACGACCTGCTGATCGTGATCGGTGCGCTGGTGGGCTCCAGCGGCGCCATCCTGTCCTACATCATGTGCAACGCGATGAACCGCAGCTTCATCAGCGTGATTGCGGGCGGCTTTGGCACCACCAGCGCCGCGCCCAAGGCCGCCGGTGCTGCGGCTGAGCCGGCGGGTGAGGTGAACCCCATCCTGGCGGCCGAGACCGCCGAGCTGCTGCGCGACGCCAAAAACGTGATCATCGTGCCCGGCTACGGCATGGCGGTGGCGCAGGCGCAGCACACGGTGTTCGAAATCACGCGCCACCTGCGCGAAAAAGGCGTGAACGTGCGCTTTGGCATCCACCCGGTGGCCGGTCGCATGCCGGGCCACATGAACGTTCTGCTGGCCGAGGCCAAGGTGCCGTACGACATCGTGTTTGAAATGGATGAGCTGAACGACGACTTCCCCGACCACCGACGTGGTCATGGTCATCGGCGCCAACGACATCGTGAACCCGGCCGCGCAAGACGACCCGACCAGCCCGATCGCCGGCATGCCGGTGCTCGAAGTCTGGAAAGCGCGCACCTCCATCGTGATGAAGCGCAGCATGGCGGCGGGCTACGCCGGCGTGGACAACCCGCTGTTCTACAAAGAGAACAACCGCATGCTGTTTGGCGACGCCAAGAAGATGCTGGACGAGGTGCTGACAGCGCTGAAAACCTGAACGCCGGACCGCCGAGGTCCGTTGCCCGTCTTCTAGGGGAAAGCACAGCCTGGACGCTGTCAGTTCCGAGTCAGAATGCTGGCATGCCGAACCGAGCCTTCAAGCCTGCCGACCTGCGCGACCGCCCCTGGCTGAATGCCTATCCCCAGGGGGTGCCAGCCGATCTGGATGTCGAGCTGTATCCCTCGCTGGTGCACCTGCTGGAGCAAAGCTTTCAGCAGCACGCAAGCCGCACCGCCTACAGCTTCATGGGCAAAGACCTGCGCTACTCGACGGTGGACAGCCTGTCGCTCGCGTTTGCCGCTTACCTGCAAGGCCTGGGGCTGGTGAAGGGCGACCGCGTTGCGCTCATGATGCCCAATGTGCCGCAGTACCCGGTGGCGGTGGCCGCTGTTCTGCGTGCCGGTCTGGTGGTGGTGAATGTGAACCCGCTCTACACCGCGCGCGAGCTGGAGCACCAGCTCAAGGACTCGGGCGCCAAGGCGATCGTGATCATCGAGAACTTCGCGTCCACGCTGGCGCAATGCATTGCCAACACGCCGGTCAGGCACGTGGTGCTGGCCGCCATGGGCGACCAGCTGGGCTTGCTCAAGGGCGCGCTGGTCAACTACGTGGTGCGCCACGTGAAGAAGCTGGTGCCGGCGTTCAAGCTGCCGCAGGCAGTGCGCTTCAACGAAGCCATCGCCCGCGGCACGAGCGGCACACTCAAGCGCCCCGACGCTCGGGCCGGACGATGTGGCGGTGTTGCAGTACACCGGTGGCACCACCGGGGTCAGCAAGGGGGCGGTGCTGCTGCACCGCAACGTGATCGCCAACGTGTTGCAGTCCGAGGCCTGGAACGCGCCGGTCATGCAGCAATTGCCACCGGGCGAGCAGCCCACCAGTGTCTGCGCGCTGCCGCTGTATCACATCTTCGCGTTCACGGTGAACATGATGCTGGGCATGCGCACCGGCGGCAAAGTGATCCTGATCCCGAACCCGCGCGACCTGCCCGCCGTGTTCAAGGCGCTGAGCCAGCAGCGCTTTCACAGCTTTCCCGCTGTGAGCACCCTGTTCAATGCGCTGGCCAACCACCCCGACTTCAGCACCGTGGACTGGAGCCACCTCAAGGTGTCGGTGGGCGGCGGCATGGCGGTGCAAAGCGGCACCGCGAAGCTCTGGCTGGAGAAGACCGGCTGCCCGATCTGCGAGGGCTACGGCCTGTCCGAGACCAGCCCCTCGGCCACCTGCAACCCGGTGACCAACACCGAATTCACCGGCACCATCGGCGTTCCGCTGCCGGGCACCTGGCTGAAGTGCCTGGACGACGAGCGGCCGCGAGGTGCCACCGGGGCAGCCGGGCGAAATCGCGATCAAGGGCCCGCAGGTGATGGCGGGCTACTGGCAACGGCCCGACGAGACCGCCAAAGCCATGACGCCCGACGGCTACTTCAAATCGGGCGACATCGGCACCATGGACGCGCGCGGCTTTTTCACCATCGTGGACCGCAAGAAAGACATGATTCTCTGCGCCGGCTTCAACGTCTACCCCAACGAGATCGAAGACGTGGTGTCCAACCTGCCTGGCGTGCTCGAATGTGCGGCGGTGGGCGTGCCCGACGAAAAAGCCGGCGAGGCGATCAAACTGGTGATCGTGAAAAAAGAGCGACGCCCTGAGCGAGGCGCAGGTACGCACCCATTGCCGTGCCAATCTCACCGGTTACAAGCAACCCAAGGTGGTGGAGTTCCGCACCGAGCTGCCCAAGACGCCGGTGGGGAAAATTCTGCGACGAGAGCTCAGGGGCTGAATTCGACCCCGCGTCGGGCAGGTTCCCAGGCGCCTGTTCTGGTCCAATGTGCCGATGATTTCCAGCGCTCCCCGCACCGCCATCGTTTCAGCCCTCCACGACGAGCTCGCCAGTGTGCTGGCGTTGATGCCCGATGAGCACCGGCAGACCATTGGCGGGCGCGACTTCTGGCTGGGTCACCTGCATGGGCAGGCGGTGGTGGCGGTGCTCAGCGGCATCGGCAAGGTGGCGGCGGCCACCACCGCCACGCTGCTGATCGAGCGCTTTCAGGTGCAGCGCATCGTGTTCACCGGCGTGGCTGGCGGGCTGGGTGAGGGTGTCCGCGTGGGCGATGTGGTGGTGGCCGATTCCTTTCTGCAGCACGACATGGACGCCTCGCCCATCTTCCCGCGCCACGAGGTGCCAGGCTATGGCCGCAGCCGCTTTCACACAGACCGGGCGCTGACCGAGCAGCTGGCCAGCGTCGCCGTGAGGATGCTCGCCGACGCCCCGCGCTTTCTCGACGAGGCCACGCGCAGCGCCTTCGGCCTGCAGGCGCCGCGCCTTCACCGCGGGCTGATCGTCAGCGGCGACCGCTTTGTCTCGACAAGTGCCGAAAGCGCCGCCCTGCAACACGAATTGCCCGACGCCCTGGCGGTGGAAATGGAGGGCGCTGCCTTTGCGCAGGTGTGTCATGACTTCGGCGTGCCACTGGCCGTGATGCGCACCATTTCCGATCGCGCCGACGACGCGGCGCATGTCGACTTTCCTCTGTTTCTGCGAGAGGTCGCCAGCAAGTACAGCAGCGCCATGTTGCAGGCACTGTTTGATTGATATGCCCACCCCCGCCGCGCGTCGCGCGACCCCCTCAGGGTTGGCCGCATAGTGGCGGCGCAGGCGCAGCAGGTCCTCCGGGCTGAGGTCGCGCCGCCAGGCGATCGAGTCGAAGTTGAAGCTCGATCATGTTGTCGCGCAGCTCCTGCTGGGCGGCGGCTGCGCGCGCAGTTCGCGCCTCGCGTCACGGTCGGCACCGGAATGTCGACGTCGGCATATTCGGCCAGCGCTCGGGCGTGGGGTCGTAGGGCGGATGCGGCCCGGGAAAGCCGATCTGCAGAAACAGCGGATCCTGGTTCTTGCGCTCGTCGATCCACCAGCACGCGGTGTCGCCGATGAAATTGTCGGGGTGCATGTCGGCGTCGAGATCCCAGGCGAAAGCGCCGAGCGCCTGCTTGTAGCCCTCGGGGTCAGCGGCGTGCCGGTTGTAGCGCGAGGGCTTGACCAGCTTGCGCGCATGCAGGGCCTTGTCCCACTCGTCGTAGATCGCGCGGTCGCGCTCTTCCAGGAACAGCGGCCGGTCCTTGTTCTCCATGATCAGCCGCTGGTGAAATCCCCCTGGCGCGTCGTAGGGGTTGATGTGCATCTTGCCGATGTTCACGCAGTGGTAGCCGTGGTCGGCCAGCGACCTCACCCAGGTCGGCTCCCAGGGCTGGAAGTTGCTGAAGACCTGGCAGCCATGCGGGTACTTGCCCGTGAACAGGCTGGCGCGCGCGCCCACGCACACGGGCGAGGTGACGAAGCATTCGGTGAAGGCCGCGCCTTCGGTCGCCAGGCGATCGAGGTGAGGCGTCTGCATCCAGGGCGCGCCCAGCGCGCCGATGGTGTCGGCGCGCTGCTGGTCGGTCATGATCAGGATGATGTTCGGGTCGGCTCATGGATTCAGTCCAGTTTCAGTCCGGTGCTGGTGATCACGCTGCTGCCATTTCTCCAGCTCCGCGGCCTGGAATGCCTGGAATCTGGCCGGGCCTTCGCACCTTGAGTTCGTCGCCTTGGGCTGGCCAGCTTCGCGCGCAGTGCCGGCGACTTGGCGGCCTCGGCGGTGGCCTTGGCGATGCGCTCGACCACGGCGGCAGGCGTGCCAGCCGGAACGAAGAGGCCAAACCAGGCCGACGGCCACGACGTCGAGGCCAGCCTCTTTCAGCGTGGGCACGTTCGGAAACGCCACCGAGCGCTCGGCGCCCGTCGTCGCCAGCACTCTGAGGCGACCCGCCTTCACATGCCCCTGCACCACCGGGATGTGGTTCAGCGTGAACTGCACCTCGTCTCCCGAGCGAGCGCCGTGATCGCCTGAGCGCCGCCAGCGTAGGGCACGTGCAGCGGCTTGACGCCGAGCGACCTGGTTCATCAGCTCCACCGCCAGGTGCGGGTAGGTGCCGTTGCCGTTGGAGGCGTAGTTGAGTGTGGATTCCGCCCGCCTTCAGCATCGCCATGAATTCGGCCAGCGTGTTGACCGGCGAAGAGGCCCGCCAAGGCGAATCAGCCCCCTGGAGGGCAGCGACCCGAGCAGCGGCGGAGCGTTGGGGCGCTACCGCAACCAGCCGCGCTTGCGGAAATACAGCATCGGCCCGACCGCCGACAACACCATCAGGCCGAGCGCAAAAGGGTAGCCGGCCTGCCAGTCCAGCTCGGGCATGAACTTGAAGTTCATGCCATAGACGCTGGCAATCAGCGTGGGTGGCAGCAGCGCGACGCTGGCCACCGAGAAGATCTTGATGATCTTGTTCTGGTTGATGTTGATGAAGCCCACCGTGGCGTCCATCAGGAAGTTGATCTTGTCGAACAGGAAAGCGGTGTGGCTGTCGAGCGAATCGAGGTCGCGCAGAATCTGGCGCGCGTCTTCGAACTGCTCGGTGTTCAGCAGCCGGCTGCGCATCATGAAGCTCACCGCGCGCCGCGTGTCCATCACGTTGCGCCGGATGCGGCCCGACATGTCCTCGTGGCGCGCGATCGCTGAGAGCACTTTGCTGGCCTTGTCGTCGGTCACGTCGCCAGCGAGCACCTGGCGGCTGGCGGTTTCCAGGTCGTCGTAAATGTCTTCCAGCGTGTCGGCGCAGTACTCGGCGTCGGCGTCGAACAGCATCAGCAGCACGTCTTTGGCATCTTCGATCAGGCCAGGCATGCGCCGAGCGCGCATGCGCAGCAGCCGGAACACCGGCACGTCTTCGTCGTGGATGGAAAACAGCACGCCCTGGCTTTTGAGTGTGGCGTTGTGTTCGTTGAGGATGAAGGCCACGCGGATTGCGCGCGGGTCGTCCGGGTCGTCAATCAAAAAATCGCTGCGCACATGCAGCTCGCCATTGTCTTCCTCGAAGAACCGCGCCGACTCTTCGATGTCGTCGTCCATCGCGTCTTCCGGAATCGACAGACCGAAATGCTGCTTGACCCAGCGGCGCTCTTCCAGCGTGGGCGATTCGAGGTCGACCCAGATCGGCTGGAAACGTGCGAGGGCTTCCAGCGACTCGATTTCTTCCTGAAACAGCCGGCCGTTGGCCAGGGTGAATACGTTGAGCATGGCGACGCTCCCGGTGATCTGAAAAGGTGCTGGGCCGGTGGCGGCTCGGGGCGTTTGGTGCGCTGACTGTCTGGATTTTCACCGGGCGGGTGAGGCTGTCTGGCGATGGCTTTCCAGAGGGTCTGCTCCAGCAACTCGCACGTGTTTGGGAGCGGTGTGTTCGGTGGAAATCCCTTGCCGATGACGCCCGCTGATTATGTCACCGCAGGCAGCGCCGCCGCCTTGCCCGGTGTGTCGAAAAACGCGAGCAGCTCGTCTTTGCGGCGCCAGGCATCGCCCGCACCGAGCTCAATCAGCGCCTGGATGAAGTTGGCTTCAAACAGCAGGTAGCTGGCCAGGGCGGCGGCGCTGCCCGCTGCGCCGCGGCGCGGATCGAGCGCGCCCAGGCCAGTGAGGGTGTTGCGGGTGGCGGCCGGCAGGCTGCC
Organism: uncultured beta proteobacterium; assembly: GCA_963831255.1. Taxonomy (GTDB): domain Bacteria; phylum Pseudomonadota; class Gammaproteobacteria; order Burkholderiales; family Burkholderiaceae_C; genus Hydrogenophaga. The sequence goes on along the minus strand of CAWHPI010000002.1, from coordinate 107,288 downwards.
GATGTGTTTGTGTGCCAGCTCGTCCAGCGAGAAGCTGGGCTGGATCGCCAGCACGCTCACCGGGTGGTAGGGCAGGGCGGCGGCGAGCTCGGGCGGCAATGCGGCCAGGGTTTCGCTCACTCGCTGCGCCTGCTCCACATCGGACTGCAATGTGTCGTGAAACACGCTGGCCATCGCGTGGCCGGCAATGGTGCCCGTGGTGGGCTCCTCGGTTCTGCGCCCGCCCATGCTCGCACGCTGAGGTTGGGCGACGCCGATCACCAATACGCGGCGCGCGCCGAACTGGATCGCGGGGGACAGTGGCGAGAGCTGGCGCATGGAACCGTCGCCAAAAAATGTCTTTTCACCCTCTACCCACAGCGGCACCGCCGGAAAAAGGAAGGGGATGGCACTGGACGCCATAAGGTGCTCGATCGTGATCGGCTGGAATGCCGCGCGCCGACCCGGCCGGTGCCAGGGTTGCAGGCCTGGGTTGGCGCGGGTCTGGCAGAAGGTCCAGTGTTCACCGGTGGTGTAGCTCGACGCGGTGACGCCGAGCACCTCGATCTGGTCTTGGGCCAGGGCGCGCTCCACCCCGGCCAGGTTGATGGCGCGGTGCAGCGTGTCCACCAGGGGCAGCGTGTCGAGCAGCGCCCGGTGCTTTCGCACCTGTCGCGCCAGCGTGAGCCCGGCCACCACCCGGTTCGCGCGCACCCAGCCGGGTGCGTCCAGCCGGTAAACGCGCTCGGAACGCAGCTGTGTCCAGAACGCCGCCAGCTGGGGCAGCGCTTGCAGCCCCTCGGTGGCGCAGCCCGCCAGGTAGCTGGCGTTGAGTGCGCCTGCCGATGTGCCAAACAACCAGCGAAAGGGGAACGGCGGCAGCGTTTGCCCGGCCTGCGCCGAGCGCGCCCCCAGCATGGCGGCCAGTGCCTGCAGCACGCCAGCCTGGTAGGCGGTTCGCGCGCCGCCACCCATGAGCACCAGCGCGCAGGCGTCGGCCGGCGGGGTGGGGCGTCCGTTGTCGATCAGGTTGCGCTTGATGAGCGTATCGAGTGCCACGGTGGGACGGATTCCGGTGAGGTCGGACGCATGGGATATCAAAATCATGACACAGGTCGGCCAGCCACCCGAGGGCTTGACCTTTCAGTTGCTCAAGGCAACCGCCAAGTCATCGCCACCGGGTTTGCCGAGCGCTGGTCTTGCATCGCCCCGCTTTCATGGGCATAGTGTTCAACAAGAGATCCCCGTCGCCGCCGGGTGGTCCGTCCGCCCGGCGGCTTGTGTCAACCCGGAGCAACAGGAGGCTCATGTATGAACTTGACGATCAGCGGCCATCACCTCGAGGTCACACCCGCTTTGCGCGGGTATGTCACCACCAAGCTGGAGCGCATCTCCCGGCATTTCGACCAGGTGGTCGACATCAAAGTGCTGCTGACTGTGGACAACCTGAAGGAAAAAGACCTTCGCCAGCGTGCCGAATGCAATATTCATGTGAAAGGCAAGGACCTGTTTGCGGAATGCGCCCACGCCGACCTGTATGCCGCTGTCGATGAACTGGCCGACAAACTGGACCGCCAGGTCTTGCGCTACAAGGACAAAGCGCAAGACCACCACCACGAATCACCCAAGCGATTGATGTGAGCCGTGATGCAGATCACGGTGCGGTCCGCGCCCACCGTGATCCATGTTGCGCTGCAACAAGCCGCTTGGGATGTCAAGCGGCTTTTTTGTCCTCTCGGGTTGGTCAATCAGGATCAAGTCGGCATAATTTGCCCTCCAAGAGGCCCACATGAACCGACTATCTTCCATTCTGCCCGCGGCGCAAGTTCTCGTCAGCGTGGATGCCACGAGCAAGAAACGCGCTTTCGAAGAGGCGGGCTTGCTGTTTGAAAGCCTGCACGGGCTCAACCGTGCGCTTATCACCGACAGTCTTTTTGCCCGCGAGCGTCTGGGCTCCACTGGCCTGGGCCACGGCGTGGCGATCCCGCATGGCCGCATCAAAGGTCTCAAGCAGCCGCTGGCAGCCGTGTTTCAGCTGGCCAGCGCCATCGGCTTTGATGCACCAGACGAGCAGCCTGTGCAGCTGATGATCTTTCTGCTGGTGCCCGAGGCGGCCACGCAAAAGCACCTGGAGATCCTGTCCGAGATCGCCGAACTGCTGAGCGACAGCGCCTTGCGTGAACAGATGAAGCAGGCGAGCGAGGCGGCAAACCTGCATGCGCTGATCAGCGGCTGGCAGTCCGCACACGCTGCGGCCTGAGCATTTCTCGCCCGCGCGCCGTCTCCGGGCGGGTTGCTGATTTTCGATGGCGTGACCCGTCGATCGTCTTCCCGGAATTGCACGTTCCACCGCTGTTCAAGACACTGAGCCACCCATGAAGCCCACCGTCGTCAGCGCCGATGTCCTGTTCGAGGATCACCGCGAAGCCCTCAAGTGGCAGTGGATTGCCGGGCTCGGTGCATCCGAACGGCGTTTTGACGAGGTCGCGATCCGCGAGGCGCGCTCCGGCGCTGACCTGGTCGGCTACCTGAACTACATCCATCCCTACCGGGTGCAGGTCTGCGGTGAGCGCGAGGTGAACTACCTCACCAGCGTCGACGGTGAAGACAACCGGCGCCGCGTCTCGCGCATCGTCACACTGGAGCCGCCGGTGCTGGTGGTGGCAGACGGAAAGACGGCGCCCGACGACCTGATGGCGATGTGTGAGCGGGCGCAGATTCCGATGTTTGCCACGCCCGAGCCGGCGGCGTTCGTGATCGATGTGCTGCGCGCCTACCTGTCGCGCCACTTTGCCGACCGCGCGTCCATGCACGGCGTGTTCATGGACATTCTGGGCATGGGCGTCATGATCACGGGCGAATCTGGCCTGGGCAAGAGTGAGCTCGGGCTGGAACTGATCTCGCGCGGCCACGGCCTGGTGGCGGACGACGCGGTAGACGTCTACCGCACCAACCAGACCAGCATCGAAGGCCGCTGCCCGGAGCTGCTGCAGAACCTGCTGGAGGTGCGCGGCATTGGACTGCTCGACATCAAGGCCATCTTTGGCGAGACGGCGGTGCGGCGCAAGATGCGCCTGGCGCTGATCGTGCACCTGGTGCGCAAGGAAACCATGGAGCGCGACTACGACCGCATGCCGCACGAGCCGCTGTATCAGGACGTGCTCGGCGTGCCGGTGCGCAAGGCGGTGATCCAGGTGGTGGCCGGTCGAAACATCGCCGTGCTGGTCGAGGCTGCGGTTCGCAACACGATTCTGCAGTTGCGCGGCATCGACACCTACCAGGAGTTTGTGGGTCGTCACCGCGCTGCGATGTCACGCGGCGAGTGAAGCTGCCCCCACGCTCCGCCGCTGCGCGGGTCGCTGCCCCCCGAGGGGGCTGTTTCGGCTTGGGGCGGCCCGGCGCCGAAACCGTTACCCCCACGCTCCGCCGCTGCGCGGGTCGCTGCCCCCCCGAGGGGGGCGTTTCGGCTTGGGGCGGCCCGGCGCCGAAACCCTTACCTCCACGCTCCACTGGCTCGCGGGGCGCCGCCCATGGTGTGACCGGAATCGATCAGCCGTTCGCTTTATTGCGGTGCGGGCAGTCGGTCTTGTTGCAGTTCGCATAGAGCGACAGCGCATGCTCTTGCAGCACGAAGCCGCGCGATTTCGCCACCATCTGCTGGCGCTTTTCGATCTCTGCATCAAAAAACTCTTCGACCCGGCCGCAGTCCAGGCACACCAGGTGGTCATGGTGCTCGCCCTCGTCCAGCTCGAACACGGCCTTGCCCGACTCGAAATTGCTGCGCGACAGCAGGCCGGCCTGCTCGAACTGCATCAACACGCGGTACACGGTGGCCAGGCCGATGTCTGATCGCTCTTCCAGCAGCACACGGTAGACGTCTTCGGCCGTCATGTGGCGCTGCTTGGCTTTCTGGAAAACCTCAAGAATCTTCAGCCTGGGCAGCGTGGCCTTCAGACCTGTGCTCTTGAGTTCTTCGATGTTGGACATGGTGCGCGGGCTCGGTCATGGGGGTAGAAAACCACCCCGGCGATAGAATGAATGCATCATATCGTCGGCCCGCTTTGGCGAGCCCACATCCCTCGGTGGTGCGTGTGCACTGCTTGCTCCTGAACCTTTCTGCGCGCCCTCCCATGCTCCCATCTTCTGCTCGCTGCGAAACGCCGATGCTGTCTCGGGCTTCTGGTTGGCGAACTGGCAGTTTGTTCGTGCTGCTGTTGGCTGCCCTGATGGCGTTGCCCGGCTGCTCCAGCCTGCGCGAGAAGCTGCCCGATGTGCCCAGCATCGGCAGCCTGGTCACCCCCTACAAGATCGACATTCAGCAGGGCAACGTGGTCACGCGTGAACAGGCGCAGGCGCTGCAACCCGGCATGGCGCGCGCCCAGGTGCGCGACATTCTGGGCTCACCCTTGCTCACCAGCGTGTTCCACGGTGAACGATGGGACTACGTGTTCACCTTCCGCCGCCAAGGCCAGCCGCTGCAGCAGCGCAAGCTCACCGTGTTCTTCAAAGGCGAAGCGATGGAGCGCGTCGAGGCCGACGAATTGCCCACCGAGGCCGAGTTCGTGGCCTCGCTGGACACGCAGCGCAAGTTTGAAAAGGCGCCACCACTGGAGGCCACCGAAGCGCAGCTGAAGGCCTTCCAGGAGCGCAACAAAGCCAGCGCCCCTGCGCCCACGCCGCCGGTGCCGCCCACCGTCAGCTACCCGCCGCTGGAGCCCGCGCGATGAGCGCCGCGCCGCAACTGCCACACCGCGTGTGTGTGGCCGGCGCCAGCGGGCGCATGGGCCAGATGCTGGTGGCGGCGGTGCGAGACAGTGGCGACTGCGTGCTGGCCGGCGCGCTCGACATCCCAGCCAGCCCCGCCCTTGGTCAGGACGCTGGCGTGCATGCGGGGTACGCCTCGGGCGTGCTCATCACCGCCGACGTGGCCGCTGGCCTGTCGCACAGCCAGTGCCTGATCGACTTCACCCGACCCGAGGGCACGATGGACCACCTGCGTGCCTGTGAGGCGCAGGGCGTGAATCTGGTGATCGGCACCACCGGCTTTTCAGACGAACAGAAGGCAGAGATCGCCGACGCCGCGAAACGCATCGCGATCGTGATGGCCCCCAACATGAGCGTGGGTGTGAACGTGACGCTCAAGTTGCTCGACATGGCAGCCAAGGCGCATGGCCACCGGCTACGACATCGAGATCATCGAAGCGCACCACCGCCACAAGGTCGACGCGCCGAGCGGCACCGCGCTCAAGATGGGCGAGGTGATTGCCGGCGCACTGGGTCGCGACCTGAAGGACTGCGCGGTCTACGCGCGCGAGGGCGTCACGGGCGAGCGCGATCCGTCGTCCATCGGTTTTGCCACGATCCGAGGCGGTGACATCGTGGGCGACCACACCGTGCTGTTTGCTGGCACGGGCGAGCGCATCGAGATCTCGCACAAGGCCAGCAACCGCGCCGGTTATGCGCAGGGCAGCCTGCGCGCGGTCCGTTTTCTGAGCGGCAAGGCCACGGGCCTGTTCGACATGTTCGACGTGCTCGGCCTGCGCTGACCCACGCCACCACCCTCTCAACCTCTGTTTGCGGAGCGTGCCATGGGCGTGCTGGAGACCGTGATGCAAGGCGACGCGCTGAGCCGCAGCGTGGCGCTGCTGCTGCTGGCGATGTCGGTCGCCAGCTGGGTCGTGATTCTCTGGAAAGGCTGGCTGCTGCGCCGCGCGGTGCGCGATGTGCAGGACGCCAGCGCCGCTTTCTGGCAAGCCGCCGATCTGGACGACGCCGAGCGGCGCCTGGGCACATTCGACCGCCAGGCCCTGCTCTTGCCGCTGCTGCAGGCCGCTCGCGGTCTGGACCGCGCCCCGCCCGCGACGCTGGCGGTGGCCGGCGACCGTTCGCAGCAACTCACCCGCGTGCTGCGCGATGCGCTGCACCGGGTGCTGCAGCGGTTGCAGTTTGGCCAGGTGCTGCTCGCCACGGTGGGTTCCACTGCGCCGTTTGTGGGCCTGCTCGGCACCGTGTGGGGCATTTTTCACGCACTCACCGCCATCGGCATGGACGGCCAGTTCCGCATCGAGCAGGTGGCGGGTCCGGTGGGCGAGGCGCTGGTGATGACCGCGGCCGGCCTGGCGGTCGCCATTCCCGCGGTGCTGGCCTACAACGTGCTGGGCCGCCTGATCGCGCGGGTCGAGGCGGATCTGGAAGGCTTTGCGCGCGATTTGCGCGAGCTGATGTCGCACGGCGCAGAGGCCACATGAGCTTCGGGCGGCTGGAAAGACCCTCGGGCCACAAGCCCATGAGCGAGATCAACGTCACCCCGCTGGTCGACGTGATGCTGGTGCTGCTCGTCATTTTCATCATCACCGCGCCGCTCATGGCCAGTCGCCTGGCGCTGAATCTGCCCCAGGTGGAATCTGCCGCAGCAAAAGCGGAGGTGGCGAATGCGGCCTCGGTGGCGATCGGGCTGGACGCCAGCGGCCAGACGTTCTGGGGCGATGAAGCGGTGGACAGCGCCACGCTGGGCCAGCGGTTGCGCGAGGCGGCAGCGCGCAACCCGGACACCGAGGTGCAGCTGCGCGCCGACACCGCGGTGCCCTATGGCCGCGTGGTGCAGCTGATTGCGCAGGCCCAGGCGGCCGGGTTGGCGCGCATCGGCTTCGTGGCCGACCCCGCTGCGCTTGAGGCGCCTGCGCCCACCTCGGTGGCTGCACCTGCCCCGCCGGCAGCGCCCGCACGATAGGCCGGTCGGGCCACCCCAAGGCCTAAAATCGTCGATTCGGCCGGCCAGCCCGTTCGCGATCCGCGCCAGGCCACCCGGCCAGCTTTCCATCCATCGACCGTCGGGCATCCAGCGCCCGTTTCCATGCAAGACAAATACGCCCACAAGGAAGTCGAGCGCGCCGCGCACGCCCACTGGAACGCCACCGACGCCTACCGCGTGACGGAAGACGCGAGCAAGCCGAAGTACTACGCCTGCTCCATGCTGCCTTACCCCAGCGGCAAACTGCACATGGGCCATGTGCGCAACTACACCATCAACGACATGCTCACGCGCCACCTGCGCATGAAGGGCTACAACGTGTTGATGCCCATGGGCTGGGATGCGTTTGGTCTGCCAGCGGAAAACGCCGCGTTGAAAAACGGCGTGCCGCCGGCGAAGTGGACCCACGAGAACATTGCCTACATGAAGCAGCAGATGCAGGCCATGGGGCTTGCCATCGACTGGTCGCGCGAAGTGGCCACCTGCGACCCCAGCTACTACAAGTGGAACCAGTGGCTGTTTTTGAAGATGCTGGAAAAAGGCATTGCTTACCGCAAGACCCAGGTGGTGAACTGGGACCCGGTGGACATGACCGTGCTGGCCAACGAGCAGGTCATTGACGGCAAGGGCTGGCGCACCGGCGCGCCGGTGGAAAAGCGTGAGATACCGGGCTACTACCTCAACATCACCGCCTACGCAGAGGAGCTGCTGGAACACGTACAGCTCGGCAACCCCAAGGCCACGCTCAACGGCTGGCCCGACAAGGTGCGGCTGATGCAGGAAAACTGGATCGGCAAGAGCGAAGGCGTGCGCTTTGCTTTCCCGCACGCGATCAAGGACGCGTCGGGCGCGCTGATCGGTGACGGCAAGATGTATGTGTTCACCACACGTGCCGACACCATCATGGGCGTGACCTTCTGCGCCGTGGCGCCCGAGCATCCGCTGGCGCAACATGCCGCGTCCAGCAACCCCGCCCTGGCTGCCTTCATTCTTGAATGCCAGAGTGGTGGCACGACCGAGGCCGAGCTCGCCACACAGGAGAAAAAGGGCATGGCCACCGGCCTGCAGGTGGAGCACCCGCTGACCGGCGATGCGGTCGATGTCTGGGTCGGCAACTACGTGCTCATGGGCTACGGCGACGGCGCGGTGATGGGTGTGCCGGCCCACGATGAGCGCGACTTTGCGTTTGCGCTGAAATACGGCCTGGGCATTCAGCAGGTGGTGGCGGTGGAGGGCGAGACCTTCAGCGACACGGTCTGGGCTGAGTGGTACGCGGACAAGCAGCGCGGCGCGTGTGTGAACTCCGGTGCGCTGGACGGGCTGGGTCTGAAGGCCGCGGTCGACAAAGTCGCCGAGTTGCTGGCCGCCAAAGGCCTGGGCGAGAAGAAGACCACCTTCCGCCTGCGCGACTGGGGCGTGAGCCGCCAGCGCTACTGGGGCACGCCCATCCCCATCATCCATTGCGATGAACACGGCGCCGTGCCGGTGCCTGAAAAAGACCTGCCGGTGGTGCTGCCGCAAGACTGCATTCCCGACGGCTCGGGCAACCCGCTGAACAAGCACCCAGGGTTTCACGCCGGTGTTACCTGCCCGGTCTGCGGCAAAGCCGCGCGGCGCGAGACCGACACCATGGACACCTTTGTGGACTCGTCCTGGTATTTCATGCGCTATTGCGATCCAGCCAACAGCGAGCACATGGTGGCCGAGGGCGCCGACTACTGGATGCGGGACCAGACCCAGGCCGCCGGCGGCAGCGGCATGGACCAGTACATCGGCGGCATCGAACACGCCATCCTGCACCTGCTGTACGCGCGCTTCTGGACCAAGGTGATGCGCGACCTGGGGCTGGTGAAGATCGACGAGCCTTTCACCAAGCTGCTCACCCAGGGCATGGTGCTCAACCACATCTACTCGCGCCGCACCGACAAGGGCGGCAAGGACTATTTCTGGCCAGCCGATGTGGACCACGTGCTCGACGAGGGCGGCAAGATCGTCGGCGCGAAGCTGAACAAGGTCGGTTGGTGCGCTGCCAGCGGGCACGGCCATCGACTACGAGGGCGTGGGCACCATGTCCAAGTCCAAGAACAACGGCGTTGATCCGCAAGACCTGATCGAGAAGTACGGCGCCGACACCGCGCGCCTGTACACCATGTTCACCGCGCCGCCCGAGGCCACGCTGGAATGGAACGATGCGGCGGTGGAGGGCAGCTACCGCTTTCTCAAACGCGTCTGGGGTTTTGCTCACAAAAACGCCGATGCCCTGCGCGCCGCCACAGGCGCCAACCTGAGCGACGCGCCGCTGCGTGCTGACGCCAAAAAGCTGCGCCGCGAGCTTCACCTGGTGCTCAAGCAGGTGAGCTACGACTACGATCGCATGCAATACAACACGGTGGTTTCCGGTTGCATGAAGCTGCTCAACGCCCTGGAAGACTTCAACTTCGATGGCAGCCACGGCGACGCTGCGCTGCGCTGCGAAGGCATGTCCTTGCTGATCCGCATGCTGTACCCGGCCTGTCCGCACATTGCCCACGCGCTGTGGGTCGATCTGGGCTTTGCCCCCGCCGTGAGCGAGCTGCTCGACGCACCGTGGCCCGTGGTTGACGAGACTGCGCTGCAGCAAGACGAAATCGAGCTGGTGCTCCAGATCAACGGCAAGCTGCGCGGCAGCATCACCGTGCCCGCCGGTGCCGACAAGGCCGCGATCGAGGCCGCTGCGCTGGCCAGCGAAGCGTTCGTGAAACAGGCCAACGGTGCCCCGCCCAAGAAAGTGGTGGTGGTGCCGGGGCGGCTGGTCAACCTGGTGCTTTGAGCGCGATGCCACATTCCTCTGTGACCGCGATTCAGCGCCGCACGCTGTTGAATGGCGCTGCCCGCCTCGCGCTGGCTGCTGGCCTCTTGAGCAGCCTGGGCGCCTGCGGTTTCAAGCTGCGCGGCGCCATGAATTTTGCGTTCGCCTCCTTGCGCATCGCGGGCAGCGAAGGCACGCCGGTGGCGGTGGACCTGCGGCGTGCGCTGGAGGTCTCCGGTGTCCCGGTGTTCACCTCGGCCACACCCACCAGCCCCGAGGGCGACACCGGGCAGGTGGTGCTCACCGTGCTGGTGGATCAGCGCGAACGTGTGGTGGTGGGCCAGACCGCGGTGGGCCAGGTGCGCGAGCTGCAGCTGCGCACCCGGTTCCGTTTTCGCCTGCGCACCCAGAACGGCCGCCAGCTGCTCGACGACACCGAGCTGCTGCTGGAGCGCGACATCAGCTTCACCGAAACCGCGGTGCTGGCGAAAGACGCCGAAGAAGCGCTGCTGTTTCGCGACATGCAGGGCGACATCGTGCAACAGGTCATGCGCCGGCTGGCGGCGGTGAAGCTCTAGTGCAGGTCGTCGCCAGCCAGCTCCAGGCCCACCTGCAGCGCGGGCTCAAGAGCCTGTACACCATCCACGGCGACGAGCCGCTGCTGGTGCAGGAGCTGGGCGACGCGATCCGCCAGGTGGCGCGCGAGCAGGGCCACACCGAGCGCACCGTGCACACCGCCGCCGGCGCGCATTTCGACTGGAGCGCGGTGCTGGCCAGCGGCGGCTCGCTCAGCCTGTTTGCCGACAAACAGCTGATCGAGGTGCGCGTGCCTTCTGGCAAACCGGGCAAAGACGGCTCCGCCGCGCTGCAGCAGATCGCGCAGGCCGCGACAGACAACGACACCACGCTCACCCTGGTGCTGCTGCCGCGGCTGGACGCCGCCACCCAAAAGGGCGCCTGGTTTGGCGCGCTGGAGAGCTACGGCGTGACCATCAAGGTCGATCCCGTGGAGCGTGGCGCGCTGCCGCAGTGGATCGCCCAGCGCCTGCAGCTGCAGGGCCAGCGCGTGGCCGCTGGCGAAGCGGGTCAGCGCACCCTGCAGTTTTTTGCCGATCGGGTCGAGGGCAATCTGCTGGCGGCCCACCAGGAGATTCAGAAACTGGGCCTGCTGCATCCGGCTGGCGAGCTGAGCTTCGAGCAGGTGGAGGGCGCGGTGCTCAACGTGGCGCGCTACACCGCGTTCAAACTGGCCGAGGCGGTGCTGGGCGGGCAGGTGACGCGCGTGCAGCGCATGCTCGACGGCCTGCAGGCCGAGGGCGAGGCGGCGGTTCTGGTGCACTGGGCGCTGGCCGAGGACATCCGCACGCTGTACCGCGTGCGCACCGCGCTGGACGCCGGGCGCCCGCTGCCCATGGCGTTGCGAGAAAACCGGGTCTGGGGCGTGAAAGAAAAGCTGATGGAGCGCGCCTTGCCGCTGCTCAGTGCCGTCACGCTGACGCGCTGGCTGGACGACGCCCACACGGTGGACGGCATCGTCAAAGGCCTGAAGTCCCCCGGCTGGCCAGCCGACCCGTGGCAGGCCTTGCAGCAGCTGGCGATGAAGGTGGCGCAGGCCTGTGCTGTTCGTTGAGGCCTGGAAGCCTGTCGGCCTCGCTGGGGCCGATTGGCAGCAGGCGCTCCCCAAGTCCGACAGGCTCTCAGGTCAGCCGAAGCTGGGCAGCTCGGGCTTGACCACGGGTTTACCGGCGGCCAGCCAGCCGTCGTACCCGCCGGCGATCGATTGCACATGCAGGTAGCCCATGTCTCGCATGGCTGCGGCCGCCAGCGCCGCGCGTCCGCTGGTCTTGCAATACAGCACCACCTTGAGGTCGCGCGAAGCGAGTGCTGGTGTGCCGCTGAGCTTGAATTCGAGCATGCCGCGCGAGGCGTGGATGGCGCCCGGCAGGTGGCCGCTGGCGAACTCGCTTTCTTCGCGCACATCGATCAGTACATCGGCCTCGCGGATCGCGGCTTCGGCTTCGCTGACCGGGATTTCGGCGACACGCGCTTTGGCAGCGCTCACCAGGTCCATGGCGTTCTTCATCGGGGGCTCCTTGTCTGAGAACTCGGGTGGCATCTGGAGAACATTGTGCCGTTTCGTCGCCCGCCCACCTGGCCTGCTGCCACGGGGTGAGAAAATCCGGTGATGAACGCGAGCAACACCACCGAACTCATGAACAGCCTGGGCAGCCAGGCCAAGGCCGCTTCTGCGGGCATGGCCAAGGCGAGTGCTGCCACCAAGCGCCATGCGCTCACTTCACTGGCGGCGCTGCTGCGCGCCAATGTCGATGGCCTGCAGGTGGAAAACGCCAAGGATCTGACGCGCGCCCGGGCTGCCGGCCTGGCCGAGCCCATGGTCGATCGGCTCAAACTCACGCCGCCGGTGATCGAGACCTGCGCCCAGGGCTGCGAGCAGCTCGCGGCCATGGCCGACGTGATTGGCGAGGTCTCCGGCCTCAAGCAGATGCCCAGTGGCATTCGTGTGGGCCAGATGCGGGTGCCCATTGGCGTGTTCGGCATGGTTTACGAGAGCCGGCCGAACGTGACGATCGAGGCCGCGTCGCTGGCGATCAAGAGCGGCAACGCGGCCATCCTGCGCGGTGGCTCGGAGGCCATCGACTCCAACCGCGCGCTGGCCGCGCTGGTGCAGCAGGCGCTCACCTCGGCAGGTTTGCCAGCCGATGCGGTGCAGCTGGTGCCGACCACCGACCGCGCCGCGGTGGGTCAGCTCATCACCATGCCACAGTATGTGGATGTGATCATTCCGCGCGGCGGCAAGGGCCTGATCGAGCGCATCAGTGCCGAGGCCAAGGTGCCGGTGATCAAGCACCTGGACGGCAACTGCCACACCTACGTGGACGACCCGTGCGACATCGCGATGGCAGTCACCGTGGCCGACAACGCCAAAACGCAAAAGTACAGCCCCTGCAACGCCACCGAAAGCCTGCTGGTGGCGCGCGGTGTGGCAGCCGAATTCCTTCCCCTGATCGGGGCGGTTTATGCCGCCAAGGGTGTTGAAATGCGCTGCTGCGCCGAGTCCAAGGCCTTGCTGGCGCCGGTTGCTCAGGCGCATCTGACAGACGCGACCGAGGCCGACTGGTTCGAGGAATACCTGGCGCCGGTGATCAGCATCCGCGTCGTGGGCGGTGTCGAAGAGGCCATTGACCACATCAACCACTACAGCAGCCACCACACCGACGCCATCCTCACCACCGACCACCTGCACGCCCAGCGCTTTTTGCGCGAGGTCGACTCGGCCAGCGTCATGGTGAATGCGAGCACCCGCTTCGCCGATGGGTTCGAGTTTGGTCTGGGCGCTGAGATCGGCATTTCCACCGACAAGTTTCACGCCCGTGGCCCGGTCGGCGTCGAGGGGCTCACCTCGCTCAAATACGTGGTGCTGGGCGAGGGCGAGGTGCGCGGTTGAGCGCCGACCGCGCCCGCCTTGCAAGCGGGGCGAGTGCCCCCACCTGACTGCATTCAGCGACGCCACCGATCCCCGCCACGCGCTCAGTCGATTTACTTTTTTCACCAAAGGCCCGCATGGTTCCGCATCTTGTCACCGCCCTGAGTGGCCCCATCAACGAGCTGGAGCAGCGCATCCTCGAATCCACCCCGGTGATCGAGCGCTGGTTCCGGCTGGAGTGGATGGAGCACACGCCGCCGTTCTACACCTCGGTCGACGTGCGCAACGCCGGCTTCAAGCTGGCACCGGTGGACACCAACCTGTTCCCCGGTGGCTGGAACCACCTCACGCCCGAAATGATGCCGCTGGCGGTGCAGGCGGCGATGGCAGCGATCGAGAAAATCTGCCCCGAGGCGAAAAACCTGCTGCTGGTGCCCGAGAGCAGCACCGACATCTTCTACCTGAGCAACCTCGCGCAGCTGCAGCGCATCTTTTTTCAGGCCGGGCTCAATGTGCGCCTGGGCGCCTTGTCCAACGACATCACCGCGCCCAAGACCATCGAGCTGCCGGGCGGCGAATCGGTCACGCTGGAGCCGCTGGTGCGCAGCAAGCGCCGCCTGGGGCTGAAGAACTTCGATCCCTGCACCATCCTGCTGAACAACGACTTGAGCGCGGGTGTGCCCGGCATTCTGGAAGACCTGCACGAGCAGTACCTGCTGCCCCCGCTGCACGCGGGCTGGGGCACGCGGCGCAAGAGCCAGCATTTCAAGGCCTATGAAGAGGTGGCCAAGCGTTTCGGCAAGCTGCTGGGCATGGACCACTGGTTGATCAACCCGCTGTTTGCGCAGTGCGGCGAGGTCGATTTCACCGCCGACGCCGGGCTGGACTGCCTGCGCACCAACACCGACGCCCTGCTGGCCAAGATTCGCCGCAAATACAAGGAATACGGCATCAACGAGAAGCCGTTCGTGGTGATCAAGGCCGACAACGGCACCGGCGGCATGGGCATCATGACCGTGCGCGACGCCAAGGAGATCGATGCGCTGTCGGTCGAGCAACGCCAGAACATGGCCCGCCAGCAAAGCGCGCTGGGCGCGGGCGAGGTCATCATCCAGGAAGGCGTGATGACCAACGAGCGCATCAACGCGGCGGTGGCCGAGCCGGTGGTCTACATGATGGACCGCTACGTGGTCGGCGGCTTCTACCGCGTGCACGCGGAGCGCGGCGTCGACGAAAACCTCAATGCGCCGGGCGCGCGCTTCGTGCCGCTGGCGTTCGAGAAAAGCGCGCAGCTGCCGCAGCCGGGCGCCAAACCCGGCGCCAGCCTGCCCAACCGCTTCTACATGTACGGCGTGATCGGCCGCCTGGCCATGCTGGCCGCGAGCTACGAGCTCGAAGCGACAGATCCGGACGCCGAGGTTTACGACTGACCCCCCGCGCCCGCCTGCGGCTGCGCCGCCACATGGGTGACCGGCTTCTCGAGAAGCCGTGCGCCGCGGCGCCGCGCAGGGCGGGCGCAGAATTCGGTCTTCCGACTTCGGATCTGACTCGGCCGCCAGGCCGGGGTGGTGTTGTGGCAGCTTCCAAGTCGTCTCTCAAAGCGCTCACCCTGGGCGCCATTGGCGTGGTTTATGGCGATATCGGCACCAGCGTGCTGTACGCCATCAAGGAGATCTTCGGGTCTGGCCACGTTCCCTTTACCCACGCCAATGTCTACGGTGTGCTGTCCATCGTGTTCTGGACGCTCACCGTCATCGTCTCGCTGAAATACGTGGCGCTGGTGCTGCGGGCCGACAACGCGGGCGAGGGCGGCCTGATCGCCATGCTCGCGCTGGCCTCGCAGGCGGTGAAAGACAAGCCGCGTTTGCGCAGCGTGTTGCTGGTGATCGGCATCTTTGGCACCTCGCTGTTTTATGGCGACGGCGTGATCACGCCCGCGATCTCGGTGCTTTCGGCGGTGGAGGGTCTGGAGGTGGTGTCGCCCGCCTTCCGGCGCTATGTGGTGCCGATCACGCTGGTCGTGCTGTTCATGCTGTTCGCCGTGCAAAAGCGTGGCACCGGCGGCATCGGCCGGTTTTTGGCCCGCTCACGCTGGTGTGGTTTGTCTCGATCGCCGCACTTGGCGTGTCGCACATCGTGGGCCACCCCGAAATTCTGGAGGCGCTCAGCCCGCATCACGCGCTGCGCTTCATCTGGACCCAGCCGGGCACCACCTTCATCATTCTTGGCGCGGTGGTGCTTTGCGTGACCGGTGCCGAAGCCCTGTATGCCGACCTCGGCCATTTCGGCCAGAAGCCGATCCGCCTGGCCTGGTTTCTCGTCGTCATGCCGTGTCTCACGCTCAACTATTTCGGCCAGGGCGCGCTGCTGCTGGCAGACCCCACCGCGGTGGAAAACCCGTTCTTCAGGATGGCGCCCGAGTGGGCCTTGCTGCCGCTGGTGGGCCTGGCCACCATGGCCACCGTGATCGCTTCGCAGGCCCTCATCACCGGCGCCTTCAGCGTCACCAAGCAGGCGATGCAGCTGGGCTATCTGCCGCGCCTCAATGTGCGCCACACCAGCGTGCGCGACACCGGTCAGATCTACCTGCCGTTCGTGAACTGGGGTCTGTTTGCCGCCATCGTGCTGGCGGTGGTGATGTTTCGTTCGTCGAGCAACCTGGCCGCGGCCTACGGCATCGCGGTCACGCTGGACATGCTGATCACCACCGTGCTCACCTTCTTCGTGCTGCGCTACGGCTGGAAATATCCGCTGTGGATCTGCCTGTTGCCCACCGGGTTCTTCTTCGTGGTCGACTTCGCGTTTTTCAGCTCCAACCTGCTCAAGCTGTTCGACGGCGGCTGGTTCCCGCTCATGATCGGTGGCCTGGTGTTCACGCTCATGATGACCTGGAAGCAGGGCCGTGCGCTGGTGTCTGCCAAGCAGCAGGCCGAGGCGATGGACCTGCCCAGCTTTCTGGACGCGGTCTTTGTCGCACCGCCGCTGCGGGTGGAGGGCACGGCGGTGTTTCTCACCGCCGAGACCGGCACCGTGCCCAACGCGCTGCTGCACAACCTCAAACACAACAAGGTGCTGCACGAGCGCAACCTGTTTGTCACCGTGCGCAGCCACGAGGTGCCCTGGATCGGGCTGGACAAGCGCCTGGTGGCCGAGCGCCTGGGCCACAACTGCTGGCAGGTGGTGATTCACTACGGCTTCAAAAACGACCCCGATGTGCCACAGGCGCTGTCCGCCATGCGCGGGCGCGGCTGCGATCTGGAGCCCATGACCACCAGCTACTTTCTTTCGCGCGACGTGGTGGTGCCCACCACCGGTGGCGGCATGGCGCCCTGGCGTGAAAAGCTGTTTGCGCAGATGCACCACAACGCTGGCGCGGCCGCCGAGTTCCTCAACCTGCCGAGCAATGCGGTGATCGAGCTGGGGTCCAAGGTCGAAATCTAGGGCTTTCGTTCTTGGGCGCTTCGCCCAAGGGGTGGTCGCCGGTTCTGGTTTACGATTCCGGCCGCCCGGTCACCTCTGCGCAGCCAGCCCCGGTGCAGGCGAGCGCCATTTTTTTTGAGTTCCGAATGACCCTTCTGATGTTTCTTGCTGGCCTGGTGGGCCTGGTGGCTGGTGCCGAACTGCTGGTGCGCGGCGCCTCCAAGCTGGCGCTGTCGTTCGGCATTTCGCCGCTGGTGGTGGGCCTGACCATCGTTGCCTTTGGCACCAGCGCGCCGGAAATGGCGGTGTCGGTGGGCGCGGTCCTGGGTGGCAAGAACGACATTGCGATTGGCAACGTGGTGGGCAGCAACATCTTCAACGTGCTGTTCATCCTGGGCATCTCGGCGCTCATCACGCCGCTGGTGGTCAACATCCAGCTGATCCGCCAAGAGGTGCCCATCATGCTGGGCGCGTCCCTGTTGCTGCTGATTTTTGCCCTGGATGGGCAGGTGGGCGTGGTCGATGGCGCCATGCTGTTCGCGTTGTTGCTGGCTTACACCGTGTTTCTCATCGTGCAGTCGCGCAGCGAAACGCAGTCGGCCAACGACGAATACGCGGCGGAATTCAAGCCGGCAGAGAAGGGCGGCTGGGACGAGCGGCTGCCGGTGCAGCTGGGGCTGATCGTCATCGGGCTGGCGTTTCTGGTGCTGGGCTCGCACTGGTTGGTGACGGCGGCGGTGGTGTTTGCCAAGGCGCTGGGCGTGAGCGACGTGGTGATTGCGCTCACCATCGTGGCGGCAGGCACCTCCATGCCCGAGGTCGCCACCTCGGTCATGGCCGCCATCAAGGGCGAGCGCGACATTGCGGTGGGCAACGTGGTGGGCAGCAGCACCTTCAACCTGCTGGGCTGCATCGGCCTCTCGGGCATGGCGGCAGGCAGCGCCGGTCTGGTGATTCCAGCCTCGGTGATGCAGTTCGACATCTGGGTCATGCTGGCGGTGGCGCTGGCCTGTCTGCCGGTGTTCATGACCGGGCGCGAGATCGCGCGCTGGGAAGGCGGCGTGTTCCTGTTCTATTACGTGGCGTATGTGGGCTACCTGGTGTTGCTGGCCCAGCAACACCCGGCGCTGGGCGCGTTCGCGTTTCTCATGACCAGCTTCGCCCTGCCGCTCACCGTCATTGCGATGGTGGTGGCGATGGTCCGGGGAACCAGCAAGGTCTGAGGCCTCAGGCGCTGGTGGTCAAAGCGTTGGCCCGCGCCTGAAGGCGGTCGAGCAAGCCGTCGAGCTGCTGGCGTTCCTCGACGCTCAACCCCGCCATGAGCGCGTGGTTGATCTCGGCCACCTGGAGAAACAGCGCGGCGGCGATGCGCCGGCCCTCCTCGGTCAGGGACACATGCACCTCGCGCCGGTCCGACGGCCGGGGCTGGCGGCGGATCAGGCCTTTTTCATCCAGGCGGGTGAGCGTGCGCGAGGTGCGCGCGCGGTCCAGCATGGCGTGGGCGGCCAGCTCGCTGGAGAGCGCGCCCTCGTGCTGCGACAGGAACGACAGCACCCGCCATTCGCGCCGGGTGAGGCCAAACTCGCGTTCACACAAAGGCACCACCAGCCGGGCCGCGGTGGTGTGGACGCGGTAAAGCCGGTAGAGCAGCAGGTCGGCCTGCTCCCGCGGATCGGTGAGTCGGTTGCGTGAGCTCATGGGCGGCCAGTGGGCAGGCACCCCTCAGGGAAAACACCTGCCTTGATTGATTTCTGCAATTGATTGTCTTTCCCTAGCATGGGGCGCAGACCTAGGACATGCCCCAACCCGGAGACCCAACATGATCATTCGCCGCACCCTGCTCGCCGCTGCCCTGGGCGCCCTCAGCGCCATCGCCAGCCTGCCTGCCGCCGCCCAGGCGCTGGAGGGCGGCACCCTGCGCCTGGTGGTGCCGTATGCGCCGGGCGGCTCGTCCGATCGCGTGGCCCGCCTGGTGGCAGAGAAACTCGCGCCCAAGCTGGGCGTGCCGGTGATCGTGGAGAACAAGGCCGGCGCGGGCGGCCGGCTGGCGGCGCAGCAGTTGCGCAGCACACCGGCCGACCAGAACGTGCTGATGCTGGCCAACCCGGCCATCATGGTGGTCGCGCCCCTGATCTACAAGGACGCCGGCTACGACCCGGAAAAAGACTACCAGCCGGTGTCGCACGTGAGCCAGTACGAGTTCGCGGTGGCCGTCAGCAGCGCGGTGCCGGTGCGCGAGCTCAACCACCTGCTGGCCTGGCTGCGTGCCAATCCGGAGAAAGCCAATTTTGGCGTGCCCGCCACCGGCAGCCTGCCGCACTTTTTTGCGCTCATGGTGTCCGAGCAGGCCAATGTGAAAGGCCAGGTGGTGGGCTACCGGGGCTCGGGCCCGCTGCTGAACGATTTGCTGGGCGGCCAGATCCCCGTCGCCTTCGACACGCTGGACACGCTGCTGCCGCAACAAGACGGCGGCAAGCTGCGCATCCTGGCGTCATCGGGCAAGCAGCGCTCGCCGTTTGCCCCCAACACGCCCACCTTCAACGAAGCCGGCCTGAAACTGGCCGCCGATGGCTGGAACGCCTTTTTTGCACCGGCCGCCATGCCCGCCGCGCGCGTGGCCCAGCTGTCGGCCGCCATCGCCGAGGTGATGAAAGACCCCGACACGCAGCGCCGCTTCACCGAAGCCAAGCTCGACCCGGTGTCCAGCACCGCCGCCCAGACCCGCGCCATGCTCACCGCCTACCGCGCCCAGTGGGCACCGGTGGTGCAGAAGTCCGGCTTCCAGCCTTGAGTTCCGTTCATTTTTAGGAGAAAACGCATGAACACACGCCTGCTCCGTCGCCCCCTGCTGGGCGCCATCGCCACCCTCAGCCTGGGCCTGGGTCTTGCCCTGCCCGCCACCGCGCAAAGCCCCTACCCGAGCAAGCCGGTCCGCCTGGTCGTCAACTTCCCTGCCGGCGGGCCCGCCGACCTGCTGGCCAGAACCATCGGCGAGTACCTTCAACGCACGCTGAATCAGCCCTTCGTGGTGGAAAACAAGGCCGGGGCTGGCGGCAACGTGGGCGCGACCGACGTGGCGCGCAGCCCGGCCGATGGCTACTCGCTGATGGTCGGCATCGACACGGCCTTCACCGTGAATCCGCACATCTACGACAACATGGCGTTCAAGCCGGGCGATCTCAAGCCCGTGATGATCATGGCCTCGTCGGGCCTGCTGCTGGGCATGAGTCAGGCCAGTGGCATCAAGCGCTTTGGCGATCTGCTGAGCGAGGGCCGCAAGCGATCGCTGAACTTCAGTTCGGGCGGCAACGGCAGCCCGGGCCATCTGGCTGTGGCCATGCTGAGCAACAGCACACCGATCAAGACCACGCACATTCCCTACCGCGGCAACACCCCGGCCGTGACCGCCGTGCTGGCGGGCGAAGTCGATGGCGGCATCCTGGCCACGCCGGGCATGCTGCCCCATGTCCAGGCCGGCAAAATCACCGCCCTGGCGGTCACCAGTTCCAAGCGCTCCCAGCTCGCCCCTCAGCTGCCCACCGTGGCCGAACTGGGACTCAAGAGCCTGGAGACCGAGGTGCTGTACGTGGTGATGGCCCCCGCCGCCACGCCGGATGCGGTGATGGACATCCTGCAGAAAAACATCACCTCCGCCTTGCAACAACCGGAGGCCAAGGAGCGGCTCAAGAACCTGGACATGTTCTACGAAGGCATCACCGGCGAGGCCGCGGCGCGCCGGCTGGCCACCATGTCGACCCGCTACGGCGAGATCGTGCGAAACATCGGCATGAAGGCGCAATGAGACCGGTGGCCCACCGATCGTTCTGAGACACCCGATCTGACCGCTGACATGACCCGCCCCAACATCATCTTCATCGTCTCCGACGACCTGGGCTTTGCCGACCTGGGCTGCTACGGCGCGCGGCCGCGGCCCGAGGGGCCGGTGTCACCGAACATCGACGCGCTGGCCGCCGGCGGGCTGCGGCTGACCGAGGGTTATGCCAACTCGCCCGTGTGTTCGCCGACCCGGTTTGCGCTCATGACCATGCGCTACCAGTACCGCTTGCGCGGCGCGCTGGAAGAGCCCATCAACAGCCGCAGCAAGGGCAGCGCCACGCTGGGCCTGCCGCCCGAGATGCCGACCCTGCCGTCCCTGCTGAAAGACGCGGGCTACCACACCGCGCTGATCGGCAAGTGGCACCTGGGCTACCCGCCGCACTTCGGCCCGCAGCGCTCGGGCTACGACGACGTTCTTCGGCATCATGGCCGGCGGCGTGGACTACTTCACCCACTGCACCACCACCGGCGAACACGACCTGTTTCTGGATGAGGACACGCACAAGGAAGTGGGCTACCTGACCGACGTGTTCTCGAAACGCTCGGTGGAACATGTGCGCCAGCGCGCCGCCGACGCGCGAGCGGGTCAGCCGTTTTTCCTCAGCCTGCACTACACCGCGCCGCACTGGCCGTGGGAGACGCGCGACGACGCGCACATCGCGCCCGAGGTGGCGAAGAACCTGTTCCACCTCGATGGCGGCAACCTGCACAGCTACCGCCAGATGATTCACCACATGGACGAGGGCATCGGCTGGATCGTGGACGCGCTGCGCAGCGAAGGCCTGCTGGAGAACACGCTGATCGTCTTCACCAGCGACAACGGCGGCGAGCGCTTCTCCGACAACTGGCCGCTGGTGGGCGGCAAGATGGACCTGACCGAAGGCGGCATCCGCGTGCCCTGGATCGCGCACTGGCCCGCGGTCATCCCCGCTGGTGGCGTCAGCGCCCAGCACTGCATGACCATGGACTGGTCGACCACCCTGCTGGCCGAAGGCGGCGGCGCAGCCGCACCCGGACCACCCGCTCGATGGCGTGTCGCTCAGCGCGCTGCTGCGCGACCCAGCCCACCGGGTCGACCGCCCGCTGCACTGGCGCATGAAGCACCGCGGCCAGCGCGCGCTGCGCGACGGCGACTGGAAATACCTGATGGTCGACGGCCACGAGTACCTGTTCAACATCCCGGCGGACGAGCGCGAGCGTGCCAACCTCGCAGCGCGCGAGCCCGATCGCCTGAACCAGATGCGCAACCAGTGGCTGGCCTGGAACGCCACCCTGCCGCCCATCCCCGAGGATGCAACGGTCAGCCTCGGTTATGGCGCCAAGGACATGCCGCAACGCTGACGCAACGCAGCGGGCTCACCCCGCTCACAGCAGCCACAGCGAGGCCAGGCCGAGGAAGGCGAAGAAGCCCACCACGTCGGTCACCGTGGTCAGGATCACGCCGCCCGCCAGCACCGGGTCGATCCCCATTCGGTGCAGCAGCAGCGGAATGCCCAGCCCAGCCAGTGCGGCGCAGAGCAGGTTGATCAGAATCGCCGCGCCGATGATGCCGCCCAGCATGGCATTGCCGAACCACAGATAGACCAGTGCTCCGATCACCACCGCCCAGAGCACGCCGTTGATGGCCGAGATGCCCATCTCGCGGTTGAACAGCAGGCGCAGGTTGCCGGTCTGCACCTGGCCCAGCGCCAGACCGCGGATCACCAGCGTGAGCGTCTGGCTGCCGGCGATGCCGCCCATGCTGGCCACGATGGGCATGAGCACGGCCAGCGCCACCAGCTGCTCCAGCGTGGCCTCAAAGCGGCTGATCACCCCGGCGGCCAGCAGCGCCGTGAGCAGATTGATGCCCAGCCACAGCGCACGGCTGCGCGAGCCGGCGACGATGGGGCCGAACATGTCGGCCTCCTGGTTCAGGCCGGCCATCTGCATGACGGTGCGGTCGGCGTCTTCGCGGATCAGGTCAACCACGTCATCGCCCGTGATGCGCCCCACCAGTCGGCCCTCGGCGTCGATCACCGGGGCCGACAGCAGGTCGAACTCGCCAAACAGGCGACCGACCTCGGCCGCAGGCAGGTCGACCGGAATGGCCTTCACATCGGTGTGCATCAGGTCGGCCACGCGCGTTTCGGTGTTGGCGGTGAACAGCGCGATCAGATCCAGACCGCCCTCATACCGGCCCTCGCGGTCCACCACCATGATCATGTCGGTCTGCGGCGGCAACGCTTCGAGCAGGCGCAGGTAACGCAGCACCGTGCCCACGCGCACATCGGCGCGCACCTCGATGGTGTCGGCGTTCATCAGGCCGCCAGCGCTGTCCTCGTCGTAAGACAGCAGCGCGTCGAGCTGTTGGCGGCGCTGGCCGGTGGTGGAGCCCAGCAGCTGTGCGCCGAGGGCGCTGGGCAGGTGCTGGATCAGGTCGACCAGATCGTCCAGCGGCAGGTGTTGCACCGAGGCGGCGAGTTCGCCGGGCTCCAGGTCGGCAGCCAGCGCGGCGCAAATCTCTTCGTGCAGGTAGGTGAGCACGCGACCGGCGCGGTCGGTCTCCACCATGCTCCAGACCGCGCGCCGCTCGTCGCGCGGCAGCGCTTCCAGCAGTCCGGCCACCTTGGCCGGGTGGGTGCGATGCAGCAGCTTGCCCACCCGCTTCAGACGGCCTTCGGCCAGTGCCTCGCGCACCGCCTGCAGGTGGCCTTGCGGGTGCTCCTCGGTGGCGTTGGCGGCATCGGCATCGCCTGGCTCGGGCGGGTCTTCGCCGTCGATCGCGCGCAGCTGCTGGCGCGGCTGTGCCCGCAGGTGCGGCAGGATGCGCTCGGCCAGCGCGGCGTCGACCTGCTGCCACAGGGCGTCGCGGCGGTCGTCGTCGAGCCGCTCGATCAGCGCCGCCAGCTTGGCCGGGTGCAGGCCGGCGAGCAGTTTGCGCACGCGCTTGTTGCGGCCCAGATCGAGCGCTTCGATGATGCGCTCGCTGTCGGTCACGGCGCTGCTGCCTGGGGTGGGGTTGGTGTTGTTCACAGCGGCCACACCCACAACAGCAGTGGCACGCTGATGGCCACCACGATCACCTCGACCACCAGCCCCAGGCGCCAGTAGTCGCCAAAGCGGAACCCGCCAGGGCCGAGGATCAGCGTGTTGTTCTGGTGGCCAATCGGCGTGAGGAAAGCGCAGGACGCACCAATGGCCACCGCCATCAGGAACGCGTCGGCGTTCACCCCGAGGGCGGTCGCGGTGCCGATGGCGATCGGGCACATCACGGCGGCGGTGGCGGCGTTGTTGATCAGGTCAGACAGAAACATGGTGACCAGCAACACCAGCACCAGCGCGCCCACCGGGCTGCCCTGCGCCACACCCTCCAGCAGCACGCGGGCAATCAGATCGGCCGTGCCGGTGGTCTCCATCACCGCCGCCACCGGAATCAGCGCGCCCAGCAACATGATCACCGGCCAGTCGACGGCGTCGTACACCGCGCGCAGCGGCACGGTGCGAAACGCCATCGAGGCCAGCACGCCGAGCGCAAACGCGATCGCGGTGGGCAGCAGCCCGAACGCCGCCGCCCCGACCGAGCCGACCATGATGGCGCTGGCGATCCAGGCCTTGCGCACGCTGGGCATCTGCAAGGCGCGCGGCGCCAGTGGCACACAGCCCATGTCGGCGGCGAACTCGTTGATGGCGTCGGGCGGGCCCTGCATGAGCAGCAGGTCGCCGGGCTTGAGCGCCATCATCCGCAGGCGCTTGAGCGCGCGCGTGCCATGGCGCGAGACCGCCAGCAGGTTCAGCCCGAAGCGGCTGCGCAGCTGGATGTCGGTGGCCGATCGGCCCTCCAGCAGCGAGCCGGGGCGCACCGCGAGCTCCATCAGCACGATCTCGCGCGAGGCGCCGTCGTCTTTTTCATTGACTTTTTCCTTCTCGCTGTCTTGCTCGCCGTCGGTGGCTTCTTTGATCTCGTTGGTGCGCTGGCTGGCGTGCACGGGTTGGGCATCCGCAGCGTCTTTTCGCGCCGGCTGCGCCCTCGGTGTGGCGCCTTCGGGCTCGCTCCCTTCGCTTGCCTTGTCGTCCTGGGCAGGTTCGGGCGGGCGCACCGCCTCCTCCAGCTTGAGCCCGAGTTCGGAGAGCAGCTTGGAGAGCGACTCTGCCTCGGCCTCCAGCACCAGAATGTCGCCCTCGCGCAGGCGCCGGCCCGGGTTCGGCGCGATCACGCGCATGTGGTCGCGCGCCATGCCCACCACCTGCGCGCCCACCTCGTCGAGCACCGGATCGAGCTCGCGCAAGGTCTTGCCCAGCGACTTGCTCTCGGCCATGACCCGCGCTTCGGTCAGGTAGGCGCCGGTCTCGAAACCCTCCAGCCCCGCTTCCTTGCGCACCGGCACCAGCCGCCAGCCGATCAGTGCCACGAAAGCCACCCCGGCCACGGCCACCGCCAGGCCCACCGGCGTGAAGTCGAACATGGCAAAGCTGCCGGTTCCGCTCTGGGCCCGAAACGCCGAGACGATGAGGTTGGGCGGCGTGCCGATCAGCGTCGTCATGCCGCCCAGGATGGTGCCGAAGGCCAGCGGCATCAGCACCTGGCCGGGCGCCATTTCCAGCCGGCGCGCCAGCTGGATCGCCAGCGGCATCAACAGCGCCATGGCGCCCACGTTGTTCATGAAGCCCGAGAGCAGCGCGCCCAGCCCCACCAGCGCCAGCAGGCTGAGCGTGGTGCCGGCGTCTTTGGGCAAGGCGTGGCGCGCCAGCACATCGACCGCGCCCGAGAGCTGCAGGCCGCGGCTGAGCACCAGCACACAGGCCACCGACACCACGGCCGGATGCCCAAAGCCCAGGAACGCCTCGCTCGCGGGCAGCAGGCCGGTGACCACGCAGGCCAGCAGGGCGCCGATGGCCACCATGTCGTGGCGCCATCGGCCCCAAAGAAACATGCCCACCGTGACGGCGAGGATGGCAAGGATGAGGATCTGGTTGTTTTGCATCGCGGCGCAGGGAACGATGCCCACCACCCCGCAACGCGCAAGGCCTGAACACCAGTTGGCGAGCTTGCCACAACTGCACCAGCGTTCGAGCGTGGGCCGAAGGCGGCCCCCCTGCCATGCCGTAGCATCGCCGCATGAACCGCCAGAACCTCGCGCAACGGCTGAGCCCCTGGCTGCCCTTTTTGCTGTGGCAGCGGCCCGACGGCGCGTTGCTGAAGAACGAAGCGCTGGCCGGCGTCACGGTGGGGCTGATGCTGGTGCCGCAAGGCATTGCCTACGCCAGCCTGGCCGGCATGCCGCTGATCGCGGGCATCTACGCCTCCATGCTGCCGGCGCTGATCGCGGTGCTGTTCAGCGCCTCGCCGCGGCTCTCGGTGGGGCCAACCGCGCTCACCTGTCTGATGGTCAGCGCCTCGCTCACCGGTCTGGCCGCGCCCGGCAGCGCGCGCTGGATCGAGCTGGCGATGTGGCTGGCGCTGCTCTCGGGCGTGCTGCAGATTGCGCTGGGCTACCTGCGCTCGGGCTGGCTGCTCAGCCTGGTCAATGCGCCGGTGCTGATGGCCTTCACCCAGGGCGCAGCGGTGCTCATCATCGGCTCGCAACTGCCGGCCATGCTGGGCTTTGCCAGTGGCTGGGCCAGCCTGCTGGCGCAACCCGCGCTGCACCTGCCCACGCTGGCGTTTGGCCTGGGCGCCTACGCGGCGCTGCTGCTCGCCCGGCGCCTGCCCAAGACCGTGCCCACCGTGTTGCTGCTGGTGGTGGTGACCTCGGCCATCAGCGCCTGGAGCGGCTTTGAGGGGCGCGGCGGCGCGGTGATTGGCGATCTGCCGCAAGGCCTGCCTGGCCTGGCCTTGCCGGGCTGGCCGGGCTGGGAGGTGCTCGGCCAGTTGCTGCTGCCCACGCTGCTGATCACCCTGGTGAGCTTTCTGGAAACCGCATCCAGCGCGCGGGTCGACAGCCGCGAACAAGGCCAGCGCTGGAACCGCGAGCGCGACCTGATCGGCCACGGCCTGGGCAAGATCGCGGCCGGCTTCAGCGGCGCTTTTCCCACCAGCACCTCGTTTTCCCGCTCTGCGCTCAACCGCTATGCTGGCGCGCGCACCGGCTGGTCGGTGATCTTTTCGGTGGTGGTGGTTGCGCTGGCGCTGCTGTTCACCCCGGCGCTGCACCATGTGCCGATGGCCGTGCTGGCCGCGATCGTGGTGGCGGCGGTGCAGGGCCTGATCGCGCCGCTGGAGTTCCTGCGCGTGTGGAAAGTGTCGCGTGTGGAGGCCGGCATTGCGGTGGTCACCTTCGCGGTCACCGTGGCCTCGGCGCCGCGCCTTTACTGGGGCGTGATCACCGGTGTGGTGATGGCGCTCAGCCACTTCCTCTACATGCGGCTGCACCCGCGCATTGTCGAGGTGGGTCTGCACCCGGACGGCAGCCTGCGCGACCGCCACCTGTGGAACCTGCCCGTGCTCGGGCCCCACACCTACGCGCTGCGCATGGACGCCGCACTCGACTTCGCCACCGCCAACGACCTGGAGCGCAGCATCACGCTGCACATCGCCCGCCACCCCGACACCCGGCGCGTGGTGCTGATCGCCCACCCGATCAACTGGATCGACGCCACCGGCGTCGAGACCTTCGGCACCCTGCTCAGCCAGCTCCACGCGCAAGGCATTGCGCTGCACCTGGTGGGCCTGAAGCTGCCGGTGGAAAAGGTGCTCAAGGCAGCGGGTTTTCTGGACGATCACGCGCTGCTCAAGCTCTACCGCACCGAGGCGGAGTTGCTGCAGATGGATTGGGGCAATGGGCCCTGACATCTGAGCCATGAACCCGGCGTTTGCGCTGCGCGACCGTCATGCGCGGCGGGCCTTGAAACCAGCGCGGCACAATCGCCCGATGTCTTTTTTTCGTGATGTGAATCTGTCTGCCGCCACAGCGGGTTTTGTGGCGGTGCTGGTGGGCTTCACCAGCTCGGTGGCCATCGTGTTTCAGGCGGCGCTGGCCTTTGGCGCCACGCCCGAGCTCATCACCTCGTGGATGTGGGCGCTGGGCCTGGGCATGGGGCTGTGTTCGGCGATTCCTTCGCTGATCCTCAAGCAGCCGGTGATGGTGGCCTGGAGCACGCCGGGTGCAGCGGTGCTGGCCACCGCCGGGCTGGCTGGCGGCTTCTCCATGGCGCAGGCGGTGGGCGCGTTCATGGCTTGCGCGCTGCTGATCATTCTGGTGGGCGCCACCGGCTGGTTTGAGCGGGTGATGAACCGCATTCCGGTGGCGATCGCCTCGGCGCTGCTGGCCGGCGTGCTGGCGCGCTTCGGGTTGCAGGCGTTCGAGGCGGCGCAGACCGCGCTGCCGCTGGTGGCACTGATGCTGCTGGCCTATTTGCTGGCGCGCCGCGCACTGCCGCGCTACGCGGTGCCGATCACGCTGCTGGTGTCCGTGATTTATGTGATGCTGGCCGGCCAGTTCAAGCAGGGCACGGTGGTGCTTGAGCTGGCCCGCCCGATTTTCACGGCGCCTGAATTCACCCTGGCGGCAATGGTCAGCCTGGCGCTGCCGCTGTTCGTGGTGACCATGGCGTCGCAAAACCTGCCGGGCGTGGCCGCGATCCGCGCGGCGGGTTACGCGATGCCCATTTCCCGCATCATCACCATGACCGGCGTGGCCACCTTGCTGCTCGCGCCCTTTGGCGGCTTCGCGCTCAACCTCAGCGCCATCACCGCGGCCATCTGCATGGGGGAAGAAGCCCACGCCGAGCGCGACAAGCGCTACACCGCCGCCGTGGCTTGTGGCGCGCTGTATGTGCTGATCGGCCTGTTTGGCGCAGCCGTGACCGGCCTGCTGCTGGCGTTTCCGCGCGAGCTGGTGCTGGCGATTGCCGGCATCGCCCTGCTGGGCAGCATTGGCGGCGGGCTGCACGCCGCGCTCAAGGAAGACACACACCGCGAGGCCGCGCTCATCACCTTTCTGGTCACGCTCAGCGGCGTGACACTGTGGGGCGTGGGCTCGGCCTTCTGGGGCGTGGTGGCCGGCGCCATCGCGCTCTTTGTGCAACAGTACCGTTTCTCAAAATAGACCTGCCATGAACCTTCTTTTTGTTGCCGATCCCCTGTCTTCCTTCAAGACCTACAAGGACACCACGTTTGCCATGATGCGCGAGCTGCAGCGCCGTGGTCACACACTGGCGGCCTGCGAACCGCAGCAACTGCAGTGGCAGGCCGGCGGCCAGGTGAGCGCGCTGGTGCGCCGCATCACGCTGACTGGCGCGCTGGACGACTGGTACCGCGTGGACCACCAGGGGCGCGAGGCGTTGTGCGACTTCGACGCGGTGCTGATGCGCAAAGACCCGCCTTTCGACAGCGAGTTCTTTTACGCCACGCACCTGCTGGAGCAGGCCGAGCGCGAAGGGGCAAAGGTTTTCAACAGCCCACGCGCGTTGCGCGATCACCCGGAGAAACTGGCGTTGATGGAGTTCGCGCAATACGCGCCGCCCACGCTGGTGACCCGCTCTGCAGAAGCGATTCGTCACTTTCACGCCGAGCACCACGACATCATCCTGAAGCCGCTGGACGGCATGGGCGGCACCGGCATCTTCCGCGTGGGGCCCGACGGCATGAACCTGGGCGCCATCACCGAGACCCTGAACCAGGGTGGCGCCACCAGCGTGATGGTGCAGCGCTACCTGCCCGAGATCGCAGCCGGGGACAAGCGCCTGCTGCTGATTGGTGGCAAGGTCGCACCGTTTGTGCTGGCCCGCATTCCGCAGGGCAACGAGGTGCGCGGCAACCTGGCCGCCGGCGGCAAGGGTGTGGCCCAGCCGCTGAATGACGCCGATCGCGCGGTGGCCGAAGCGCTGGCGCCCACGCTGGCAGCGCGCGGCCTCTTGCTGGTGGGGCTGGACATGATCGGCAACCGCGTGACCGAGATCAACGTCACCAGCCCGACCTGCTTCCAGGAGATCCACGACCAGACCGGCTTCGATGTGCCCGCGATGTTTGTGGACGCCCTCGAGGCGGCGCTCGCATGAGCGCTGACACACCGGACCCGATGGCGCTTGAGGAAAGCGGAAAAGAAGGCGTGGCGGGCCAGACGCCGGGCCGCTCCCAAGGCAGGCCCAGACCCGCAACCCCCTGCACGGGGTGACGCTGGAGGCGATGCTGAACGCGCTGGTGGCGCAATACGGCTGGAACGGATTGGGTGAACGCATTCCGGTGCGCTGTTTCAATCTGGATCCAAGCGTGTCTTCAAGCTTGCGCTTTCTGCGCAAAACGCCCTGGGCCCGCGAAAAGGTCGAGGGGCTCTACCTGGCAACGTTGCGCGCGCAGCGACGCGCGACCGCTCGCAAGTAGCTCGAAAGAACCCCCAGGGGTTTTGGGGTCAAGGTCTGCGGGCGGCGGCTCTGGCGTGCGCAATGTCGCGTTGGTGGCCGTTTGTCCTACCAATCGAGCGCGCCTGTCCCTTGTGGTGGTCAATCCGGCTTGTCGATGTGCGTGGGCTGGGTTACAAACGGCGACCCATCTCAGTGATATTTTTCATGCCCTTGTTTCATGTCCGACACGCTTGACCTGTCTTCTGCCGTTTTTGCCAAGACCGAAACGGGTCAGCAGGAAATTCAGACCCGCTCGCTGGGTCTGCCGCCGTTGGTGCGCCGCATCCTGGTGCTCGCCGATGGCAAGAAAAGCGGTGGCGAGCTCGCGGCTTTTCTGCCCAGCGCAGACGACATTCACAGCGTGCTGGAGCAGCTCCTCAGCCTGGGTTGTCTGAGTGCAGAGGCTGGCAGCAAAGCGCCCAGCCGGCCAGCCGCTGCAGCGCAAACCGATGCGCCCAGCCAGGGCTCGCCTGGCAGCATCCCAGGCCTGCCGCCGGTGGAGAGCCGTGGAGTGAAAGACAACGAAATGGCGCGCAACTTCATGATCAATTCGATCAACAGCATCATCGGCCAGCAGATGCGCATCACGCTGATTCAGAACATCTTCGACGCCAAGACCACCGAGGCGCTGCGCACGGTCTACTTTGACTGGGAGGCCAGCATGGCCGACCACAACATGGGCAAGAAGCGCCTGCCAGAGCTCAAGGAAAAGCTGTTCAAGGTGCTTTGAGCGCAACGCGCCCAGGCGCCGCGGCCGATCAGTGGGTGGCGGACTTCGAGAACAGGTTGAGCACCAGCACCCCGGCAATGATCAGGCCCATGCCCAGCATCGCGGGCAGATCGATGGTCTGCCCGTAGACCACCCAGGCCACCAGGGTGATGAGCACAATGCCCAGGCCCGACCAGATGGCATAGGCCACCCCAACCGGAATCGACCTGAGCACCAGCGACAGGCAGTAAAACGCCACCGCATAGCCCAGCACCACCACCAGCGAGGGCCAGAGTCGGCTGAAGCCCTCGCTGGCCTTGAGCGCGCTGGTGCCCACCACCTCGGCCAGGATGGCAATGGCGAGCAGCAGCCAGGCATTCACATCAGAGCTTTTCGGTCTCGCCCGCTTTGGGCTGCCACTTCATCAGCCGCTTTTCGATGCGCCCCACCGCCGCGTCCAGCACCAGCGCGAAGCAGGTCAGCACCAGGATGCCGGCCATCACGGTGTTGATGTCGAACTGGCCTTCGGCCTGCAAGATCAGGTAGCCCACGCCGCGGCTGGAACCCAGGTATTCGCCCACCACCGCGCCCACGAACGCCAGGCCGACCGAGGTGTGCAGCGAGCTGAACACCCAGCTGGTGGCGCTCGGCAGGTAGACATGGCGCAGCAGCTGTTTCTTGTTGGCGCCCAGCATGCGCGCGTTGGCCAGCACCACCGGGCTCACCTCCTTCACGCCCTGGTAGACGTTGAAGAACACGATGAAAAACACCAGCGTGACACCGAGCGCCACTTTGGACGCCATGCCCAGGCCGAACCAGACCGCGAAGATCGGCGCCAGGATGATGCGCGGCATGGAGTTCAGCGCCTTGATGTAAGGCTCCAGGATGGCCGAGGCCATGGGACTGAGCGCCAGCCAGAGGCCCGCCGCCAGGCCGCTGCCGGCGCCGATGCCAAAGGCCATCACGGTTTCGGCCAGTGTCACGTAGAGGTGGATGTAGATGTCGGCATCGGTGACAAACCAGACCCAGATGCGCTCGAAGATCTTCAGCGGTTCACCGAAGAAAAACGCCGCCTGGCGGTCGTTGTCGAACATGAAGGTCGGCACCAGACCGGGCGTGGTCATCACGTGCCAGAACACGAACAGCAGCACCAGGATGCCGACCTGCCACAGGCGCAAGGTGGCCGGACGGGGTTTGATGAGGTCCCACATGATCAGGCCGCCTTCTGAAGTTGCTGCTGGTAGCCCTTGAGCACCTCGTCGCGCAGCACCGCCCAGATCGCCGCGTGCAGCTCCAGGAAGCGTGGCGTCGTCTTGACCTCGGCCACGTCGCGCGGCCGCGGGATGTCGATGGTGAACTCGCCAATGGGGCGCGCTGCCGGGCCGGCGCTCAGGATCACCACGCGGTCGCTCATGGCGATGGCCTCATCCAGATCGTGGGTGATGAACAGCACCGCTTTTCGCGTGTCTCCCCCGGCACCGGCCCACAGCGCCAGCACCTCGTTCTCCATCAGCTGGCGGGTCTGGATGTCGAGCGCGGAGAACGGCTCGTCCATGAGGATGATGTCCGGGTCCAGCACCAGCGTCTGCGCCAGGCTGGTGCGCTTGCGCATGCCGCCGCTGAGCTGGTGCGGGTAGCGGTCGCCAAAGCCCCCCAGGCCGACGCGGCGCAGCCAGTCGTCGGCCTGCTTGCGCGCCTCGGCATCGGCCACGCCGCGGAACTCCAGCCCCGCCATCACGTTTTCCAGCGCCGTGCGCCAGGGCATCAGGCTTTCGGTCTGGAACATGTAGCCCGCGCGGGTGTTCACGTCGCGCAGCGGCTCACCAAAGATGTGGGCCGTGCCCTGGCTGGGCGCCAGCAGCCCGGCTGCCACGTTGAGCAAGGTGCTCTTGCCGCAACCGGTTGGCCCCACCACGCTCACGAACTCACCCGCACCGACCGTCAGGTCCACATGTTCGACCGCGGTGTAGCGCTGACCGGGTGCGTCCTTGCTGATGAAGGTGCAGGCAACGTCTTTGAGTTCGATGGCGGGTGTCATGACCACAGAGGAATGCAAAAGTGAATTTGTCAACGCGGCTCAGAGAGGACTTCTCCGGCGAACGTGCCCGAAACCCAGAACGCCGCGGAACCGGCTCCGCCGGGCCGCAGGTGTTGCCCCTTGAGGGGCGGAGCGCAGCGACGGGGGTGGGTGTGATCCCTCGCGGCGCGGGGGGGTTAGCGATACTTTGCGTTGGCCTTCTTCGCAAAATCGTTGGTGAACACCGCCGCCAGATCCAGCTTGGCCTCGGCCAGCTTGGCGTCCACGCTGCCCAGGGCGCGGAACGCGGTGTCCGGGCCGCGGGCGGGGAACATGCCGTCGGGCGACAAGGCCTTCTGGGCGGCGAGGAAGCCGTCGATGTAGATCGCGCGGTCGCCCAGCAGGTAGCTCTCGGGCACCACCTTGATGATGTCGCCCGGGCCGGCGCGCTGGATCCACTTGTTGGCGCGCACCATGGCGTTGGCCATGGCCTGCACCGTGTTCGGGTTCTTGTCGATGAAGGGCTGCGGCGCGTACAGGCAACCGCCAGGCATGGGACCGCCAAAGATACGTTCCGACTCGGCCACGATGCGGGTGTCGGCCACGATCTTCAGGTCGCCCGAGCGCTGCAGCAGGGTGATCACCGGGTCGAGGTTGCTCATGGCGTCGATCTGGCCCGAGCGCATCGCGGCGACCGCGCCGCTGCTGGCGCCCACACCGATGAAGCTCACGTCGCTGGGCTTGAGGCCCGCCTTGGCGAGCACGAAGTTGGCCATCACGTTGGTCGAGCTGCCGGGCGCGGTCACGCCGATCTTCTTGCCCTTGAGATCGGCCACCGACTTGAAGTTGGGCATGGTCTTGGGGTTGATGCCCAGCACGATCTGCGGTGCGGCGCCCTGCAGCACGAAGGCGCGCATGGGCTGGCCCTTGAACTGCATGTTGACCGTGTGCTCGAAGGCGCCCGAGACCACGTCGGCGCTGCCGCCGACCACCGCGGCCAGGGCGCGCGAACCACCGGCGAAGTCGACGATGGTGAGGTCCAGGCCTTCATCCTTGAAGTAGCCCAGCTGCTCGGCGATGGTGAGCGGCAGGTAATAAAACAGGTTCTTGCCACCCACGGCGATCGTGACCTTGGGTTTTTCGATGGCCTGCGCCAGCACCAGACGGGGCAGGGCGGCGGCGGCGATCGAGCCGGCAATCAGGTGGCGTCTTTGCATGGTGTCTCCTTCTGTGTGGATGCGGGATGCCGCGCCTGCGCGCGCGGGGCGTTGCATCCTAACCCGCAAGCTCTGTGTCGCGGTCCCTGGGACAACCCCAGTAGCGGGTCGCCAACGTGGCTGTTCAGACCTGAGGCAAGCCGTCGACGAAGACCCGCAATTCGCCCGGCGCAAACGCCGTCCATGCCTCGTTGGAGGTCAGGGGCGTGGTGACGATCACCGCGGCGCGGTCGCCCGGCTGGTTGAGCTCGGCGAAGTTCACCGTCCAGTCGTGGTCCATCAGCGTGGCCTGGGAGAACGGGTGCTGGCGGATCAGGTAGTGCAGTTTGGTGCTGCAGTGGGCCCACATGGCGTCGCCGTTGGAGAGCAGGAAGTTGAAGCTGCCGAACGCCGCCACCTGGGGCACCAGCTCGCGCAAGGTGAGCGTGAGTTCTTCGATGCTGGGCAGGCTGGCGTGTGACTGCGTGAGCTCCTGCATCAGCCAGCAAAAGGCGCGCTCGCTGTCGGTGGTGCCCACCGGCTGGAAGCGGCCGTGCAGCTGAGGTTCGTAATCCTTGAGGTCGCCGTTGTGGGCAAACACCCAGTGCCGACCCCAGAGCGAGCGGGTGAACGGGTGCGCGTTTTCCAGGGTGACTTCGCCGATCGTTGCCTTGCGCACATGGGCAATGATGTTGCGGCTCTTGAGCGGGTACCGCTGCAGGAATTGCGCGATCGGCGAGGCCGCGGCGCTCTGGTGGTCCACGAACAGCCGCATGCCCTTGCCTTCAAAAAAGGCGATGCCCCAGCCATCGGCGTGGTGGTCGGTGCCGCCGCCGCGCTGGCAAAAGCCGGTGAAGCTGAACGAGGCGTCGGTGGGCGTGGCGCAGTTGAGGCCGAGCAGTTGGCACATGCGAAATCCCCCCTGCGCCGCTTTGCGGCTTCCCCCCTTGGAAGGGGGGACCACGCCTGTGGCCCGGCTGAGCCGGTTCCACGGCGTGTGCTGGAGGAGGCATCTCGTTCCAGCGATGGTGCGTTTCGGCGGAAGGGGTTGGTTGTTGTCGTGTTGCTATTGTGTGGCAGGCGAGCGGAGAAGTCTGCTGTCAGTCTTCGACTGGCTTCTGTTCGCGCAACCGCCAGGCCGCCACCAGCGCCAGCGCGCACACCGCGGCGAGCATCAGGAAGGTTTCGTTGAAGGCGATCAGGCGGGCCGGGTTGGTGCTGGTGGTGTCGAGGCGAAAGCCGTGGGCGCTGATGCGCCATTCGAGCACGATGCCGCACAGGCTCACGCCGGCGGCGCCGCCGAGCATGCGCAGGAAGTTGATGGCGCTGGAGCCTTGCGGGATGTGCGTGTGGGGCAGCCCGCGCATGGCGCCGATGTTGAGCGAGGGCAGGATGAAGCCCAGCCCGACGCGACCAAGAATGGCCCAGCTCACCAGCAGCGGAATGATGGCGCCAGGCCGGCTGAGGTCGATCGTGACCATGAGCGCAAACGAGGCCGCCAGCAGCGCCAGCCCGATGCTCACCAGCCGGTGCGTGGGCTGGCGGTCGGCCAGGCGGCCGACGATGGCGATGGTGACCGCCAGCACCAGGCCGGCCGGCAACAGAATGCCACCCACATACGACGCCGACAGACCCAGCCCCATCTGCATGTAGACCGGCAGCAGGTAGGTGGAGCCGAACAGCGCAATGCCGTAGATGAAGGCCACGATGCTGCCCATGGCGAAGCGGCGGTCGGCAAACATCGAGAGGTTCATGAGCGGCGCCACCGCGCCCTCGGGCCGACGGCCATGGCGCTGCAGCATGCGCCGCTGCAAGCTCACAAAACCCACCAGGGCCAGCGCAGCGCTGCCCAGGAACACCGCCGCGCTGCCGGTGCCGCCGTGCAGCGCCACCAGACCATTGAGCAGACACAGCGTGCCCACCGTGGCCAGCAACAGACCGGGCCAGTCCAGTGTGGCGCCGCGCGGATCGGCCGCCGCACCGCCCGGCGCGTTGGTCGGCACGTAGCGCCGCGCCAGCCACAGCGACACCAGGCAGAACGGCACCACCATGTAGAAGATCGAGCGCCAGCCCAGGCCATCGACCAGCAGGCCGCCGATGCTGGGCCCGATGGCTGGCGCCATCACCACGCCCATGCCGAAAATGCCGCTGGCGCGACCTTGCTCGCTGGGCTGGAAGGCGCGCAGGATGATGATGGCCGGGATCGGCTGCACCACGCCGGCCGCCAGGCCCTCGGCCACGCGCGCGGCCAGCACCAGCGGGAAGTGTTGCGCGAGGCCGCCCGCCACGCCGCCGGCCAGCAGCAGCCACATGCAGCCTTCGTAGGTGCGCCGGTAGCCGTAGCGCGAGAGCAGCCAGGGCGTGGTCAACATCGACACCGTCATGGCGGCCATGAAGCCCGAGCTGACCCACTGCGCGCGCTCCTGGCCGAGTGAAAAGTGCTGGCTCAGGTCGGGAATCGCCACGTTGACGATGGTCGCCGACATGATGGACGCCATCGTGCCCACCATCACCGAGAGCAGCAACAACCATCGGTAGCGCTCGCCGTGGCGCTCGCGCAGCGCGGCGATGGAGTCGTCTCGCGCGGCTGGGGCGCTCATGGCTGGCGGCGCTTGTGGTCTCGCCACAGCCGCAGCACCAGCAAAACCGCTGGCACGCTGTGCAGCAGCAAGTCAAAGATGTCGATGGGCTTGGTCAGCTGGCCTTGCGTCAACATCCGCAGCTTCTCGACCAGGTGTGGTTCGGGGACCACCGGCGCCACAGCGAGCCAGGCCGCGATCAGCGCCAGCCAGAGCAGCGGGATGCGATCGAGCCAGCGCATCAGGCGCCAGGCCATTCATGGCGGTGTGACGCCGCGTCTTCGGCCACACAGCGCGCGCAAATGCAGGCCGCGTCTACAGCGCCAGCGGGCAGGCGGGCCAGCAAGTCGGCGGAAAAACGGGCCGATACGCACCAGCAGTCTGGCTGCGCTTCGCCGGTGGCCTGCTCGGCAACCATGGCGCAGCCGTTGGCGCCACCGCACAGGGGGCAGCGGCTGGTGTCTGGCAGGGGTTGGCGGGGGTCGGGCATGGCGCTTGGCAGTGTAGCGGTGTGGTAATTTCCAACGGCTCATGTTGTCGCGCGCCCGATTTCCCCGCTCTGTCTTTGTTCGCCCTCTTTGGGTTGCCGTCTGGTGCGCTGTGGCTTGGCTCAGCCCGCTGATGGCGCGCGCTGCCGATGCGCCGCCGCACACCGTGGCCAACACCATGGCCCAGCGCATGATGGCCTGCACCCTGTGCCACGGCGCCGAGGGCCAGGCCACCGCCAGCGGCTACTTTCCACGCATCGCCGGCAAGCCGGCCGGCTACCTCTACAACCAGCTCACCCACTTCCGCGACGGCCGGCGCCAGAACCCCGGCATGGCCAATCTGCTCGACCATCTGTCCGACGCCTACCTGCGCGACATCGCCGAGCATTTCGCCGCCATCGACCTGCCGTACCCATCGCCGCAAACCACCCGCCTGACGCCCGCCGTGCGCGAGCGCGCCCAGGCGCTGGTGCAGCGCGGTGACCCGGCGCGCCAGCTGCCCGCCTGCGTGGCCTGCCATGGCGAGCGGCTCACCGGCATGAACCCCGCCGTGCCCGGCCTGCTGGGCCTGCCGCGCGACTATCTGATTGGCCAGCTCGGCGGCTGGCAGACCGGCCTGCGACACGCGCTCGCGCCCGACTGCATGGCCCAGGTGGCGAAGGCGCTGTCGCCCGAAGACGTGGGCGCCCTGGCCAGCTGGCTCTCGGCGCAGCCTCTGCCCGCCAACACCCACCCCGCGCCACCGTCCGAAAAGCCGATGCCGCTGCGCTGCGGCAGCGCGGCACCGGGCGATTTCACGCAGGCCCGCCCCAAGGCCAATCAGCCCCCCGGGGGCAACTAAACCGTGGCAGCAAGCAAGTCTCAACGGTCTGCCGTGCGGCGCCTGCTGCGCTTCGCCGCTGCTGCGGCGGTCTGGCCGCGCTCGCGGTGGCGTCCCTTTTGTGGCGCGAGATGGCGGCACCCGCCTTGCCGGTGCTGCCGGCTCCGCGCTGTGGCGGCCGACCCTGCGCTGGTCGAGCGCGGTGCTTACCTGGCGCGCGCCGGCAATTGCGCGGGCTGTCACAGCGCGCGCGGTGGCCAGCCGTATGCCGGCGGCCGCGCCATCCCGACCCCGTTTGGCACCGTCTTCGCCAGCAACCTCACGCCCGACGCCGAAACCGGCCTGGGCCGCTGGAGCAGCGAGGCCTTCTGGCGCGCCATGCACCACGGCCAGTCGCGCGACGGCCGCCTGCTCGTGCCCGCGTTTCCCTACGACAGCTACACCCGCGTGAGCCGCGAAGACAGCGACGCGATCCATGCCTTTCTCGGTAGCCTGCCCGCCGTGTCTCAGACCAACCGGCCGCACGCCCTGCGCT
Source organism: uncultured beta proteobacterium (assembly GCA_963831255.1). Classification (GTDB taxonomy): domain Bacteria; phylum Pseudomonadota; class Gammaproteobacteria; order Burkholderiales; family Burkholderiaceae_C; genus Hydrogenophaga. The sequence goes on along the minus strand of CAWHPI010000002.1, from coordinate 69,406 downwards.
GGCCCTACAACACCCAGCTCGCGCTGGCGGCCTGGCGCACGCTGTATTTCGAGCCCGCAGGCATTCAAACCCGAGCCGGCGCAAAGCGCCGAATGGAACCGCGGCGCCTACCTGGTGCGCGGTCTGGGCCACTGCGCAGCCTGCCATTCCGCACGCGATGCGCTGGGCGGGCCGGCGGGCGACCTCACCGGCGGCCGCCTGCCAGCGCCGGCCTGGTTGGCGCCCTCGTTGCGCGCCGAGAGCGAGGCCGGGGTGCAGCACTGGGACACGGCGCGCACGCTGGAGCTGCTGCAGCGCGGCACCACCGCCGGCGCGTCGGTGATGGGCCCGATGGCCGAGGTGGTGTTCGAGAGCACGCAGCACCTCAGCCAAGCCGATCTGCGCGCCATGGCGGTTTATCTGCAAGCGCTGGCGCCACAAGCCACCGCGCCGCCCAGTTTCAAACCAGCGCGCGGCGAGCAGCTCGCGCTGGGCGAAAAAATCTACGGTCAACACTGCGCCGATTGCCACGGCCAGCAGGGCCAGGGCGCGCCCGGCGCCTACCCCGCGCTGGCCGGCAACCGCGCCGTGACCCAGCCCGCAGCCGCCAACCCGGTGCTGGCGGTGCTGGGCGGCGGTTTTGCGCCCGCCACGGTGGGCAACCCGCAGCCCTTCGGCATGCCGCCCTTTCGCACCCTGCTGACCGACGCCGAAATTGCGGCGGTGGTCAGCCACCTGCGCCAGTCCTGGGGCAACCGTGCCAACCCGGTGTTGCCGCAGGACGTGCAGCGGCTGCGCTGAATCTGCGCGGGGCACAGCGACTCCTGCTGACGCTGACCGAAACCACCAAAGCGCAGCTGGCCCGTGAAAACCCCGCACCGCCGAGGCCAGCGCCCTGTCCTACAGCCGCTGGCCGAAGGCTTGTTCTAGACTGGCCCGCATGAAAACCATGCTGATGCTTGTGGGCGCCGCGGCCGCCATCGCGGTGCTGGTGCTCGGTGGCTGCGCTGCCACGCGCATCGGCGCCGCTGCCGAACTGGCGCGCGAGAGCGAGCCGTTTCAACACACGCCGCCCAACGCCAACCTGCGCCTGCTCATCGTGGGCGACAGCACCGGCGTGGGCACCGGTGCCAGCGCGCCACAGAACAGCCTGGCCGGACTGCTGGCCCAGGCCTATCCGCGCCTGCGCATCGACAACCTTGCCCGCGATGGCGCCACCTTTGAAGGCGTGGTGCAGCAGCTGCAGGCAGACGATGCCCGCTACGACGTGGTGCTGATCCAGGCCGGTGGCAACGACGTGATCCGCCTGCGCGGTGACGACGCCATGCGCGCCGACATCGACCGCGCGGTCTCACTCGCCGCCGCGCGCGCCGGCCGTGTGCTCGTCATGCCGGCCGGCAACGTCGGCAACGCCCCGTTCTTTTTCCCGCCGTTCTCTTCGCTCATGACCACGCGCGCGGAGCGCCTGCACGGCTTCATCCAGGCTGCGGTGCAGCGCCATGGCGCGGTCTACATCAACCTGTTTCAGGCGCCGGAAAACGACCCCTTCGTTCAGCAACCGGGCCTGCACGCACGCGACGGCCTGCACCCGAGCGATGCCGGCTACCAGGTCTGGTTCGACGAACTCAGCCGCCAGGCCGACCTGGCCCGGCTGTTCGCTGCGGCCCGCGCCGAGTGAGCGGCACCGGCTTGACGCCTGCGTGACCGCTGACCAGGGGCGATTGTTCGCCATGATGAAAACATGAACACCTCCGCCACACCCACCCGACCGAAGGCCGCATCACCACCGAGCCGCGCGGCCATGTGCTGCTGATCGGCATCGACCGCCCGGCCAAACGCAACGGCTTCACGCCCGCCATGCTGCGCGCCCTGGCCGAGGCCTACACCCGGCTCGACGACGACCCTGCCCTGCGCGTGGGCCTGCTGCACGCGCACGGCGATCACTTCACCGCCGGGCTCGATCTGCCCAGTTTTGCGCCGCTGATGCAGCGCGGCGAATCGCCGGTGCCCGAGGGCTGGGTCGATCCGGTGGACCTGGGGGACGCGCGCTGGCGCCGCCGCGCCAAGCCCATGGTGGTGGCGGTCAAGGGCATCACCTACACGCTGGGCATCGAGCTCATGCTCGCCGCCGACATCGTGGTGGCCGCCGACAACTGCCGCTTCTCCCAACTCGAAGTCAAGCGCGGCATCATGGCCACCGGCGGCGCCACGCTGCGCATGGCCGAGCGTTCTGGCCTGGGCAACGCCTTGCTTCACCTGCTCACCGGCGATGAATTCGGCAGCGCGGAGGCGCTCCGCTTGAACTACGTACAGCGTGTCGTGCCCGCCAGCACCGAGTTCGATGAGGCGCTGCGCATCGCCCAGACCATCGCGGAGCAAGCGCCGCTGGCGGTGATGGAAACCCGGCGCAACGCCGTGCTCGCGGTGGAGCAAGGCGCCATCGTGGCGCAGGCCGAGTTCGAAACGGTGCAGCAGCGCCTGGCGCAGAGCGAGGATGCGAAAGAAGGCGTGGCGTCGTTTCGTGAGAAGCGGGCGGCGGTGTTCAAGGGCCGCTGACAACAGGGTCAGTTGGTGAAGCGTTCCACCAGCGCCTCGCCCCATTCCCACGGGCCCGGTGATCGTCAGTGTCACCGTGGTCCAGTCGCCGTCGGTCTGCACCTGCTGCTCGGCATCCCATGCGCCGCCTTCGTCCAGCGCGCCGCGAGGTCCGGGCGCGTCGGCCTGTGCTGCGGCGATCACACTGGCCACTTCGGCCAGCACCGTGGGCAATTCGTCACCGCGCACGCTGGCCATGGCTTCCCAGGTGCCGGTGCCTTCGCCGTCGTCGCTGGCGTCGAAGATCAGGTAGCTCAGCGCCATTGCGCTGTCGCTGGGCATACGCTCACAGTGCGGCCACGATGCCGTCGCTGCGCGGATCGGCCGCGCCTTCGATCACGCCGTTGGGGTGGCGCACCAGCGCGCCGGCGTGGCCCATGGTGTCGCTGAAGGCCTCAGGCAGCACCTCCACCTCGTGGCCGGCATCGCGCAGCTGCTGCACCAGCGCGGGGTCGAACCGGCTTTCCAGCTTGAGCGAGGTGCTCACGCCGCCCCAGGTGCGGCCGAGCAGCCAGCGCGGCGCGGTCACCGCTTGCTGCAGCGTCTGGCCGAAGCGCGCGTAGCGCGTGAAGATGGCGGCCTGGGTCTGCGGCTGGCCTTCGCCGCCCATGGTGCCGTAGGGCATGACGCGGCCGTCGTCGAACAGCGCCAGCGACGGGTTCAGGGTGTGGAAGGGCTTGTGGCCGGGCAGGAGCGCGTTGAGCGCCTTCGGGTTCAGCGAAAAGCTGGTGCCGCGGTTCTGCCAGCACACGCCGGTGCCGCTCAGCACGGTGCCCGAGCCGAATTCCCAGTAAACGCTCTGGATGAAGCTGACCGAGCGGCCTTGCGCGTCGATACAGCCCATCCAGATGGTGTCGCCGGGCGCAGCGGTGTCGGGCCAGGGCAGGGCGCGTTGCGGATCGATCTGCGCCGCCAGTTCGTCCAGCGCTTCGGGGGTGAGGAAGCTGCGCGGGTCGGCCGGCGCGCGCTGTGGGTCGGTGACCACGCGCTCGCGCACGCGAAACGCGCGCTTGGTCGCTTCCACCAGCCCGTGCAGGTGGGCAAAGCCTTCGCCGTCCGTGACACCCAGGCGTTCGAACAGACCCAGGATCATCAGCGCCGAGAGCCCCTGTGTGGGCGGCGGCAGGTTGTAGACCGTGCTGTCGTTCAGCCGCACCGCGAGCGGCTCGACGATTTGCGCGCGGTAGGCCGCGAGGTCGCTGGCACGCAGCGGGCTGCCCACGCGCTCCAGCTCGGCGCCCATGCGCGCCGCGAGGTCACCGCGGTAGAAGTCGTCCAGCCCGCGCTCGGCGAGTTGCGACAGCGTGGCGCCCAGGGCCGCTTGCTTGAGGATGTGACCGGGCTCTGGCGGCTGGCCGTTGACCAGATACGTTTCGGCAAAGCCGGGTGCGTCCTTCAGACCGTCGAACTTCTCGCGCGTGAGGGCCGCCTGGCTGGTGGTCACGGCCACGCCCTGCTGCGCGTGGCGAATGGCATCGGCCAACAGGCGAGAAAGCGGCAAGGCGGCACCCCAAGGGGCCGCCACTTCCAGCGCCTTGGCCCAGCCGCCGATGGTGCCGGCCACGGTGAGCGCGGCGGTGGGACCGCGCGAGGGAATCGCGTCCAGCCCGGCGTAAAAATCCGGTGTGGCCAGAGCCGCCGAGGAGCCGCAGGCGTCGATCGCCACCGGCAGCTTGCCCGGTTCGTGGATCAGCCAGAAGCCGTCGCCACCGATGGCGTTCATGTGTGGGTAGACCACGGCGATCGCCGCCGCGGCGGCCACCATGGCCTCCACCGCATTGCCGCCGTCGCGCAACACGTCGCGCCCGGCCTGCGCCGCCAGGTGGTGAGGCGCCACGTGCATGCCGCCCAGGGCTTTGAGGGTGTGGATCACAGCGGTCGTCTCCGGCGGGGATGTTTTTTTGTACAGAACGCCGCGGAACTGGCTTTGCCAGGCCGCAGGCGTTGCCCCCTTGAGGGGGTGACGCACCGCAGGTGCGGCGCGGGGGTGGGCCTTACGCGGCGGCCTTCACCTTCAGGCGCCAGGCGTGCAGCAGCGGCTCGGTGTAGCCGCTGGGCTGCTCCTTGCCCTTGAACACCAGATCGCAGCGCGGCCTGGTAGGCCATGCTGTGTCTTGAAGTTGCCGGCCATCGGCTTGTAGAGCGGGTCGCCGGCGTTCTGGCCGTCGACCACGGCGGCCATGCGCTCGAAGGTCTTCGTTGACCTGCGCTTCGGTCACCACGCCGTGGTGCAGCCAGTTGGCCATGTGCTGGCTGGAGATGCGCAGCGTGGCGCGGTCTTCCATCAGGCCGACGTTGTGGATGTCGGGCACCTTGGAGCAGCCCACGCCCTGGTCGACCCAGCGCACCACGTAGCCCAGAATGCCTTGGGCGTTGTTGTCCAGCTCCTGCTGCTTTTCGGTCGCGCTCCAGTTGGGGTTGCGCGATCACCGGCACGGTGAGCAGGCCGGTGAGCAGGTTGTCGCGCTCCTGCGTCGGCGTCGATCTTCTCCAGGCTCTTTCTGCACGTCGCGACACCAGCACCTGGTGGTAGTGCAGCGCGTGCAGCGTGGCGCCGGTGGGGCTGGGCACCCAGGCGGTGTTGGCGCCGGCCTTGGGGTGGGCGATCTTCTGCTCCATCATGGCCTTCATCAGGTCGGGCATGGCCCACATGCCCTTGCCGATCTGCGCCTTGCCGCGCAGGCCGCAGGCCAGGCCCACCAGCACGTTGTTGTGCTCGTAGGCCTGGATCCAGGCGCTGGTCTTCATGTCGCCCTTGCGGACCATGGGGCCGGCCTGCATGGCGCTGTGCATCTCGTCGCCGGTGCGGTCCAGGAAGCCGGTGTTGATGAAGGCCACGCGGCTGGCGGCGGCGGCGATGCAGGCCTTCAGGTTGACGCTGGTGCGGCGCTCTTCGTCCATGATGCCCAGCTTGACGGTGCTGTCCGGCAGGCCCAGCACCTGCTCGACGCGGCCAAACAGCTCGGCGGCAAACGCCACTTCGCGCGGGCCGTGCATCTTGGGCTTGACGATGTAGACCGAGCCCTTGCGCGAGTTGCGGATCGCGTCTTTCTTGTTGCGCTTGAGATCGTGCAGGGCGATGGTGGTGGTGACCATCGCGTCCAGAATGCCTTCGGGGATTTCTTTGCCCTCGGCGCCCCAGAGGATGGCGGGGTTGGTCATCAGGTGGCCGACGTTGCGCACGAACATGAGCGAGCGGCCGTGCAGGCGCACACCGTTCGCTTTGCCGTTGGGTGCGGTGTAGACGCGGTCGGCGTTGAGGCCGCGGGTCATGGTCTTGCCGCCCTTGCTCGAAGCTCTCGATCAGCGTGCCCTGCAAGATGCCGAGCCAGTTGCGGTAGGCCAGCACCTTGTCTTCGGCATCCACCGCGGCCACCGAGTCTTCCAGGTCGAGGATGGTGGACAGCGCGGCTTCCACCACCAGGTCGCTCACGCCGGCGGCGTCGCTGGCGCCAATCGGCGTGGCGCGGTTGATCTGGATCTCCAGGTGCAGGCCGTTGTGCTTGAGCAGCACGGCGCTGGGCGCCTTGGTTTCGCCCTGGTAGCCCACGAACTGGGTCTTGTCGGCCAGCTTGGCCGTGCCGCCTTCGGCCAGGCCAACGACCAGTTCGCCATCCTTGTTGATCTTGTAGCCGTGGAGCCCACATGCGAGCCCTTCTTCAGCGGCGCGCAGCGGTCGAGCACGTGGCGCGCGTATTCAATGACCTTGGCGCCGCGCTTGGGGTTGTAGCCGCCCTTCTTGCCTTGGCCACTTTGCCGCAGCCCTTGTCTTCGCTGATCACGTCGGTGCCGTAGAGCGCGTCGTACAGGCTGCCCCAGCGCGCGTTGGCGGCGTTGAGCGCGTAGCGGGCGTTCAGGATCGGCACCACCAGTTGCGGGCCGGCCTGCATGGCCAGCTCGTCGTCCACGTTCTTCGTGGTGGCCTTGACCTTTTTCGGCTCGGGCACGAGGTAGCCGATGGTTTCCAGAAACTGGCGGTAGGCCACCATGTCGCGCGATCGGGCCGGGGTTGGCGCTGTGCCAGGTGTCCAGCTCGGTCTGCAGGCGGTCGCGCTCGGCGAGCAGGGCGGCGTTCTTGGGCGCCAGGTCGGCTCACGATGGCGTCGAAGCCTTTCCAGAAGGTGTCGCTCGACACGCCGGTGCCGGGCAGCACCTGGCTGTTGATGAACTCGAACAGCTCGGTGGCGACCTGCAGGCCGTGAATGGGGGTGCGGGGGGTTGTGTGGGTGGTCATGCGTTGCTCCATCGAGGCGAGAAAAAAATCAGGGAATGGGGGTGAAAACGAAGCGGTCAGTCGAGGTAGGTCAGGACGTCTTGCAGGCTGCTGCCGATGCGGTGCGGCGCGGTGCCCAGCTCTTCAAACGGCGCGTTCTGGCGGTTGACCCAGAGCGTCTGGTAGCCGTACCAGGTGGCGGCGAGCGCGTCCCAGCTGTTGGAGCTGACGAACAGCGTCTCGGCCGCCGGCACGCCCGTGGCCGCCGGGCCCAGGGCGTAGGCCTCGGGCGCGGTCTTGAACAGGCGCACCGGGTCCACGCTGATCACGTGGTCGAGCAATTCTTCGAGCCCGGCGCTGCGCACCGAAATGCCCAGCATCTCCGGGTCGCCGTTGGACAGGATGCCGGTCTTGAGGCCGCGTTCGCGCAAGCGCCGTGAGCACGGCGCGCGTTTCCGGAAAGCCCGAGAGGTGGCGGTACTGGCCCATGAGCGCGCGGTGGTGGTCTTCAAAGCCGCCGGTGGCCCATTCGGTGCGCGCGGCGGGTGCCACCACCTTGATGGCGTAACGCAGCGCGGACTCGGTCAGCGTCCAGAACGGCTGGTAGTGCGCGCCGTGGTTGCTGGTGGTGATGAGGCGGGTGTACTCAATCTGCTTGTCGCGCCAGAGCAGGGCGAGCCGCTGGCCCTGGCCAGGAAACAGCTGCTCGGCGAGCATGGCGATGCTGTACACGTCGAACAGCGTGCCATAGGCGTCAAACAGGACGGCGCGGGGCTTTTTCATGCCTCTCACTGTATTCCAACCTTTGTCCACCATTAAAAACCCTGCAGGGGTTTGACCTGTGACTTTTCTGAGTGCAGTCGGCCGCCGGGGCCAGGCGGTACGATGCGGCCATGCTGCCAAACCCCGCCCCGGACGTGCTCATCAGCGAGGTCGGCCCCCGCGATGGCCTGCAGTCGGTCGCCGCGACCATGCCCACGGCAGACAAGTGCCGCTGGATCGACGCGCTGGTGGCCGCAGGCTTGCGCGAGATCGAGGTGGCGTCCTTCGTGCCCGCGCGCCTGCTGCCGCAGATGGCCGACGCCGCCGAGGTGGTTCGCCACGCCCTCAGCCACACCGCTACCCACCCGCGCCTGACCATCATGGCGCTGGTGCCCAACGCCCGCGGCGCCGAAGCGGCGTTCGCCGCCGGGGTGCACAAGATCACCATGCCGGTGTCGGCCAGCGAAGCGCATTCGCTGGCCAACGTGCGCAAGACCCGCGCGCAGATGCTGGATGAGCTGCGCGCCGTGGCCGCGCTGCGGCGCGACACCGCGCCCGGCGTGGCGCTGGAGGTGGGCCTGTCCACCGCGTTCGGCTGCACCTTGCAGGGCGCGGTGAGCGAAGACGATGTGATCCGTCTGGCGCTGGACTGCGTGGGGGCGGGGGTGGACGAGGTGGGTCTGTCCGACACCACCGGCATGGCCAACCCGGCGCAGGTGCGCCGCCTGTTCACCCGCCTGCGCGCCGAGCTCGGCGACCGCGCCGGGCGCCGCTCACCTGCACAACACCCGCGGCCTGGGCCTGGCCAACTGCCTCGCCGCCTTTGATGCCGGCGTGCGCAGCTTCGACAGCTCGCTCGCCGGCCTGGGCGGCTGCCCCTACGCGCCCGGCGCCAGCGGCAACGTGGTCACCGAAGACCTGGTCTTCATGTTCGAGGCCATGGGCGTGCGCACCGGCGTCGACCTTGAGCGCCTGCTGGCCGCGCGCGCGCCGCTGCAGGCCGGCCTGCCCGGCGAACCCCTGCACGGCATGACGCCGCTGGCGGGTCTGCCCAAGGGCTGGACGCCTTTCACACATACCAACACGCACTGAGCCCATGAGCACCCCAGCAGCCAACCACCTGCCCTACGCCGGCATTCGCGTCGTCGAATTCACCCACATGGTCATGGGCCCCACCTGCGGCATGGTGCTGGGCGACCTGGGCGCCGAGGTGATCAAGGTCGAGCCGCTGAAAGGCGACAACACGCGGCGCCTGCTCGGCTCGGGCGCGGGCTTCTTCCCGCTGTTCAACCGCAACAAGAAAAGCCTGGCGCTGGACCTGCACACGCCCGAGGGCAAGGAAGCGGTGCTCAGGCTCATCGCCACCGCCGACGTGGTGAGCGAAAACTTCAAGACCGAGACCATGCAAAAGCTCGGGCTCGATTACGAGAGCCTGAGCAAGCTCAACCCGCGCCTGATCTACGTCAGCCACAAGGGCTTCTTGCCCGGCCCGTACGACCACCGCACCGCGCTCGACGAAGTGGTGCAGATGATGGGCGGCCTGGCCTACATGACCGGGCGCCCCGGCGACCCGCTGCGCGCGGGCAGCAGCGTGAACGACATCATGGGCGGCCTGTTCGGCGCCATCGGCGTCATGGCCGCGCTCAAGGCGCGCGAAACCACTGGCCTGGGCCAGAAGGTGGAGAGCGCGCTGTTCGAGAACAACGTCTTCCTGGTGGCGCAGCACATGATGCAGTACGCCGTGACCGGCCAGCCCGCCGCGCCCATGCCCGAGCGCATCTCGTCCTGGGGCATTTACGACGTGTTCAGCGTGAAAGACGGCGAGCAGATCTTTCTGGCGGTGGTGAGCGACACCCAGTGGGACATCTTCTGCAAGGCCTTCGGCTTTGACGACCTCAAGGCCGACCCGCGCCTGCCCAGCAACAACCACCGCGTGCGCGAGCGCAGCTGGCTGGTGCCCGAACTGCGCCAGCGCCTGGCCGGCCGCAGCGCCGCCGAGCTGGCCGAGGTGTTCGAGCGCGAAGGCCTGCCGTTTGCGCCCATCACCCGCCCGCACGACCTGCTCGACGACCCGCACCTCAACGCCACCGGCGGCCTGGCCCCCATCACCCTGCCCGACGGCGAGCGCGCCGGCCAGACCGCGCCCACCGTGCTGTTCCCGCTCACCCTCGACGGCCAGCGCCCCGGCGTGCGCCTGAGCCCGCCCCGGCTGGGCGAGCACAACGCGGAGTTGCTGGGGGCGCTGGGTTATGGGGAGGCGGCGATCGAGCGTCTGTCGGCATCCGGCGCAGCGGCTCTCTGAGCGACACGGCCCATGGACAAGCTCAAGCAGTTCGAAACCTTCGTCTCAGTCGCAAGCCGCGGCAGCCTCACCGCCGCAGCCCGTGCCGAGGGCGTGGCGCCCGCCATCATCGGGCGCCGGCTCGATGCGCTGGAGGCGCGGCTGGGCGTGAAGCTCATGGTGCGCACCACGCGGCGCATCACCCTCACCCACGAAGGCAGTGCCTTCCTGGAAGACTGCCAGCGCCTGCTGACCGAGGTGGCCAACGCCGAGGCCAGTGTGAGCGCGGGCGGGGTGAAGGCCAGCGGGCATTTGCGCATCACCGCGCCGGCCGGTTTCGGGCGCCGGCACGTGGCGCCGCTGGTGCCGCGCTTTCGCGAGCTGCATCCCGAGGTGACGATTTCGCTCAATCTGAGCGACCGGGTGGTGGACGTGACCGGCGAGGGCTACGACTGCGCGGTGCGCGTGGGCGAGCTGCCCGACTCGTCGCTCGTGAGCGTGCGCCTGGCCGACAACCGCCGCCTGTGTGTGGCCACGCCGAAATACCTGCAGCAACACGGCCGGCCGCTGACGCCGGCCGACCTGGTGCGCTTTGACTGCCTCACGCTCAGCAGCGACGCGTCACAGACGCGCGGCTGGGCGTTTGCTGTGAGCAAGGAAGAAGGCAGCGCTCCCGAAGTGATTCACCTCAAGCCCGGCGGTCCGCTGGACTGCAGCGACGGCCAGGTGCTGCACGGGTGGTGCCTGGCGGGTTACGGCATCGCCTGGCGCAGCACCTGGGAAGTGGAAAACGACATTGCCGCCGGCCGACTGGAAACCGTGCTCGACGACTTCGCCGCGCCGCCCAACGGCATCTACGCCTTGTTTCCGCAGCGCAAACACCTGGCGCTTGCGGGTGCGGCTGTGGATCGACTTTCTGAAGCACCACTACGGGCAGGCGGATTTCTGGGCGGGAACGGACCATCCGCAGGCCAGGCGAATGTAGCGGGCTCGCTGACCTGCCGACCTTGCCTGCTACCAGCCAGGGCCAGAGCGCCACGGACAATGAAGGCTGGTCACGCTTGTTGCTCAAGCTTGCACGCCACCTCTGCAGCACAGCGCCGAAACGGCTCATGCTCAAGTCGCCGAACCGCCATCACCAACACCCACCAGGAGCACCCATGACTTCATCTCCAGCGCTCTCCCGTGTGCTTAGGCGCAACTTTCTGCGGGCCTCTGCCGCACTGGGCGCGGCAGGCCTCGTGGCCGGCTGCGCGTCACCCTTTTCGTCCTCCACCGTTGGCCGCGCACCCGACGCCCCTGCCTCGCGCGACTACCGGCGGGCGGTCGCCAGCCACCTCTACACCCGCAACAGCGATCGCATCTACCGAGGCGTGATGCAGCCCAACCTGTACGCGATCGGTGTGTTGCAGGTGGACATCGACCGGCGCGGTCAGGTGGGGCGCATGAACTGGTTGCGCGCGCCCAGCCACGCGCCCGAGGTGGTGGTGGAGATCGAGCGCATCGTGCGTGCCGCTGCGCCTTACCCGACGCCCTCGCGCACGGTGACCTACACCGACACCTGGCTGTGGGACAAGAGCGGGCGTTTTCAGCTCGACACGCTGACTGAGGGGCAGCTGTAGTGCCTGCCAACTTCGGCGGGCTTGCCGGGCCTGTGTGAACATGGTGGTCTGCACACCGCGCGAGGCGGCGTGTCCACTCACCGGAGAAGCGCCATGGCGGCTTACGTGATTGCAGACGTGGAAGTGATCGACAGCGAAGGCTACGAGGCTTACCGGCAGCAGGTGCCGGCCACGATCGCCGCTCACGGCGGTCGCTACCTCGCGCGCGGCGGCGAGACCGAAGTGCTCGAAGGCAGCTGGTCGCCCAAGCGCTGCGTGATCCTGGCGTTTCCCGACATGGCGCGCTTTCGCGCCTGGTGGACTTCGCCCGAGTACGCGCCGCTGCGCGCGATCCGCGAGCGCACCACCCGGTCTCACCTGGTCGTCACCCAGGGCCTGTAGCCGCTGGGGCCTGCGCGCGGTGGCCGACGCAGCGAACCGATCAGAACAGGCTTTTCAGCAGGAAAGCGGCCGTGCCCCACATCATGAGCGCCACGGCGCCGTCCAGCGCGCGCCAGAGGTGCAGCGAGTTGAGGCGCCGGCCGAGCCAGAACGCGGCCAGGCCCAGGCCGGCAAACCACACCACCGAACCGGCGGCGGCGCCCATGCCGAACACGTTGGCGCTCGCGCCGTAGGCCAGCGAGGCGGTGCCGATCAGCACCGCGGTGTCGAGCCAGGCGTGCGGGTTGAGCCAGGAGAAGGCGAGTGCGGCCAAGACCGCCTGGCGCCTGGTGGTCGGCGGGGCGGTGGGCGAGGTGTGGGCCTCAGCCGTGGCGGGGTCCAGGTTCAGCACCTGCGGGTGCAGAAAGCGGTGAAAGGCTTTCCAGCCGTAGACGGTGAGGAACAGCGCGCCCGCGCCCACCAGCGCGCCCATCAGCTTGTCGGACAGGCCGCCGAGCTGCGACAGGCCGAGCACGCCGATGCCGATGAGCACCATGTCGGACAGCATGCACACCGCCACCGTGAGCCCCACATGCTGGCGCTGCAGGCCCATGCGCAACACGTGCGCGTTCTGCGGGCCGATGGCCATGATGAGCGACATGCTCAGCACCATGCCGGCGGTGAAGGTGGGGAAGGAGGCGAGGGCGAAGGACATGGCGGGATACCGGTTCGAAAGGCAGGCGTTCAGGCGCTGAGCAGCGCAAACGGCATCAGCAGGTGGCGAAGTGTGCTCGCCTTCGGTAAGAAATTAAATCGAGTTAACTTAAACTTCATTTGCTTCAATTGAAGTTAACCGAACCAGAGAACACCCCATGCTCGACGCCCGCCAGCTCGATGCCCTGGCCGCCGTGATCGAACACGGGGGCTTTGGCCCGGCCGCCAAGGCCTTGTCGCTCACGCTGGCGGCGGTGTCGCTGCGCATCAAGGCGCTCGAAGACCAGATGGGTCAGCGCCTGCTGGTGCGCGGCAAGTCGGTGCGCGCCACCGCGGCCGGCCAGGCGCTGCTGGCGCACGTGAAGCAGGTGCGCATGATGGAAACCGATCTGCTCAGCGGCCTGCAGGGCGGCGGCGCGCCGGCGCAGATGGCAGGCGCGCGCTGGCAGTCGCTCGAGCGTGGCGATCAACGCCGATTCGGTGGCGAGCTGGTTTCTGCCCGGCGTGGCGCCGGTGCTGCAGCGGCACCGGCTGCTGCTGGAGGTGGTGATCGACGACCAGGACCACACCCACGACGCGCTCAAGAGCGGCGAGGTGATGGGCTGCGTGACCACGCTGGCCCAGGCCATGCGCGGCTGCGTGGCCGAGCCGCTGGGGGTGATGCGCTACCGCTGCGTGGCCTCGCCCGCCGTGGCGCAGCGCTGCCGCACGCCGGCGGGCGCCGTGTCACCCCACAAGCTGCTGGCGCAGCCCGCCATCATCTTCAACCGCAAAGACGCGCTGCAGGACGACTTTCTGGAGCAGCACTTCGGCCTGCGCCAGCCGCGCTATCCGCGCCATTTCGCGCCCGCGGTGGACGCCTTCGAGGTGGCGATTGCGCAAGGCATGGGCTGGGGCATGGTGCCCGAGCAGACGCTGGCCCACCGCCACGACCTGGAAGAACTGCTGCCGGGCGCCACGGTGAATGTGGTGCTGTACTGGCAGCACTGGGCGCGCGAGTCGCCTTCGGCCCAGCGGTTGACGGCGGCGGTCAAGGCGGCGGCGCCTGGCGCACCTGGCGCCGATGGCGGTGGCAGAGGCTTGAGGCGCGCAGAGGCTTGCGCTGCCGGCAGGCGCTCAGGCCATGCTCACCAGGCCAGGTAGGCGTAGCCTTTCTCCTGCAGCTCCATCACCGCCGCCGCGCCCACTTCCTCGACCTGGGCAAAGTCCAGCATGTCGGCCTGGGTCCAGCCCACGGTGTGCATGGTGTTGCCGCAGGCGATGAAGCGCACGCCGTAGGCCTCGGCCATGCTGCGGGCGCGCTGCTGGTGCAGTTCGGGCACCGGTCGCTGCGGCTTTCTGGCCAGCAGGTGGATGCCCGGGCCCCACACCACCACGGCGATGGCGACGTCGTCCACATACTTCTTCAGCATGGCGCTGATGGAGTTGAAGATCGCTTCCTGGTATTCCGGCTCGTGGCGGTTGAGCTGGTAGACGATCTTGTGTGGCACATCGTCGCCGGGCAGCGGTGGTTTCATCGACAGCGGGCTCGCCGCGTGGCTGGTGCCAGCGGCTGCGGCGGTGCCGGCGCCCAGCGCCAGCAGGCGGCCCAGCCAGCGGCGGCGATCGGGGGTGGGTGAGGTGTTCATGCCCCTGACGTTAGCGGACTTCGCGCCCCTCTGCCGGCACGCCCGGCTCAGAACCTAAAATCGGCGCCCTATGCTCAAGATCAAACAAGACCTGCTGGCCGGCCTGGCCACGGCGCTGGACGCGCTTTCGCCGGGGGCCGGTGCCAAGGCGGCGTTCGAGTCGCCCAAGGTGGCGGCCCATGGCGACTTCGCCATCACCGCCGCCATGCAGCTCGCCAAACCGCTCAAGCTCAACCCGCGCCAGCTGGGCGAGCAGCTGCGCGAGGCGCTGCTGGCGCTGCCGGTGTTCCAGCAATGGGTGGCCGACATCGACATCGCCGGCCCTGGCTTCATCAACATCCGCCTGAAACCCGAGGCCAAGCAGCAGGTGGTGCGCGAGGTGCTGGCGGCGGGGCCGTGTTTTGGCGAAGCGCCGTCCAACGGCCAGAAGCTCATGGTCGAATTTGTCTCGGCCAACCCCACCGGCCCGCTGCATGTCGGTCACGGCCGCCAGGCCGCGCTGGGTGATGCCATCTGCAACCTGTACGGCACCCAGGGCTGGCAGGTGCACCGCGAGTTCTATTACAACGACGCCGGGGTGCAGATCGGCACCCTGGCCACCTCCACCCAGCTGCGCGCCAAGGGCCTCAAGCCGGGCGATGCCGGCTGGCCCAGTGGCGAGAATGCAGCCGCTTACAACGGCGACTACATCCAGGACATCGCCAACGACTTTCTGGCGAAGAAGACGGTGCACGCCGACGACCGTGAATTCACCGCCAGCGGCGACCTGAACGACCTGGACGGCATGCGCCAGTTTGCCGTGGCCTACCTGCGCCACGAGCAGGACCTGGACCTGCAGGCCTTCGCGGTCAAGTTCGACCACTACTACCTGGAGTCCAGCCTGTACACCAGCGGCCGCGTCGAGGCCACGGTGAAGCGGCTGGTCGAAGCCGGCAAGACCTACGAACAAGACGGCGCGCTGTGGCTCAAGTCCACCGACTACGGCGACGACAAGGACCGCGTCATGCGCAAGGGCGACGGCACGCTTCACCTACTTCGTGCCCGATGTGGCGTACCACATCGCCAAGTGGGAGCGCGGCTTCACCAAGGTGATCAACATCCAGGGCACCGACCACCACGGCACCATCGCGCGCGTGCGCGCCGGCCTGCAGGCGGCCAACGTGGGTATTCCGGCCGGTTACCCCGACTACGTGCTGCACACCATGGTGCGCGTGGTCAAGGGCGGCGAAGAGGTGAAGATCAGCAAGCGCGCGGGCAGCTACGTGACCCTGCGCGACCTGATCGAGTGGACCAGCAAAGACGCGGTGCGCTTCTTCCTGCTCAGCCGCAAGCCCGACACCGAGTACACCTTCGACGTGGACCTGGCGGTGCAGAAGAACAACGACAACCCGGTGTACTACGTGCAGTACGCGCATGCGCGCATCTGCTCGGTGCTCGCGGCCTGGGGCGGCGACGCTGCGCACGCTGCAAGACCGCCGACCTGACGCCGCTGGACAGCCCGGCCGCGCAGGCGCTGATGCTGCTGCTGGCCAAGTACCCGGCGATGCTGACCGACGCGGCGCGCGATTTCGCGCCGCACGACGTCACTTTTTACCTGCGCGAGCTGGCCGCGAGTTACCACAGCTACTACGACGCCGAGCGCATCCTGGTGGACGACGAGGCCGTGAAGAAAGCGCGTCTGGCGCTGGTCAGTGCCACCGCGCAGGTGTTGCACAATGGCCTCGCGGTGCTGGGCGTGAGCGCTCCGCAGAAGATGTGAACCGGACATGTTGATGAAGACAAAACCAAACAAATACCACTCTCAGCGCGGCGGCACCTTGCTTGGCCTGGTGATCGGCCTGCTGCTGGGTCTGGGCGCGGCGCTGGCGGTGGCGATCTACGTGACCAAGGTGCCGGTGCCATTTGTGGACCGCGATGTCTCGCGCAACCCGGCGCAAGACGCGGCCGAGGCCGAGCGCAACAAGGGCTGGGACCCGAACGCGACCCTCAACGGCCGCTCGCCCACCGCCGCCCCGCCAGCCGCTCCTGCCAGCGCCGATGGCGCCATCGTGGTGCCGCCAGCCGATGGCCAGCCGCTGCCCAAGCCGGGCGCCACCCGTGCCACCGAAGCGCCGGGCGCCGACCCGCTGGGCGATCTGGCCAAGGCCAAAACCGGGGAGAGCGCGGCGGCGCCCGCCACGCCGGCGCCCGGTCCGGGTGCCGACCCTTTCATCTACTTCGTGCAGGCCGGGGCCTTCCGCAGCGCCGAGGATGCCGAGGCCCAGCGCGCCAAGCTGGCGATGCTCGGTATCGAGGCGCTGGTGAGCGAGCGCGAGCAGGCCGGGCGCACGGTTTTCCGTGTGCGCGTGGGCCCGTTCAACCAGAAGGCCCTGGCCGATCTCACCCGCGAGCAGCTCGAAGTCAATGGCACCGAAGCCGCGCTGGTGCGCGTGCAACGCTGAGCGCTTGCCTGTTCAACCGGGGGAACTTTGTTCCACCCATCGGCCCCAAGCAGGCCAATCAAGGAGTTTCCACAGATGCAACGTCGCGACTTTTCCCGCTCGATCCTGGCCGCTGGCGCCACCACCACCCTGGGCGGTCTGGCCGCGCTCGGCTCCACCAGTGCCCAGGCGCAGATTGCTGGCCTGAAAGAAGGCACGGACTATGTGCGGCTGGGTCGTCCGGCGCCGGTCGATGCGCCTGCGGGTCAGGTCGAGGTGCTGGAGTTCTTCGCCTACACCTGCATCCACTGCTTCAACTTCGAGCCGGTGATGGCGGCCTGGATCAAGAAGAAGCCGGCCAATGTGGTGGTCAAGCCGCACGCCGGTGAAGTTCAGTGAAGGGTTTGTGCCCATGCAAAAGCTCTACTACGCGCTGGAGGCGATGGATCTGGTCGACAAGCTGCACGAGAAGGTGTTCAGCGCGATCCATGTCGAGAAGCTGCGCCTGACCACGGCCGAGGCCATCACCGACTGGGTCGGCAAGCAGGGCGTGGACAAGGCGAAATTCGCCGCCGTCTACAACTCGTTTGCGGTCGCGGGCAAGTCCAACCGCGCGGTCCAGCTGCAAGACGCCTACCGGGTGGAAGGCACGCCGGCACTCGGCGTGGCCGGTCGCTTTTATGTGCCAGGCCAGGGCCCGCGCTCCATCGTGGTGGCCGAGGCCCTGATTGCCGAGGTGCGCAAGACCTGAGCTGGCGCCGCTCGCTTGTGCAAAGCCCGCTTCTGAGCGGGCTTTGTTTTTACGGGCTTCGTACACCGCACAAAGCCCGCAAAAGTCACGCCCCAAGGCGTGTGGGAGCAGCATGCGTCGCTACAATGAATGCAAGTTCCGTGCCCTATCTGCCATGCCCTTGACCCTCCGATTTCGCCCCATCCTGTCGCCGCTTGCCTTGTCCGTGGCGCTGATCGCGGGCGCGGGCCCCGCGCTGGCCGAAAAGGCCGACCGCGACCAGCCCATGAACGCGGAGGCGGACGCCTTGCGCTACGACGATGCACGCCAGACCAGTGTGTTCACCGGCAACGTGGTCATCACCAAGGGCACGATCGTGATCCGCGGCGCACAGGTGGAGGTGAGGCAGGATGCGCAGGGCGACCAGTTTGGCGTGGTCAACGGCAGCCCGGCGTTTTTTCGCCAGAAGCGCGACGGTGTGGACGAGTTCATCGAAGGCACGGCCCAGCGCATCGAGTACGACAGCCGGGCCGACACGGTGCGCTTCATCGGCAACGCCGTGCTGCGCCGCCTCGCAGGCAGCCGCATCAACGACGAAACCACCGGCAGCGCTGATCGTCTACAACAACACCACCGATGTCTTCACCGTGGACGGCGGCCCCAGCAACCGCACCGCCGGCAACCCGACCGGCCGCGTGCGCGCCATGCTCACACCGATGCCCAAGCCAGGTGAGCCAGCCGCCAGCCCGACCCCGGCCGCGCCGGCTGTGCTCAAACCCGCCGACAAGCTCGGCGAGGGCCGTCCGTGAAGGCGCCCCAGGCTGACGCGGCGCCCGCTTCCCTCCGCACCAGCGCCCCGGACCCCACCAGCCGCCTGATTGCCACTGGCCTGAAGAAGGCCTACGGCAGCCGCATGGTGGTCAAGGACGTGTCGCTCTCGGTTGACGAAGGCGAGGTGGTGGGCCTGCTTGGCCCCAACGGCGCGGGCAAAACCACGTCGTTCTACATGCTGGTTGGCCTGTTGCGGTCCGACGCTGGCCAGATCCTGCTCGATGGTCAGGCAATCGAAAAAATGCCGATTCACCAGCGCGCGCGCCTGGGTCTGGGTTACCTGCCGCAAGAGGCTTCGATTTTCCGCAAGCTCAACGTGGCCGACAACGTGCGCGCGGTGCTGGAACTGCAGCAGGACGCCGCCGGGCGCGCCCTTTCGAGCGCGGCGATCGAGCAGCGGCTGACCCAGCTGCTGGCCGATCTGCATGTGGACCACCTGCGCGATTCGCCGTCGCCCGCGCTCTCTGGTGGTGAGCGCCGCCGCGTGGAAATTGCGCGTGCGCTGGCCACCAATCCGCGCTTCATCCTGCTGGATGAGCCGTTTGCCGGCATCGACCCGATTGCGGTGATCGAGATCCAGCGCATCATCGGTTTCCTCAAGTCGCGCGGCATCGGTGTGCTCATCACCGACCACAACGTGCGCGAGACGCTGGGCATCTGCGACCGCGCTTACATCATCAACGAGGGTCATGTGCTCACCAGCGGCACGCCGGCCGAGATCGTTGAAAACGCCGACGTGCGCCGCGTCTACCTCGGCGAACACTTCCGCATGTAGTGGCCATGAAACCCGGCCTGTCCTTACGCGTTTCCCAGCACCTCGCGCTCACGCCGCAGTTGCAGCAGTCGATCCGTCTGTTGCAGCTCTCCACCCTGGAGATGGCGCAGGAGGTGGAGCAGATGCTGGACGAAAACCCGTTTCTGGAACGCAGTGAAGACGGTGCCGATCGCGAGTCGTTTGGCCTGGACCAGGCCGACACACCGGTGAGCACCAGTGAGCAGATCAGCGAGGCGGCCGACCCGGTCGTGCCGCAGCTGTCAGCGCTGGAGCGGGTGAGCAGCGAGCGCAGCGACAGCGAGGCTTCGGACAACGTGGAAAGCCGCGCCGAAGGCGACCGTCCGCTGGAGGAAAGCTGGGACGGCGACGGCTCGGTGGACATGGCGCCCGACGACAGCGAGTGGGGCGGCGACGCGCCCGCCCGCAACAACACCAGCAACGCCGGTGGTGACGAAGAAACCGCCAGCGCCGCCGAGCTCGCGCGCGCCGGAACCCGCTTGCAAGACCACCTGCACCACCAGGCGCGGGCCTGCGCCTGAGTGAAGAAGACAGCGCCGCGCTGTATTTCCTGATCGAGTCGCTGAACGAAGACGGTTATCTGGAAGACAGCCTGAACGACCTCGCCCTGGCCTGGCTGCGCATGAGCGCCAACGCCGCCGCGCTCTCGCCCGACGAGGTGTTGCAGGCCTGCGAAGCCGCGGCACAGCGGCTGGCGATGGCTTTGCAATTGCTGCAACACATGGAGCCCAGCGGCGTGGGTGCGCGCGATCTGGGCGAGTGCCTGCGGCTGCAAATCGAGGAGCTGCGCAACAGCCCTGAGGCTCGGGCCGCGCTGGCGATCTGCTCCCAGCCGCTGGAGCTCATGGCCAAGCGCGATGTGAAGCGGCTTTGCGCCAGTTGCGGGCTGGAGGAAGACCTCATCCGCGCCGCGCTCGCGCTGATCGCCCGCCTGGAGCCCAAGCCAGGGCGGCGCTTCATCGAGGTGGAGCGCAACATCGTGATCCCCGATGTGCTGGTCAGCCGCGCCGGCCGGGGCTTCAAGGTGCAGCTCAACCCCGAGGTGATGCCGCGCCTGCGCGTGCACGATGTGTATGCCAATGCCATGCGCCAGAACCGCGGCGGCAAGGACAACGGCACCGAGGCCGGCCACGCCGCCATGCAGCAGCGGCTGCAGGAGGCGCGCTGGTTCATCAAGAACATCCAGCAGCGCTTCGACACCATCCTGCGGGTCTCCAGCGCCATCGTCGAACGCCAGCGCAATTTCTTTCTGCACGGCGAG
The DNA here is from genome assembly GCA_963831255.1 of uncultured beta proteobacterium. Lineage (GTDB taxonomy): Bacteria > Pseudomonadota > Gammaproteobacteria > Burkholderiales > Burkholderiaceae_C > Hydrogenophaga. Next base: position 49,217 of record CAWHPI010000002.1, on the reverse strand, counting down.
CTTGCCATGCGCCCGCTGGTGTTGCGCGAGATCGCCGACGAGCTCGGGCTGCACGAATCCACCATCAGCCGCGTGACCACGGCCAAGTACATGGCCACGCCCTTCGGCACCTTCGAGCTGAAGTACTTCTTTGGCTCCTCGCTGGGCACCGAGACCGGCGGCAACGCATCGAGCACCGCGGTGCGTGCCCTGCTCAAGCAGTTCATCGCCGCCGAAGAACCGGCGCAGCCCGTTGTCAGACAACCAGCTCTCCGACCTGCTCAAGGAGCAGGGCATCGAGTGCGCGCGCCGCACCGTGGCCAAGTACCGCGACGCGCTGCGCATCGCGCCGGCGAGCTTGCGTAGGGCTTTGTAACCCCCTGCGCCGCTTCGCGTCTTCCCCCAAGGGGGACCAGCCTGTGGCCTGGCAAAGCCAGTTCCACGGCCTGTGTTGGACAGCAGACATCGCTTCCTGTGGAACTGCTCGCCGACGAAAATTTTGTACCTCAGTCCATGAACCAACTCAAACTTTTTCTTCCCTGCGCCGCTGGCGTGGAAGACTTCCTGGCCGACGAAGTACAGCGCATCACCGGCGAGCCGCTGGCTTTCAAGGCGCGCGGTGGCGTGGGCGTGCAGGCCTCGTGGCGCGACGCCATGCGCCTGAACCTGCACAGCCGTCTCACGCAGCGCGTGCTGGTGCAGCTCTGGCACGGCGGCTACCGCAGCGAGCAGGACCTGTACAACGCCGCGGGCGAGATCGCCTGGGAAATCTGGTTCACGCCCGGCGCAGACCATCAAGGTCGAGATCACCGCGCAACACAGCCCGCTCACCTCGCTGAACTTCGCCGCGCTCAAGATCAAGGACGCCATCTGCGACCGCTTCCGCGCCAAGCGCGGCGAGCGCCCCAGCGTGGACACCACCTGGCCCGACGTGCGCATCTACGCCCACCTGACCACCGACGAACTCACGCTCTACATCGACACCTCGGGCGAGCCGCTGTTCAAGCGCGGCTGGCGCGAAGACAAGGGCGATGCGCCGCTGAAGGAAACGCTGGCCGCGGCCATGATCGCCGCCACCGGCTGGAACGCGGCGCAGGCCGAGACGCTGGACGACATCGTGCCGCTGTACGACCCCTGCTGCGGCAGCGGCACGGTGGTGATCGAGGCGGCGCAAATCGCGCTCAACATCGCGCCGGGCAGCCTGCGCCGGTTTGCATTCGAAAAAATGCTGCCGTTTCAGCCGCACGTGTGGCAGGCGATCCAGCAGGACGCCGTGCGCGAGCGCCGCGACTGGCCCGCCGGCCGAAGCCCGATCGTTTTCGGCAGCGACGTTGCGTTTCGCATGGTCGATTTTGCGCAACGCAACGCCGAGCGCGCCGGCGTGGCGCAGGCTGTCGAGCTGCGCGGCGGCGATGCGCTGCAGCGCCAGCCGCCCACCAGCCGCCCCGGTGTGATGCTGCTCAACCCGCCGTATGGCGAGCGCATTGCGGCCGCGGGTGTGGCCGGTGAGCGTTCCGAAGATCGCGCCAGCGCCCGCACACTGCGCCAGGCGCCGCGCGCGCCCCGCACCTTCACCGCTGGCCAGGCGACGCCACCCGCGTCCGGGTCTGGGCCGCGAGAGTGCGCAGATGGCCGATGGCGGCGACGGCAGCGAGTTCTTCCAGCAACTCGCCGCGCACTGGAAAAGCCACTACGCTGGCTGGAGCGCCTGGCTGCTCACGCCCGACCTCAAGCTGCCGGGCAAGATGCGCTTCAAGGAATCGCGCCGCGTACCGCTGTGGAACGGCCCCATCGAATGCCGCCTGTTCCGCTTCGATCTCACCGCCCGCCGCACGCCCGCGCCCGGTGACGGCCCCGCGCCGAGCGCATGAGCGCGCCCGCCACGCGGCTGGTGATCGACACCAACATCGTGCTCGATCTGTTCGTTTTCCAGGACCCGGGCAGCGCGCCGCTGCTGCGTTGCGCTCGCTGCGCCAGAGGCCCGCTGGCTCGCGACCGACGCCATGCGCGAAGAGCTGGCGCCGCGTGCTGGGCTACCCGCAGATTGCCAAACGCCTGGGCGCGCGCGCCATGCTGGCGGCCGATGTGTTGGCCGCATTCGATCGTCACGCCCACGCGACGCCCGCCGCGCCCAAGGCCGCCTTCGTCTGCAAAGACGCCGATGACCAGAAATTCATCGACCTCGCGGTGGCGCACCGCGCCACGCTGGTGAGCAAAGACGATCAGGTGCTGCGCATGGCCCGGCGTCTTGCCACGCTGGGTGTGGCTGTCTGCCGCCAGTGGCCCGCACCGGTCGTTGCGAGCTCCGTTGCCGCTTGAACCTTTCCGTTCTGTTTTATTGTTTCAATCCACCCCATGAAAACCGTCATCCGAGCCTTCTTCAAAACCCTGCGTCTGGTGCTGGGCCCTTTCGTGCTGCTGTGGGAATGGTTGCGCAGACCGCGCGGCGTGGTGCGCGAAGCCGCCGCGCAAACCACGGTTGATCTGCAGTGCGCCAACCTAGCGCTGTATCAGTACAGCACCTGCCCGTTCTGCATCAAGGTGCGCCAGGAAATGCGGCGCCTGTCGCTGCCGATCGAGCGGCGCGACGCGCAAAAAAATGCCACCCACCGCGACGCCCTCACGCAGGGCGGCGGCAAGGCCAAGGTGCCCTGCCTGAAGATCACCGATGGGGCGGGGAAGAGCCAGTGGCTCTACGACTCGGGCGCGATCATCGACTATCTGCGCGCCCGCTTCGCGAGCGCCTGAGCGCATCAGCGAAATCAACGGGCACGCACCGCTGAAAGTGCGCGCGCGCTGTCTCAGACCAGCCCGAAGCGGTCGGGCTGGGCCTGCGGCCAGTAGTACTGAAACACCTTGTGTTGCGCGTCCAGGTCGCCCAGCAAGGCACCCGGGCGCACCGTGGGCAGCAGGGTGGCGAGCAGCCGCACGTCGTTTTCGTTGACCCGGCGCACGATGTGGTGGGCGGTGATCTCGCTGGGGTGTTGCAGGCCGGCGGCCTGCACCAGTTCTTGCAGCGCGTGCAGCGTCTGCTGGTGAAAGTTGTAGACACGCGCTCGGTCTTGGTCGGGCACCACCAGCGCCTGCTGGCGCATCGGGTCTTGCGTGGTCACGCCGGTGGGGCAGTGGCCGGTGTGGCAGGTCTGGGCCTGGATGCAGCCCAGCGCAAACATGAAGCCGCGCGCGCTGTTGCACCAGTCGGCGCCGATGGCAATGGCGCGCGCGATGTCGAAGGCGCTGACCACCTTGCCCGAGGCGCCGATGCTTGATGCGGTCGCGCAGGTTCACGCCCACCAGGGTGTTGTGCACCAGGCGCAGGCCCTCTTGCAGCGGCGCGCCCACGTGGTCGGTGAACTCCAGCGGCGCGGCGCCGGTGCCGCCCTCGGCGCCGTCGACCACGATGAAGTCGGGCGTGATGCCGGTCTCCAGCATCGCCTTGACGATGGCGAACCACTCCCAGGGGTGGCCGATGCAGAGCTTGAAGCCGGTGGGCTTGCCGCCCGAGAGCTCGCGCAGCCGGGCGATGAACTGCATCATCTCCATCGGTGTGGCGAAGGCGCTGTGGGCGGCCGGGCGAGATGCAGTCCTCGCCCACCGGGCACGCCGCGCGCCGCCGCGATCTCGGGCGTGACCTTGGCGCCGGGCAACATGCCGCCGTGGCCGGGCTTGGCGCCCTGGCTGAGCTTGAGCTCGATCATCTTCACCTGGGGGTCCAGCGCGTTGGCCTTGAAGTGCTCTTCGCTGAAGCGTCCGGCCTCGTCGCGGCAGCCGAAATAGCCTGAGCCGATTTCCCAGATCAGGTCGCCGCCGTGCAACCGGTGCCAGGCGGAAATGGAGCCTTCGCCGGTGTCGTGTGCAAAGCCGCCGCGCTTGCGCGCCGGCGTTGAGCGCCTGGATCGCGTTGGCCGAGAGCGCGCCAAAGCTCATGGCCGAAATGTTGAACACGCTCGCCTCGTACGGCTGCTTGCAGGCCGGCCCGCCGATGGTGATGCGAAAGTCGTGCGAGGCCAGCGCGGTCGGCATCAGCGAGTGGTTGAGCCACTCGAAGCCGTCGGCTTTCACGTCAAGCTGCGTGCCAAACGGGCGCTTGTCGGTCTCGCCCTTGGCGCGTGCGTAGACCAGGCTGCGCTGGTTGCGCGAAAACGGCGTGGCGTCGGTGTCGTTTTCCAGAAAGTACTGCCGCAGCTCGGGCCGCACCGTTTCCAGCATGTAGCGCAAATGCCCGATCACGGGGTAGTTGCGCAGCACCGAGCTCTTGCTCTGGCGCAGGTCGTACCCGCCCAGCACCGAGAGCGCGCCAAACAACAGCAGCCACACAAACCCGACTCCGAACGCCAGCACCGAAAACAGGCTCAGCAGCGCAAACAGCAGACACAGCGCGAGCGCGGTGTAGCGAATCGGGTAGAGGGCATTGAGGCGGTCGAGCATGGGGGCTTTCAAGGGGAGGCGGCGGTGCACGCGGGCGTGCCCCGCGTTGAACAGCGCCTACACTGCCGGCATCATAAAGACCCGTGTCAAAGCCACCATGAACACCCCCGCAAACAGCCCCGATCTCGAACAGTCACTGGACGCCGAGGACTTCGACGCCCTCGACACCATCCTGGACGACCTGCGCCGCCAAGACGACGAGGTGCCGCAGTGGGAATTCTGCGAAGGTGCGCTGGCGGCGCTGCTGTGCACGCGGCGCCTGATCCTGCCCAGCGAGTTCCTGCCGGTGCTGATCGGTGTGGCCGGCGAGGCGGCGGGCGTTGAAGGGGCCGATGGCGAAGACGGTGTTCGCTTTGCCGATGCGGCCCAGGCCGAGCGCTTCATGGTGCTGTGGACACGTCGCTGGAACGAGGTGGCCAACGCCCTGGCGGCCGAGATCGAGACGCTGGAGGACGAGCGAAGCTACCACCCGGAACTGCTGGACGTGCGCGGCGCGGTGGCGACCATGCCCGAGAGCGACCGCGCCGACATCGCCCAGCAGGACCTGCCGGCCTACGGCCAGGTCTGGGCGCTGGGCTTCATGTTCGTGGTGGAAAACTGGAGCGACGACTGGGCCGCGCCGCGCGACAAGGAGGCAGCCCAGTGGCTCGACGACGCGCTCGAGCAGCGTCGTCGCCCTGACCGAAGACGACACGGCCGAACCCACGCTGTCCATGCACAGCGAAGACGGTCCGCCCAGCGTGAGCGAAGCGCGGCTGAACCAGCTGGGCGAGGCGATCTGGGCGGTGTACGACCTGCGCCAGATCTGGCAAAGCCTCGGACCCAAGACCGAGCCCGTGCGCCGCAGCGAAGCGCCAGGGCGCAACGACCCTTGCTGGTGCGGCAGTGGCAAAAAATTCAAGAAGTGCCACGGCGCTGCTTGAGGGTTTCCGTGCCGGCTGCGCCGGCTTTTTTGCGTCAGATTCAGCGGGTATGAAGCCCGCGCAGCAGTTCAAGCAGCCGGGTGCGGCTGCGCTCGAAGTGGGTGTTGAGCAGGGTGCTGGCCAGATGCATCTGGCCCGAGTCGGACAGTGACAGCGCCTTGGCGGCCAGGGCGTGCAGCCGCAGGTGCTCTTGTTCCAGCTCGTCGAACAGCGGGTGCTGCCCGGCGGCGCTTTCTCGCGCGCGGGCCAGCCAGGGTCCCAGGCCACTCTCGTGCGCGGCGGGCAGCGCGGGCGCGCGGCCTGCTGTGGCTGTGATCCAGTCCCAGCCGTTCGTTGAATTGTGCGCACCATTCGAGGTGTTCGATGATGCCGGCCTGTATCTCCAGGCGGTCCAGCCCGCTCGTGGCGGGGGCTGTGGTCAGCAGCGGCTCGCTGATGGTGACCGAGCGTCGTGACCAGTGCTTGAGCAGGCGCTGCAGCAGGGCGTGTTTGTGTTGCATGACGTACGGCGGGCGTGCCGTTGCGGGTAGGTCGTGCAGTGTGGGGGCTGCAAACCGCGCGCGTTCGATCTGCTGGGCACAAGCCGCAGCACTCATGCCCTCGCTTCACACCACCGTGGGAATGCCGCCACGCTACCGTGATCCAATTCACGCGCCTTTGTATTCGGTAGACCGCAGATCAAAAGCTTCTGAGGCTTGCAACTCACCGTTGACGAGCAGCTCGACCCGGTGTTTGCCGGGGTAGAGACGGCGCGTGGTCACCTCCCGAAACGGGTGGCGTTTGCTCAGGTTCAGGGTCTCGCCGGGCACAAGGTTCAGCTTCCAGCCCTTGAACACCTTGGCGCTGGTTTTGCCACCAGCCCGCACATGGTGCACCGCGTAGTCGACCACCAGCGCCTGCGGCTCGCGCCCACCGCCTTGCAGCTGCACCGACAGCGTGAGCGTGTCGCCGATGCACAGCGAGCGGTGTGACAGCGCCAGCTTCGCGTGGCCGCACAGACCCGGGCTCAGCCCCCAGGCCAGGAGCGTGGGCGCATGGCCTTGCTTGATCAGGCTTCGGCTGGCGTGCCGAAGCAGGGCGGTGCGCTCGGGGCTGGCGCCCGGCAGGTGCTCGCGCAGCCATTGCGCGACGCGCTCGGGGTGGTCCTTGGCGATGTCATTCAGGTGGTTGGCCACACTGCGGCGCACATAAGCACTGGAATCGTCCTGCAGCACCCGCAACAGGGGCCAGCTGGGTGTCGGGTCGTCTACCAGGGCCTGCAGGCGAAGACCCCAGGGTAGGCGAGGGCGGCTGCCCTCGCTGACCAGGCGCCGCACATGCGGACTCGGATCGCGCACCCAGCGTCCCAGCGTTGCGTACACCTCAGCGGGGTGCGCGATGCAGAGGGGCCGGATGGCGAACTCGGCGGTGAAGCGCTGGGTGATGGCGTGCAAGCAGGCGAGCGCGCGATGCACATCGGCCTGGCCCGCTTGCGCCACGTATTCGCCCACACCCCACAGCACCCAGCCCGAGAGGCCACGGGCTTGCAGTGCTTCACTCAAACCCAGCGGTTCACCCTGTTCGTCAACGTGCAGCGGTGGCGCCAGGGCTTGCTCAAGCACGCTGGCTGCGTGGTCGAAGTCCGGCGGCAGGCAGGCCTGGAGTGCGGTGGCGATCTGCAGGGCGCGCGCCTTGAACTCAAGCTGTTCCAGGCCATCGAGCGCCAGGCGCTCAAACTGCTGGCGGTCCAGGACGGGCCAGGCGCGCTGCAGGTGTTCCCCCGCGTGGCGAATGGTGTCTTCGTTGATCAGGTGTTTCAGGGCTTCGGCCATGGCGGTCTTACAGCAGCGGTGGCAGCTCGCGCGCCAGAAAGTCGAACACCGCGCGGATGCGCGCGCTGCTGCGGATTTCACGGTGCACCGTGAGCCAGATCGGCAGCGGCGGGATGCGCAGCTGCGGCAGCAAGGTCTGCACCGCCGGGTCTTCGCGGATCAGGTAGTTGGAGACGAAGCCAATGCCCAGTCCGGCGCGCACAGCGCCCCAGTAGGCCATCAGATCGTCGGTTCGAAGCTCAAACCGATTGTGGGCAATCTGAAAGCCCATGGCGCTGAAGCCGCGCTCGATATCGGGCAGGCGGTCATTGCCGATCAGCTCATGCTGCAGCAGCTCGGCCGGGGTGCGCGGCGCGCCGCGCCGGCGCACATAGTCGCGGTGGGCGCAGGCGCTGAGCGTTACCACGCCGATGCGCTTGGCAATCAGCGAAGCCTGGTTGGGGCGCACCATGCGCAAGGCAATGTCTGCCTCTCGGCGCAACAGGTTGCTGACTGCGTTGCTGGAGACCAGCTCGACCGCAATGCCAGGCAGGGCCTGGCGCATGCGCGCCAGCACCGGCGGCAACAGCACGCAGGCCACCGGCTGGCTGGCCGACAGGCGCACCGAGCCTTCCAGCGTGGCCTTGGCGTGGTTCACGCTGCGCAGCAGCGCCAGGGCACCGGTTTCCATCGCACGCGCCGCCTCGGCCAGGCGGTGGCCAGCCGGGGTGGGCGCCAGGCCGCGCCCGGTGCGCTCAAACAGCACGCTGCCCAGCTGCGCTTCGAGCTCGGCCACGTGGCGTCCCACCGTGGGCTGGCTGGTGCCCAGGGCCCGCGCAGCGGCCAGCAGGCTGCCGTGTTCGTGCGCCGCCAGAAAAGAGGGGATGAGGTTCCAGTTGAACCGCTCGGTATTCATTCGTGCATAGCTCCTACGCGCTTTCATGCCATTGTGTTGATGTCTACCCGATTCCACAATGGCCGCCAGACAGGCGTGTTCGCCGCCCCGTCCAGAACCCTCAAGGAATCCCCATGCAACGCAGACACTTCATTCGAATCTCCGGGGGCGGCGTGGTGCTGGCCGCCACGGCTGGCCTGGCCGCTTGCGATGCCAGCCTGCCCCCCGAAGCCCTGGTGGCCTGGAACCCGGCGGCCGAAAGCGGTGATGTGCGGCGCTGGCTGCTGGCCCACGCCATCCTGAGCCCGAACGCGCACAACCTGCAGTCGTGGCTGGTGGACCTGAGCGTGCCGAATCAGATCACGCTGTTTTTTGATCTGAAGCGCCAGCTTCCCGAGACCGATCCCTACTCGCGCCAGATGATGCTGAGCCAGGGCACGTTTCTGGAGCTGCTGGATCTGGCGGCGCGCCAGCGCGGCCTGCGGACACAGATCGAGCTGTTTCCTGACGGCGCGCCCAGCTCCACCACGCTGGATGCCCGCCCCACCGCACGCGTGCGCCTGGAGCCGGATGCGAGCGTCTTGCCCGACCCCTTGTTCGCCCAGATTTTCCGGCGCCGCACCAACCGCGAGGCCTACGACGCGAGGGCACCGGAGGCGGGCGCGTTGAAAGCGGTGGCCGACAGCGTGGCGCCCCACGCCGTACGTGTGACATTCGCAGGACCCGATCAGGCCGATCGTCTGCAGCAGCACCGCGCCATCGCGACCCAGGCCTGGCGCATCGAGCTCACCACACCGCGCACGCTGCTGGAGTCGTACAAGGTCTTGCGCATCGGTCCAGCCGAGATCAACGAGCACCGCGACGGCATTTCGATCAACGATCCCCTGCTGCGAGTCATCAATGCGCTGGGTCTTTTTGACCGCACCCAGGCGTCCGCGCCCGACAGCTCGGCGGTGACCGGCCAGATCGACGAATTCAACGCCAACCTGGCCACCACGCCCGCGTTTTTCGCCCTGATCACGCAAGGCAACGACCGCGTCACGCAGGTCAATGCCGGTCGTGCCTATGTGCGCGCCCAACTGGCGGCGACCGCACAAGGCCTGTCCATGCACCCCTTGTCGCAAGCGCTGCAGGAGTACCCCGAACAGGCCGAGCCTTATGCCGCCATCCATGATTTGCTGGACGCGCCACCGGCCGAGCAGACGGTGCAGATGTGGACCCGGCTGGGTTACGCGCCAGCCATCGGTCCGTCGCCACGCCGCGGGGTGGATGCGCACCTCCTGCCAGCGCGCACCTGAGGCTTCACAGCCGCTGCAGCAGACCCGCCAGCGCGCGCTGCACCGTGGCCTGGCGCACCGCGGCGCGGTCGCCCGGGAAGCGGTGATGTTCGGCCTGCACGCCTTGCGGCGTGGCCCAGGCCAGCCACACCGTGCCGACCGGCTTGTCGGCACTGCCGCCGGTGGGGCCGGCGACGCCGGTGACGGCCACCGCGTACGCTGCCTGCGAGCGCGCCAGCGCCCCGCTCGCCATCGCGCGGGCCACGGCCTCGCTCACCGCGCCATGGGTGTCGATCATGGTCGCGGGCACGCCCAGCAACTCGGTTTTGGCCGTGTTGGAATAGGTGACAAAACCGCGCTCGAACCAGGCACTTGAACCGCTGATCTCGGTGCAGGCCGCCGCGATCAGCCCACCCGTGCAACTCTCGGCGGTGGCCAGCATCAGCCCTCGCTGCACGAGTGCGGCGGCGAGCGAGGTCACCAAGGCATCCACGTTAGGCGACATGCCAGAACCTGTAAACGGTGATCACCAGCAGGGTGCAAAAAGCGGCTGCAAAGTCGTCCAGCAAGATGCCAAAACCGCCGCGCGGACCAAAGCCCTTGAAGCGCTGATCGGCCCAGGCCATGGGCCCGAACTTCACCGCGTCAAAAAACCGGAACAGCCCAAATGCGATCGCTTGCCCCAGCAGCCCGGTGGGGGAGACCAGCCACAGCACGAGCCAGAAGGCGATGATTTCGTCCCACACGATGTGGCCGGAGTCGGCAATGCGCATGTGGCGCGCGGTCACGGTGCAGGCCCACCATCCCACCAGCGTGCCAACGGCGATCAGAGCGGCCCAGGCGGGGTCGCTCATCACCGGTTGCAGCATCAAAAAGCGGCCCAGGCCCACAAGGTGCCTGCGGTGCCGGGAGCCAGCTTTGAGAGGCCCGAACCAGCACCCAGCGCGATGAAGTGCGCCGGGTGGGCGAGCAAAAAACGCCAGCCTGGATGCGTCAGCGGCGCGATCACTGCGGGTGTGGAGGGAAGATCTGGCGCCATGGCGGGATTATCGGACCCGTCGCCCGGGCCGGCAGCGGCGTTCAGCTGGCAAAGTGGTCGTGCCCGCGCATGGCCAGTGGCTGGCGCTGCCCTTGGGTGTCGATCAGGTGCAGGCCCGGCGTCGCCAGCAGTCGGCCGATGCGATGCAGCGGTGTGCCGCTGCGCCGAGCGGCGGCCTGCATCTGCTCGCGGGCGGCGGGTGCGGCGGTGACCAGCAGCTCGTAGTCGTCGCCGCCGTGCAACAGGCATTCCTGTTGCTGCGCCAGCGGCAGCGAGACCAGCGAGGGTGCCATGGGCAGCGCGGCCCAGTCGATCTCGGCACCCAGGCCGCTGGCGCGCAGGATGTGACCCAGGTCACCGGCCAGGCCGTCGCTCACGTCCAGCGCGGCGTGGGCCACACCGGCCAGCGCGCTGCCCAGTGCGAGCCGCGGGGTGGGCCGGTCCAGCCGCGCATCGGGTTCGATCAGGGCAGCGGCGGGCAGCGCCGTGGCCCAGGGCAAACCTTGCCGGTGCGCCAGCGCCAGCCGCGCTTCGCCGGTGCGGCCACTCAGCCAGAGGTCGTCACCCGGCTGCGCGGCGTCGCGCCGCAGCGCCCGGCCGGGCAGCAGCTCGCCGAACACGGTGATGCAGATGTTGAGCGGGCCGCGTGTGGTGTCGCCACCGACCAGCGGGCAGGCGTGGGTGTCGGCCAGGGCAAACAGGCCGCGCGCAAAGGCGGTGAGCCAGGCGTCGTCCAGCGCGGGCAAGGCGAGGGCGAGCGTGAAGCCCAGGGGGCGGGCACCCATGGCGGCCAGATCGCTCAGGTTCACCGCCAGTGCCTTGTGGCCAAGCGACTCCGGGTCGGTGTGGGGGAAAAAATGCCGGCCTTCCACCAGCATGTCGGACGAGATGGCGAGCTGGTGGCCCGCCGTGGGCTGCAGCAGCGCGCAATCGTCGCCCACGCCCAGCACCACCGGGGTGGGCTGGCCCACGCCCGGGCGGCGGAAGTGGCGCGAGATCAGCGCAAACTCGCCAGCCTCAGGGGCTTCAGGCGGCGGGTTTTTCTTGGGCATTCAGGGGAGCGGCCTCTGATTCGGCGGCTTCGATCACCATGGGCTCCATCACCGCATCGGCCTGGGTCAGGCCGCGGTCTTCGTCGTCGCCATGCACCTCGCCGGCCCAGCGCAGTGCGCGCGCCACCACCGGCGGGCCCATGGTCTCGAACACCGCCACCGCCGCAAACACGATGGAGGCGACCTCGGCCGCGCGCACCGGGAACTGCGCGGTCATGGTGTTGGCCAGACCGATCGCCATGCCGGCCATGGGCAGCAGCATCAGGCCGGCGTTGCTGTAGGTGCGGCGGTGCCAGCCCACCAGGTAGCCGGTGCTGGCCACTCCCGCCCACTTGGCCACGCAGCGCGCGATCACATACACCGCAGCGGCCGGCGCGAACGCCACCATTTCCTTCAGGTGCAGGCTGGCGCCAGCGTAAACAAACAGGGCCACGAAAAACAGCTCGAAAGCGGGGCCGAACTCCAGGTTGGCCAGCAGGTCTTGTTTTTCGGCGGTTTTCACCACCACGCCCAGCACCAGCGGCGCAAACAGCGCCGAGAGGCCAAAGGCCAGCGCCAGTCCCAGCGTCATGGCCACCGCACCCACCACCAGGGCCAGGCTGTATTGCGGGGCGCGCTTGGTCCAGCGGGCTACCAGGTGCAGCACCCAGCCCAGCACCACGCCAAGCACGGTGGAGCCGAACAACTGGTAGAGCGGCGCGCCGACCATGGTGGCCAGCGGCGCCGCGCTGTCGCTGTACAGCGCGGGCATCATCCCGGCGAACACCAGAAAGGCCAGCACATTGTTCAGCGCCACCAGCGCCTGCGCCCGGTCGGTGGTTTTGCCGTGTGCACCCAGTTCATGGGCCACGTGCAGCAGCACCGCGGGCGAAGACGAAATGGCAATTGCCGCCACCACCGCCGACACCAGTGGTCCGATGCCGAACCAGACCATGGCGAAGTACACGATCACAAAGGTCAGGGCGCTTTCCACCAGCGACACCAGCAGCAGGCCCTTGTCGTGAAACAGGGATTTGATGTCGAGCGACAGGCCCAGGCGGTAGAGGATCAGGGCCAGCGCGATGTCGACCACGATGCGCGCATCGGCCAGCGCTTCATAGTCGAAGATGCCCAGCACGTTCGGCCCGGCGACCAGCCCCACCAGCATGAATCCGGTGATGCTGGGGAGCCAGCTCATGCGGTGCGCCATGAAGCCACCGAGAGCCCCGCAGAACAGCAGAAACCCGAAGAAAAACAGGGTGTTCAGCTCCAGCGGCCAGGTCGGCAAGAAATCCAGTTGCATGCGTGGGGTCTCGATAGGGGCCGCAGCCGCCAGGTGGCGCCGGCGGTATGGCCGCCAGGCCCGTCAGTGAAGCAGGCGGCTGGGTGGGCTGGTGTCGGCGATGAGGGCGAAGGGCAACACCGTGGCCTCGAACCGCTCGCCGTCCTCGGCCACACAGAAAAAGCTGCCGTGCATCTGGCCGCTGGCGGCGTGCAGCCGTGTGCCGCTGGTGTATTGATACGACTCGCCAGGGCGCAGCAGCGGCTGGTTGCCCACCACCCCCAGGCCCTTGACCTCGTCGCTGCGGCCCGACGCGTCTTCAATGATCCAGTGGCGCGCGATGAGCTGGGCTGGCACGTCACCGGTGTTGGTGATGGTCACGGTGTAGGCAAAGGCGTACAGGTTGTCCTCGGGCGCGGACTGCTCGCTCAGGTATTGGGTTTCGACCTCGCAGGTGAACTGGTGTTTCAACATGGCCGGCATGTTACCCGCTGCCGATGACAGAGGCGGCGGTGTTCCCGGGTGCCTGAGACAATCGGGGTTTTCACCGAACCCACGCCGCACCGCTGCCATGTCTTCCACCTACCGCATTGCCCCGTCCATCCTGTCCGCCGACTTTGCCCGTCTGGGCGACGAAGTGAAGAATGTCATCGCCGCCGGCGCCGACTGGATCCACTTCGACGTGATGGACAACCACTATGTGCCCAATCTCACCTTTGGTCCCATGATCTGCCAGGCGCTCAAGCCGCACGCGAAAAAGCCCGACGGCACGCCGGTGCCGATCGATGTGCATCTGATGGTGCAGCCGGTGGACGCCCTGGCGAGCGCCTTCATCGACGCCGGCGCCGATCTGGTGAGCTTTCACCCGGACGCCAGCGCACATGTGCACCGCAGCGTGCAGGCCATCAAGGCCAAAGGCGCCAAGGCCGGCCTGACCTTCAACCCGGCTCAGCCGCTGGACGTGCTGGACTGGGTGATCGACGACATCGACCTGATCCTGATCATGAGCGTCAACCCCGGATTCGGCGGTCAGAGCTTCATCGACTCGGCACTGCGCAAGATCGAAGCCGCACGCAAGCGCATCGAAGCCTCGGGCCGCGACATCCGGCTGGAGGTGGACGGTGGCATCAAGGCCGACAACATCCGCCGCGTGGCCGATGCCGGTGCCGACACGTTCGTGGCCGGCAGCGCGATCTTCGGCCAGCCCGACTACAAAACGGTGATCGACCGGATGCGCGCCGCTCTGGCCTGAGCCCCGTTCGCTCAGGGCTTGATGTAGGCGAACTGCTCGCGGAACTGCAGCGCGCCGATGCGGGCCACGCCGGAGGGCGTGAAGTCGGCGTCGAGCGAGAACTGTTCTTTCTTCAGATTGCGGTTTTTCAGCGTGATTTCACACACCTCGAAGCGCACACCGCGCGCCTTGAGTGCGCTCACCAGCGCGCCGTAGTCGATGTTGGGATTCTTCGGGTCCTTGGCGTCGGCAAACAGGAAGTCCACGCCGTTGGCGTGTGTCACCACCGTGATCTGGGTCTGCGGCGCCACGTCCAGGTGATTGCGGATGTTGCGCAAGCCCTTGGTGGCCTGGCTGGCAGCGTCGTCGATGTGGTACACGACCTTGTCTTGCGCCAGCACGGCGGTGCTCAGCAGCGCGCCTGCGAGCAGCAGGCAAAATTGTTGAAACAGTTTTTTCATGTGTGTCTCCTGACAGTTTGTGGGGAGGCTGGAAATTAACACAGCATGCCGAACACCCCTGCACCAACCGCGCCCGATTGCCGCGCGGCGATCATCGATCTCGATGGAACCATGGTCGATACCTTGGCCGATTTCGAGGTCGCGCTCAACCGCACCATGGCCGATCTCGACCTGCCCGGCGTCAACCGCGCCGCAGTGGCCCGCACCGTGGGCAAAGGCTCGGAGCACCTGATTCGCAGCCTGCTGGCCGAGCAGCTCGCGCTGCCCGAGGTCCGTGGCCTGGGGCAGACCTGTCCGGCGCGCAGCGTCGATGCCTTGTTTGAGCCGGCCTGGCGGCGGTACCAACACCACTACCGGGAAATCAATGGCCAGTTTTCCGACGTTTTTCCCGGTGTGACCGAAGGCCTCCGAGCGCTGAGTGCCCGGGGTTTCGCGTTGGCGTGTCTCACCAACAAGCCGCTGGCTTTTGCCCAGGCACTGTTGCAGGCCAAAGGGCTGGACGGCCATTTCGCGCACGTGTTCGGCGGCGACAGCTTCGAGCGCAAGAAACCCGACCCGCTCCCCTTGCTCAAAACTTGCGAGGCGCTGGGCACCACGCCCGCCCAGACCTGGATGGTGGGCGACTCACAGAACGATGCGCTCGCGGCCCGCGCCGCTGGCTGCCCGGTGGCGCTCGTCACCTACGGCTACAACCACGGCCAGCCGATCACAGAGGCGCCACACGATCTGCTGATCGGCTCGCTGGCCGAGCTGGATCACTTGCTGGGCTGACCCAGCAGCGCCTCCTTGAGCTGCCAGTCGGCCGGCTTCTTGCCCAGCCAGATGCGCAGGAGCGCGTTGAAAAACTCGGGCTCCTTGAACGGTTCACCCTGCGCCACGCCCTTGACGGTCAGCACCGTGCCGGTGCCGGGCACCCAGTCGATCACGAACGTTTCGCCCTCTCTGAGCTGTTTGTGGTCGCTGAACACCTGGCTCATGCGCAACACACCGGGGATCAGTTTGGAAAACTCGGCGCGGTCCATGTTGTCTTCCATGCCCCGCGAAAACAGCTTGCCCAGCTCGCTGGAGTTGATGTCGCGCAGCATGGTGATGGCGATGCGCTTGGGGCCGGCCGCTTTCAGCGCCTCTTCTGGCGTGGCCGCTTTGCTGCTCAGGTAAAGCCCTGCGGTGTAGACCTTGAACACGGCCTTGTAGCGAATGCCCGCACCGTTGAGCACCAGGGGACTGCCCGCCAAAGTGATGCGGTCTTCCAGCTTCACGCCGGCCAGCTCGATGGTGGCCGCCGTCGACAGCGCGGGGGCGAGTGCCAACCCAAGCAGCAGCGATGCGGTGGCGATGGAGTGACGCAGCGGGTGACGTGATGGCAAAGGCATGGTGAGGCTCCGGAATGAAACGATGGCCGCAGAAGACGAGGGTGGCGTGGCACATGCAAAAGCACGACCGTGCTAAAAAATGCATTGTCATGCTTTTTGATGTTGGCTGGCCACGGGGTTCACCCCAATCAGGCCGACTTTGGCTGCCCGGCTGTCGGTCAGACCGGGGGGCGGCTTTGCTACACTTTGCCCACCATGTTCACACCCCGCACGAAGTTCGCATCTGCTCTTGCGCGCCGCCCAGGCCGGGGGGCCTGGCCCTGGCGCAAGCCAGCGTAAACGAGTCTTCCCCTGGCGTGCACGGCGACGGCAGTTACACCGCCCGCCATCCGCGACACCGCCGCCCCAGTCCGGCAGCCCGGCTGCCTGGTCCTCTTTAGCAAACGGTTCCGCGAGCTGCGCCTCAGCCCGGAGCCGATGGAGCGTCTGAACATGATCACCGAACTCGAATTCAAAAGCCTGGCCAGCCAGGGCTACAACCGCATTCCGCTGATGGCGGAGGCCTTTGCAGACCTGGAAACCCCGCTCTCGCTCTACCTCAAGCTGGCCCACGGCAAGGGCGACGGCCAACACTCGTTCCTGCTGGAGTCGGTGGTGGGTGGCGAGCGCTTCGGCCGCTACAGCTTCATCGGACTGCCCGCGCGCACCCTGCTGCGCTCCAGCGGCTTCGGGTCCGCTGCCAAGACCGAGGTGGTGACCGACGGCGTGGTGGTGGAAACCGCCGTGGGCAATCCGCTGGACTTCATTGCCGCGTATCAGCAGCGCTTCAAGGTGGCGCTGCGCCCGGGCCTGCCGCGTTTCTGCGGCGGCCTGGCCGGCTACTTCGGCTACGACGCGGTGCGCCACATTGAAAAGAAGCTCGAAAACAGCTGCCCGCCCGACACCCTGGGTTGCCCCGACATCCTGCTGCTTGCAGTGCGAAGAGCTGGCCGTGATCGACAACCTCTCGGGCAAGCTCTACCTCATCGTCTATGCCGATCCGGCCGCGCCCGAGGCCTACGCCAACGCCAAGAGCGCGTTTGCGCGAACTCAAGGACGCGCTGAAGTACTCGGTGAGCGCGCCGGTGGTCAAGGCCACGCCAGAGCCACCCGGCCGAGCGCAGCTTTGCCAAGGCCGACTACCTGCTGGCGGTGGAGCGCGCCAAGGAGCTGATCGCTGCTGGCGAGTTCATGCAGGTGCAGGTGGGTCAGCGCATCAGCAAGCGCTTCACCGAAGTCGCCGCTGTCGCTGTACCGCGCCCTGCGCTCGCTGAACCCCTCGCCCTACATGTACTACTACCACTTCGGCGATTTCCACGTGGTCGGTGCCTCGCCGGAGATCCTGGTGCGCCAGGAAAAAACCGACGAGGGCACCAAGGTCACGATCCGGCCGCTGGCCGGCACGCGCCCGCGCGGCGCCTCGCCGGAAGCCGACAAGGCGATCGAGCAGGAGCTGGTGAACGACCCCAAGGAGCGCGCCGAGCACGTGATGCTGATCGACCTGGCGCGCAACGACATTGGTCGCATCGCGAAGGTCGGCTCGGTCAAGGTGACCGAGGCGTTTGCGGTGGAGCGCTACAGCCACGTGATGCACATCGTGAGCAACGTCGAAGGCATGCTGAACGACGGCATGACCAACATGGACGTGCTCAAGGCCACTTTCCCGGCGGGTACGCTGACCGGTGCGCCCAAGGTGCACGCCATGGAGCTCATCGACCAGTTTGAACCCACCAAGCGCGGTATCTATGGCGGCGCCTGCGGCTACCTGAGCTATGCCGGCGACATGGACGTGGCCATCGCGATTCGCACCGGCATCATCAAGGACCAGACGCTTGCATGTGCAGGCCGCCGCGGGCGTGGTGGCCGACTCGGTGCCAGAAATGGAATGGAGAGAAACCGAGCACAAGGCGCGCGCGCTGCTTGCGCGCGGCCGAACTGGTGGAAGAAGGGCTGGAGTGAGCACCATGAGCCAAAAAATTCAAGCTCCTGATGGTCGACAACTACGACTCGTTCACCTTCAACATCGTGCAGTACTTCGGTGAACTGGGCGCGGACGTGACCGTGGTGCGCAACGACGAAATCACCGTCGATGAAATCCAGCGCCGGGTGACCGCCTGCGAGGTCGATCGCCTGGTGATTTCACCCGGGCCTTGTTCGCCCAGAGAGGCCGGTGTGTCGGTGGCGGCGATCGAGCACCTGGCGGGGCAGCTGCCCATCCTCGGCGTCTGCCTGGGCCACCAGGCCATCGGCGCGGCTTTCGGCGGCCAGATCGTGCGCGCGCAGGTGCTGATGCACGGCAAGACCTCGGAGATCACGACCACGCGCGAAGGCGTGTTCGCGAACCTGCCCGAACGCTTCACCGTGAACCGCTACCACTCGCTCTCCATCGCCCGCGATGGCCTGCCTGATTGCCTGCAAGTCACCGCCTGGACCGATGACGGCGAAATCATGGGCGTGAAGCACAAGACGCTGGACATCGAAGGCGTGCAATTCCACCCGGAGAGCATCCTGACCGAGCACGGCCATGCGATGTTGAAGAACTTTCTGGTCAGGGCTGCATGAAAACCGTTGACCTGCGCAGCGACACGGTCACGCAACCGACCACGGCCATGCGCGAGGCCATGATGGCCGCACCGGTGGGCGACGATGTGTTCGGCGATGACCCCTCGGTCAACGCCCTGCAGGCTCACATCGCCAACATCACCGGCAAGGAAGCGGCGCTGTTCATGCCCAGTGGCACCCAGAGCAACCTCTGCGGCATCCTGGCGCACTGCGCGCGGGGCGACGAGTACATCGTGGGCCAGAACGCCCACACCTACCGCTACGAAGGCGGGGGTGCGGCGGTGTTCGGCAGCGTGCAGCCCCAGCCGCTGACGCAGGACGCGCAGGGCCGCATGGCGCTGGCCGACATCGCCGCCGCCATCAAGCCCGATGACATGCATTTCGCGCGCACCCGGCTGCTGTGCCTGGAGAACACCTGGAACGGTCATGTGATGACCGACGCCTACTTGCGCGACGCGACCTGCCTTGCGCGCGAGCGCGGCCTGGCCACCCATCTCGATGGTGCGCGGCTGTTCAACGCCGCGGTCGCATCGGCAGCGCCTGGGCAGGCTGCGCATGCCCGTGTGCGCGAAATCGCCGACCTGTTCGACAGCCTTTCGGTCTGTTTCAGCAAAGGTCTCGGCGCGCCCGTGGGCTCGGCGCTGTGCGGCTCGCGCGAGCTGATCGAGCGCGCCCGGCGCATCCGCAAGATGGCGGGCGGTGGCTTGCGCCAGGCCGGCCTGCTTGCTGCGGCTGCGCACCACGCGCTCGACCGCCATGTGGACCGCCTTGCAGACGATCACGCGCTGGCCCAGCGGCTGGCCGAAGGCCTGCAGGGTCTCGACGGGCTGGTGGTGCGCTCGGCGCAGACCAATATCGTGTTTGTCGACGTGGCCGAAGGTCGCGGCCCCGCGTTGCTGGACTTTCTGAAGGCCGATGGCGTGCTGGCCACGGGCCTGATCGGCCTGCGGTTCGTGACCCACCTCGATGTGGACACCGCCGGCATCGACCGCGCCATCGCCTCGGTGCGCCGCTTCTTTGCCCAGGCGCCCGCGGCAGCCGCCGGCGCGCGCGGCAACGGTCCTTACTGAACACGGCCTGGCGGTCAACATGCCCGACACCGCCCAGTTGCTGGTCTTCATCGCCGCCGGCTGGTTGCTCAACCTCACGCCGGGCCCCGATGTCCTGTACATCGTGAGCCAGGCCTTGCGCAGCGGCGCTGCGCGCGGGCGTTGTGGCCGCGCTGGGCATCGTCAGCGGCTGTTTTGTGCACGTGTTCGCTGCGGCGCTGGGGGTGGGCGCGCTGCTCGCCACCTCGGCCACCGCGTTCACGCTGCTCAAGTGGGCGGGCGCGGCCTACCTGGTGTGGATGGGGCTCAGGCTGCTGCTGGCGCGCCCCGGTGCTGGCGTGACCTTGCCCTCCGCCCCCTTGGCCACGCCGCTGCCCGCCAACCTGGGGCGCATTTACCGCCGCGGCTTTCTCACCAATGTGCTCAATCCCAAGGTGGCGCTGTTTTTTCTGGCGTTCGTGCCGCAGTTCATCGCGCCCGACGCGCCAGACAAGGTGGTGGTCTTCCTGCTGCTGGGCTTGCTCTTCAACCTCAACTCGCTGCCCATCAACTTCGGCTATGCCTGGCTCGCTGGCTGGGCGGCCAACCGCTTGAGCGCGGCTTCGCGAGCACTGCGCTGGATGGACCGCGCCGCTGGCGCGATGTTCATCGGGTTTGGTCTGCGTCTGGCCATGTCCGACAATCCAAAAGCTTAAGCAGGAGACTTTCATGCCCCACCGACACCAGATCACCCCACAGGAAGCGCTGCAACGCACCATCGAACACCGCGAGATCTTTCACGACGAGATGCTGCATCTGATGCGGCTGATCATGAGCGGTGAGATGTCGCCGGTGATGATGGCCGCGTTCATCACCGGTCTGCGGGTGAAGAAAGAAACCATTGGCGAGATCACGGCCGCGGCGCAGGTGATGCGCGAGTTCTCCACCAAGGTGAACGTGCCCGACAAGACCCACCTGGTGGACATCGTGGGCACGGGCGGCGACGGTTCGCACACCTTCAACATCTCCACCTGCTCCATGTTTGTCGCCGCCGCGGCGGGCGCCAAGGTGAGCAAACACGGGGGGCGCAGTGTCTCCAGCAAGAGCGGCAGCGCCGATGTGCTGGAGAGTCTGGGCATCAACATCAACCTCTCGCCCGAGGCGATTGCGCGCTGCATCGAGGCTGTGGGCGTGGGTTTCATGTTCGCGCCCAACCACCACCCGGCCATGAAGAACGTGGCGCCGATCCGGCGCGAGCTGGGCATGAAGACCATCTTCAACATCCTGGGCCCGCTGACCAACCCGGCCTCGGCGCCCAACATCCTCATGGGCGTGTTTCACCCCGATCTGGTCGGCATTCAGGTGCGCGCGCTGCAGCGCCTCGGCGCGGAACACGCTGTGGTGGTCTACGGGCGCGACGGCATGGACGAAGTCTCGCTGGGCGCCGCCACCATGGTGGGCGAGCTCAAGGGCGGTGAAATCAACGAGTACGAAATCCACCCTGAGGACTTTGGCCTCACCATGGCGAGCAACCGCGCGCTGCGCGTGGAGACGCCCGAAGAGTCTCGCGCCATGTTGATGGCAGTGCTGGAGCAGCCCGACGATCCTGCCATTCGCGCCGCACGTGACATCGTGGCGCTCAACGCCGGTGTGGCGCTCTACGCCGCCAACGTCTGCGACGACATGGCGCAGGGCATCGCGCTGGCGCAGCGCGCGCTGGAGTCTGGGGCTGCCGCGAAGACGCTGCGCGCCTTCACCGATTTCACCCAGTCCGTCAACGCCGGCACCGGCTCCTGAGCCATGAGCCTGCCCGCCTGGCTGCAGAACGACGGTGCCTGGATCGCCATTGGCGTTTCGGTGCTGTTTGTGCTGGCCGGTGTGGTGATGCACCGTGTGTTCCTGAACATCCTCAAGCGGCCGCCCGAAGAGCGCCCGAACGACACCCCTTCCCATGAATGACATCCTGAAAAAAATCGTTGCCGTCAAGCACGAAGAGATCGCCGCAGCCCAAAAGAAGAAGCCGCTGGAGCTGGTTCGGCAAGACGCCGAGAGCCGGCTGCTGACGCGTGACTTTGAAGGCGCCCTGCGCGCCAAGATTGCTGGCGGCCAGGCGGCGGTGATCGCGGAAATCAAGAAGGCCAGTCCGAGCAAGGGTGTGCTGCGCGCCGATTTCATTCCCGCCGACATTGCGCAGAGCTACGCCGAGGGCGATGGCGTGACCAGTGCGGCCTGCCTGTCGGTGCTGACCGACCGCCAGTTTTTCCAGGGCAGCTCGGATTTCCTCAAGCAGGCACGCGCCAGTTGCGACCTGCCGGTGCTGCGCAAAGACTTCATGGTCGACCCTTATCAGATCTATGAGGCCAGGGCCATGGGGGCCGACGCCGTTCTGCTGATCGCCGCCTGCCTGGAAGATGCGCCAGATGGCCGAGCTGGAGGCCCAGGCGCTGGCGCTGGACATGGCGGTGCTGGTGGAGGTGCACGATCGAACCGAGCTGCACCGTGCGCTGAAACTCAAGACGCCGCTGGTGGGCATCAACAACCGCAACCTGCGCACGTTTGATGTCAGCCTGCAGACCACGCTGGACCTGATGGCCGAGGTGCCCGCCGACCGCTTGCTCATCACCGAGTCCGGCATCCTGGCGCGCGAAGACGTGGCACGCATGCAGGCGGCGGGCGTGCACGCCTTCCTGGTGGGTGAAGCGTTCATGCGTGCACCCGATCCAGGTCTGGCGCTGGCCGATCTGTTTGGCTAAAGGAATGCGGGCCACACGGGAGGGCATGCCGACTGAGCCTCGGCCGCAAGCCTGCCTGCTGGATGCCGATCCCGCCCGCTGGCAGGTACATCCAGACTGGAGCCCACTGGTGCAGGCTTTCTTCAAATCGCCTGTCGGGGTCAGTCTGCTCGCGTTCCTGCAGGCCCGGCTCGCTGCGAATGCCACGGTGTATCCGCCCGAACCGCTGCGGGCGCTCGAGCTCACGCCTTTGTCCAGGGTGCGGGTGGTGATCCTCGGCCAGGATCCTTATCACGGCGCCGGTCAGGCGGAGGGGCTGGCGTTCTCGGTCGCCCCGGGCGTGCGGATCCCGCCCAGCCTGCGCAACATCTTCAAGGAACTGGGGCGCGATCTGGGTTTGCCGCCCCCGGTCGACGGTTCGCTGGTGCGCTGGGCCACTCAGGGGGTGCTGCTGATCAATACCTGCCTCACCGTAGAAGCCGGGCAGCCGGCCAGCCACGCTGGTCAAGGTTGGGAGGCACTTACTGACGCCCTAATTCAGAGCTGTAGCAACGACGCTGTGCCCAAGGTGTTTTTGCTGTGGGGTCAGCATGCACAAACCAAAGCGGGGCTGATCGATGCCCAGCGCCACGGGATCCTGTGTGCAAACCACCCATCGCCTTTGTCGGCAAGCCGTGGGCCGAAGCCCTTCATCGGTTGTGGGCACTTCGGGGAGGCGGGTCGCTGGCTCGCGGCGCGGGGAGGCACCCCACCATCCTGGTGAGCAGGCAATTGGCAGTGCAGCTGCCAGCGTTGAAACCGTGGCATAATGTTGGGCTGCATTGCGGAGGGGTGGCCGAGTGGTTAAAGGCAGCAGACTGTAAATCTGCCCGCTTACGCGTACGCTGGTTCGAATCCAGCCCCCTCCACCAGCGCACGGCGCACAGCAAGGCCAGCCGAAAGATAGAGCGTTCAGGTGCTTGTCATGGCGATTTCAGATCGCCCCAGGCACCCCGGGCGGGAGTAGTTCAATGGTAGAACCCCAGCCTTCCAAGCTGATGATGCGGGTTCGATTCCCGTCTCCCGCTCCATGTTTTCTGGTGGTTTGTGTCTCGATGTGGCTTTGAGTGGTGCATTGTTTTCTGAGGCGGTTGCCATGGTGGCGGCTGTCTTGGCCCTTGTGGCTCAGTGGTAGAGCACTCCCTTGGTAAGGGAGAGGTCGCGGGTCCGATTCCCGCCAAGGGCACCAGTTTTATCTGTTTGGTGTTTCGGCAATTTTGATTTTGGAGAGCTGAAAAATGGCAAAAGAGAAATTTGAGCGGACCAAGCCCCACGTGAACGTGGGCACGATTGGTCACGTGGACCACGGCAAGACCACGCTGACGGCGGCCATCACCACCGTGCTGGCGGCCAAGTTTGGCGGTGCCGCCAAGGCCTACGACCAGATCGACGCAGCGCCCGAAGAGAAGGCGCGCGGCATCACCATCAACACCGCCCACGTGGAATACGAGACGGCTACACCGCCACTACGCCCACGTCGACTGCCCCGGCCACGCTGACTATGTGAAGAACATGATCACCGGTGCCGCCCAGATGGACGGCGCCATTCTGGTGTGCTCGGCCGCTGACGGCCCCATGCCCCAGACCCGCGAGCACATCCTGCTGGCCCGCCAGGTGGGCGTGCCTTACATCATCGTGTTCCTGAACAAGTGCGACATGGTCGACGACGCCGAGCTGCTCGAACTCGTCGAGATGGAAGTGCGCGAGCTGCTGGACAAGTACGACTTCCCCGGCGACGACACCCCCATCATCCACGGCTCGGCCAAGCTCGCCCTCGAAGGCGACAAGGGCCCCCTGGGTGAAGAGGCCATCATGAAGCTGGCCGACGCCCTGGACACCTACATCCCCCTGCCAGAGCGCGCCGTGGACGGCGCCTTCCTGATGCCCGTGGAAGACGTGTTCTCCATCTCCGGTCGCGGCACCGTGGTGACCGGTCGTATCGAGCGCGGCATCGTCAAGGTCGGTGAAGAAATCGAGATCGTCGGCATCTCCGACACCCAGAAGACCACCTGCACCGGCGTGGAAATGTTCCGCAAGCTGCTCGACCAGGGCCAGGCGGGCGACAACGTCGGTATCCTGTTGCGCGGCACCAAGCGCGAAGACGTGCAGCGCGGCCAGGTGCTGTGCAAGCCCGGCTCCATCAAGCCGCACACCCACTTCACCGGCGAGATCTACGTGCTTGTCCAAGGACGAGGGTGGCCGTCACACGCCGTTCTTCAACAACTACCGTCCGCAGTTCTACTTCCGCACCACGGACGTGACCGGCTCCATCGAGCTGCCTGAGGGCAAAGAGATGGTGATGCCTGGTGACAACGTGTCGATCACGGTCAAGCTGATCGCCCCGATCGCGATGGAAGAGGGTCTGCGCTTCGCCATCCGCGAAGGCGGTCGCACCGTCGGCGCCGGCGTCGTGGCCAAGATCATTGCGTAATCAATTAACAATCCGTTTGCGGGATCGACCGGGAAGCGTGCAGCGCTTTCGCTTTGTCTCCAACGGAATCGGAGTAGGGCGTCCATCGGGGCGCAGCCAGTAGGGGTATAGCTCAATTGGCAGAGCGTCGGTCTCCAAAACCGAAGGTTGTAGGTTCGATTCCTACTGCCCCTGCCACCTGAAAGGACACAACGGGACTTTCCGATCCCGCCTGAGGGTGCTCTCGAAGCCCGCCGAAGTCACTGCGACCTCTGGCGGGCTTGTGTGTCTCAAGTCGACTGGCTTGCGACGCGCTTCTTTTCAAGAATTCGTCTGGATCCCCATGGCCACTTCCGAAGTTCAAACCGTCAGCAGCAGCGCCGACAAGGCCAAGCTGGCGGCAGCGATTGCGCTGTTGCTGGCTGGCTTTGTCGGTTATTACCTGCTCGCCAGCCAGGGACAGCTCGTGCGCGTGGGCGCCTTGCTCGGCGGCATGGCTGGCTGCGCTGGTTGTTTTTGCGATTTCCGAACCGGGCCGCCAGCTGCTGGCCTTTGCGCGCGACTCGTGGCGCGAAACCAAGAAGGTGGTCTGGCCAGCGCGCAGGGAAGCGATCCAGATGACGGCTTATGTTTTTGCGTTCGTGTTCGTCATGGCGCTGTTTCTGTGGCTGACCGACAAAACGCTCGAATGGCTGTTCTGTACGACCTGATCCTGGGCTGGAGAAAATAATGAGTGATCATCAAAGTCCCGTGACCGATGGCGTGGCCGCCGAAGGCATGCGCTGGTACGTGGTGCATGCCTATTCCGGCATGGAAAAGGCTGCCGAACGCAACATCGTTGAGCGCATCAACCGCGAAGGCATGCAGGACAAGTTCGGGCGCATCCTGGTGCCCACCGAAGAGGTGGTTGAGGTCAAGAATGGCCAGAAGCGGACCACCGAACGCAAGTTTTTCCCTGGCTATGTGCTGGTGGAAATGGTGATGGACGATGAATCCTGGCACCTGGTGAAGCACACCAACAAGGTGACGGGCTTCGTCGGTGGCGCCAAAAACCGCCCGGCCCCGATCTCCGAGGAAGACGTTCAGAAGATCGTCAACCAGATGCAGGAAGGCACCGACAAGCCGCGCCACAAGGTCGAGTTTGTGGTGGGCGAGTACGTCCGTGTCAAAGAAGGACCGTTCACCGATTTCAACGGCACGGTCGAAGAAGTCAATTACGAGAAGAGCAAGATGCGGGTGTCGGTGACCATTTTTGGTCGTGCCACGCCGGTCGAGCTGGAATTTGGTCAGGTCGAAAAGGCCTGATGCGTCGTTCGTGATGCTGGCGGGTTGGCCCGCTGCTGGCGTCATTGGTTTCTTAACCGGGTCCCCAACCGCGAGGAGGTTGTCTTGATGGCAACCGTCTGCACTCGCAGGAGCTAAAAAATGGCGAAAAAAATCGTCGGCTTCATCAAGCTGCAAGTGCCAGCTGGTAAAGCCAACCCCTCTCCCCCGATCGGCCCGGCCCTGGGTCAGCGCGGTCTGAACATCATGGAGTTCTGCAAGGCGTTCAACGCCCAGACCCAGGGTGTTGAGCCCGGACTGCCGCTGCCGGTGGTGATCACCGCTTTTGCCGACAAGAGCTTCACCTTCATCATCAAGACGCCGCCTGCGACGGTCCTGATCAAGAAGGCGATCAAGCTCGACAAGGGATCTGCGGTGCCCAACAAGAACAAGGTCGGCAAGATCACCCGAGCCCAGCTCGAAGAGATCGCGGCGACCAAGATGAAAGACATGACCGCTGCCGATGTGGACGCCGCTGTGCGCACCATCGCCGGTTCGGCCCGCTCGATGGGCGTGATTGTGGAGGGCGTGTGACATGGCCAAGCTGACCAAGAAACAAAAAGCCTTCGAAGGCAAGATCGACAGCAACAAGCTGTACCCGCTGGCCGATGCGCTGGTGATCATCAAGGAATGCGCCAACGCCAAGTTCGATGAGTCGATCGACGTGGCGGTGCAGCTCGGCGTGGACGCCAAGAAGTCCGACCAGGTGGTGCGTGGAGCGGTCGTGATGCCCAACGGCACCGGCAAGACCAAGCGCGTGGCCGTTTTTGCCCAGGGCGCCAAGGCCGAAGAAGCCAAAGCCGCTGGTGCCGACATCGTCGGCATGGACGATCTGGCCGCCGACGTCAAGGCCGGCAAGATGGACTTCGATGTGGTGATTGCTTCGCCGGACGCCATGCGCGTCGTGGGTACGCTGGGCCAGATCCTGGGCCCACGCGGCCTGATGCCCAACCCGAAGGTCGGCACGGTGACGCCCGATGTGGCTCAGGCCGTGCGCAACGCCAAGGCTGGTCAGGTGCAGTTCCGCGTCGACAAGGCTGGCATCGTGCACGGCACGATCGGCCGCCGCTCGTTCGACAACGACAAGCTGCAGGGCAACCTGGTGGCGCTGCTCGACGCGCTGACCAAGGCCAAGCCCGCCACCAGCAAGGGTGTCTACCTGCGCAAGGTGGCGGTGTCGTCAACCATGGGCGTGGGTGTCCGCGTGGACACGCAGTCCATCTCGGCCTGATCGCCGGGGCACAGAAAGAATTCGGGCCGCCCTGGTGGCCCGGGTGTGGTGGGCTCCGAGAAACCGGTTGTTCAACCGGGATCGAGGAGCCATCCAAGACCGTTGGTGTCTGGGGCCTGCAAGGGCGGATTGACTTAATTGTGAAAAGCCAACGCAGATGGCGATCCCGCTGCAGAATGGAACCTGTTTCCGAAACAGTTGGTCGCTGCAATGAAGCGTGCTGAAGGGCCTTGGCCCGAAGGCACATTGAAGGAGTAGACCTTGAGTCTGAATCGCAGTGAGAAAGAAGCGGTCATTTCCGAAGTGACCAGCCTCGCCGCAAAAGCTCAAACGCTCGTGATGGCGGAATACCGTGGCATCACGGTCGCGTCCATGGACAAACTGCGCGTGACAGCACGCAGCAACGGTGTGACCCTGAGTGTGTTGAAAAACACCCTGGCTCGCCGTGCTGTGGCTGGCAGCTCGTTTGAAGTGGGTGCCGACCAGATGACCGGTCCGCTGATCTATGGCTTCTCCGAAGACGCCGTGGCTGCCGCGAAAGTGGTGGCCGAATTCGCGAAAACCAACGACAAGCTGGTGATTCGCGCGTGGTGTCTACGGTGGCAAAGTCCTGGATGTCGAGGGCGTCAAGCAGCTCGCCAGCATTCCTTCGAAAGAAGTGCTGTTGGCTCAGTTGTGTGGCTTGCTGATGTCGCCCATGTCGCGCACGGCCGTTGTGCTGGGCGCCTTGGCGGCGAAAAAAGGCGAAGGCGCTGCCGCCGTGGAAGCGCCAGAAGCGCCCGCGGCTCCGGCAGCCGAGGAAGCCCCTGCCGCCTGAGCGCGCAGTGAGCTTTGTTAAACCAATTGTTAGGAAATCAAAATGGCATTCGATAAAGACGCATTTCTGACCTCGCTGGACAGCATGACGGTCATGGAACTCAACGACCTGGTGAAAGCCATCGAAGAGAAGTTTGGCGTGAGCGCAGCCGCCATGGCCGCACCCGCAGCCGGTGGTGGCGGTGCTGCTGCCGTCGCAGAAGAGAAGACCGAGTTCAACGTTGTGCTGCTCGAAGCTGGCGCCAACAAGGTTTCGGTCATCAAGGCCGTGCGCGAAATCACCGGTCTGGGCTTGAAAGAAGCCAAGGACCTGGTCGACGGCGCACCGAAGAACGTGAAAGAAGCCGTGTCCAAGGCCGACGCCGACGCCGCCCTGAAGAAGCTGGTGGAAGCCGGTGCCAAGGCCGAGCTGAAGTAATTCGCCCGGTCTCAAGGGCTGGAGTGCTCGCAGAGAGCCTCCAGCCTTTGGTGCTTTCAGAGCACAGCCACAAACCCGGGCCTCGGCCCGTGTTTGTGAGTGTCTTCTGACCCCGACTGCAGAAGACGACTTGGTTCGGGCCTGTGTGCAATGCACAGGCCGTCCGCCAAGGTTGGTAGAGGCCAACCCACCAAGCAAGTCACCGGGTGTGCCCACCCGATTGGCCAGACAGTCGCCGCAGACCTCAAGCCGGAGATCTCATGGCATCAGCATCCCAGTATTCCTACACCGAACGCAAGCGCATCCGCAAGAGTTTTGGCACGCGCGAACACGTGCTCGAAATTCCCTATCTGTTGCAAATGCAGAAGGACGCGTACACCGCCTTCCTGCAAGCGGGCTTGCCGCCCAAAAAGCGTTCCAACGAAGGCCTGCAAGCCGCGTTTGAAGCCGCTTTCCCCATCGTCTCGCACAACGGTTTTGTGGAGATGAAGTTCGTCGAATACAACCTGGCCAAGCCAGCGTTTGACGTGCGCGAGTGCCAGACCCGGGGTCTGACCTTCTCGTCGGCCGTGCGCGCCCGCGTGCAGCTCATCATTTACGACCGTGAATCCTCGACCAACCAGTCCAAGGTGGTCAAGGAAGTGAAAGAGCAAGAGGTTTACATGGGCGAAGTGCCGCTCATGACCGACAAGGGCTCGTTCATCATCAACGGCACCGAGCGCGTGATCGTGTCTCAGCTGCACCGTTCGCCCGGCGTGTTCTTCGAGCACGACAAGGGCAAGACCCACAGCTCGGGCAAGCTGCTTGTTCTCGGCACGCATCATCCCTTACCGCGGCTCGTGGCTCGACTTCGAATTCGATCCGAAAGACGTGCTGTTCTTCCGCGTCGACCGCCGCCGCAAGATGCCGGTCACCATCCTGCTCAAGGCCATTGGCCTGACGCCGGAAACCATCCTGGCCAACTTCTTCGTCAACGACCACTTCCGTCTGATGGACAGCGGCGCGCAAATGGCCTTCGTGCCCGAGCGCCTGCGTGGTGAAGTGGCGCGCTTCGACATCACCGACAAGTCGGGCAAGGTCGTGGTCGCCAAGGACAAGCGCATCACCGTGCGCCACACCCGCGAGCTGGAGCAGTCGAACACCACGCACATCAGCGTGCCGGAAGACTTCATGATCGGCCGCGTGGTGGCCAAGAACATCGTGGAAGCCGACACCGGCGAGATCATCGCCAAGGCCAACGACGAGCTGACCGAAGTGCTGCTGAAGAAGCTGCGCACATCCGGTGTGCAAGACCTGCAGTGCCTCTACACCAACGAGCTCGATCAGGGTGCCTACATCTCGCAGACCCTGCGCGCCGACGAGACGGCCGACGAGTTCGCCGCCCGTGTTGCCATCTACCGCATGATGCGCCCCGGCGAGCCGCCAACCGAAGACGCGGTGCAGGCCCTGTTCCACCGCCTGTTCTACAACCCGGACACCTACGACCTGTCGCGCGTGGGCCGCATGAAGTTCAACGCCCGCGTGGGCCGCGACGAATCCACCGGCGCCATGGTGCTGTCCAACGAAGACATCCTGGCCGTGGTCAAGATTCTGGTGGACCTGCGCAACGGCCGCGGTGAAGTCGATGACATCGATCACCTGGGCAACCGCCGCGTGCGTTGCGTGGGCGAGCTGGCTGAAAACCAGTACCGCACCGGCCTGGCACGAATCGAAAAGGCCGTGAAAGAGCGTCTGGGTCAGGCCGAGCAAGAGCCGCTGATGCCGCACGACCTGATCAACTCCAAGCCGATTTCTGCGGCCCTGAAGGAGTTCTTCGGTGCCTCGCAGCTGTCGCAGTTCATGGACCAGACCAACCCGCTGGCCGAGATCACCCACAAGCGCCGCGTGTCGGCCCTGGGCCCGGGCGGTCTGACCCGCGAACGCGCCGGCTTCGAAGTGCGCGACGTGCACGTGACCCACTACGGTCGCGTCTGCCCCATCGAGACGCCGGAAGGTCCGAACATCGGCCTGATCAACTCGCTGGCGCTCTACGCCCGCCTGAACGAATACGGCTTCATCGAAACGCCGTACCGCCGCGTGGTCGATGGCAAGGTGACCAACGAGATCGACTACCTGTCGGCGATTGAAGAAGGCAAGTACGTGATCGCGCAGGCCAACGCCATGCTCGACGACGAAGGCCGCCTGACCGGTGATCTGATCTCGGCGCGTGAAAAGGGTGAGTCCATCCTGACCCCGGCCGACACCATCCAGTACATGGACGTGTCGCCGGCGCAGATCGTGTCGGTGGCGGCTTCGCTGGTGCCGTTCCTGGAGCACGACGACGCCAACCGCGCGCTGATGGGTGCCAACATGTCGCGCCAGGCCGTGCCCGTGCTGCGTCCCGAGAAGCCGCTGGTCGGCACCGGCATCGAGCGCGTCGCCGCGATCGACTCCGGCACCGTGGTCACCGCCACGCGCGGTGGTGTGGTCGACTATGTGGACGCCACCCGCATCGTGATCCGCGTCAACGACGCCGAAGCGGTGGCCGGTGAAGTGGGTGTGGACATCTACAACCTCATCAAGTACCAGCGTTCCAACCAGAACACCAACATCCACCAGCGCCCCATCGTCAAGAAGGGCGACATGCTGGCCAAGGGTGACGTGATCGCCGACGGCGCCTCGACCGATCTGGGCGAAATCTCGATCGGCCAGAACATGCTGATCGCCTTCATGCCCTGGAACGGCTACAACTTCGAAGACTCGATCCTGATCAGCGAGCGCGTCGTGGCCGAAGACCGCTACACCTCGATCCACATCGAAGAACTCGTGGTCATGGCGCGCGACACCAAGCTGGGCGCCGAAGAAATCACGCGCGACATCCCCAACCTGGCCGAGCAGCAGCTCAACCGCCTGGACGACTCCGGCATCATCTACGTGGGCGCCGAAGTGCTGCCGGGCGACATGCTGGTCGGCAAGGTCACGCCCAAGGGCGAGACCACGCTGACGCCAGAAGAAAAACTGCTGCGCGCCATCTTCGGCGAGAAGGCGTCCGACGTGAAGGACACCTCGCTGCGCGTGGACCAGGGCTCGCAAGGCACCGTGATCGACGTGCAGGTCTTCACCCGCGAAGGCATCACGCGCGACAAGCGCGCCCAGCAGATCATCGACGACGAGCTCAAGCGCTTCCGCCTGGACCTGAACGACCAGCTGCGCATCGTGGAAGCCGACGCGTTTGACCGTATCGAAAAGCTGCTGACTGGCAAGGTCGCCAACGGTGGCCCGCAAGAAGCTGGCCAAGGGCACCAAGATCGACAAGGCCTACCTGGCCGACGTCGAGAAGTTCCACTGGTTCGACATCCGCCCGGCCGACGACGACGTGGCCGCCCAGCTGGAGTCCATCAAGAACTCGATGGAGCAGACCCGCCACAGCTTCGACCTCGCGTTCGAAGAAAAGCGCAAGAAGCTCACGCAAGGCGACGAGCTGCCCGCGGGCGTGCTCAAGATGGTCAAGGTCTACCTGGCCGTCAAGCGCCGCCTGCAGCCCGGTGACAAGATGGCCGGCCGCCACGGCAACAAGGGTGTGGTGTCCAAGATCGTTCCGGTCGAAGACATGCCCTACATGGCCGACGGCACCCCGGCCGACATCGTGCTCAACCCGCTGGGCGTGCCTTCGCGCATGAACGTCGGCCAGGTGCTGGAAGTGCACCTGGGCTGGGCCGCCAAGGGCATTGGTCAGCGCATCGGCGACATGCTGCAGGCCGAAGCCAAGGCGGGTGAATTGCGCGAACTGCTGGAGACGGTCTACAACCAGGCCGGCAACAAGGAGACGCTCGCCGCGCTGTCCGACGCCGAGGTGCTGGAGATGGCCGACAACCTGCAGCACGGCGTGCCGTTTGCCACGCCCGTGTTCGACGGTGCATCGGAAGACGAAATCCGCACCATGCTCAAGCTGGCCTATCCGGACGACATCGCGGCCCGCAAAGGCCTGACCGCCACCCGCACCCAGGCGCAGCTGTACGACGGCCGCACCGGCGAAGCGTTCGAACGCGTGACCACCGTCGGCTACATGCACTTCCTGAAGCTGCACCACCTGGTCGACGACAAGATGCACGCCCGCTCCACCGGCCCGTACTCCCTGGTCACCCAGCAGCCGCTGGGCGGCAAGGCGCAGTTCGGTGGTCAGCGTTTCGGCGAGATGGAGGTGTGGGCGCTGGAAGCCTATGGCGCCTCCTACATCCTGCAGGAAATGCTCACCGTCAAGTCCGACGACGTGCAGGGCCGCACCAAGGTGTACGAAAGCATCGTCAAGGGCGAGCACTCGATCGAAGCGGGCATGCCCGAGTCGTTCAACGTGCTGGTCAAGGAAATCCGATCCCTCGGTATCGACATCGAGCTCGAGCGCTCCTAATTCGCCGGCAAGACAAGGATTGAACCCATGAAATCATTACTCGACCTGTTCAAGCAGTTCACGCCCGACGAGCATTTCGATGCCATCCGCATCGGTCTGGCGTCGCCCGAGAAAATCCGCTCGTGGTCTTTTGGCGAAGTCAAGAAGCCCGAGACCATCAACTACCGCACCTTCAAGCCCGAGCGCGACGGTCTGTTCTGCGCCAAGATTTTTGGTCCCATCAAGGACTACGAATGCCTGTGCGGCAAGTACAAGCGCCTCAAGCACCGCGGCGTGATCTGCGAGAAGTGCGGCGTTGAAGTCACGCAGACCAAGGTGCGCCGCGAGCGCATGGGCCACATCGATCTGGCCGCGCCCTGCGCCCACATCTGGTTCCTGAAGTCGCTGCCGTCGCGTCTGGGCCTGATCCTGGACATGACGCTGCGCGACATCGAGCGCGTGCTGTACTTCGAAGCCTATGTGATCGTCGATCCGGGCATGACCCCGCTGAAGAAATTCGCGATCATGACCGAGGACGACTTTGACGCCAAGCGCAAGGAATTCGGCGACGAATTCATCGCCAAGATGGGCGCCGAAGGCATCAAGGAGCTGCTGCAGGCGATCGACCTCGACATCGAGATCGATAAGCTGCGCAACGACCTGACCGGCTCCGAGCTCAAGATCAAGAAGAACGCCAAGCGCCTGAAAGTGCTGGAAGCCTTCAAGAAGACCGGCATCAAGCCCGAGTGGATGGTGCTGGACGTGCTGCCCGTGCTGCCGCCCGACCTGCGTCCGCTGGTGCCGCTGGACGGCGGCCGCTTCGCGACCTCCGACCTGAACGACCTGTACCGCCGCGTCATCAACCGCAACAGCCGTCTGCGCCGCCTGCTGGAGCTGAAGGCGCCTGAAATCATCGCGCGCAACGAGAAGCGCATGCTGCAGGAAGCGGTGGACTCGCTGCTGGACAACGGTCGCCGTGGCAAGGCCATGACGGGCGCCAACAAGCGCGCGCTCAAGTCGCTGGCCGACATGATCAAGGGCAAGAGCGGTCGTTTCCGCCAGAACCTGCTGGGCAAGCGCGTCGACTACTCGGGTCGTTCGGTCATCGTGGTCGGCCCCACGCTCAAGCTGCACCAGTGCGGCCTGCCCAAGCTGATGGCGCTGGAGCTGTTCAAGCCTTTCATCTTCTCGCGCCTGGAAGCCATGGGCATCGCGACCACCATCAAGGCCGCGAAGAAGGAAGTCGAATCCGGCACGCCGGTGGTGTGGGACATCCTGGAAGAGGTGATCAAGGAGCACCCGGTGCTGCTGAACCGTGCGCCCACGCTGCACCGTCTGGGCATCCAGGCGTTTGAACCCATCCTGATCGAAGGCAAGGCGATCCAGCTGCACCCGCTGGTCTGCGCAGCCTTCAACGCCGACTTTGACGGTGACCAGATGGCCGTTCACATTCCGCTGTCGGTGGAAGCCCAGATGGAAGCCCGCACGCTGATGCTGGCCTCCAACAACATCCTGTTCCCGGCCTCCGGCGAGCCTTCCATCGTGCCGTCGCAAGACGTGGTGCTGGGTCTGTACTACGCCACCCGCGAGAAGATCAACGCCAAGGGCGAAGGCATGATCTTTGCCGACGTGCTGGAAGTGCAGCGCGCGATCGACAACGGCGTGGTGGAGATCACCACCAAGATCAGCGTGCGCCTGACCGCAGTGGACCAAAGACAAGGAAACCGGCGAGTTCAGCTCGTCGACCTCGCTGGTGGAAACCACCGTGGGTCGCGCCTTGCTGTCTGAGATCCTGCCCAAGGGTCTGCCGTTCGAGGTGATGAACAAGGCGCTGAAGAAGAAGGAAATCTCCCGCCTGATCAACGCTTCGTTCCGCAAGTGCGGCCTGAAAGAGACCGTGGTGTTTGCCGACAAGCTGCTGCAGTACGGCTTCCGTCTGGCGACCGCGCTCGGGCATCTCGATTGCGGTCGACGACATGCTGGTGCCCAAAGAGAAGGCCGGCCATCATCGGGCGCGCCGAAGCCGAGGTGAAAGAAATCGCCCAGCAGTACGCCTCCGGTCTGGTGACCTCGGGCGAGCGCTACAACAAGGTGGTGGACATCTGGGGCAAGGCCGGCGACGAGATCTCCAAGGTCATGATGGCCCAGCTGGCCAAGCAAAAGACCATCGACCGCCAACGGCAAGGAAGTGGACCAGGAGTCGTTCAACTCCATCTACATGATGGCCGACTCCGGTGCGCGCGGTTCTGCTGCACAGATCCGCCAGCTGGCCGGCATGCGCGGCCTGATGGCCAAGCCCGATGGCTCCATCATCGAGACCCCGATCACGGCGAACTTCCGTGAAGGCCTGAACGTGTTGCAGTACTTCATCTCCACCCACGGCGCCCGTAAGGGCCTGGCCGACACGGCGCTGAAGACCGCGAACTCGGGCTACCTGACCCGCCGTCTGGTCGACGTGACGCAAGACCTGGTGGTGAACCAGCAAGACTGCGGCACCACCAATGGCACCGTGATGCGCGCCATCGTCGAAGGTGGCGAAGTGATCGAATCGCTGCGCGACCGCGTGCTGGGTCGTGCTGACGGCCGAAGAAGTTGCCCACCCCGAGACCCGCGCCGTGCTGGTCACGGCCGGCGAGATGCTGGACGAAGACATGCTCGACGAGCTGGAAGCCGCTGGCGTGGACGAAGTGAAGGTGCGCACCGCACTGACCTGCGAAACCCGCTTTGGCATCTGCGCCAAGTGCTACGGCCGCGACCTGGGCCGTGGTGGCCTGGTCAACATCGGTGAAGCGGTCGGCGTGATCGCTGCCCAGTCCATCGGCGAGCCCGGCACCCAGCTGACCATGCGCACCTTCCACATCGGTGGTGCGGCCTCGCGTGCAGCGATTGCCTCCAGCGTCGAAGCCAAGTCCAGCGGGCACGATCGGCTTCAACGCCACCATGCGTTACGTGACCAACACCAAGGGCGAGCTGGTGGTGATCGCGCGTTCGGGCGAGATCGTCATTCACGACGAACATCGGCCGCGAGCGCGAGCGCCACAAGGTGCCGTACGGCGCCATCCTGGCGGTCAAGGCCGACCAGTCGATCAAGGCCGGCACCGATGCTGGCCAACTGGGATCCGCTGACCCGACCCATCATCACGGAATTCGCCGGTCAGGTGAAGTTCGAGAACGTGGAAGAAGGCCTCACGGTGGCCAAGCAGGTCAACGACGTGACCGGCCTGTCCTCGCTGGTGGTGATCGATCCCAAGCGCCGCGGCTCGGCCAAGGTGGTGCGTCCGCTGGTCAAGCTGATCGACGCCGCGGGCAACGAAGTGAAGATCCCCGGCACCGACCACTCGGTGACGATGGGCTTCCAGATTGGTGCGCTGCTGGAAGTGCGCGACGGTCAGGACGTGGGCCCCGGCCATGTGCTGGCCCGCATCCCGGTCGAAGGTCAGAAAACCCGCGACAT
Source organism: uncultured beta proteobacterium (assembly GCA_963831255.1). Lineage (GTDB taxonomy): Bacteria > Pseudomonadota > Gammaproteobacteria > Burkholderiales > Burkholderiaceae_C > Hydrogenophaga. The sequence goes on along the minus strand of CAWHPI010000002.1, from coordinate 13,150 downwards.
CACCGGCGGTCTGCCGCGTGTGGCCGAGCTGTTCGAAGCCCGTTCGCCGAAAGACGAGGGCAAGCTGGCCGAGATGACCGGTACCGTGTCGTTCGGCAAGGAAACCAAAGGCAAGGTGCGTCTGCAGATCACCGATCCCGAAGGCAAGATCTGGGACGACCTCATTCCCAAGGAAAAGAACATCCTGGTGCACGAAGGCCAGGTGGTCAACAAGGGCGAAGGCGTGGTGGACGGCCCGGCCGATCCGCAGGACATCCTGCGTCTGCTGGGCATCGAAGACCTGTCGCGCTACATCGTGGACGAGGTGCAGGACGTGTACCGCTTGCAGGGTGTGAAGATCAACGACAAGCACATCGAGGTGATCGTGCGCCAGATGCTGCGCCGCGTGATCGTCGAGTCGGTGGGTGATTCGTCTTACATCAAGGGCGAGCAGGTCGAGCGTTCGGAAATCCTGAACACCAACGATGCGCTGCATGCCGAAGGCAAGATCGCACCGACCTACACCAACGTGCTGCTGGGCATCACCAAGGCCTCGCTGTCGACCGACTCCTTCATCTCGGCGGCTTCCTTCCAGGAAACCACCCGCGTGCTCACCGAGGCTGCCATCATGGGCAAGCGCGACGAGCTGCGTGGCCTGAAGGAAAACGTGATCGTGGGTCGCCTGATCCCGGCCGGCACCGGCATGGCGTACCACGAGGCACGCAAGGTCAAGGAGAAGATGGACGACGAAGAGCGCCGCGCCATCGCCGAGGCCGATGCGGTGTCCCTCGCAGCAGACCAGGCCGATTCGGCCGACGCTGCCAGCCCGAGCGAAGCCACGGACTGAGTCTGGCCCACGGGTCGGGCTTGCCGGCCAGACCCGCCACCCAGGCTCACCGCCTGGGCGACACACGCCTCCGGTCGTCAGACCGGGGGCGTTTTTCATGGCGGATCGCGACTTGTGATGCGGTCGAGAAACCAGCTGCGCGCTATATTGTTTGAGTGATTTCAACGTCGAGAGGAGAACCACACATGTCCGCCACGCTCTGGGTTTTGCTGGCCATTGGCCTGCTGGTGATTTTTTGGGCAGTGGGTGCCTACAACCGGCTGGTGCGCCTGAAAAACGCAATCGCCAACGCGTTTGGCCAGATCGATGTGCAGCTCAAGCGGCGCTACGACCTGATCCCCAACCTGGTTGAGGTGGCGCGCAAGTACCTGGCGCACGAGGCCGAGACGCTGGAGGCGGTGATTGCCGCGCGCAACCAGGCGCGTTCGGCCGAACAGAGCGCTGCTGCCAGCCCCTTGAATGCCGGCGCGCTCGGTGCGCTGGCCGGCGCCGAGCAGATGCTCGGTGGCGCTCTGGGCCGCCTGTTTGCGGTGGCCGAGGCCTATCCCGATCTCAAGGCGGACCAGAACATGCGCGAGCTCAGCGAAGAGCTGGCCAGCACCGAAAACCGCATCGGCTTCGCGCGCCAGGCGTACAACGACCACGTGCTCGAATTCAACGATGCGGCGGCCCAGTTCCCCACCGTGATCCTCGCGCGCCTGTTCGCCTTTTTGCCGCAGGACATGCTGGCCTCGACCACCACCGAGGCCGAGCGCTCGCCGGTCAAGGTCGCGTTCTGATTGGCTCCGGCTTCGCAGTTGCGACGCACGGCTGACGCGGGATGCTGATCTTCGAATCGCAGCGCGACGCGCGCGGCGCCACGCGCCGGCTGCTGCTGGCGTTCGCCATCACCGTGATCGCGCTGGTGATGCTGGTCAACGCCGCGCTGGCGGTGGCGTGGGGGCTCACCTGGGGCTTCTGGGTGGCCGGCGAGCTTCTGTTGCCGCGCCACTTTCTGGCGGTGAACACCGCGCTGGTGTTGCTGTTCGTGCTGGGTGGCTGGTGGGTGGAGACCTCGCGCCTGGCCGGTGAAGGCGGCCAGCGTCTGGCAGAGCAGCTGGGTGCGCGCCTGGCGCAGCCCTCGGGCAACCTGGACGAGCAGCGCTTCGTGAACATCGTCGACGAGATGGCGATCGCCTCGGGCCTCAAGCGACCGCAGGCGATGGTGCTCGCGCGCGATGCCCGCATCAACGCCTTTGCCACCGGCTGGCATGCCGACGACGCGGTGGTGGCCGTCACCCAGGGCGCGCTTGATCACCTCACGCGCGAGGAATTGCAAGGCCTGGTGGCCCATGAGTTCAGCCACATCGTGGAGGGCGATACGCGCCTGAACATGCGCCTGATCGGCATGGTGTTCGGCCTGGAAATGCTTTACCGCATGGGCCAGCAGCTGTCCCAGCCCGATGAGAACGACCGCCGCCTGGCCGCCGCGCTGCTGGGCTTTGCGCTCATGGCCGCTGGCTGGCTGGGCTGGCTGGCTGGCCACGCGTTGCAGGCCGCGGTGTCGCGCCAGCGCGAGTACCTGGCCGATGCGCGCGCGGTGCAGTGGACCCGCAGCCGCGACGGCCTGGGCGGCGTGCTGCGCAAGGCCATGAGCCAGCGCAGCGGCGCCGTGGCCTCGCGCCCGCTGGGCTCCCATGTGCAACACATGCTGCTGATCTCCGAGCACGAAGACAAGGTCAGCGACTGGCTCGACTCCCACCCCACGCTGGAACAGCGCGTGCGCCGCATCTACGGTCGCGCGCTGGGCCCGATGCCGCTGACCCGCGCAGACGAGCGAGAGAACGCCGGCGCGCCAGCCGACGCGGCCGGTGTCGGGGCGAGTCATCCCGACCCCGGCTGGAAGCTGGTCTGAGGCGACGCGCGCTGCGTGTCGTGAGCGACACTCGGAGGGTTTTTCGCCCGCGCGCCGCGCGCCGTTGCTCCGAATCCACCCAGTCACCGTGACCGCACCCACCACCCCAGACCAGCCGAGCACCCGGCTCGCCCCCAGCCTTGCCATCCAGTTGCAACACACCGCGCGCTGTGTGCAAGGTGTGGCGCAAGGGCGCTCGCTCAGCGAGCTGCTGCCTGCCGTTCCCGCTGGTCTGCGCCCGGGGGTGCAGGCGCTCACGTTTCAGGTGCTGCGCCAGTTGGGCACCGCGCGCGCCCTGGTGGCCCAGCTGGCACCACGCAAGCCGGAGCCCGCGGTGCACGCCCTGCTGTGCAGCGCGGTCGCGCTGTTGTTGCGTGATGAAGGTACGGACGCGGCCACGCCGGCGTTCACCCCGTACCCCGAACACACGGTGGTGAACCAGGCGGTGGACGCGGCCCGGCAGCAGCGCAGCACCCAGCGCCAGGCCGCGTTTGTCAACGCCTGCCTGCGCCGCTTTCTGCGCGAGCGTGGTGCGCTGGAGGACGCGCTCAAAGGCGATCTGGAGGCGCGCTGGAACCACCCGCGCTGGTGGATCGAGCGCCTGCAGCGCGACCACCCCGAGCAATGGCAGGCGATCCTGACCGCGAACAACCAGCCCGGCCCCATGACGCTGCGGGTGAACCGCCGGCTGACCCGCCGCGCTGAGTACCAGCAAACGCTGCATGACGCCGGGTTGGCTGCCGAACCGGTTGGTGATGACGGCCTGGTGCTGGCCGCGCCCCAGCCGGTCGATCGCCTGCCGGGCTTCGCCGCTGGCCTGTGCTCGGTGCAAGATGCCGCCGCCCAGCTGGCCGCGCCCCTGCTGCTGGCCGAACGCAACTGGCCCGCAGGCGCGCGCGTGCTCGACGCCTGCGCCGCGCCCGGCGGCAAGACCGCGCACCTTTTGGAGCTCGCCGATCTCGACCTGCTTGCGCTCGATGTCGATCCGCGCCGCTGCGAGCGCATCGCCGACACGCTGCAACGCCTGGGGCTGCGCGCCGAAGTGCGGGCGGGCGACGCCGCCCGACCGGCCGACTGGTGGGATGGCCGGCCGTTTGACGCCATCCTGCTCGATGCGCCGTGCACCGCCTCGGGCATCGTGCGCCGCCATCCCGATGTGCGCTGGTTGCGCCGCGAAACCGACGTGGCGCAGCTCGCCGAGGTGCAGCAGCGGCTGCTGGAGGCGCTGTGGCCGCTGCTCAAACCGGGTGGCCGGCTGGTCTACGCCACCTGCTCGGTGTTCCGCGCCGAGGGCTCGGCGCAGCTCGCTTCGTTTCTTGAACGCCACACCGATGCGGTTTCTGCGCCCGCTCCCGGGCATTTGCTGCCGGGAAAGGCCGGCGCCCCGGCGGGCTTACGGGACAATGAACCGGGTGGACACGACGGTTTCTTTTACGCCCGGATTGACAAGCGCTGAGCCTGGTGCGCCTGGGCGCGCCGTCTCTCGCTTCGTCGCCCCCGTTGCTGCTGGTGTTCTGGGCCTGGCTGTGCCTGGCCGCCACACCGGCCGCTGCCCGCGAACCGCAGGTGGAGCAGATCGCGCTGCAACGCACGGCAGACGGGCTGTACCTGTCGGCGCGGCTGGAAGTGGCGCCCAGCCCGGCGGTGGAAGACGCGCTGCTGCGCGGCGTGCCGCTGTATTTCGTCTGGCAGGCCGAGGTGGTGCGCGACCGCTGGTACTGGAGCGACAAGCGCGTGGCCAGCGCCCAGCGCACCCTGCGCCTGGTCTACCAGCCGCTCACCCGACGCTGGCGCGTCAGCGTCTCCAACAACCCCGACGCCGGCCGTGGCGGCGCGGGTCTGCAGTACGCCCTGCATCAGAATTTCGACGATCTCTCGAATGCGCTGGCCGGTGTGAGCCGCGTGGTGCGCTGGCGCATCGCCGAGGCGCCCGACCTGGCCGCCGGTGGGGATCAGCGCGTGGAACTCGCCTTCCGGCTCGATCTCAGTCTGTTGCCGCGCCCGTTCCAGATCGGCATGGCGAACCAGCCTGAGTGGCTGGTCGAATTCCGGCGCCGGCTGGAGGTGCCCGGTGTGATCGAGCCCGACGCGCCGCCGGCTGCCGCGCCCGAGGCTCCGAGTCTGGAAGCCGGTGCCGAGGTGGCGCGCTGACGCCGCCAGGAACGCCAGCATGAACGCCGCCGAGACCAGCCCTGCGCGGCGCAAGACCGCCTCGCTGCGCTGGGGCGTGATTGCCGCGCTGGTCTTCATGACCGGTCTGGGCATGGTGCTGCTGTTCCTGCTCACGCTGGCCACCCGCAACCGCGCCCTGTACGAGCAGAATTTCGGCTGGCTGGTGGGCATCAACGTGGGTGTTGCAGCCGTGCTCGCCTTGGTGATTCTGTGGCTCGGGGTACGGCTGGCGCTGCGCTTCAAGCGCGGCAAGTTCGGCAGCCGCCTGCTGGTCAAGCTGGCCGGCATCATCGTGCTGGTGGGTCTGCTGCCCGGCCTGCTGATCTACACCGTGTCTTACCAGTTCGTCTCGCGCTCGATCGAGAGCTGGTTCGATGTGCGGGTCGAGTCGGCGCTGACCGCCGGCCTGAACCTGGGCCGCACCACGCTCGACACGCTGAGCGCCGATCTCAGCAACAACACCCGCGTGGCTGCCGAAGCCCTGGCGCGCGAACCCAGAGCCTCGGCGGCGCTGGCGATCGAGCGCCTGCGCGAGCAACTCTCGGCCACCGACATCGTGCTCTGGAGCGCCTCGGGCCAGGCGCTGGCCAGTGCCGGCGAGTCCGCGTTTCACGCTCAGCCCCGATCGGCCCAGCCAGGCCCAGTTGCGCCGGGTGCGCGCCGAGCGGGTGATCACCCAGATCGATGGACTGGAGGAAGCCGGTGCCGCCGAGGCGCAGGCGGCGGTGGACGCTGGCCGCGCGCAGATCAAGGTGATGGCGCTGGTGGGCGCGACCGGCTTCGGTTTCAACGCCGAGCCGCGCTACCTGCAGGTGATTTCCCGCCTGCCCAGCGCGCTGGTGGCCGACGCGCTGGCGGTGCAGGTGGCCAACCGCGAATACCAGGAGCGCGCGCTCGCGCGCGACGGCCTGCGCAGCATGTACATCGGCACCCTCACGCTGGCGCTGTTCCTCGCGGTCTTCGGCGCCGTGCTGCTGGCGGTGCTGCTGGGCAACCAGCTGGTGCGCCCGCTGCTGGTGCTGGCCGAGGGCATGCGCGAGGTGGCCGCGGGTGATCTTTCTGCCAAGCGGTCCCTCACGGCCCGCGACGAGCTCGCCGGTCTCACCCGCACCTTCGCCCGCATGACACAAGACCTCGCCGACGCCCGCAGTGCCGTGCAGCGCAGCATGTCGCAGGTGGATGCGGCGCGCGACAACCTGCAGACCATTCTGGACAACCTCACCGCCGGCGTGGTGGTGATGGACCGCTTCAACCGCATCGACAGCGTCAACCCCGGCGCCGCCCGCGTGTTGCGCCTGCCGCTGGCCGTGCACACCGGCAAGCCGCTGACCGAGGTGCCCGGCCTGGAAGGCTTCGCGCGTGGTGTGGCCGAGCAGTTCGACCGCTTTCTGGCCGAAGGCGCAGCACACGAAGGCGGTTACTGGCAGCAATCGTTCGAGCTGGGTGCGCCGGGTAATACACCGTTTGGTGACGGCCTCACGGTGATCGCGCGCGGCGCCCTGTTGCCAGACAACGAGCGCCTGCTGGTCTTCGACGACGTGTCCGACATGGTGGCCGCGCAGCGCGCCCAGGCCTGGGGCGAGGTCGCGCGCCGCCTGGCGCACGAGATCAAGAACCCGCTCACCCCCATTCAGCTTTCCGCCGAGCGCCTGGCCATGAAGCTCGACGGCAAGCTGCAGCCACCCGAGCAGGCCGTGCTCAACAAATCGGTGCGCACCATCGTCGACCAGGTCGACGCCATGAAGCGCCTGGTCAACGAATTCCGCGACTACGCCCGCCTGCCCGCCGCGCAGCTGGTGCCCACCGATCTCAATGCGCTCGTTCAGGATGTGCTGAGCCTTTACGACAACGCCAGCGTGCCGGTGCACACCGAACTCGCGAAAGACTGTCCGCGCGCGCTGGCCGATCCCCAGCAGGTGCGCCAGATCCTGCACAACCTGGTGCAGAACGCGCAAGACGCCATGAGCGGGCAGACCGCTGCCCGCGTGCTTGCTGCGCACGCGCCGCTCCGACAGCGGGCAGTGGGTGCGCCTGTCGGTGATCGACCAAGGGCCCGGCTTTGCCGAGCACATCCTCAAGCGCGCCTTCGAGCCCTACGTGACCACCAAGGCCAAAGGCACCGGGCTGGGCCTTGCCGTGGTGAAGAAAATCATGGACGAACACGGTGGCCGCGTCGACATCAGCAACCGTCTCGACAACGGTGCGGTGGTGGGCGCTCAGGTGTCGTTATCATTCGCAGTGGTGAATTGACAACATAAAGACAACGAACGAGGGGCGCAACCAACCATGGCAACCATTCTGGTCGTAGACGACGAACTGGGCATCCGGGACCTGCTCTCGGAAATTCTCAACGACGAGGGCCACACCGTCGAACTGGCCGAAAACGCCGCCCAGGCCCGATCTGCCCGCGCCATGTTGCGCCCCGACCTGGTGTTGCTCGACATCTGGATGCCCGACACCGACGGCGTCACCCTGCTCAAGGAGTGGTCCAGCACCGGCCTGCTCACCATGCCCGTGATCATGATGAGCGGCCACGCCACCATCGACACCGCCGTGGAAGCCACCCGCATTGGCGCCACCGCGTTTCTCGAAAAGCCGATCACCATGGCCAAGCTGCTCAAGGCGGTTGACCAGGGCCTGAACCGATCGCTCTGCCAAATTCGGCCACACCGAGCTTGCCTCTGCCACCGCGAGCCAGCCCTCGGCAGACCTCACGGTCGAAGTCGCCATGACCGGCGGCAGCCTGCCCACCCCGGTGATGGACCTCGGCCCGCAGTCGTTGCAGTCGTTCAGCCTCGAAGGCCCGCTGCGCGCAGTCGCGCGACGAATTCGAGAAGGCCTACTTCGAATACCACCTGGCCAAGGAGTCCGGCTCCATGACCCGCGTGGCCGAAAAAACCGGCCTGGAGCGCACCCACCTCTACCGCAAGCTCAAGCAACTCGGCGTGGACCTGGCCCGCAGCAAACGCGGCGCCCTCTGAGCTGCGAGCCGGCTTTTGGCCATGCCTGAAGCTGCTATACTTTCGCCTCTTTTGGCCCGGTAGCTCAGTTGGTAGAGCAGCGGATTGAAAATCCGCGTGTCGATGGTTCGATTCCGTCCCAGGCCACCATATAAATCAACGGCTTGCATGTGGTACGCACCTGCAAGCCGTTTTCGTTTGTGTAATCCCTGTGTAATGATGCCAGCTATCCGGACGGTCGGAGGCCCCAAGAAGGCCCCAGCGGCGCACACTTAGTGGAGAGAGGTATGCCTCAGTTTTTCTGGGGTCAACCAGGGCGGCACTCATGCGGACGAGGTGGATGGAGGGTGCCTCTGGGCACCTGAGCGCGACGCGAACGGCTCGGCCCTTGTCCATTGGGACTCAATGACACTGGTACAGCCAGGCGACATCATCTTCGTGTACGCCAACGGCTACCTGCGAGGCCATGCGATGGCGACCAGCAGGGCGGCACCAATGGCCCGTCCCTACGCTTCCGGCGCGCCGTACTCTCCAGGACAGGGTGGACGCGTGGTGTTCTGCACCTACACCCTGGCGCAGACCCCCATACCGTTTGCAACCCTTGCAGCCCAGCAGTCGCTGGTGGCTGGTTTGTCTGGCGGCACAAATCCCGTGCTGAACTCTGCGGGCAAGGTCGCTCAGAAGTATCTGTGCGCGATCAGCGCAGTCTCTGGTGGCGCCTTATTGAGCCTTCTGGGCGTTGCAGCGACCGCTGGTGTCCCTCCTGCCGCCTCAACGCCACTTGGGAAAACTACTGTGCAGCAACTCGTGGACGCGCTCGTCAAGGCGGGCTTCCTTGCTTCGGCGCTAGGCGCGTTGGGCATCCCTGCCGCTGCGGTATTACCTACTACTTACCTCACGCCATCCAGGCGCGCGCATCTTGACTTCCACAGGCTCAAGTTTGGTCTCTAGTCGGCCAACCTGCGCGCCTGCCGACTTCTAGCAAGCCAGTTTGAACCGGGCTTGCAACTTGTCCATCGCGGCCTGAATGTGCGTGCCGTTCTGATGGGAGTACCGCTCGACCATCGCCAGCGTCTTGTGTCCGCTGATCCGCTTCACGGTGGGCAGGTCAACGCCGGCCTGGACCAGATGGGTGATCGCGGTGTGACGCAATGTGTGCCGAAGAATCCGGTCCGGGTCTAGCCCGGCGGCGGTGACGACGCGGCGAAACGGCTTGCGCACGTCCACGGTGTGCCCAGCCTTCGCGCCTGGTGACGGGAACAACCACGGGTTGCCCGGTTGCAGCGCGTGCGCGTAGGACGCCAGAAACTCACCCAGGTGTTCGGTGATGGGCTGTTCGCGTGCGCCGGCCTTCGCCTTCGGGATGTAAATGACGCGGCGCTGATGGTCTATGTCTTCCCGGCGAATCGAAAGAATCTCGCTCTTGCGCATGGCCGTTTCCAGCCCGATGACGATGAACGGATAAATCTGCGCGTTGCCGTCGGCCTTCGCGCACTCGACGAGTCGAGTGATCTGATCGACGGTCAGGTAGGTGATCCGGCCTTGCCCTTCGCTAAAGCGGTTGATCTTCGCGGGTCGACGATCCATCCATCCCCACTCGACCGCCTTGTTGAACAGATGCGACAACACGGCCAGTTCGCAGGAGAAAAAGGGTGGACGGTGGACGCTCCGCCCACACCGGGGCCGGTCGAAATGTCTGCGCCACTTGCGCCGGAAACCGTTCGGTACTCGCCTTGCACACACCCGCGAATTGGCGGGCGGGGGCGGGGGGGTCGAATGTCTGGAAGGCTGATCGGCTGAAAACCACCCGGTATCTCACGCGCAGAATAAATCCCCATGAGAATCAAATTCAAAATGGCGGCCACCATGCTGGCGCTGTGCCTGTGCTTCAGGTGCAGGCCGACACCCTGCTGGGCAAGGTCATCAATGTGGCCGATGGCGACACCATCACAGTTCCACCTTCACCAACGACCAGCACAAGTCGCTGCGGGCCGACTCCACCCTGGCCAACCCACCGTTCAACATCTCGGATTGGGACGGCGAGCAAACTAACCGATGACCCGCGCTGGGTGCACGGCATCTCCCCAGCGGGCAACGCGAACTACGCATGGCTCCAGCACATGCTTGCTCGCCTATCGAGCCGCGGTCCGTGCCGGCATCGTGCTCTCCAATCGGCTCCATGCCTCGCAGCAGTCAGGTGAGGGCGAGATCCGCAAGAACATGATCGCGCACGATGTGGTCGAGTGCATGGTGACTACAGAAGGGCTCAGACGACCGTGGAACCTCCGCGGGCGCGACGCGCTCGGGTCAAGGCCAGCCCCGCCAGCGCCAATGCGACCAGCGCAAGCGAAGCCGGCTCCGGAATCTCCTGCCTAAAAGCAAAGTTCAGTCCGAGTTCGCTGGGTGAACACTTTAAATCGGGGTTTTCGTATCGGTAACCGCAAGTGTGGTCAGTTACGTACGCGGAGTACCGAAGGTCCTCCTGTGGGTTCGTTGTAGCGAGGACCGCCACTGTCCAACTTGAAGTCTTGCGACTGCGATGTGAAGAGGTATTGAGTATCTCCCCAGCCGTCAAGGAAAGATTGGAAGTTGATCGCGTTCGGATCGTTCGAGACCGTCGAGATCGCGTAGTCCGAGAACGAACCACCAAACAACAGCGCCGCCGTCTCTCGGCCGCTCAAACGGTTCGATTGGAGGTCCACACCGGTCCTTCGCCGACATGCCAGCTTCCCACGAAGACGTAACCCGCCTGCGCAGTGGAAACCATTCCCACGCACAAGGCCGCAGCAGCAAATATCTTTTTTGAAATAAACATGTCGGACTATTCCTAAATGAATGATGAAAGGACTTACGGATGGATTGGCTCCTGAGATACGAAGAGGAGCACACATAGCGGATTTCCACTGCCATCATTTGTTATGAAGCATATTTCGTGCCAGACCGATTTTTTCTATACAAATCAACAGTAAAGCTGGGTAATTTCGCCCGCTGCAGTAAGCGAATGTAAAATTTTCCGACAGTCATTTGGTTAAGAAATATCGCCCAACCAGCTGTTTCGCAGCACTTCGGGGTTGTAAGGGCTTTGTTACACAAAGCGGGCTCCCCGGGCTGGTAGCCTCGTGGCATGACTGCACCCAAAGGCGCCAAGACGCGCTACAAGACCACCAACTGGACTGCGTACAACGCCCCGCTCAAAGCCAGGGGGTCGCTGACGATCTGGCTGAACAAAGACATGCAGTGGTACGCCCCGGCCAGCGGCAAGCGAGGACGCCAGCGGATCTTCGCTGATGAAGCCATCCAGTTTTGCTTGAACACTCAAGTGCCTGTTCAACCTGGCTATTAGAGTAGAAAGCCTGGGCACGGTCAAGCCTGTTGCGCCTGGTGGGTTTGGACTGGAGCGTGCCCGACTTCAGTACCGTGCGCCGGCGCCAGAAGACGCTGCGGGTCCAACTGCCCTACCGTGCCGGCACCACCGCGCTGACCTGCTGGTGGACAGCACCGGGATGGAGTTCTTGGGCGAAGGCGAGTGCAAGCGCGAAAAGCACGGGGCCGATACCGGCGGCAATCGCGAAGGTGCACCTGGGCATCCACGCAGCAGACGCTGAAGATCGAAGCCATCGAGGTGCCGACGACAGCTGGGCGACGCGCCGATGTCGGCCGAGTCGCTGGCGCAATACCGCCTGATGAAGCAGTGGCGAGTGTCGTGGAGACGGGGCATACGGCACCAAGGGCTCGCCATGCGGCGATTGCCTAAGAGGCGCGCAGCGGTGATTCCCGCGCAAGAACGGCAAGCCGTGGAAGGCGACGCTCGTGGGGGCAGGCGTGCGACGACGAGGCGCTCAAGCCTGTGGTCGGCTGGGATACGCCATCTGGAAAAAGTGGACGGCTACCACCGCAGACTTGTGAGACCGAGACGCACTGCTTCAAGCGCCTGGGCGGTGGTGAAAGCGCGTGTCGGGCGGTGGGCATGGGCGGTCCGCTCCGATGCGTGGAGCCCGATGCCGGGACAGCGACGCCCCTTCGTGAAGATATCTCGACAGCGGCAACGGTGTCCTCCACAGCGGGGGTCTCGGGGCGCGACAGTGGGTCGCCCGGAAAGTGACTGCCACTGTCGTGCCTGCTTCTTGCACAGGTAGGCGATAGTAACGCAAAGGCCAGCGCTGCGCTATGTACCTGCGCTACTCACCCCGCTATGCGACGGCCAAAGCAGGTACGCGCAGGACACGTCTGTGGCCTGCACAACGGGCACCCCCGAACTCGATCAAAGGAAGTTCAAAGCAATCCGCCGACTGTCGCGGATGACTCCGCCGGCTTGATGCCGACACGATATTGACCCGGGAACTTGACGCCGCCTACACCTACTGACCAACAGAGCTATGGAGCGGCCGAGGTCGAGGCCAGAGAGCGAAGCTGGGCCTATGGCGGGATGCCGACCGAGTGCCAGACTGGGAGATTCGGCGGAGCCTAGGTAAAACGGCAACGTGCCGATGGAATGTGCCCACTCAACTGTCATGTGTGGGCCCGCCATCAAGAACCTTCGACGCTAGTGTGCCAATTTCAGCGGAGACCCTGGCGGTGTCTGGATCGCGCGCGGCGCCGTGGAGGCCGGGCAGGCGGGAGATTTTCGAAGCCAAGACCGTATAGTCGACGGGAGGGCACTGCCCAACACGGGGGCTGGGCAGATCGCAGGCGGTGGGCTGCGGTCCGGGGGTTATGGCAAAAGTCTCAACCCTGACCGGCTGGGAACCACTCGCGTATCTCACGCTGGGAAAAAATCACTTGCTGAAAACATTCAAACGTGCCGACCGACCCCCCGACCACCCCAGGCCCCGCCGTGGGACTTTTCTTTGTCTGGTGTTGGGGCTGGCGGTGCGCGGCGGTCAACAGCAATCGGTAAACAGGCAGCTGAACAAGTGGGCGCCATCGCAGCGTCTGGTCAGGATCTGACTTCTTGGCTTGTGTGATCCTGTGAATCCGGCACCTAAAAGTACCAAAAAAAGCTGGAAGGCTGAGGGGGAGGACTGGGGTGCACACCGAGCGGTCTACCCTGAAGGGTCGCAGCTTGGGGACTATCAAGAATTGGCGGGAACGCAAGACGACCAACATTGAAAATCCGCGTGTCGATGGTTGATTCGTCCGAGTGCCGACCAAATTCAACCGCTCCACATGGGTGCTTCCGTCGGTGCTCTCCATTTTGAACCGCGGTTTAGTCGTGCGGGGTGTGCGTTCGATGCTGTGACCTGTGGATCGATAACGTTGTCGTTTGACTCATATTTCGTCGCGAGCTGCGATGGCTCT
>CAWHPI010000001.1:0-512790 GCA_963831255.1 uncultured beta proteobacterium | reverse complement strand
CGAATAAGGGCGCGGCAGCAGGTTCTGCGCGGCGCCGACCGCAAAGAACACCAACGCCGGCAGCAGGTAGACGCTGTGGCGCGCCTCCTTGAGATCGATCAGCGAATAGAACACGTAGCCCACCACCAGCCACAGCAACCAGAAGCGCACGCCAGCGAACCAGGGCGCGCTCCGTTGCCGGGCGAGCGCCCACAACAAGCCCGCGCCCGACGCGATCAACAGCGGCCAGCCCAGCTGCGAAGCGAACTGCCGCGCGTACCAGAGCCAACCGGCCAGCGATGCGCGCGAAGCCACCGAATCCGCAATGCCGCCGACCGACTGCACGTTGGCCTGGCCAAATTTGAGGGTGAGTACGAGCAGCGGAACCAGACCGACGAGGCTCAGCGCCAGCACCGCCCACGCATCGCGCTGGCGAAACAACGCGAGGCGGTGCCGCCACAGCAGCAAGATCGCATAGACCACGCCGACATAGGCCACGCTGATCTTGGTGTACATCGCCAGCACAAGCAGCGCGGCGGCCCAATACAGGCCAGCGCGGCTGTTCTCGCGCCAGTGCTTAAGGAAAGCGACCGCGCTCCACACCAGAAAGGCAAACGCCGGCACCTCCAGCATGACCTGGCGGCCCCAGAAGGCGACCTCGGGCAGCACGAGCATGAGCACCGCAAATGCCAGCGAGCCAGACGCATCGAGCCAGAAGCGCGCGAGCCGCCAGCAGCCCAGCCCGAACGCAACATAGTGCAGCGCCACCACCAGCAAAGCCACCTCTTGCGACACGCCAAACAGCGCGTAGAAAGGCGCGCTGATGGCGTAGAAAAGGGGCGGATAAAAAAGGATGGTGAGCGCCGGGTATTGCGCGTAATAGCGGTAGGCGTAGCCGGCTGGGTCGTCCAGCGGCAAATCGCGCAGCAGGTCCATCACGAACACGCCGTTGAGCGCGTGGCGCGGTGAGTCGCTCCAGTAAAAAGCGCCGCCGTGGGGGGCGCCCAGGAACAGCAGTGCAACGGTGAGCAGCACCACACCCGCAGCGATGGCCCAGGTGGCGGTGCCGTCGCGCCGGGCGATGGGTTCAGGCAGCAGCATGGGCAGCCCTGCTCAAACAACCTCAATTGAGCCTGGGTGGTGGCATCCCAGGAGAACGCCTTCAGCGTGGCGACGGGTGTCCGCGCGATGGGCTCCGGCTGCCATGAGGGCTTGCCAGGCATCGACCAGGGCTGGCGCATCCCGGCGCGCCATCAGCCGGCCGGCAGCGGCCGTGGTCACCACCTCGGGCGTGCCGCCGACGCGGGTGGCGATCACCGGTGTGCCGCAGGCCATGGCCTCCAGCAACACATTGGGCCAGCCTTCGCGGCTGCTGCACAGCGCAAGCGCATCAGCCGCGCTGTACCACCACTTCAAATCGCCCTGCCCCACCTGGCCAACGAAGCGCACCCGTTCCGCAACGCCCAGGCGCTGCGCCAGCGCCTGCAGCGCGACCAGTTCGGGACCAGCGCCCACGCACAGCAGCTCCACGCCGGGCAGCGCAGCCAGCGCCTCGATGGCGATGGCGTGGCCTTTGAGCTCCACCAGGTTGCCCACCATGAGCAGGTAGCGGCCGTCTTCGCGCAGGCCCAGGCGGCGGCGCGCGACGTCGCGCGGCTGCGGCGCGAATCGCGCGGTGTCCACGCCGTTGCGCAGCGTGTGCACCCGGTCTGCCGGCGCGCCCAACGCCAGCAGCCGGTCGGCCAGCGCTTGCGAGACCGCAATGGAGCCAGCAGCGGCGCGCGCGGTGGCGAGCATGAGAGCTTTGGGCCGAGCGAATTCGGCGATCAGATTCACATCGGAACCACGCGCGGTGACGAAAAACGGCTTGCCCAACCACTTGGCGAGCAGGCCGGCGGCCACGCCGTCTGGGTAGTAGTAGTGGGCGTCGATGAGGTCGAAATCAAAACCTTGCTTCTGCAAGCGCTTGAGCGTGGGCAGCGCGCCGAGGGCCATGGTGTAAGGCGCCAGGTTCATGCCCACCTTGGGCAGCAGGGCATAGCGCGGGTGGAACACGTCCAGCCCATTGCGCTCTTCAAAGCGCGGCGTGGCGGCGAAGCGGGCGTAGTCACCGAAGCGCGCGGCTTTCGGATGGGAACCACGGCACCGGCGCCACCACCTTGGCCTGCACCGCGCCGGTCTTGAGCAGCTCGCGCAGGCGGGTTTCCACAAAGATGCCGTGCACCGGGCGCACCGAGCTGGGGAACAGCGACGAGAACAGCAGAACCTTCATTTGCCGATGCAAAAGCCAACGCTGCGCCCGCTTCAGCGCAGCACGCCGCGCGTGTCGATGACCACCTTGTCCTTGATGATCTGCGGGTCGATGTCCTTGAACTCGGTGTGGTCCACCAGCAGCAGCAGGATGTCGGCCTCTTTGAGCACCTCCTTGAGGTCGTGCAGCGGAAACGGCACCTTGTCTTGGCTGCACGTTGGGGTCGCAGACCATCACCTTGCCGATGTCTTGGGCCATGCAGCTCTTTGACGATGTCCATCGAGGGGGACTCGCGCATGTCGTCGATGTTGGCCTTGAAGGTGATGCCCAGGCAGCCGATCACCGGGTCCTTGAAGCGCTGCGCCTTGGCGCGCACCTTGTCGATGACCCATTGCGGCTTGTTGTCGTTGACCTCGCGCGCGGTGCGGATCAGGCGCGCCTCGCTCGGGCGCGCTGGAGACGATGAACCAGGGATCGACCGCGATGCAGTGGCCGCCCACGCCGGGGCCGGGCTGCAGGATGTTGACGCGCGGATGGCGGTTGGCCAGGCGCGATGGTTTCCCAGACGTTGATGCCCAGGTGGTCGCAGATGATCGACAGCTCGTTGGCAAAGGCGATGTTGACGTCGCGAAACGAGTTCTCGACCAGCTTGGAGAGCTCGGCGGTGCGGCTGTCGGTTGTGCAGAATGGCGCCGTTGCAAAAGGTTTTGTAGAGTGCCTTGGCCTTGGTCGCTGGCGGCCTTGGTCGATGCCGCCGACGATGCGGTCGTTGTCCACCAGCTCGCGCAGGATGTGGCCGGGCAGCACGCGCTCCGGGCAATGCGCGGTGTGGACCTTGCCGGCCAGCTCGGGGCGCATTTCGACAGATGATGCTTGCTCCACATGCACGCTCGGTGGTGCCGACCGGCGAGGTGGATTCGAGAATGACCAGGTTGCCCTGGCGTCAGGTGGGGCGCGATGGCGCGGGTGGCGGCCTCGACATAGCTGCAGGTCGGGCGCCTTGGGGTTGCCATCGACTTCCATGAACGGCGTGGGCACGGCGATGATGAAGGTGTCGCCCTCTTCCGGCGTCGAGCGCTGCCGTGCAGGTTGCCGCTGTTGACCGCCGAGCGCACCAGAATGTCGAGGTCGGGCTCGACGATATGGATGCGGCCGGAGTTGATGGTGTCCACCGCCTTCTGGTTGACGTCGACGCCCAGCACCTGGTGGCCCTTGGTGGCGAGCATGGAGGCGGTGGGCAGGCCGATGTAGCCCAGGCCCATGACGATGATTTTTTGTGTTTCGCGTGCCATTCAAATCTTCTCTTTGTCGTTCAACAGGGTTTGCATGATGCGCCCGACCGCGTGGCCGTCGCCATAGGGGTTGTGGGCGCGCGACATGGCGGCGTAGGCGGCCTGCGTCGGTCAGCAGGCGCTGTGGCCTCGCGCACGATGGCCTCGCGCGATCGGTGCCCACCAGCTTGCACCGTGCCGGCCTCCACCGCCTCGGGGCGCTCGGTGGTGTCGCGCATCACCAGCACCGGCTTGCCCAGCGAGGGCGCTTCTTCCTGCACGCCGCCGGAGTCGGTGATGATGAGGTGCGGCGCGGTCCATGAGGTAGACGAAGGGCAGGTAATCCAGCGGCTCGATCAGGTGCACGTTGGCTCAGCTGGCGCGCGCGAGGATGTCGTGCACCGGCTTGTGCACGTTCGGGTTGAGATGCACCGGGTAGAGGATCTCCACATCGGGCTGCGCTTGCGGCAATGTCGGCCAGCGCGTTGCAGATGTGCTCGAAAGCCTTCGCCGAAGTTTTCGCGCCGGTGGCCGGTGACCAGGATCAGCCGTTTGGCCGGGTCCAGGAAAGCGAAGCGCTCGGCCATGCTGGCGCTGGGCCGCTGCGTCGTGTGCGCAGCTTGTGGACCACAGCAGCAGGGCGTCGATGACGGTGTTGCCGGTGACGACGATGTTGGCCGGGTCCACCCCTTCGCGCAGCAGGTTGGCGCGCGCCACCGGGGTGGGCGCAAAATGCAGGTCGGCAATGGCGCCGGTGAGGCGGCGGTTGATTTCCTCGGGGAAGGGGCGCAGCTTGTTGCCGGTGCGCAGCCCGGCCTCGACATGGCCCACCGGGATCTGCGAGTAAAACGCGGCCAGGCTGGCGGCCAGCGTGGTGGTGGTGTCGCCGTGCACCAGCACCAGTCGGGCTTGCTCGGCCGCCAGCACGGGCTTGAGCCCGGTCAGGATGTTGGCGGTGATGTCGAACAGGTCCTGCCCGGGCTTCATGATGTTGAGATCGTACTCGGGCGTGATCTCGAACAGCTTGAGCACCTGGTCGAGCATCTCGCGGTGCTGCGCGGTGACGCAGACCACGGTTTCGAAACTGCTCGGGCTGGGCCTGCAGCCCCTTGACCACCGGCGCCATCTTGATGGCTTCGGGGCGGGTGCCGAAACACCAGCATGATTTTTTGCTTCATGGCTTGCTCGATCCCGTGAGCGATTCGTACACCGGCCGGTAGCGCGCCACGCTGTTGCGCCAGTTGCGCACTGACTCCACAAAATGCCGGCCCTGCGCCCTCAGGCTGGGCCAACGCGCGGGGTCGTTCAGCAAGGCGAGCAAGGCTGGGTAAGCGCCGTGGCGTCGTCGGCCTTGAACAGCATGCCGGTTTCGCCGTGGGTGACCAGCTCGCGGTGGCCGCCCACGTCGCTGGCCACAAACAGCTTGCCTTGCGCCATGGCTTCCAGCGGTTTGAGCGGTGTGACCAGCTCGGTCAGGCGCATGGAATGGCGCGGGTAGGCGAGCACGTCGACCAGATCGTAATAGCGGGCCACCACGTTGTGCGGCACGCGGCCGGTGAACACCACCGCGGCCTGCAAGCCAAGCGCCTGCACCTGCGCCTTGCAGCGCGGCTTCCTGCGGACCGCCGCCCACCAGCAGCAGACAGGCATCAGGCCGCTGGCGCAAGCAGCGCGGCATGGCCTGCACCAGCAGATCAAGGCCTTCATAGGCGTAGAAAGAGCCGATGAAACCGATGACGGTGCGTCCGGTCAGGCCGTACTGCGCCTGCAGCGCCGGGTCGGGTGGGAGGGCCAGGGGAAAGGCGTCGACATCCACCGCGTTCGGGATCACCGTGACTTTGTCCGCAGGCACGCCACGCGCGGCGATGTCGGCCCGCAGGCCCTCGCAGATGGTGAACACATGGGCGGACTGACGGATGGCGCGGGTTTCCAGCGCGCGCGTGGCGCGGTAGCGCAGGCTGCCCTCGCGGGTGGTGCCGTGGTCGACAGCGGCGTCTTCCCAGAAGGCGCGAATTTCATACACCACCGGGAATGCCCAGCGCGCGGCCGACACGCAGCGACGGCAAGCGCATTGAGCACCGGTGAATGGGCGTGAATGATGTCGGGCCAGCCGCTGGGCCACCTCGCTGAGGCGGTCCGCGGTGGCCTGCATCTGCCGCCATTCACCCACCAGCGGCCAGCCCGCCGAGGCGCCTGCGGGCAGCGGCGTGCGGTGAAAGCCGAGGCCGTCGACCTCTTCAAACGCCTGCTTCACCGCGCCTTGCTTGGGCGATGTGAGGTGGTACGTTTCCCAGCCGAGCGCGCGCTGCTCGCGCAGCAGCGCCGCCGTGCGAAAGGTGTAGCCGCTGTGCAGCGGGATGGAGTGGTCGAGAACGTGAAGAACGCGCATGGAATCTGCTTCTGTGGTCTGACCTGGCGTCAGCGCATGGCGCCATCGAACACGCTTTTCCAGGCGGCGATCATCGCCGGCTCGGCGTACAGCGATTCCACCACCGACCTGCCCCGGCGCGACCACTCTGGCCAGTTAGCGCGCTGCGCCACCGCTTCGCGCAGCGCCTGGTCAAACGCCTCGTCGTCCGGCGCGCAGAGGTTGCCCGGTGACACCTCGGCCAGCACCGCCTCAATGTCCCCCACCCGTGTGGACACGATCGGCAGACCAAGCGCCATGGCTTCCAGCATGGCGATCGGCAACTGCTCGGTGTCGGATGACAGCGCGAACAGATCGAACTCGGCCAGGCGTTCTCCCGGGTTGGTAAGGTAGCCGGTGAACGTCACATCGCGCTCGACGCCGAGCGACTGCGCCAAGGCCTCAAGCTCGCCGCGCAACGGGCCGTCGCCCACGACGACCAGACGCGCCGGCGTGCGGTTCGCGAAGCCGAGCGAAAGCCCGGATCAGACGGGCGATGTTCTTCTCTGGCCTCAGACCGGCCACGGTACCGATGCACAGCAAGCCGCTGGCCTCGAGCCTTCTGCGTGGAGCCAGAAAGCGCCACCCCGTTGGCGAGAAAGCGCACCCGGGCGTGAGGTAGCTTCCAGATGTCCTTGGCAATAGCTTCCAGGCGCCGCGACGCCACCACCACCGGCACCCGGCCCAGGCCGAGCAGTACGCGGCGGGTCCAGACGCGGCGCGGCAGCTGGGTGGTGGCCTCTTCGGGTCCAAAGCCGTCCTCCACATGCACCTGCGGCACCACCCGGGGCAGATTGGCGGCGGCCCATTCGATGGCGCCCCAGTTGTAAGACAGCAGCAGATCGGGTTTGAGGCGCTGCAGTTGCTGGCGGCAGACGCTGCGGTTGGCCAGCAGCCCGCCTTTCTTCACGGTCATCTGCACCGGCTGCCAGCGCACGTTGGCGGACAGCCTTTCGCCGGCGTCAAACCGGTTGTCCATGGCCACGATGTGGTGTTCGTACGCCGGCCCCAGCGCGTTGGCCAGCTGCACGAAACGCGCCTGCGGCCCGCCGAGCTGGAAGGTCGAGAAGGCATGCAGCAGAACGCGGGGACGCTGAGACACGGCGGGCCTGGGCTTATTCAGCGTGCACGGCCACCGCGTGCTGGTGGAACACGGCGGGGTCTGACACGGGCTGCCAGTTGAGATCGCGCTTGACATCGCTGATGTCGAACTGCGCGGGCAGGCCACGCGACAGCAGATCGCGCTTGTAGGGGCGCGGCACGGCGCGGCCGGTGACGCGCTTGATGACCCACTTGCCCATTTCGGCCAGCCACAGGCCGGTGGGCGAAGACGGCACGAAGCGCAACGGGCGGCGGGATACGGCGGCGACCTGGGCGATGTATTCGCGCGCCGATGGCCGCACATCGCCGACCAGGTTGTAGGCCTTGCCAACGGCGGCGGGCGCGGTCATGGACGAGACGATGGCGGTGGCGCAGTCGCTCACCAGCACCCAGGGCAAGGGGTTCTGGCCCTGGTTCCAGCCGATGCAGTATTGGTCGTTGTTGAAGAAGCCCAGACCGCCGTGGAAGGCCGAGGTGCCGGCGCCGGCCACCAGGCCGGGGCGCAACAGCACCAGCGGGAAGCCGCTCTGGCGGTGGAAGGCGATGCAGAGCATCGTCGGCCAGGGCCTTGGCGTGGGCGTAGTCGTTGCGGGTGGCGGGCTTGGGGTCGGTCCCGGTGGCGCCGGTGATGACCTCGGCCGGGTCGCCCACGTAAAGCCCGGCGATCGAGCCCACATGCACCAGACGCTCGGCGCCCGCGGCGTGCGCCACGCGGGCCACGCTGAGAGCGGAGTCGACCATGGCGGCGCGGATGGCCTCGAAATCGGCACCGCCGCCGCCGTGCGCCAGGTTGATGACGAAGCGCGCGCCGCTCACCACGCGCTCGATGTCGGCCTCGCGTTTCACATCGCCAGGCACCAGCTCAACGCCGGGGCGGTGAAAAACGGCCTGCAGATTGCGCACGCCGCGCGCCATGACGCGCACGCGGTAGCCCTGATCGAGCAAGGCGGCCACGGTGTAGGAACCGATGAAGCCGGTGCCGCCGAGCACGGCCACCAGCGGGCCTTGGGGGTTTTGCTGGGCTGTGGCTGGCGCTGCTTCGGCGGCTGGCGCCGGCTCCGCCGCCGGCAGCGGCTTGAACGCGGCTGCGGTGCGCTCGCAGAGATCGACCAGATGGGCGCCAAATTCCAGATCGATGCGGGGTTTGCCGTGGCGCTGCAGATCGTCGTAGAAGGCCTGGATGCTGCCCTTCATGCCGACGAAGAAGGCGTCTGAGCGGGGCTTGAGCTTGGCCATGGCCATGACGTAGTCGCGCAGCACGCCGAAGCCTTGCGCGCCCACCTGCTTGGCGGTCTTGCGGGCGGAGAGCCAGGCGTCGAGCGGCTCCATGTAGGCGGTGCGTTCCAGGGTGTGGAACTGGTTGGCAAACATGTCGGCCACGGCCACGCCGTCGTCGCAGACCACGGTCATGCGGCAGACCGTGAAATTGGCGCCGACATGAAAGCGCAGGTGGGCCGGCATGCGCTCGCACAGCAGGGAGAGCTGGCAGGCGTTGTGCAGGCCGACGCCGGGGGAGATTTCCACCGGTGTCTGGGCCAGGGTGCTGAGCTCTGTGCACGGCGCCGGCCAGATCAACGACCTGCGACAGCGGATGCACCGCCTGCTCCAGCAGGATGTTGACCGGCTCGCGGAACATCCAGTGGCCGAACTGGCGCGCGGCGAGCTGACGCAGCGGCACCTCGTACACGTAGTCGACATACAGGGGCTTGCCCAGGCGACCAGATTGCACCGCCTGCTTGAGCTGCACGTAGGCGGGATTGAAGATCAGGTTCTGGTTGACGCCGATGACCGCACCCGAAGCCTGGGCAGCGCTGCGCAGGGCATCGCACTCGGCCACGCTCACGCCAATGGGCTTCTCCAGCAGCACGGTTTTGCCCGCCTGCACATAGGGCAGGGCCGAGCGCAGGTGAAGGTCGGGCGGGGTGAGTATGTGGAACGCATCGGCACCCGAGGCGATGGCCTCTTCGGCCGTGGCAAACACCTGGCTGGCGCCGTAGGTGGAGGCCAGCGCGCGAGCGGCGGCGGGGTTGACGTCGATCACGCCCAGCAAACTCACACCCGGAATCTCGCGGATCGCTGCCGCGTGTGCGTGGGCGATGTTTCCTGCACCGACCAGCACCACTGTCTTGTTACTCACTCACGAACTCCTGAAATAGAAACGGGGACCGACGCGGCGGGCTCATGCAGCCGCAAAAACGCATCAAACATGATCAGCATCCACAGCGCGGTGGAGTGGTCGTGCTGGGCGCCAAGGTGTTGCTTGACCAGCAGGCGCAGCGCTTCGGCGTTGAAAAAGCCCGAGGCGAGCATGCGCTCGCTGAGCACCGACTGCTCCATGCGCTGGCGCAGCGGGCCGCGCAGCCAGCTGGCCAGCGGCACCGAAAAACCCATCTTTGGGCGGTACAGCACGTCGTGCGGGAGCATGGGCTCCATGGCCTTCTTGAAAATGTATTTGCCCTCGCCGCCGCGCAGCTTGAGGTGGCTGGGCAAGGTGGCGAGCCATTCGACCAGCTCGTGGTCCATGAGCGGTTCGCGCACTTCGAGCGAGTGGGCCATGCTGGCGCGGTCGACCTTGGTGTTGATGTCGCCAACCAGCCAGGTTTTGTAGTCCAGGTACTGAATGAGGGCGAGCGGGTCTTCGGTGCGGGCGCGCTCGGCGTGGTGGCGGAACACCTGCAGCGAGCTGTAGCCGGCGAGCTGGCGCTGGAATTCGGGCGCAAACAGGCGCTGGCGCTGGCCGCTGCTGAGGTGGGTGATGCTGTGGTGGTAGGCCTGCACCGGGTCCATCGCCATGGCGAGGAAGGTGGTTTTGGCGCGGAACATGCGCGGCGCCCAGTCGGCCTTGGGGTAGAGGTTGCCCAGCGTGCCGAAGACCGGGCGGCGCAGGCCCAGCGGCAGGCGGCTGCGCACGCGCTCTTCGCCCAGGTGCATGCGGTAGCGGCGGTAGCCGCCCAGGCTTTCGTCGCCACCATCGCCAGACAGGGCCACGGTGACGTGTTTGCGCGCCATCTGGCAGACGCGGTAGGTGGGGATGGCGGAGCTGTCGGCGTAGGGCTCGTCGTAGAGGTGGGCCAGGGTGTCGATGAGGTCGAAGTCGTCGCCCTTGACGATTTCAAGCCGGTGGTCGGTCTGGTAGCGGTCGGCGACCTGCTGGGCGTATTCGGCTTCGTTGAAGCGCGGGTCGTCGAAGCCGATGGAGCAGGTGTGGACGGGTTGATCGGAAAGCCCAGCCATGGTGGCGACCACCGCGCTGGAATCGACCCCGCCGGAGAGGAAGGCGCCCAGCGGCACCTCGGCAATCATGCGCAGCTTGACCGACTCTTTCACGCGCTCGCGCAGCTCAGCCTCGGCGTCGGGCTGGGAGATGGCATTGTCGTTGGTGAAGTGCACGTCCCAGTACGGCTGCGGGCTCTGGGCGCTCGGGGCCGCCGCGCACCAGGGTGAGGGTGTGGCCGGCGGGGAGCTTCTGGGCGTGGCGGTAGATGGAGCGCGGGTCGGGGATGTAGCCGAAGGAGAAATAGTCTTCGACCGCCAGCGGGTCGAGCGCGCGGTCGAACCCGGGGTGGGCGGTGAGCACCTTGAGCTCGGAGCCGAAGATGAAGCTGCCGTCTGGCAGCCAGCCGTAGTGCAACGGTTTCACGCCCATGCGGTCGCGGGCGCAGAACAGGGTTTGCTTGTGGCGGTCCCACAGGGCGAAGGCAAACATACCTCGCAGGCGCTGCACACATTCGGGGCCCCAGGCTTCCCAGGCGTGCACGATCACCTCGGTGTCGCTGCGGGTGCGAAAGCGGTGGCCGAGCGCCTGCAGCTCGGGCACCAGCGACTGAAAGTTGTAGATCTCGCCGTTGAAGACGATGGCCACGCTGCCGTCTTCGTTGAACAGCGGTTGCTGGCCGGTGGAGAGGTCGATGATGGACAGGCGCCGGTGCCCCAGGGCCAGGCCGGGCTCCAGGTGCACGCCTTCTTCATCCGGCCCGCGGTGCGCCTGGATGTTGTTGACGCGGGTGAGCAGAGCGGGGTCGAAGCTGCGCAGGCCGCGGGGGTCGAACAGACCGGAAATGCCGCACATGGTCAGCGGGCTCCCCGGGTAGCCTGAAGCGCCTGCTCCAGGGCCTGGCCCTGGGTGGCCAGGAAGGCCTGCAGCTGGGCGGTGGCTTGCTCACGCGCCTGGTCTTGCGGCAGAGCGGGGTCGAGCGGGGCGTAAACAGCCACGATGGCGCTGTCATCGCCCTGCCCGGTGGCTCGGCTGAGCGCACCTTGCAGCTTGGCCGCGACATTGCTGGCGGTGAAGCGGCCGTTGACCCAGTAGAAGCGCCAGATCTGCAAGCGCTCGCCGCCGCTGGAAAGCCCGGTGCCCTGCTCGCGCAGCGTGGCGGCGGGCGCTGACAGCGCCTGCTCACCCAGACGGGTGCTGGCGCTGCCGCCCGCCACCTGCACCCAGGCGGTGTCTGTGCTGTGCCACAAGCACGTTTTCCGAGCTGACCAGCTTGCGCTCGTAGTCCTGGTTGCGGTAATAGCTGATGTGGACACCAACCGCCTGCCCCTGCGGGCCGAGGTAACCGGTGTGGGCCGTGGCAGAAGCGAGTTTGAAAGATGGCACCCAGGCGCTGGGCGGTTCGGCCCTGGTCTGCCAGCCCGCCTGCAGGGCCAGCGGCGCAAGCTGCACCGGCTGCGTGTTCACACCGAGGGCGAGCAGACGCTGCGCCGCGTGGGGCGAGGCGGCAACCAGCAGGGCCACGACAGCGGCGATGGTCAGCGAGCGGGTGGCGGCGGCGTTGAACACGGACGTTGCGGGCGAGGCAACCGGCGCGCCTTCGGGTTCCGGGGCATCGGCCCAGCGGGCACCGATGAGCAGCATGACCAGAATGACGATGCCGAAGAACACCCAGCCGTAAATGATGTGGTCCACGCCGGTGGCGAGCTCGTTGCCAGAGAGGTGGCCGATCATGACGATCATGTAGGCGCGAAGCCAGTTGGCCACCAGCGGCACCAGAATCGCCACGCCCACGAAGATGAGCCGCTTGGTGAGGCTGCGGTAGCTCAGGTAGGCAAACAGGCAACCCACGGTGACCGAGGCGATGAGGTAACGGATGCCACTGCAGGCCTCCACCACCGACCAGCTGCCCGAGGGAATGACGAAATGCAGGCCTTCGCGGTAGACCGGGATGCCGGTGGCGCGCAGCGCAAGCACGGTGAAATCGGCCGTCCAGTCCATGAACACCGGCAACAGGAAATCGCCAAACGGCACGGCGAAGAACAGAAAGCCGAGTGGGAAAGCCATGGCGCGGGTCAGCTGCCAGCCCAGCACGGCGGGCACCGCCAGCACCAGCAGGGCAACCAGCGCCAACTGCGTGACCGAGTTCACCGCCACCAGATCGCCGGCCAGCCAGAGCCCGGCGGCGCCCAGCATGAGCAGCCAGGCGACAGCAGCGGGCTGCGGCGTGAGCACAGCCAGGCTGTGGCGAATGCGCCAGATGAGCCAGAGCGAAATGAGGGGCACCACGAAGCCGTGGGCATAGGTGTCGGAGCGCGACCAGATGGCCACCATGCCAGTGGCGGTCTGGTGATACAGGCCAAGGATGGCGAGCAGCAGCACGGCCAGCAGGCCCAGCGCCTTGGGCCAGCGGCCGGAACGGGCCAGGGTGTCAGGCATGGGCAACTCCGGATTCGGCCGCTGGGTGTGCAGAGCGCGGTGAGGGTGATTCCTGGTGGAGAAAGCGGTTGAGCCCGGCCAGATGCGCTTGCCAGCTGAAGCCCCGCAACACATAGTGGCGCGCGCGCTCGCCCAGCGCGCGGCGGGCCGCTGCATCGGCCAGCAGCGGGGCCAGTGCATCAACAAATTCGGCCGGCGTTTCGGCGCGCAGCAGGCCGTCGCTCGCTTGGGCGCCGATGGCGTCGGCGCAGGAGCCGACCGTGATCACCGGCTGGGCCATGGCCATGGCCTCCAGAATCTTGTTCTGAATGCCGCGGGCCACGCGCAGCGGCGCCACCACGGCGGCGGCGTGCTGCAGATAGGGCCGCACATCGGGCACGGTGCCGGTCACCACCACGTCGGGCGCAGCCAGCGCGCGCACGGCGGCCGAGGGGCTGCGGCCAACGATGTGAAAACGGGCATTCGGCCAGCGCGCGCGCAGGGCCGGCAGCATGTCGGCCACGAACCACGAAACGCCGTCGATGTTGGGCCAGTAGTCCATGGCGCCGGTGAACACGATGGGCAGTTCGTCGGCCGAAAACGGCGAGGCGTGGGCAGCGGCGGGCTGGAAAAAATCGGCATCGACGCCGTTGCACAGTGGCTGCACCCTGCCCTGTGCTTCGGGTGCCTGGCTGAGAAACAGCGCGACCTCGTTGGGCGTGACAAAGAACGACTGGCGGGCCTGCGCCGCCACCTGGCGCTCGAAGGCCAGCAGCCGTCTGCCCTCGCGGCGGTACAGCCAGGAGAGCGGCCAGCGGTGTTCGGGGGCGTACTGCGTCCATTTGGCGGAATCGACATCGACAAAGTCGACCAGCATGGGCACGCCGGGCAATAGCATCTGGGCCAGCGGCGCCATGGAAGATGAAAACACCACGCTGGCCTGCAGCGGGTGCTGCGCGGCGATCTCGGTCGCCCAGCGCTGCAGCCCGGCGCTGCGGTAGTAGGCGAGCGTGAGCGGCTCGCCGCTGAGCAGGCCGCGAAGGCTTGCAATCTTGGCGCGGCGCGGATGGATGCGCTCCACATGCAGATCGGGGCAGAGCGCGCGCAGGGTGGGCAGGTGTTGCTCGTCGTCCGGGTCGTCGATGAAGGTGCCGAGGAACACCCGGTGGGTTTGCAGCAGGTGCTTGAGCAGGTGGAACGAGCGCACCTTGTCGCCCTTGTTGGGCGGGTACGGCAGGCGGTGCACCAGCAGCAGCAGATTGGGCTTGCTCATGGCGTTGCTAACCCAGGTTGCGCACGATGAACGGGCCGAGCCAGTTGGCCATGGGCAGCGGCATGCGCTTCCACGCTTGAATGAGCAAACGGTACTTGGCGTTGTTCGGGTTGTTCTGGGGAATCGCTTCGCGTTTGTAGAGGCAGAACTCGTAGTGCAGCGGCGTGGGTTCGAAACCCCAGTTTTTCTTGAACGCGTAGGGGCCGGTGCCGACCTTGCTGCGGCCGTAGTCAAACAGCTTGAGGCCACGTGCGCAGGCGCGGCGCATGAGCTCCCAGTATTTGAAGTCGTTGGCGGCGAGATCGCGCGCGGCTTCGTCGTCGCCGGCGTAGTACGGCAGCACCTCGTCGCGGAAATAGAAGCTGAGCACGCTGCTGAGCGGCTTGCCCTCGGCGGAGCTGACCGTGAGCACCTCGCAGTCGTTGCCGAATGTTTTCAAAAGCGCCTGGAAGTAGCGCTTGGGGAAGGCAGGCGTGCCGTGGCGATGGACGTTGTCGGCGTAGAGGGCGAAGAAGCGGTCGACGGTGGGATCGATCGTCGAGGTGAGACCGAGCTTGATGCCCTTGCGCACCATGGCGCGCTGCTTGCGCGGGATGGCAAGCAGGTTGTCTTCTTCCTTGGGAAGAATCGCCTTGCGAAAAGTCACGTAAAGGTCTTGCGCTGGCCAGTCGGCGTGGCGCTGCTCCAGGTGGCGCAGCTCCAGGTGTTCGGCGCCCAGCGTCTGGGCGAGTTGCTGAGCGTGGGCTTCGAGCGCGTCGCGCGCGGCGTCGTTGCTGGCCGCCACACCACCGTAGACCGCAAACGGCAGGCTGGACAGCGAATGGCCAAACAGGCGGCTCCGGATCTCGCCGAGCGGCAACACGCCCTGAATCTCGCCACCCTGGTGGGCATAGAGGAAATAGGTGGCGTGGCCGAACACCTCGCGCAACACGGTTTGCCAGCCGGCACGGTGGAAAAATGTGGCCTGCGGACAGACCAAGACGAACGCTTCCCAGCGCGCGACCTGAGCCGGGTCGGCGCTGTCGAGGCGGTCGATTCGCAGCGTGCCTGCTTCAACCAACTGTCGCCTCTTTCGGTGCGGGTGGCTGGAGAAACACGCTGTCCATGCGGTCCCAGCGGAAATCGTCGAGCAGGCGCGCCAGGCGTTGCTCGGTCTTGCCGAGGTTGACGTAGTGGCGAAAGCGCGATTTCCAGCCCACGCCAGCCACTCGCGGCTGCTCGGCGTCGATCTCCCAGGGGTGGCAGTAAAAAATGGCGGGCTGGGCGTCGCGCTGGTTCACCTGCTCGATCATCCAGCGCGAGACGCCGTAGGGCAGCAGGCGGAAATAGCCGCCGCCGCCCGAGGGCAGGTTGCGGTCCATCACGCGCAGGGTGGTGGGCGGGATCTCTACCAGGCCATCTCGAATGGCGTGGGCGAAGCGCGGTGCGTCGGGCGAGCCGTAGTGATCGTGTTTGACGGGGTAGATGCTGGAGCTGTAATCGTGTCCGGTGGCCTGCAGCACATCAAGTGCCCAGAGGTTGCCCTGGCCGATGGAGAAACTGGGCGCGCGGTAGCCGCGAATTCGCACACCGCCAATGTCTTCCAGAATGGCTTTGGCCGAACGCACGTCTTCGGTGAACTCGGCCTCGCTCAGATCGCTGGCGCGCTGGTGGCCGTGGCCGTGGCTGGCAAGCTCGTGGCCGTCTGCCACGATGCGGCGCACCAGCGCCGGGTAGCGCTCGGCGATCCAGCCCAGGGTGAAGAAAGTGGCGCGGGCGTTTTTCTCGGTCAGCAGATCGAGCAGGCGATTCACATTGCGCTCAACCCGGCATTCGAGCGAATCCCACTGGTTGCGCGGAATGCTGCCCGCAAAGGCGGAGACCTGAAAGTAGTCCTCGACGTCGATCGTGAGGGCGTTGGTGATGGGGGGCTGGGCGCGCGACAAGCGGGACATTGCGCTCACTTGGGCGTTGCGTCGCTGCGCGCTTTGCGGCCAGTACCGGCCGAGCGGTTGGCACTGACGATTTTCTTCAGGGCGCTCAGAATTTCGATGCTCACCCGCTCCTGGCGCAAGATGCTGCGCTCCATGCGCAACAGGCGTGCGCTGAGCTGTTCGGCCGTGATGGTGTTGAGCTCGCGCTCAATGTCGGACAGCAGGCCAGCCGAGCTGCCGAGATCGCGGTCCAAGGTTTTGCCGGTGGAGGCGGCAGCGGCCTTGATCGCGTCGAGATGGGCCCAGGCATCGCGCGGGCCTGGCGCCGCTTTGACTGGCGCGGCGTTTTCCTCTCGCATTTCGGTCACAACGTCTTCCACCGACTGCAGGGTGATCTCCGCACTTTCGCCAAGGTAGCCCTGCAGCAGCAGGCGGTCACACAGGGTGTTGATGCGGCGCGGTATGCCGCCGGCGTGCTGGTGGATGGCGTGGAACACGCCGGGGCCGAACACCGGCTTGTCGGTGGCGCCCGCACACTTGAGCCGGTGCTCGATGTAGGCTTTGGTGTCGTCTTCGTCGAGCGCGCCGAGGTGGCAGCGGGCGGTGACGCGCTGGCGCAGTTGCAGCATGCCCGGGCCTTGCAGAATGTCACGAAACTCGGGCTGACCGATCAGAAAAGTCTGCAGCAGGGCCTGGTCGCCAAACTGGAAGTTGGAGAGCATGCGCAGCTCTTCAACCGCGTGGGGCTGCAGGTTTTGCGCTTCGTCGACGATGAGCAGACAGCGCTTGCCCTGGGTGGTCTGGGTGATGAAGAAGGCTTCGAGCGCCATCAGCATGTCGGCCTTGCTCGACGAGCGCAGCGTGACGCCGAACGCGGCGCAGACCAGCTTGAGCGCGTCTTCGGCACCGAGCTGGGTACTGACCAGATGGGCCGCGACGACCGATCCGTTCTCCAGGCTGTCGAGCAGGTCGCGCACGATGGTGGTCTTTCCCGCGCCCACTTCGCCAGTAATGACGATGAAACCCTCGCCACGCATCACGCCGTAAACCAGATAAGAGCGCGCACGCCGGTGCGGCTTGCTGCTGTAGTAGAACTTGGGGTCGGGGTTGAGCTGAAAAGGCTTGCTGCTCAGCCCGTAGAAGTCTTCGTACATGGTCAGAACCTGTGGGTCAGCAGACCGGTGATCGCGGATTCGCTGAATGCGTTGACGGCGCTGTTGTCGTACTGCGTGCGACGCAGCTGCAGGCTCCCGCTGGTGCGGGGCGCCAGCCGGGTGGTGTAGCCCAGGGTGTAGGCGGTGCTGCGATTGCTCTGCGCCACACCGATGCCGCTGCCCTCACTGGTCAGGCGGGTCACCGCGGCGCTCAGGCTGCTGATGGGCGTGAGCCGGTGTCCCACATTCACGCTCCAGCCTTGCTGGTCGATGCGACTGCTGTTGTCGAAATCGTCGCCGAGACCGAACACGGATTGCAGTCTGTTCGAGCGGTTGCGCGTGAGCGCAAAAGTGACCACCGTTCGTTGACCGACCAGAGCGAGCGAGAGCGACTGCGCTCGATCCACCGTGGCCGAAGACGAGAGGAAATTCTGCGAGATCTGCGCATTGGGCGGCAAGCCCAGGCTGAGCAGCTCGGCGTTGATGCGCTGTGCCCGCTGAATCGGGTCTGGCACGGTGGTGGCGTACAGATTGTCGAGCAGGGTATAGATCGAACCGAGCGATGCCTGTCCAGCCTGTAACGGGGAATCGACCACGCCGCGCGTGTCGGTGAGGCGCCAGACGGTGCGGCCGGTGCGGTGCTCCAGCGCGATGTTGTGGCCGGCACCGAAATAGCGGTCGTCCAGGCCAGCGAACAGGCGGGTGCGGGCGGATGGGCGCCACTCAACATCAAAGCCGGTGGTGTTGTACGACTTCCGGCTGGGCGTGAGGATGTCATTGGACTCCACACCGGCATACACCGTGGTGCGCAGCTGCGGGCTCACCACCACGATAAGACCGGCGCGCAGGCTGTCGCTGCGGGTGGCGCGGCCGAGCGAATAGTCGACGTCTTGCGAGCTGGCGTTGAAGCTCCAGCCCAGCGTCTGGCCCTGCATGCGGCTCCCCAGCGCAAGCGACAGGGCCTGCACGGTGACATCGGAGCGGGTGTTGGTTTCGGTGTTGCGTGTCTCCAGGCTGTAGCGCAGCTCGTAGTCGGCAAGCCCCGCCAGATCACCCCTCAGGTAAGGCGAAACACGAAAACTCGCTGTCTGCGAACGGTTGGTGTCCCCGAAGGCGTTGGCGGTGGGACTGAAGGCAGACACCGCCTGATCGTCAACAACGCCGGATACATCGATGAAGGCGCGGTTGTCCCAAGCGTTGAGCGTGCCGCCCGCGTTGAGCGCGTGGCGCAGGCCGTCGCCCGAGGTGCCTTGCGCGTAGTACAGCCCGCGCAGGGAGTAGTCGAGAAAACCCTGGACCCTTGGGCCGTTGGCCACCAGGCGCACACCGGGACTGACCTCAATCTGCTGCTCGCTTCGCGCATTGGTGGCCGAGAGGTTTCCATTGCTGGACAAGGTGGCGCCAACCGACACCCGGGGCTCCAGCCACAGAGAGGGGTTGGGGCCAGGCGCCGCAATTTCTTGTGCCTGAGCCGCACCCGAGAGCAGCAGCGCCGTGAGCGCGGCCGAGGCGATCCGGCTGCGCCGCAGGTGCAAACCTCCGAAACAAGGGGTGGTTGAAGCCATCGCCGACACCTCCGTGGTCATGCGTTTCACGGGCTCGCCGTCTCTGCCTGGGCGGCCGAGGCTCCTTGCCCGTAGCCATAGCCGTAACCATAGGCGTCCTGGTCACCGCCGCGAACCTGGTTGAGCACCATCAGCTTGACCGGACAGGCTTCGATGGTGCTCAGCGCGTGCTTGACCTGGGTCTGCAGGGTGCGTTCTGCCTGTACCACCACCACGATCTGACCCATGTGGGTGGCGAGCACGCGCGCCTCGGTGGTGAGCAGCAAGGGAGGCGAGTCGAAAATGATGATTCGGTCGGGGTAGCGGCGGCCCATTTCTTCGATCAGCGCGGTCATGGCGTCGCTGGCCAGCAACTCGGTGGCGCGCGGGTGTGGCGTGCCGCTGGGCAGGAGGGTCAGCTTGTCGACGTTGGTGCGCAGCAAGGCGTCGGCCATTTCAATGCGGTCGTCGACCAGCAGATCGAGCAGACCCGGGCCGGGCGGCAGACCAAAAACGCGGCTGAGCGATGGCCGCGCCACGTCGGCATCGACCAGCAACACGCGGTGGTCTTGCTCCATCGCGATGCTCATGGCCAAGTTGATGGCGTTGAAGGTCTTGCCCTCGCCTGCCATGGCGCTGGTGACCATGATCAGGTTGCCAGCCTGCACCACGGAGGCGCCTCTGCCGGCAGCGTTGACCAGCAGCGGCCGCTTGATGACGCGGAACTGGTTGGCGATCGTGGTGCGCGGCGTGTCGGGGGTCACGAAGCCGGCTGCGCTCAGCGCCGCCAGATCCAGCTTCACGGTTCGCGCGGTGGACCTTGCCTGCTCGGCGGGCTCAGCCGCTTGCGCTGCCACCACAGGGGCCGACCAGGCTGCGGGTGCAGCGGTCGTCTTGGACGCAACCGGGGTGGCAGATGGCTGAGGCTCCAGTGCGACGGCCTGCGGCGCGCTATCGGCCGCGGGCGGCTGCTGGGCTTCCAGCCCCGCTCGGCGCAGTTGCTCCAGGCGTTCGGCGGCTTTTTCAATCAGACTGCTCATGCTTGCTTCCTACCTGACGAGGCCGGCGCGGTAGTACATCAGCGCCATGCCGATACCGAACACCACCAACAAGGCCAACACGGAGGCCAGGAACCGCTTGAAGCTGCGGCGTTCGCGGCGCTCCACCACGTCGTTGCGCACCGCGCTGACAACGCCCAGGATCGGCAACTCGGCAGCACCGCGCAGCGTGGCAGCGTCGAAGAACACCGGACGCACCTGCGTCATCACGAACGCAATGCCCAGGCCACCAGCCAGCGCGGCCAACAGGGACAGCGGCATCAGCAACAGGCGGTTCGGCGCCACCGGCTTGGGTTCGGCGCGCGGCGGATCGATGATGCGGAAATCGGCCAGGCTGGAGGTGCTGTCAAGCTCGCCGCTCATGGCAATCGATTCACGCCGCTGAACAAGGTCGTCGTAATTCTTGCGGTGAATCTCGTAGTCTCGGTTCAGCTGCGACTGCTCTGCCTCCATCTGCGGTGCAAGCTTGAGCTGTTGTTGCGCGCGAACCATGCGCGCTTCGAACTCCGAGACCCGCGCTCGCAAGCCAGACGCCAACACCTCGGAAGAAGCCGCCACCTTGGACAACTCGACCAGCGCCGGGTTGGTGGTGACCAGCGACTCATTCGGATTGGCCTGGGCCTGGCGCTGCAGCTCGGCAATTTCCTTGCGCCTTTGCTCTTCCAGCTCCTTGAGCAGGCGCCGGGCATTGATCACGTCGGGGTGCTGCTCGGTGTAGCGCTGCAGCAAGGCATCGAGATTGCGCTTGACCGGATCGATGCGCGAGTCGAGTTCGGGCACCGCGATGGTGGAAGACGAGGCGTTGGAGGGTTTGCGCAATTCGGCGCGTGCCTGATCCAGCTGGCGGCGCGCGGTGGCGCTGGCGCTCTCCGCCTCACGCAGTTCCAGTCGGGCCTGGCTCAAGGTGCTGCTGAGCTCAGCCATGCGGCTCGCCATGTCCAGACCGCCCTGCCCTTGCAGCTCGATGTTGCGCAACCGAAAGTCCTTGAGCCGGGACTCGGCTTCGGTCAGCTTGGCTTCGTAATTCTTGATCTGCTCCTCAATGAAGCGCCGCGCGCCCTCGGAGTCCGACTTCGTGTCGCCCAGGCTGGATTCGACAAAGATCGTGAGCAGCGACTGCACCACGCGCAGGGCTTTGTCTGGGCTGTCGCCTCGGTAAGAGAGGGTGTAGAGGTTGTCGCGCCCGGTGGAACGGATCGACACCGCTGCGATGGTTTCCTCGATCAGCGCGGCACGCTCGGCGTCCGTCTTCACCGCGAGATCGAGATCGGCCATGCGGATCAGTTTCTCCACATTGGGCCGGCTCACCAGGGTACGGCTGAGCATGTTGATCTGCTGCTCGATGTTGGGCTGCACCGCCAGCCCGGCCATCAGGGGCCGCAGGATGGTCTGGGTGTCCACAAACACGCGCGAGGAGGCCTCGAATCGGTTGGGCAGCAGCATGACCGCGGCGGCAACTGCAGCGGCAACGATCCAGGCCACCAGCACACCCAGGCGGCGGTACTGCCACATCCCGCGAAGGATGGTGGTGACTTGGGTGAGGAGTTCTTGCATGGAGACAGCCGGAAGAAAAAACCAGAGATCAAGGAGAACCTCGGCCATTGCCCGAAGGCGATGGCCATGGCATCACGCGAAGCGGGTCAGAACCAGCCTTGCGGGATGATCAGCACATCGCCCGGCAACATCTCGACGTTGGCCGAGATGTCGCCGCGCTTGACCAGATCTTGAAGGCGCACGCTGTATCGCTTGTTGCCTTCGCTGGCCCGCACGAGCGTGGCCTTGTTGCCGTCTGCAAAGTCGGTCAGGCCGCCGACGGCGATCATCACGTCCATCACGGTCATTTTTTGCTTGTAGGGCAGAAACTGAGGGCGTGCGGCTTCGCCGAGCACGCGGATCTGCTCACTGTAGGGACCAACGAAATTGGTCACGACCACCGTGACGACAGGATCGCGAACGAACTTGCCGAGCGCCTTTTCAACATCGCGCGCGATCTGGGTCGGGGTCTTGCCCTGCGCCACCAGTTCGTCGACCAGCGGCGTGGCCACTTTGCCGTCCGGGCGCACCGGCACCGAGGCGGAAAGCTCGGGGTTGCGCCAGACGGTGATGTTGAGCATGTCGCCCGGGCCCACAACGTAGCTGTACTCCGCACTGGAAGCCGACACTGGCGCGGGCGGGTGCGAAGCGCCGGTGCTTGCGCATCCCGAGAGGCCCAGCGCCAGGGCGCCAATCGCCGCACTCACGAGCGCCATCCGTTTGAAGGGGGAGGTGTGGTCTTGCATGGCGGTCCTCTTTCGTGAATTCAAAAGTGTTAATAAGGGTTAACGTCAACGAATATAACGCAGCAAACTCGCCGTTTCAGCCTCACGCCGCGCATCCATCACTTAAAGAGAGTACGTCCGCGCATTCGTACACGCAAAACGGATACACCTGCGGATCGGTCCAACTCCAGGAAGGTTCACCAGGCCGCTGACGGCACGGGGCGGCGCGCGGGCCGCCCGCTAAAATCGGTGCCCAGATACCAACTTTTCCGGAAACTCCGCATGTCACTCTTCTCCACCGTCGAAATGGCGCCCCGCGATCCGATCCTGGGCCTCAATGACCAGTTCAACGCCGATCCGAATCCGAACAAGGTCAACCTGGGCGTGGGCGTGTACTTCGACGACAACGGCAAGTTGCCTCTGCTCGCCTGCGTGCAGGCGGCAGAGAAGATCATGATGGACAAGCCCAGCGCGCGCGGCTATTTGCCGATCGACGGCATCGCCGCCTACGACGCCGCGGTGAAAAGCCTGGTGTTTGGTGCTGACAGCGAGCCCGTGACCTCGGGCCGTGTGGCCACGGTTCAAGGCATCGGCGGCACCGGCGGACTGAAGATCGGGGCCGACTTTCTCAAGCGGCTCAAACCCGATGCCAAGGTGTTGATCTCCGACCCGAGCTGGGAAAACCACCGGGCCCTGTTCACCAACGCCGGCTTTGTGGTCGAGAGCTACCGCTACTACGACGCGGCCAAACGTGGTGTGAACTTTGCGGGCATGCTGGCCGACCTCAAAGCAGCGGCACCCGGCACCATCGTGGTGCTGCACGCCTGCTGCCACAACCCGACCGGCTACGACATCACGCCCGAGCAATGGGAGCAGGTGGTTGCGGTCGTGAAGGCGCAGCAACTCACCCCGTTCCTGGACATGGCCTACCAGGGCTTTGGGCACGGCATCGCGCAAGACGGTGCGGTGATCGCCCAGTTTGTGGCCGCTGGTCTGAGCTTTTTTGTCTCGACCTCGTTTTCCAAGAGCTTCAGCCTGTACGGCGAGCGGGTTGGCGCGCTGTCTGTGTTGTGTGACAGCAAGGAAGAGGCGGGGCGCGTGCTGAGCCAGCTCAAGATCGTGATTCGCACCAATTATTCAAACCCACCGATCCACGGCGGCGCGATCGTGGCAGCCGTGTTGAACGACCCGGCGCTGCGCGCGCTGTGGGAGAAGGAACTGGGCGAGATGCGCGTTCGCATCAAGGCCATGCGGCAAAAATTGGTGGACGGCCTGAAGGCCGCTGGCGTCGAGCAAGACATGGGGTTCATCACCCAGCAGATCGGCATGTTCAGCTACTCCGGTTTGTCCAAGGAGCAGATGCTGCGCCTGCGCAGCGAATTTGGCGTCTACGGCACCGACACCGGGCGCATGTGTGTGGCCGCGCTCAACAGCAAAAACATCGACCATGTTTGCCGCGCGATTGCGCAGGTGGTCTGAGCAAGTCTTCGAATGAAAATCCCCTGCTCGCAGGGGATTTTTGTGGTCTGAGGGATGCCATTTGTGACGCGCTTGGCAAACGCGACAAAAAATCGCAAAAACCCGTTGAAACCCGGGCGACACGCCTGGTAACTTGCTGATATATTGCACTGCAACATAACTGACCGGCGATACATCCATGCTCTACCAGATTTACGAAGCGCAGCGTTCCATCATGGAGCCCTTCACCGGCTTGGCTGAGGTGGCGGCCAAGCTCTACAACAATCCTTCGTTGCCCCTGTCGCAATTCCCGCTGGCGCAGCGTGTTTCTGCCGCTTACGACCTGATTCACCGCCTGGGCAAAGACTACGAGAAGCCGGAATTCGGCATCCGCACCGTTGATGTGGACGGCGTGGACGTTGCCATTCACGAGCGCATCGAGGTCGACAAGCCCTTCTGCGAACTCCGCCGCTTCAAGCGTTTTTCAGACGATACCGCCACGCTGGCCAAGCTCAAGACGCAACCGGTGGTGCTGGTTGTGGCACCGCTGTCTGGCCACTACGCCACGCTGCTGCGCGACACGGTGCGCACCATGCTGAAAGACCACAAGGTCTACATCACCGACTGGAAGAATGCGCGCCTGGTGCCGCTGTCCGAAGGCGAGTTCCGCCTGGACGACTATGTGAACTACGTGCAGGAGTTCATTCGCTACCTGCAGAAAACCTATGGCAATTGCCATGTGGTGAGCGTGTGCCAGCCCACCGTGCCGGTGATGGCGGCAGTCTCGCTGATGGCCTCGCGCGGTGAGGTCACGCCCCTGACCATGACCATGATGGGCGGTCCGATTGACGCACGCAAATCACCCACGGCGGTGAACGACCTGGCGGTGGAGCGCAGCCACAGCTGGTTCGAAAACAACGTGATTTTCCGGGTGCCGGACAAATTCCCGGGCGCTGGCCGCCGCGTCTACCCCGGCTTCCTGCAGCACGCGGGCTTCATCGCCATGAACCCGGACCGCCACGCCAGCAGCCACTACGACTACTTCCAGGACCTGATCAAGGGCGATGACTCCAGCACCGAGAGCCACCGCAAGTTCTACGACGAGTACAACGCTGTTCTGGACATGGACGCGGCCTACTACCTCGACACCATCGAAACCGTGTTCCAGGAATTCAAGCTGGTGCACGGCACCTGGGACGTGAAGAACCCGGCGGGCAAACCCGAGCGCGTGAAGCCAGCCGACATTCGCCACACGGCGCTGCTCACGGTTGAAGGCGAGCTGGACGACATCTCGGGCAAGGGACAGTCCAAGGCAGCACACAGCCTTTGCTCGGGCATCGAGAAGCAACACCACATCGAGGTGCTGGGTGCCGGTCACTACGGCATCTTCAGTGGCCGCCGCTGGCGCGAAAAGGTCTACCCCGAGCTCAAGCGTTTCATTCTGGAATACCAGCCCAAGCCCAAGGCGCCAGCGGTGGCCGACGTGCCGGCCAGCGCAGCCGCCCCGGCCGTGGTTGCAGCGCCAGCGCCAGCGCCCGCCGTTCGGCGCAGCGCGCCCGCCAAAAAAGCGGTGAGCGTGACCAAGGCCAAAGTCAAGGCCAAGCCGGCGATCAAGCTGGCCCCTGTGGTTGCCGTGACCGCGCCTGCCGCAGCCCCTGCCAAGAAAGCCCGCCGCGCTGCCAGCAAGGGCTGAGAGCCCGCGCCGCTTGAACGCGGCGCCCTTACCATCGACGGCATGAGCGATCTCGCCCAGCGCATCAACGCCGCCCTGCCCCAGACCCAGTGCACGCGCTGCGGCTTTCCCGACTGCGCGGCCTACGCGCAAGCGATAGCAGCCGGTGAGGCGGACATTGACCAGTGTCCGCCCGGCGGCGCCGAGGGAATCGTGCGGCTGGCGGCGATCACAGGCCGAGAGGCCAAACCGCTCAACCCCGAACATGGGGTTGAGGGTCCGCTCACGGTGGCGCTGATCGACGAGGACTGGTGTATCGGCTGCACCCTGTGCATCAAGGCCTGTCCGGTGGATGCGATCGTGGGCAGCCACAAGCTGATGCACACGGTGATCGAGCCCCATTGCACCGGCTGCGAGCTCTGCCTGCCGGTTTGCCCGGTGGACTGCATCTCGCTGGCGGTGGTCAGCGATGAGCGCACCGGCTGGGCTGCCTGGAGCGCTGAACAGGCAAACAACGGTCGACAGCGTTACGAGCTGCGCCAGTTGCGCCTGGCGCGCGAACAGCGGGAGCACGATGCAAGGCTGGAAGCCAAGGCCCGGATGAAGCTCGCCGATCTCGCCTCACACAGCCAGCACACCGACCCAGCGGTGCTCGACAAAAAGCGAACCGTGATCGAAGCGGCGCTGGCGCGCGCCCGTGAGCGGCGTGCTCAGGCCGCCAACAACACCGATTTGTAGACGCCGCAACCCACGTACAGCTCGTCAACCTTGGTCACGTAAGACATCTTGGTCTGCACCGTGCCGGTTTGCGGGTTGACGATGTCGTATTCCACCCAGCCCGGCTCGCTCTCGGCCTGCGCCACGATGGACGCCAGCAGGGCCTGGCCGTCCACACCCGCGATGTCCTGCACCCGCGAGCCCACTTTCTCTGGCTTGCCACCAAACGCGCGGTAGGTGCCGTTGGCGTCGAGGGCGAACACATACATGTCCCGGTCGTGGAAGCCGCTCTGCGGGTCGGTGAGGGCCTGCGTGAAACGTTCCCGACCAGCCGACTGCCGCAGCTCAAGCGCCCGCGTCACCAGCTCCACCGCTTCGTCGGCCGTTCCCTGTTGCAATTTGAATGATGAGACAGCACGTGCCAGCTCGCCGGCGCGTGAGGCCAGCTGGTTGGCCTGTTGCACCGCGCGTTCCACCATCTGGGCGTTGCGCTGGGTGATCTCGTCAAGCTGTCCAACCGCGGATGAAATCTGGATCAGGCCGGTGCTTTGCTCAGCGCTGGCGGCAGAGATGAGCGACATGTTGGCGGCCACGCCCCGCACACCCGAAACGATCTGCGCCATGTTGTCGCCCGCCAGCGCGCATGCGCTTGACGCTCGAATCCACCTGCCCGCTCGAGGTCTGAATCAGCGCGCGAATCTCCCGCGCCGAGGCGGCAGACCGCTGCGCCAGGTTTCGCACCTCGTTGGCCACCACCGCAAAACCGCGGCCCTGCTCGCCCGCGCGCGCTGCTTCCACCGCAGCGTTGAGCGCAAGAATGTTGGTCTGGAAAGCCAGGCTGTCGATCACGCCGATGATGTCGTTCATCTGTTGGGCGCCCTTCTGAATCTGGGCCACCGACTCCACCGCCTCCGACATCGCCTGGCCGCCAGACTCCGCCACATCCCGCACCTTTGAGGCCTGCGAGTCGGAATCGCCTGCGGTCTGCGCGTTCTGGTGAACGGTGCTGGAGAGTTCGTGCACGCTGGCCGCCGTCTGTTCCAAGTTGGCCGCCTGCTGCTCGGTCCGGTCGGCAAGATCGCGGTTGCCAGAGGCCAGGCTCTCACCCGACTGGGCCACCAGCGCGGAGCTGCTGCGCACCTCGGCGACCATCATGGACAAGCGACCGTTCATGCGCTGAAGCAGAGCAGCCTGTTCGGCCAGCTCGTCAGAGCCCCGTACCCTCAAGGTTGCGCAAAGGTTGCCAGTGGCGGTTTCGCGCATGGCGTTGATGACGCTGCGGAAGTCGATCACGAAGCTGAAGTAGAAGGACAGCATCAGGTAAATGACGGTCAA
The DNA here is from genome assembly GCA_963831255.1 of uncultured beta proteobacterium. Taxonomy (GTDB): domain Bacteria; phylum Pseudomonadota; class Gammaproteobacteria; order Burkholderiales; family Burkholderiaceae_C; genus Hydrogenophaga. Next base: position 485,767 of record CAWHPI010000001.1, on the reverse strand, counting down.
GACCCCGAGCGCGGCAAAACCGACCGTGATGAACTCGGCGCGAACATCGCCCGCCATGCGCTCTTGCAGCAGGCTGTTCAAACGCGCGGCCAGGCGAGTGTCGTAAGCCACCACAGCTTCGATCGCGCTGGTGCCAGCGGAGAAAAACTCTGCTCCGCTCATGCTGCCGGGGTTTGCCAGCGCGCGCTCAGCCTGAGCCAGGAAGGAAACCACCTGGTCGATGGTCGGCTGGCCGTCCATATCGGCCAAACCATGTTGACGGAGGAAGCGCTGCAGATAGGCGATGTCTTTGCTGCGAACGCGGGCGTTGTCGATCAGCACCTTGATGTTCGCAAGCACGGCCGGGTTGGGCTCGGCAGCGGCCAGTTGCCCGGCGCCAAGTCCACGAATCTGACCCAGCATCTCGGCCCACGCGGGGGTGTGCACCACCGTCATGTCCATCAGGAAATAGGTGCCTGGCACCGGATCAAACAGCAGGCTGGAACGCTCGGCCGAGGTGTAGATCAACTGGCGCAAGTCGTCCACCAGGGCGCTGTGCAGGGCGAAAGACTGCGGAGCAGACAAGCTCTGGGTCGACGCCAGGCCTTGAATCTGCGTCTTGATCGGCGTCCACTCGCCCTGGAGGTCGAAACGCTTGTGGCGGGCGAGATGGTCATCAACGGCGCTCGACGCCTTGACCAGCGCCTCTCGCGTCGTCATCAGGGCGGCCTGGGCAGCGGCATTGCCGGAGAGCAGCATGTTGGTCTGACCACGGTGCTTCTGAACCTCAATGATCACCGCGCCAATGCTTTGAACCACCTCTGTGCCGTGAATTTCGTCCTGGGTGAACTGGATCTCGGCCTCAAGACGCTGAAAGGTGAACGCTGTGATGAGCACCAGGGGCACGATGAGCACCACCGCCAGTGCTGCCAGCTTGGTCGGCAGGCGCAGGTTGCGCATCAGCGTCACGCCAGGTTTCATGGGTTTGAAGGACAACATGGGCTTGGTGCTCCGTGAATTCGAAAAGGTCTGCGTGGATGCAGTGGGTATCGGCAATTGAGTGGCGGGCCTGAGCCCCGAAGCTCATCAAAATTTCAATGGCTGACCAGCGAAACACCCGACTGATGCGCCTCATAGAGCCGGAACATCCGGACAACAAGCAGCTGCAACAGGTCGTCATCCAGGGCGCGGGCATGGGCCAGCTGCTCCAGTGCGTAGCCGGGGCTGGTGTGCATCTGGGTTCGGCTGATGCTCATGCCGTGGCTGGCCATGCGCAGCCCGAACTGGTTCAGCAAATCGTCTGACCAGGGCAACGCATGCGCGGACTGGCGGCGCAGCGCGTAGGCTGGATGGCTCGGTTGGCTGGCAGTTTCCATGGTGCTCTCCCAGGGGCTGATGCGGTGAATGCGGCGGCGTGGAACCCAGCGCCCACATGTGAACCAATGTAGCCAGCGGCAGCGGCTTGAGGCGGCCGAAAAACGGGTGAAATCCAGCCCAGATTGACCAAACCGCCTGCGGGTTTGCCAGAATGTCGCCATGCAACAGCCCGTCACCCACCTGATCAAACTCACCGCCGAACCCGCCGGTGCCCCGGCGCACGATCGTCCAAAGCCCGAGCGCCTGGTGCAGGGCAACCCGCTGCGCGAGACCTGGAACCTGGTGCAGGCAGACTTGCCGGCGGGCGAGGTGTTTTGTGGCGTCTGGCGCTGCGAGCCGGGGCGCTGGCGCATCGCAATGGGTGAGACAGAGCGCGAGCTGTTCACGGTGGTCGCTGGCCGCTGCCGGGTGCACGACAAGCGCGGCGGCTTTGAAGAAGCGGGACCTGGCGAAGGGCTGTACATGCCGCCGGGCTTTGAGGGCGAGTTCGAGGTGCTGGAGACCCTGACCAAGAGCTACATGATCTGCGAGTGAACCACGCTCGCCTGCACAAACACGCGCAAAAAAAGCCCTGCAGACCGACCGCCTGCGGGGCTTTTCTCCCTCTGTCTGCGGGCTTCAGCCCGGGCTGTGCGGCCAGCCTGGCAAATGCGCTCACCACCTCGGGCGGCGCCTGCACCAGCTCGATCAGCACGCCCTCGCCCGCGATCGGGAATTCTTCGTTGGCCTTGGGGTGCAGGAAGGTGATGTCGAAACCGGCAGCACCCTTGCGGATGCCGCCCGGCGCAAAGCGCACGCCCTGAGCGGTCAACCACTCCACCGCCACCGGCAGATCGTCGATCCACAGACCGATGTGGTTCAGCGGCGTGGCGTGCACCGCGGGCTTCTTCTCGGGGTCGATCGGTTGCATCAGATCGACCTCGACCTTGAACGGCCCGCTGCCGATGGCGCAGATGTCTTCATCCACGTTCTCGCGCTCGCTGCTGAAAGGTGCCGGTGACTTCCAGGCCCAGCATCTCGACCCACAGCTTTTGCAGGCGCAGCTTGTCGGGCCCGCCGATGGCGATCTGCTGGATGCCCAGCACTTTGAACGGACGCGATGGCTCTTGCGATCTGGCGCAGGGCCGCCCCAAGCCAGATCAGCCCCCTCGGGGGCAGCGACCCGCGCAGCGGTGGAGCGTGGGGGCTCATTTCTCGAACTCCACGATCGGCTGGTCCACCGTCAGCGAGTCGCCCTTGCCGGCCAGCACCTTGGCCACCACGCCATCGGCGGCGGCAAACAGCACGTTTTCCATCTTCATGGCCTCGATCACAGCCACGCGCTCACCGGCCTGCACCTTCTGACCCACCTGCACCGCCACCTCGGCCAGCAGGCCAGGCATGGGCGAGAGCACGTATTTGCTCATGTCGGGCGGCGCCTTGAACGGCATGAGCCGGTGCAGCTCGGCCATGCGCGGCGAGACCACCATGGCCTCGATACGGGTGCCGTTGTGCTGCACCACCAGCGCCAGCGGGTTGCGCGGCGTGCCGCGCTCCACCTGGGCGGTGAAAGGCTGGCCGTTGCAGGTGCCGGTGATGCAGACATCGTTCAGGCGCGAGGGGCTCGCGATCGCGTAGCGCTTGACCGCCCACGGTGACGGTGGCCACGCCGATCTGGCCGACCTCCTCGACCACGTGCACCTGGCTGTAGCCATGCTTGCCCGCCGCGTCCAGCGTGATCACGCCAAAGTCGTGGCCCACCTTGACGCCGTAGCCCGGCAGTTGGCCGGACAGGCCGGCAGCGCGCTCGCGCGACTTGCGGCGCACAAAGGCAGCCAGAGCCACCAGGAAATTCGGCGTCGTCGTGCGGCACGTCTTCGGCGCGAAAGCCCATCGGCGTAGTGCTCGGCGATGAAGCCGGTGTTGAACGTCGCCCGAGACAAACTTGGGGTGCGCCAGCAGCGCCGCCTGGAACGGGATGTTGCTGCTGATGCCGCGAATCACGAAGCCGTTGAGCGCCTCGCGCATCTTGGCAATGGCCTCGTTGCGGTCTTTGCCGTGCACGATGAGCTTGGCGATCATCGAGTCGTAGAACATCGGAATCTCGCCGCCATCGACCACGCCGGTGTCCACCCGCACGCCATAGCAGCTGCGTCGGTGTCGCCCTGGAACATGGTCTGCTCGGGCGGCGCGAAGCGCACCAGGCGGCCGGTGGAGGGCAGGAAGTTGCGGAACGGGTCTTCGGCGTTGATGCGGCACTCGATGGCCCAGCCGTCGCGCTTCACATCGGCCTGCGTGAGCGGCAGCTTCTCGCCGGCGGCCACGCGGATCATCAGCTCCACCAGGTCCAGCCCGGTGATGCACTCGGTGACCGGGTGCTCCACCTGCAGGCGGGTGTTCATTTCCAGGAAGTAGAAGTCCTGGTCCTTGCCGACCACGAACTCCACCGTGCCCGCGCTCTGGTACTTCACCGCCTTGGCCAGCGCCACGGCCTGCTCGCCCATGGCCTTGCGCGTGGCGTCGCTGATGAAGGGCGACGGCGCCTCTTCGATCACCTTCTGGTGGCGGCGCTGGATCGAGCACTCGCGCTCGTTGAGGTAGATCACGTTGCCATGGCTGTCGCCCAGCACCTGGATCTCGATGTGGCGCGGCTCCTGCACGTATTTCTCGATGAACACGCGGTCGTCGCCAAAGCTGTTGCGCGCCTCGTTGCGGCAGCTGGTGAAACCTTCAAACGCCTCCTTGTCGTTGAACGCCACGCGCAGGCCCTTGCCACCGCCGCCGGCCGAGGCCTTGATCATCACCGGGTAGCCAATGTCCTTGGCGATCTCCACCGCGTGCTCGGCCGATTCAATGGCGTCGTTCCAGCCCGGAATGGTGTTGACCTTGGCCTCGTTGGCCAGCTTCTTGGACGCGATCTTGTCGCCCATGGCCGCGATCGAATGCGCCTTGGGGCCGATGAAGGCAATGCCTTCGTCTTCGCAGCGCTTGGCAAAGGCCTCGTTCTCGCGACAGGAAGCCGTAGCCAGGGTGAATGGCCTGGGCGCCGGTCTGCTTCGCAGCCTGCAATGATCTTGTCGGCCACCAGATACGACTCGCGCGAGGGCGCAGGGCCGAGCAGCACGGCCTCGTCGGCCAGCTGCACGTGGCGCGCTTCCTTGTCGGCCTCGGAATACACCGCCACGGTGTTGATGCCCATCTTGTTGGCGGTGGCGATGACGCGGCAGGCGATTTCGCCGCGGTTGGCGATCAGGATTTTGGTGAACATGATGATGTCCTTAGTCTCGAATGGTGGAGCGCCGATGGCTGCTGTCCAGCGGCACCGCAGAACCGGCTTTGCCGGGCCGCCAGTGCTCGCCCCCTTGAGGCGGTGACGCGAAGCGGCGCGGGGGTGTCCGCTCAGAGTGGAATGTTCCCGTGCTTGCGCCACGGGTTTTCGAGCTTCTTGTCCTTGCAGCATCACCAGCGAGCGGCAGATGCGCTTGCGGGTTTCGTGCGGCAGGATCACGTCGTCGATGAAGCCGCGCGCACCGGCCACGAAGGGGTTGGCAAAGCGGGCCTTGTATTCGGCTTCCTTGGCGGCCAGCTTGGCCGGGTCGCCCTTGTCTTCGCGGAAGATGATTTCCACCGCGCCCTTGGCGCCCATCACCGCGATCTCGGCGTTGGGCCAGGCGAAGTTGACGTCGCCGCGCAGGTGCTTGGAGGCCATCACGTCGTAGGCGCCGCCGTAGGCCTTGCGGGTGATCACGGTGATCTTGGGCACGGTGCACTCGGCGTAGGCGTAGAGCAGCTTGGCGCCGTGCTTGATGATGCCGCCGTACTCCTGCGAGGTGCCGGGCATGAAGCCGGGCACGTCCACGAAGGTGATCACCGGGATGTTGAAGGCATCGCAGAAGCGCACAAAGCGCGCGGCCTTGATGCGAGCTCTTGATGTCCAGGCAACCGGCCAGCACCAGCGGCTGGTTGGCCACGATGCCCACCGTCTGGCCGTCCATGCGCGCAAAGCCGATCAGGATGTTCTTGGCGTACTCGGGCTGCAGCTCGAAGAAGTCGCCATCGTCCACGGTCTTGACGATCAGCTCCTTCATGTCGTAGGGCTTGTTGGGGTTGTCGGGCACCAGGCGTGTCCAGGCTCCGCTCCATGCGGTCGATCGGGTCGCCGCTGGGGCGCACCGGTGCCTTTTCGCGGTTCGACAGCGGCAGGTAGTTGTAGAGCCGGCGCAGCATGAGCAGCGCCTCCACGTCGTTTTCGAACGCGAGGTCGGCCACGCCGCTCTTGGTGGTGTGGGTGATCGCGCCACCCAGATCTTCGGCGGTCACGTTCTCGTGCGTCACGGTCTTCACCACCTCGGGGCCGGTGACGAACATGTAGCTGCTGTCTTTCACCATGAAGATGAAGTCGGTCATGGCGGGCGAATACACCGCGCCGCCGGCCGAGGGGCCCATGATCATGCTGATCTGCGGCACCACGCCGCTGGCCATCACGTTGCGCTGGAACACGTCGGCGTAACCGCCGAGCGAGGCCACGCCTTCCTGGATGCGGGCGCCGCCCGAATCGTTCAGGCCGATCACCGGCGCGCCGACCTTCATGGCCTGGTCCATCACCTTGCAGATCTTCTCGGCATGGGCTTCGGACAGCGCGCCGCCGAACACCGTGAAGTCCTGGCTGAAGACGAACACCAGGCGGCCGTTGATCATGCCGTAGCCGGTGACCACGCCGTCGCCGGGGATCTTGTTGTCCTGCATGCCGAAGTCGGTGCAGCGGTGCTCGACGAACATGTCCCACTCTTCGAACGTGCCTTCGTCGAGCAGCACCTCCAGCCGCTCGCGCGCGGTGAGCTTGCCTTTGGCGTGCTGCGCGTCGATGCGCTTTTGGCCGCCGCCCAGGCGCGCTGCGGCGCGCTTGTTTTCCAGTTGGTCGAGGATGTCTTGCATGGGTTGTTCTCCAGATAAATCGGTGGTCTCGGGTTCTTCAGAACTCAATCGAACAGATCGAGCAGCGCGCGCGCCGCAGTCGAGGCTGGCAACTCGCCGGCCAGCACGCGCGGCCGTGGCGTCGTCCAGCAGCTGCTCGCACCTGCGGGATGTTGCGCGAAAGCGCTGTTTCAGGCCGGCGTCGATGCGCTCCCACATCCAGGCCATGGCCTGCTGCTGGCGCCGCGCGGCCAGCTTGCCGTTGGCGGTTTGCAGCTCGCGGAAGTCGGTGACTGCTGGCCCAGAAGCTGTCCACGCCCTCGCCCTTCAGTGCGCTGAGCTGAATCACCTGGGGGTGCCAGATGCTGTTCGTCGTGGTGGGCGTGGTCGGGGTTGCCATGCAAGCCCAGCAGGCGCAAGGACGAGGTGATCTGCGCGCGCGCGCGGGTGGCGGCGTCGGGGTCGATGTCGGCCTTGTTGATGACCACCAGATCGGCCAGCTCCATCACGCCTTTCTTGATCGCCTGCAGGTCGTCGCCGGCGTTGGGCAGCTGCATGCAGCACGAACATGTCGGTCATGTTGGCCACCGCGGTCTCGCTCTGGCCCACGCCCACGGTTTCGACGATCACGATGTCGTAGCCGGCCGCTTCGCAGACCAGCATGGCCTCGCGCGTTTTTTCGGCCACGCCGCCCAGCGTGCCGCTGCTCGGGCTGGGGCGGATGTAGGCCTGCTCGTGCACGCTCAGGTGCTCCATGCGCGTCTTGTCGCCCAGGATGGAGCCGCCCGACACGGTGGACGAAGGGTCGACGGTCAGCACCGCCACGCGATGCCCCTGCCCGATCAAATACAGGCCCAGCGCTTCGATGAAGGTGCTCTTGCCCACGCCGGGCACGCCGCTGATGCCCAGGCGAAAACTCTTGCCGGTGTGCGGCAGCAGCGCCGTCAGCAGCTCGTCGCCCTGCGCGCGGTGATCGGCGCGGGTCGATTCCAGCAGCGTGATGGCCTTGGCCATGGCGCGGCGCTGTACCAGCGCCGCTCCCTGAACGATGCCCGCATACAAGTCCACAGAGGTCACCCCAACGCCTTCTTGATCTGCTCCAGCACGTCCTTCGCGCTCGCCGGAATCGGCGTGCCCGGGCCGTAGATGCCCTTCACGCCGGCCTCGTACAGCATCTCGTAGTCCTGGCGCGGAATCACGCCACCCACAAACACGATGATGTCGTCGGCGCCCTGCTTCTTCAGCTCGGCAATGATGGCCGGCACCAGGGTCTTGTGGCCGGCGGCCAGCGTGGACACGCCCACCGCGTGCACGTCGTTTTCGATCGCCTGGCGCGCGCACTCCTCGGGCGTCTGGAACAGCGGGCCCATGTCCACGTCGAAGCCCAGGTCGGCGAAGGCCGTGGCCACCACCTTGGCGCCGCGGTCGTGGCCGTCCTGGCCGAGCTTGCTGATCATCACGCGCGGGCGGCGGCCCTGCGCTTCGGCGAAGGCGTTGATCTCCTCTTTGAGCTGGTCCCAGCCCTCGGCCGAATCGTAGGCAGCAGCGTACACACCGGTCACCTTTTGCGTATCGGCGCGGTGGCGCCCGAAAATCTTCTCCAGCGCGTCGCGACACCTCGCCGACGGTGGCGCGCAGGCGCATGGCCTGGATGCTCAGGTCCAGCAGGTTGCCCTGGCCGCTTTCAGCGGCAGCGGTCAGCGCCTGCAAGCGCCGCCTGCACCTTGGCCTCATCGCGGCTGGCGCGGATGGCTTTCAGGCGCGCGATCTGGCCTTCGCGCACCGCCACGTTGTCGATGTCGCGCGCCTCGATCGGGTCTTCGTTCTTCAGCTTGTACTTGTTGACGCCGACGATCACGTCCTTGCCGGAGTCGATGCGCGCCTGCTTCTCGGCCGCGGCCGCTTCGATCTTGAGCTTGGCCCAGCCGCTGTCCACGGCCTTGGTCATGCCGCCCATGGCTTCGACTTCTTCGATGATGGCCCAGGCCTTGTCGGCCATTTCCTGCGTCAGGCTCTCCATCATGTAGCTGCCGGCCCAGGGGTCGACCACGTTGGTGATGTGGGTCTCTTCCTGAATGATGAGCTGCGTGTTGCGCGCGATGCGGGCGCTGAACTCGGTCGGCAGCGCAATGGCTTCGTCGAACGAGTTGGTGTGCAGCGACTGCGTGCCGCCGAACACGGCCGCCATGGCTTCGATCGTGGTGCGCACCACGTTGTTGTAGGGGTCCTGCTCGGTGAGCGACCAGCCCGATGTCTGGCAGTGCGTGCGCAGCATCAGGCTCTTGGGCTTCTTGGCGTCGAAGCCTTTCATGATGCGCGTCCACAGCAGGCGCGCCGCGCGCATCTTGGCGATCTCCAGGTAGAAGTTCATGCCGATCGCCCAGAAGAAGCTCAGGCGGCCGGCGAAATCGTCCACATCCATGCCCTTGGCGATGGCGGTCTTCACGTACTCCTTGCCGTCGGCCAGCGTGAAGGCCAGCTCCAGCGCCTGGTTGGCGCCGGCTTCCTGCATGTGGTAGCCCGAGATCGAGATCGAGTTGAACTTCGGCATGTGCGTCGCCGTGTACTCGATGATGTCGCCGATGATCCTCATCGACGGCTCGGGCGGGTAGATGTAGGTGTTGCGCACCATGAACTCTTTCAGAATGTCGTTCTGAATCGTTCCAGAGAGCTTGTCTTGCGAGACGCCCTGCTCTTCGGCCGCCACCACGTAACCCGCCAGCACCGGCAGCACGGCGCCGTTCATGGTCATGGAGACCGAGACCTTGTCCAGCGGGATCTGGTCGAACAGGATCTTCATGTCCTCGACCGAGTCGATCGCCACGCCGGCCTTGCCGACGTCGCCGGTCACGCGCGGGTGGTCGCTGTCGTAGCCCCGGTGGGTGGCCAGGTCAAACGCCACCGATCACGCCCTGCCCGCCGGCCGCCAGCGCCTTGCGGTAGAAGGCGTTGGATTCTTCGGCGGTGGAGAAACCCGCGTACTGGCGGATGGTCCAGGGCCGCACCGCATACATGGTGGCCTGCGGGCCGCGGATGAAGGGCTCGAAACCGGGCAGCGTGTTGGCGTGGGCCAGGTGCGCTGTGTCTTCGGCGGTGTACAGCGGCTTGACGCTGATGCCGTCGGGCGTGATCCAGTTCAGCGCGTCCACGTTGCCACCAGGCGCCGACTTGGCGGCGGCCTTGGCCCAGTCTTCCAGGCTGGCGGCGGTGAATTCGGAAGGGGTTTGGGGCGTTTGGGAAGACATGGTGACTGGGCCGTTAAAGCGCGGTGAAGGAGTGAATGCAGTCGGGCGAACAACGCACATGGTGCGCCAAAACTCGGGTTCGATTTTATATCATTCATAATTATTGATGCAAAATATTCCAGCCGACTTACAATCGGCCCCAGCCTATCGCCCCGACCAGAGCACTGCCCCGACCCATGTCCGCCCTCTCGCTTGCCCCGCGCGCGCTTTATGAAGAAGTGGCCGAACTGCTGCGCCAGCGCATCTTCAGCCGCGAGCTCGAACCCGGCAGCTGGATCGACGAGCTCAAGCTCGCCGAGGAATACGGTATCAGCCGCACCCCGCTGCGCGAGGCGCTTAAAGTGCTGGCCGCCGAAGGCCTGGTGACCATGAAGGTGCGGCGCGGCGCCTACGTGACCGAGGTGTCCGACAAGGACCTGGCCGACGTCTACCACCTGCTGGCCTTGCTGGAATCCGACGGCGCCGGTGTGGTGGCCGAGCGCGCCAGCGACGACCAGCTGGACGAACTGCAGGCCCTGCACGCCGAACTCGAAGCAGCGGTGAAGAACCGCGAGCGTTTCTTCGCCATCAACGAGCGCTTTCACATGCGCCTGCTGGAAATTGCCGACAACCGCTGGCGCCAGCAGATGGTGAGCGATCTGCGCAAGGTCATGAAGCTCAACCGCCACAACTCGCTGCTCAAAAGTGGGCGGCTCAGTGAATCGCTGGCCGAGCACCGCGCGGTGATGGAGGCGCTGCTCGCGCGCGACGCGGCGCTGACCCGTGAGCGCATGCACCAGCATTTCCAGAACGGGCTGGAGGCAGCCGCCTGAAGCGCACGTGCGCGGCGGCCCTCAATTCAGGGTGAATGACGCCGCCAGCTGTTCAGGTCAGTTGTCAGCGCGCCAAAACGGATCAAGTCGGGCGGTAAACGCGTCGAGGTCTTCGAAATAAGGCAAAGCACCGCCTTCAACGGCATGAAACTGCCAGTTGGGGTGATCGACCAGGGTGCTGCGTCCCTGGTAGTCGGTGAAGTCACCGCGCGTGGCCATGCTGACCCAGACCGGGCAATCCACCGCTTCGAACAGCGTGTTGACATCGCCACTGAACAGCCCGGCCGAGACAAAGTGCAGCGGCGCGTGGCGCGCACCGGGCTGGCGGGTGGTCGCCACCGCATAGGCCCAGAGCGCTTCGTCCACGCTGGGTGCGCCAAAGGTGCGCTTGAGAAAGTAGCGGATCACGCCGGGACGCGTGAGGTTGCGAAAAATGCGCTCGCCCCAGCCAGGGCGCTGCAACAGCCGAAGCAGCCACGGCACCATCAAGGTGGAGCCAGGGGGTCCGTGGCGGCGCTTGGCGCGCGAGAAGCCGGTCGGGCTCACCAGCGCCAGCCGCCGAAACCGCTCGGGCCGCTCGGTCTGTGCCCGCGCCACGAACTCGACCGACAGCGACACGCCCAGCACGTCCACCTGTTCAGATCCCGCCTGCTCAGCCAGCCAGTCGGCGGCGGCCAATACCGCATCGGTCATCAGGCGCGGCGTGTACAGCCGGTCGCTGCGATCGGAATGCCCGTAGCCCGGCAGGTCCAGCGCCACCACGTGCCGCGTTCGCCTGTAATGCTCAAACAGCGGCGCCACCTCGGCCACCGAAGCTGCGGCGTTCACGCTGTGCACCAGCAGCAAGGGTGGCAAATTGGGCGCAGGCTGGTCGGGGGCTGCGTGGTACAGGGCAATGCGTCCCGCCGCGGTCTCCAGCGAGATGAGCGCCGCCGGCACCGCCAGCGGCAGCACACCGGCGCTCACGCCACCACCGTTTCAGGCTGCTCGGCCGCGTGCTCGCGGGCGAGCGACCAGACCTCTCGGGGGGGCAAAGGCTTCAAACGGTGGTCACTCCAGACCTGGCGCCAGCGCCGGGCGCCGCGCAGGCCATGGCGCAGGCCGAGCATGTGGCGGGCGATCGCGTACCAGGGGCAGCCGTCCTCGGCAAATGCGCGCTCCATGTAGCGCACCATCTGATCTTCCACCTCATCGCGACAGAGTACCTGTGCCGGTTCGCCAAAGAAGCGCTCATCCCAGCCGGTGAGCAGCCACGGGTGGTGGTAGGCCTCGCGCCCGACCATCACGCCGTCCACCTGCTGCAGCTGCTCGGCGATCTGCTCGTTGGTCGTGATGCCACCGTTGAGGGCGATGGTGAGGTGCGGAAAATCGCGCTTGAGGCGGTGCACCAGCTCGTAGCGCAGCGGCGGCACCTCGCGGTTCTCTTTTGGACTCAGACCTTGCAGCCAGGCATTTCGCGCGTGCACGATGAACACCTCGCAGCCGGCCTCGGCCACCGTGCCGACGAAGTCGCGCACGAAGTCGTAGCTCTCGGTCTTGTCGATGCCGATGCGGTGCTTGACCGTGACCGGGATCGACACCGCATCGCGCATGGCCTTCACGCCATCGGCCACGGTCTGCGGCTCGGCCATGAGACAGGCGCCAAACGCGCCGCGCTGCACCCGGTCGCTCGGGCAGCCGCAGTTCAGGTTGATCTCGTCGTAGCCCCACTGCTCGCCCAGGCGAGCTGCTTGGGCCAGCTCGGCAGGATCGCTGCCGCCGAGCTGCAGCGCCACCGGATGCTCCTCCGCGTTGAAGCGCAGGTGCCGCTGCACGCTGCCGTGCATCAGCGCGCCCGTGGTCACCATCTCGGTGTAAAGCAGGGTGCGCTGCGACAGCAGTCGGTGGAAGTAGCGGCAGTGGCGATCCGTCCAGTCCATCATCGGGGCGACGGACAGGCGCCAGGGCGAGACGGGAGCAGATGCGTTCATGGCGCGATTATCCCAGCGCCCAGAAAAAACCCCGCCGAAGCGGGGTAGGTGTTGAGAACGTGCCCCTTTCAGGGCGCCGCGGGTCCGGCTTTGCCGGCCCGCCAGCGCCGCCCCCTTTGAGGGGGTCGCGGCGGAGCCGCGGCAGGGGTGGGCACGCTCACCCCATGTGCAATCCACCGTTGACCGAGAAGTCGGCGCCGGTGGCGTAGCCGCCTTCCTCCGAAGCCAGCCAGGCGATGATGGATGCGATCTCGCTGGGCTTGCCCAAGCGCTTCACGGGCACCGTGGCGACGATTTTCTCCAGCACATCCGGGCGGATGGCGTTGACCATGTCGGTGCCGATGTAGCCCGGGCTCACGGTGTTCACCGTCACGCCCTTGGTGGCCATCTCCTGCGCCAGGGCCATCGAGAAGCCGTGCATGCCGGCCTTGGCGGCCGAGTAGTTGGTCTGGCCAGCCTGGCCTTTTTCGCCGTTGACCGACGCTGATGTTGATGATGCGGCCCCAGCCTTTTTCCACCATGTCGGCAACCACCTGCTTGGTCACGTTGAACATGGAGTCCAGGTTGGTGTTCATCACCGCGCTCCAGTCTTCGCGCGACATCTTGAGGAACATGCGGTCTTTGGTGATGCCGGCGTTGTTGACCAGCACATCGATGGGGCCGTGCTCGGCCTTGGTCTTGGCGAACGCCTCCACCGTGGAATCCCAGTCGCCCACATTGCCCACCGACGCATAGAAGGTGTAGCCCAGGGCCTTTTGCTCGTCCAGCCATTTTTTGAAATCGCGCGTCGGGCCGCAGCCAGCGATGACCTTGAAGCCTTCTTTGTGCAGGCGCTGACAGATCGCGGTTCCGATGCCGCCCATGCCGCCGGTGACGTACGCTACTTTTTTGACTCATTGTGATGCTCCTCTAGGTGGTGCCGATTGGCTTGAAAAAATTGATCGAATGAAATGTCTTCGACTCAGGGATGCCGCGGAACCGGCTTTGCCGGGCCGCCAGCATCGCCCCCTTGAGGGGGTGACGCTGCGCAGCTGCGGCGCGGGGGTGGGTCAGTTTCAGCGCTCCACCGCCAGCGACACGCCCATGCCGCCGCCGATGCACAGCGCGGCCAGGCCCTTCTTGACGTCGCGGCGCTGCATTTCGTGCAGCAAGCGTCACCAGGATGCGGCAACCCGACGCGCCGATCGGGTGACCGATGGCGATGGCGCCACCATTCACGTTGACCTTGGCCGGATCGATGTCCAGTGCCTTGTTGACGGCGCAGGCCTGGGCGGCAAACGCTTCGTTCAGCTCGAACAGATCCACATCGGCAGCTTTCCAGCCAGCGCGGGCCAGCGCCTTTTGCGATGCGGGCACGGGGCCCATGCCCATGGTGGCCGGGTCCAGGCCGCTGGTGCCGAAGGCGGCAATGCGCGCCAGGGGCTTGAGGCCCAGGGCGGCGGCTTTCTTGGCGGTCATGACCATGACGGCGGCGGCGCCATCGTTGATACCGGACGCATTGCCAGCGGTCACCGTACCGGCCTTGTCGAAAGCCGGGCGCAGGCCTGACAGCACGTCGGCGCTGGTCTTCTTGTTGATGAATTCGTCGGTGTTGAAAACGACTGGATCGCCCTTGCGCTGGGGAATGGCTCACGTCCACGATCTCATCTTTGAACTTGCCCGCCTCCTGAGCGGCCAGGGCCTTTTGCTGGCTGCCCAGCGCCAGGGCGTCCTGCATGTCGCGCGTGATGCCGTGGGCCTTGGCCACGTTCTCGGCGGTGATGCCCATGTGGTACTGGTTGTAGACGTCCCACAGGCCGTCGACGATCATGGTGTCGGTCATCTTCCAGTCGCCCATGCGCTGGCCATCGCGGCTGCCGTTGAGCACGTGCGGGCTGGCGCTCATGTTTTCCTGGCCACCGGCGATCACGATCTCGCTGTCGCCCCAGGCCACCGCCTGCGCGGCCAGCATCACGGCCTTGAGGCCCGAGCCGCAAACGGCGTTGATGGTGAGCGCCGGCGTCTCCTTGGCCACACCGGCCTTCATCATGGCCTGGCGGGCCGGGTTCTGGCCCACGCCCGCGGCGAGCACCTGGCCCATGATCACTTCACCGATGGCATCGACCGGCAAGCCGGTGCGCTCCAGCAGCGCCTTGATGACGATGCTGCCCAGCTCGGTGGCCGGTACCTTGGCGATCGAGCCGCCGAACTTGCCCACACCGGTGCGGGCGGCTGAAACGATGACGATGTCTTCCATGTTGTCTCCTTTGAACCAAAAAAATCGAATCTTGTCCGGCGCGAACTGTCTCAGACCAGAACGCCACCGATCCGGCTCTGCCGGTCGGCCAGCGTTGCCCCCTTGAGGGGGTCGCGCGCAGCGCTGCAGGGGTGCTTCACGCTTTTGCTTTGACGTACCGGCCCGGTGCCGGTTCGATCGCGGCGTAGGTCTTGCCTTTGCCGTAAGCCTTGGGTGCAGCGATCTGCTTGCCTGCCAGGGGTTTGAGCCAGTCGGCCCAGTCGGTCCACCAGCTGCCCTTGTGCTCGGTGGCGCTGGCGATCCAGTCGTTCACATCGGCGGGGAACTTGCCGGCGGGGCCGATCCAGTGGCTGCGCTTGCCCGAAGCGGGCGGATTGATCACGCCGGCAATGTGGCCCGAGGCGCCCATCACAAAACGCTTCTTGCCCGGGAACACCTGGGTGCTGGCGTAAGCGCCGCCGATGGGCACGATGTGGTCTTCGCGCGAGCCGTAGACGTAGACCGGAATCTTGACCTTGCGAAAGTCGATCTTCTCGCCGCAGACCGTGGCCTTGCCTGGCTTGACCAGGTTGTTTTCCAGGTAGGTCTGGCGCAGGTACCAGGCGTAGTACGGGCCGGGCAGATTGGTCGCGTCCGAGTTCCAGTACAGCAGGTCGAACGGTGGCGGCGACTCGCCCTTGAGGTAGTTGCCCACCACGTAGTTCCACACCAGGTCGTTCGGGCGCAGAAAGCTGAAGGTGGTGGCCAGATCGCGCCCGGGCATCAGGCCGCCATCGGCGAACTGCATCTCGCGGTACTTCACAAAGTTCTCGTCGATGAACACATCGAGGATGCCGGTGTCGGTGAAGTCGATCAGCGTGGTGAGGAAGGTGGCGCTGTTCACCGGTTCTTCGCCGCGCGCGGCCAGCACGGCCAGCGCGTTGCTCAGCATGGTGCCGCCGACACAGAAGCCCAGGGCGTTGATGGTCTTGGCGCCGGTGATGTCTTGCGTCACGCCGATGGCCTTGATCACCGCGTCTTCGATGTAGTCGTCCCAGGATTTCTGGGCCATCGACTCGTCGGGGTTGCGCCAGCTCACCACGAAGGTGCGGTGGCCCTGCTCCACGCTGTAGCGGATCAGCGAGTTGGTGGGCTGCAGGTCGAGGATGTAGAACTTGTTGATGCAGGGCGGCACCAGCAGGAACGGCCGCTCGTAGACCTTGGCGGTCAGCGGCTTGTATTCGATCAGCTGGAACAGCTCGTTCTCGAACACCACCGCGCCTTCGGTGGTGGCCACGTTCTTGCCGACCTCGAACACGCTCTCGTCGGTCATCGACACATGGCCCTGCTTCATGTCGTGCAACAGGTTGGCCACGCCCTTGGCGATGCTCTCGCCCTGGGTGTCGATGGCCTTTTTCTGCGCTTCGGCGTTGAAGGCCAGAAAGTTGCTCGGCGAGCTGGCGTCGATCCACTGCTGCACCGCGAAGCGCACGCGGGTCTTGGTCTTGGCGTCGCCTTGCACCGCATCGGCCATGGCCATCAGCGTGCGGGCATTGAGCAGGTAGGCAGCAGCCGAAAACGCAGCCATCGGATTGCTGCTCCAGGCTTCACCCGCAAAACGGCGATCGGCTGGCGGGCTTGGCCTGCATGCCATGGTTCCACAGCGCGCCCACTTCCTTGAGATAGGTGCTCTGAATCTCCATCATCTGAGCTGGATCAAAACTCACCGGATGGCCCGCGGCCTGGTTGAACATCTGACCCACGTCGCCCAGACCGGGCTGGCCGCCCGGCGCTGGCATGGCGAACGCGTTGGCAGCTCCGCCTTGGGGCATCAATGCCTTGAACGCCGCCCAGGGATCGGTGGCGGCCGGACCAGGCGCCTGCCCGGCCGCACCGGGGAAGGCCTGAGCGACCTGCGTCCACTGCGAAACCAGGTTTTGCTGAAACTGCTGCGCAGCCTCAAGCCAAGGTGGTTGGGGGTTTTTCCCAGATGTCATGCCTGTCTCCAATGCCTTTTTGAACGCTTTATTATCGGACTCCCCAGTCGATTACCGGGTTTTCCCTAGTGTCGATGACGCGGCTTCCAGCAAGCTGACGTGCCCGCCCCCGTTTGAAAGGTTTCTTGTGTACCTGGTGGTAATCGGTTGGTTGTACGTGGTGCTCATGATGGCGGTGGCCGAAGGATCGAACACCACTGGCACCATCCTCGGGGCCATTGTGACCTTTATTCTTTACGGTTTGCTGCCTGTGGCCTTGGTGGTTTACCTGATGCGAACACCGCAGCGTCGCAAGGAAAACAAGGCGCGCGAAGCGGCCGAAGACCAGCAGCGCAGGGCAAACGCTGCAGCGGCAATCGCCTCAGGTGAGCCAGATGCAGGCGGCCATGCGGCCGGTGCTGCCGAGCCGGCTGGCGTCGCGCCGGTGGGAAAAGAAGTCTGAAGGCTGGCTCACGGTGCACCAGCGCGCGCTGCTGTCGTTGCCGTAGCACTGGGCAACGCCCATCCCGCGCAGGCGCTGGCGCGCCAGGGCCGGCAGATCGGCCAGCCATTTGTCTGCCGGCAACGCTGTGAAGCAGCTCTCGGCCGCCGGGTCGAAGTCCACGAACGCAGCACGAACTTCTGGCCCCACCTCAAACGCCGTGGGTCCGATGCAGGGGCCGAGCCAGGCCAGTGTGTCGGCTGCAACCGCAGCGCGTGAGCGCCGCGGGTCGAGCCGCTGAGCTTGCGCCACCATCGCGTCGAAGGTGGCCTCCAGCACGCCATGGCCTGAGAGACCCGCCAGACCACGCCAGCCAGCGTGGGCGGCGGCAACCTGTGAGCCAAGGGCGTCTGTGAACAGCACCGGCAGGCAGTCGGCCACCATCACGGTGCAGGCCAGCCCGCGCTCGGTGCTCAGGCAGGCGTCGGCCACTGTTCCGTCGGGGGTATCGGGCTGCAGGTGCGCCAGTTCGATGCCATGCACCTGCTGCAGAAAAACGGGCCGTACACCCATCGCAGAGGCCAACCGGGCGCGGTTCTCGGCCACCGACGGCGGGTGGTCGCCCACGTGGTCGCCGAGGTTCAGGCTGTCAAACGGCGCCGGGGACACACCACCCGCGCGGGTGGTGAACAGCGCACTGACACCAGGCGGCGCAGGCCAGTCGGGTCGCCAGACTGCGGGGTGCACCACGCCGCTCAGGCCTCGGCGTCTGGACAGGCAGCGGGATGGGCCACTTGAAATGCGGGCAGCGCCATGCAGGCGTCGAACGCCGCCATGGTGCGCGGCAGGCCATCCAGCGGCGTGTTGAAGCGCTGGGCGTTGTAGATCTGCGGCACCAGACAACAATCGGCCAGCGTGGGCGTGTCGCCAAAGCAGAAGCGGCCGGCAGGCAACTGGGTCAGCTGGCGTTCGAACGCCTCCAGTCCCACGCGCACCCAGTGGCGGTACCAGGTGTTCTTGGCATCCTCGGCAAGTTTGAGCTCATGGGTCAGGTACTTCAACACCCGCAGGTTGTTGACCGGGTGGATTTCGCAGGCGATGGATTGCGCCAGCGCCCGAACCCGGGCACGACCCAGCGCGTCGGCCGGCAGCAGCGCCGGCTCGGGGTATTGCTCGTCAAGGTATTCGATGATCGCCATCGACTGCGACAACCGTGTGCCGTCGTCCAGCTCCAGCAGTGGGACCAGGCCATCGGCCGCGATGTCGGCATAGCCTGGCTGCTTGTGTTCGCCCTTGGCCAGGTGCACCGGCAGGTAGTCGTAGGGCAGGCCTTTGAGCGCCAGCGCGATGCGCACCCGAAACGAGGCGGAGGAACGGAAGTAGTTGTGGAGCTTCATGGCTGACGAGGATAAACCGGCGGACGGAGCGCCGCGGGTTCGCGATTCAAACCTGTTCCATTGGCGGCGTGAGCATGGGCGCGCCGAGGTGCCCCACCTTGACCCAGATCAGCGCACCCTCGCCTTCGGTGAACGGCGTGTGCTGGCTCCAGCGTGGGCTGCGCAGCCAGCTGTGGCGCGGGTAGCGGCCATGCTCGTCCAGGAACACGCCGTCGAGCACGAAGATTTCTTCGCCACCAGGATGGCGGTGGGTGTTGAAGCGGGTGTGGGGCGCCCAGCGCACCAGTGCCGTGCTGACACCGTTGTGCTCATGCAGCGGCATCACCGACAGGCCTGGCACCAGGCCCTGGCGCCACGGTTCGCGCCGAGTGTCGATGCGCACCGTGTCGGTGTCGCCCGGGCCGAACTGCCAGAGCTTGACCAGCAGCAGGCAGCCTTCGGCCGAAAACGGCGCATGGGCACTGCCCGGCGGGTTGCGCAGATAGCTGCCGGCGCCGTGGTCGCCATCCTCGTCGGAGAACGTGCCTTCCAGCACCAGAATTTCTTCTCCCCCACCGTGCACATGGCGGTCGAAGCGCGCGCCGGGCGCATAGCGCACCACGCTGGTGGCGCGCGCCACCTCACCACCCACCCGGTCCAGCAGGCGCCGCTGGACGCCGGGCAGCGGCGAGGCGTTCCACGCGGCATCGTGCGCATGCAGCACCACGCGCTGGTCAAAATCGCTGTTGAAGGTCGGGCTGGGCGCGGAGGTCGCGGGCACGGTGTGGGCATCAGACATGGCGCGATTGTCGCCAGCATGCCGTGATCCTGCAGGAGGCGAGCCACATGACCCGCGCTCACAGCCACACGGCGAGGTGACCATCGCCCAGAGCAACCGGCCGCGACAATGGCGCATGGCTCCAGCAACGTCCACCTTCCAGCGCAACAGCCCGGCTTGGGCGCAAAGCGTCTACGAGCGGTTGACCGATGACGATGACGGCCGCGTCTGCAAGGCGATCTCGGACGACGCCTGCCGCGAGACACCCGGCAACTTTGTGCACATGCTGGTGGCCAACGCGCTCAGCACGGTGGCCGACAGCGTGGCCAGCGCCAAGACCACCCTGCCCTGGCTGGTGCTGCACCTGGGCGCGCCGGCCTGGCTGAACTCGCTGCTGGTGCCAATCCGCGAGTCGGGCTCGATGTTGCCTCAGCTGCTGATCGGTGCGGTGGTGCGATCGTTTGCCGTGCGCAAATGGATCTGGGTGCTGGGGGGAGCGGTGCAAGGCGCCTGCCTGGCAGCCCTGGCGGCGGTGGCACTCACGCTGCAAGGCCTGGCGGCCGGCATCGCCATCGTGGCGCTGCTCACCCTGTTCAGCCTGGCGCGCGGCGCCTGCTCCATCGCCTACAAGGATGTGCAGGGCAAGACCATTCCCAAGACGCGGCGCGGCGTGCTCTCAGGCTGGATCGGCTCCATCGCCGGGGCGCTGTCCATGGCCGTGGGCGTGGGGCTGGGTCTGCTGCCCGAGACGGGGTCGAGCGGTGTGTTTGCAGGCCTGCTGGCGGGTGGCGCGCTGCTGTGGGTGATGGCCGCCTGGTCGTTTTCGCGCATCGCCGAATTTCCAGGCGCCACCGATGGCGGCGTCAACGGCATGGCCGAGGCGTTCGGCAAGCTCAGCCTGCTGCGCGACGACGCCCCGTTTCGCCGCTTCGTGATTGGTCGCGCGCTGGCCATGGGCTCCGGGCTGGCCGCGCCGTTTTACGTGGCGCTGGCGCGCGATGCGCTGGGCGAGGCGGTGGCGCTGCTGGGCGCCTTCATCGTGCTCGAAGGCCTGGCCGGGCTGGTGAGTTCGCCGGTCTGGGGGCGCTGGGCCGACCGCTCCAGCCGGCAGGTGTTCGCCGCGGCTTCGGCGCTGGCCGCGCTGTTGTCGATCGCGGTGGCGGTGGCGGCGTGGCTGGGCCTGTCTGGCTCGACCGCACTGGTGTTTTACCCGCTGGCCTTCTTCGGCCTGGGTGTGGCGCACGCCGGTGTGCGCCTGGGGCGCAAGACCTATTTGCTGGACATGTCCGGCGGCAACCGGCGCACCGACTATGTGGCGGTGAGCAACACCGCCATCGGTGCGCTGCTGCTGGTCTCGGGCGCGCTCGGCGCGCTCGCGGCGATGGTGTCGGTGCCCGGCACGGTGCTGCTGCTGGGGCTGTGCGGCCTCATGGGCGCGGCCATGAGCCTGCGCTGGGAGGAGGTGTCGGGCTAGCTGAGTTGTGTAAGCGCTTCGGCCAGCGCGGGCACCATGCTGACCGCGTTGCTCGGGTGGGCGATGCAGTCGGTGCTCCAGACCTCGCCCACGCCTGCGGCCTTCACCAGCGCCAGCGCGCCCTCGGCAAATAGGGCATGGGTCACCGCCACATCGACCGATGCGGCGCCGGCCGCCAGCAGGCCACGGGCCGCCTCGGCCAGTGTGTGGCCGGAACTGGCTACGTCGTCCATCAGCACCACCGCGCGACCCGCCACAGGCATGTCGGGCAACTCAATGGACACCGCGCGGTCGCCATGGCGCTGCTTGCGGCAGACGGCGTGGTCCCAGCCGTGGCGCGCCGCAGCCTGCGCCACCCACTGCAGCGATTCTTCGTCGGGCCCGATCAGCAGCGCGTTGGACCGGAGCCGATACACCCAATCGGCCAACACCGGTGCGCCGCTGAGCACGACCGCATCGGCCACCGGCACCGCCTCTTGCAGCGTGGCCACGCGGTGCAGATGCGGGTCGACCGTGATCACGGCGTCGAACAGATCGGCGAGAAAGCGGCCCACGATGCGCTGGCTCACCACCTCGCCCGGGTGAAACGCGATGTCCTGGCGCATGTAGGCCAGATACGGTGCCACCAGCGTCAGGTGCTGCGCACCGAGCGTGCGCGCAGCCTGCGCCACCAGCAGCAGCTCGACCAGTTTTTCGTTCGGGTCGGCCAGCGAGCGCCAGAGCACCACACGCGGCGGCAGCGCTGCGGGCAGCCTGAGCCGCAGCTCGCCATCGGGAAAGCGGTGGCGCGCGATCGCCAGCGCCTGCAAACCGGTGGCCTGGGCCGCGCGTTCGGCAATCGCCGCGTCTTCGGGGAAATGCAGCAGACAGCCCGCACCGGGCTCAACAACCAGGGTCATCAGAACTCCACAAACACCTGCGGCAACTGGTCGGCGCTGCCCAGGAGATAGCCGCTGGCGCGCTCCAGCGCCTGGCGCGCAAACGCGAGATCGGCCGGGTAGCTGGCGTACACCCGGTACAGCAGATCGCCCTTGCTCACCTGATCACCCAGCTTGGCGCTCAGATCGAGACCGGCACCAATCACCTTGGGCGCGCCTGCCAGGCGCGCAATGCGCGCAACCTGCAGGTTGTCGATGCCCACCACCACACCATTGCGTGGCGCACACACATCGAGCGTGAGCGCGCCCAGCGGCGGATGCTGGTGATCGAATCCGCGGCTGCCCTGGGCCGTGATCATGGCCTGCATCTGCGCCAGCGCGCGGCCGGAATCGAGAATGTCGCGCGCGATGCCATAGCCATCGCCACCGCGCACATCGGGGCTGCATTCGATGATGCGTCCGGCCAGCCGCAGCGATTTCTGGCGCAGGTCGGACGGGGCATCCGGGTGGTTCTCCAGCACCTGCATCACGTCGCGCGCCTCCAGCACCGGGCCCACGCCGCGCCCGATCGGCTGGCGCCCATCGGTGATCACCACGTCCAGCGACAGGTGCAGGCGCTGCGCGACGTACTCGAACAAGCGCCGCAGCTTCTGCGCCTCTGGCATGGAGCGCACCTTGGCGGTGGGACCGATGGGAATGTCGAGCACCGAGATGGGTGGAACCGGCAGCGATTTTCTTGGACAGGATGGACGCCACCATCTGCCCGGGCGAATCGATGTTCAGCGGCCGCTCGACCGAGATCAGCACGTCGTCAGCGGGCGACAGGTTGGCGGTGCCGCCCCAGACCAGACAGCCGCGGTGCCGCTGCACGATGCCGGTGAGCTGCTCGAACGGCAGCTCCACATTCGCCAGCACCTCCATGGTGTCGGCGGTGCCGGCGGGCGAGGTGATGGCGCGCGAAGACGTCTTGGGAAACACCAGCCCATAGGCCGCCACGATGGGCACCACCAGCATCGAGGTGCGGTTGCCCGGAATGCCGCCGATGCAGTGCTTGTCGACCACCAGCGGCGCCTGCCAGTCAAGCCGCCGGCCGCTGGCCACCATGGCTTCGGTGAGGAAATAGACCTCTTCGCGGTCCAGCTCGCTGCGGTTGCAGGCGACCACGAACGCGGTCAGCTCGATCTTGGAATAGCGGTAGCCGGCGATGTCGCGCACGATCGCGGCGAACTCTTCGCGGCTCAGCCGCTCGCCGTTGATCTTGCGAAACAGCGCAGGCATGGACACCGGCGGCTCGGCCTGCGAAACCGTGGCGGCATGGCCGTCGGGCACATCGAGCTGGGCAAAGGCGTCTTCCGACACACCGAGCTCACCGCAGCCCACGATGGCGGCGTCGTCCACCACGTTGAGCGTGGCCAGGATGCTGTTGCCATTGGCGTGCACCTCCACCTTGGAGAGCGCCTGGAAGCCCTCGGCCCGGTAGACCGCGCAGTCTCGGTGGAGGTAGGCCACGTTCTCGTGGTACGTGTCGATGGCCACCCGCTTGAGTGACAGGCCGTTGGGCGGCGGCGCGTCTAGGGGCGCAGACGATGGGGTCAAGGGTTCGATGGCGGTCTCCATGCCGCCACGATACACCGGTCCGGAGCCTGTCGGACTTCAGCCCACCACGAGCCGGATCGCGGGCATCAGCGGCTCAGACTCGGCCCGGCGCTCCAGCGCCAGGCGCATGTTCATCTGCGCCACCTCGGTGTGTTCGCAGGCCAGCGCCTGGGCCCGGGCGCCCTGCCCGGTACGCAGCGCATCGGCCAGCATGTGGTGCTGGCGGTGGGCGTAAAGCATCCAGTCGCGGTCCAGGGCCAGCGTGCCCTGCATGGGCAGCATGGCCGAGGCCGGGGCAAACGGCAGCTTGTCGTTCAGCGCCACCGCCCGCTGCAAAGCCCGGTTGCCGCAGGCCGCGAGGATCAGCGCGTGGAAGCGGTCGTTCATGGCGGCGTAGGCGGCGTAGCTGGCGATGTCGAGCGGGTTCTTGCCCAGCAGCCGGTCGCCCTCGTCGAGACAGGCCTGCAAGTCGCCCTGCAGCTGGCGCGAGACGCCGTGCTCAGCCACCAGCCGCGCCGCCATGCCCTCCAGATGGCCGCGCACCGCGATCGCGTCGGTGACTTCCTGCGCGGTGAACTGGCGCACCAGAAACTTGCCGGTGTCGTTGGCCTCCACCAGACCCTCTTGCTCCAGCGTCACCAACGCGGCACGAACGGGGGTGCGCGAGGCGCCCAGGCGCTCGGCCAGCTGCTGCTCGGCCAGGCGCTGACCAGGCTCGAACGCCCCGCTCAGGATCAGATCTCGCAATTGCATCAGCACAGTGTCTTGCAGGCTCATGCGGCAAACTGTACACTGATTTTAGAAAACGGTATCCCGTATTTGGAGCGACATGAAAGCCGAACTCAACGAACGCCTCACCCGGGTGGGGCCTGGCACCCCCGGTGGCACTTTGCTGCGCCACTACTGGCAGCCCGTGGCCCTGCTCGACGAGTTCGACCCCGCGCTAGACCCCGCGATGGCGGTGCGCCCGGTCAAGGCGGTGCGGGTGCTCGGGCAAGACTTCGTGCTGTTTCGCAACGCAGAAGGCGCCTTCGGTCTGCTGGACCGCGACTGCCCGCACCGGGGCGCCGATCTGGCCTTTGGCCGAAATGAGGGCGACGGCCTGCGCTGCCCGTTTCACGGCTGGAAATTCGACGTGTCAGGCCAGTGCATCGAAACACCCGCCGAGCCGGCCGGCAGCAGCCTGTGCAACCGGGTTCGCCAGCGCAGCTACCCGCTGGTGGAAAAGGCCGGCGTGCTGTTCGGCTGGTTCGGCCCCGAGGGCAGCACGCCGCCGCCGTTTCCCGCCCTGGACGCATTCGAGGCGCCGAGCAGCCACAGCTTCGCCTTCAAGGGACTGTGGCACTGCAACTGGTTGCAGTCGTTCGAGGTGGGCATCGACCCGGCCCATGCTTCCTACCTGCACCGCTTTTTCAACGACGCCTCACTCGACGACAGCTACGGCAAGCAGTTCCGCGGCGCCAGCGCAGGCGAAGTGGGTGGCGAGCGCTGGCCCATGACCCGGGTGATGCGCGAGTTCGGCCAGCCCGAGATCTCGTTCACCGCCCAGCCCTACGGTTTTCAACTCACCGCGCTGCGCAAGATGAACGAAGCGCTGGCCCATGTGCGCGTGACCAACGCGGTGTTTCCCCAAACCTTCGTGATCCCGCTCTCGGAAACCATGACCATCACGCAGATGCATGTGCCCGTGGACGACACACGAAATTACTGGTTTTCGTTTTTCACCAGCTTCGACGCGCCGGTGGACAAACACACCATGCGCCAGCAGCGCCTGGCTGCCGTCACGTTGCCGGACTACATCCCCAAATCCGGCCGTCACAACCACTGGGGCTTCAACGCCGAAGAGCAGAAAGAGCCGAACCTACCTCGGCATGGGCGAAGACGACATCAACGTGCACGACCAGTGGGCCTGCGAAAGCATGGGCGCCATCCAGGACCGCACCCGCGAGCACCTGGGCACCACCGACCGGGTGATCATGGCCAACCGCCGACTGCTGCAACAAGCCATTGACACGGTGGAGCAAGGCGGCACGCCGCCCGGTATCGCCGATGCGGCGTTGCACAGCACGATCACCGGCCCCGACACGGTCGACGGCATTGCGCCCGCAGAGGGCTGGCAGGCCTGGTGGCAGGAAGCGGTGCGCGCCAAGCGCGAGGGCGCGCCCTGGCACGCGCCGCAGGGCCGCAACACCGCCACCAGCAAGACCGGCGCCGCATGACAGCGGCCACAGGAGAGGCGCGCGCCAGCTTCGCGCAGCACTGCGGTGTTCACAACGCAGTGCGCGATGCCGCTTGCCAGCAACTGGCGCGGATGATCGAGGCCAGCGGCGTGGAAACGGTGCGTGTGGGCTGGTGCGACCTGCACGGCCAGCTGCGCGGCAAGGAGCTGATGGCGCGCGCTGCCATTCGCGCGCTGCACGACGGCGTGGGCATGGTGGGCACGCTGATGCTCAAGGACAGCAGCGACCGCACCGCCTGGAAGGTGTTCGAGCCCGGCGCCACCGCCGAACTGCCCGGCTTCGCGGGCGCAGCCAACCTGCTGCTGCTGCCCGACCCGAGCAGCTTTGTCGCCCTGCCCTGGGCGCCGCGCACCGGCTGGCTGCGCGCCCAGCCCTGGTTTGCCGACGGCACGCCGGTGGGCCTGGACACGCGGCGCGTGCTGCAGACCGCGCTGGCGCGGTTGAAGGAAGCCGGCTTTGGCCTCAAGACCGGGCTGGAGGTGGAGTTTCACATCTACCGCATCACCGATGACGCGCCCCAGCTGGATCCAGCGCGCGCCGGCTGGCCAGGCGAACCGCCCGAGGTGGCGATGATTCACCCCGGCTACCAGCTCCATGCCGAAAGCAGCCTGGACCTGGCCCACGAACCGCTGGCCATCGTGCGCCGGACCGCACAGGCACTCGGCCTGCCGTTGCAAACGCTGGAAATCGAGTTTGGCCCCAGCCAGGTGGAAGCGGTGTTCGACGCCACCGACGCACTCACCGCGGCCGATCAGATGGTGCTGTTTCGCAACGGCGTGCGCCAGGCGCTGCGGCGCGCCGGTTACCACGCCAGCTTCATGTGCCGCCCGCCGTTCCCGCACATCATGGCCAGCGGCTGGCACCTGCACCAGTCGCTGGTGGAGCTGAACACCGGCGCCAATGCCTTCGTGCGCAGCTCGCCCGCCGAGGGCAGCACGCCAGCCGATGCGCGCCACACCCTGTCCGACGCCGGCGCGCACTGGCTGGCCGGCCTGCTGGCCCACGCGCGCGGCATGACCGCCCTGTGCACACCCACCATCAACGGCTACGGACGATTCCAGCCCAACGCGCTCGCGCCCTCGGCGGTGCACTGGGGCCAGGACAACCGTGGCGCCATGCTGCGGGTGGTGGGCACCGCTGGCGACCCAGCCACCCGCATCGAAAACCGCGTCGGCGAACCCGCGGCCAACCCCTATCTCTACATGGCGGCGCAAATTCACGCCGGGCTCGACGGTCTGGCGCGCGCCCTCAGGCCGCCGCCGGGCAGCGAAGCGCCCTACGCGGCACACGGCGAACGGTTGCCGGACACACTGAGCGATGCCCTGTCGGCGCTGCGCGACGACACCGAACTGAGTGCCGGCCTGGGCCCTGGCTTCGTTCCCTATTTCCACCGCATCAAGCAAGCCGAAATCGACCGCCACGCGCAGGCCACCGATCCACAAGACGTTCGAACGCCGCGAATATTTCAGCCGCCTTTGATCACTACCTCACTCAACATGATCCAGATCCGCTTCATTGGTGCCGACCAGTCGGTACAAGACATCCAGGCCCAGCCTGGCCAAAGCCTGATGAAGGCCGCGGTGGACGCCGGCGTGCGCGGCATCGAAGCCGACTGCGGCGGCACCCTCACCTGCGCCACCTGCCATGTCATGGTCGATGCACCCTGGATCGACCAGCTCACACCGCCGGTGCAAGACGAGCGCGACATGCTGGACTTCGCCGCCAGCCCGCTGGAGCCGGGCAGCCGTCTGAGCTGCCAGATCGTGCTCACGCCCGAACTCGATGGCCTGCAGGTACACCTTCCAGCCAGCCAGTACTGACCGCCGCAACCCGCCGGCCCTCAGTAAACTGGTGGTTTCGCCCACCGAAAGACAACCATGCGCTTTGCCTTCCCGCCACCACCCACCGTCTGCGTGCCTGTGCTGGGCACCGACGAGCAGTTTCCCGTGCACCGCATC
The DNA here is from genome assembly GCA_963831255.1 of uncultured beta proteobacterium. Classification (GTDB taxonomy): domain Bacteria; phylum Pseudomonadota; class Gammaproteobacteria; order Burkholderiales; family Burkholderiaceae_C; genus Hydrogenophaga. Next base: position 458,558 of record CAWHPI010000001.1, on the reverse strand, counting down.
TATTGCGTGGGCCGCAACTACGAAGAGCACGCCAAAGAAATGGGCTTCACCGGCCGGGAGCCGCCTTTCTTCTTTTTGAAGCCAGCCGATACGGTGGTGGTCGCCGAGCCCGGCCAGACGGCCACCATCTCCTACCCCAGTCTGACCAGCAACCTGCACCACGAGGTGGAGCTGGTGGTGGCGATCGGGCGTGGGGGGAAAAACATCCGCGCTGCCGATGCGCAAGACCACATCTTTGGCTATGCGGTCGGGCTCGACATGACCCGGCGCGACCTGCAGACCGAGATGAAGAAACAAGGGCGCCCCTGGTGCATCGGCAAGGCGCACGATCAGTCGGCGCCCATCGGACCCATCACGCCCGCCGCACAGGCACCCGACATCGCCCAGGCCGCGCTGTGGATTCAGGTCAACGGCAGCGACCGCCAGCGCAGCCATGTCAGCCAGCTGATCTGGAATATTGGCGAAGTGATCGAGCATCTGTCGGCCGCCTGGGAACTGCAGCCCGGCGACCTCATCTACACCGGCACCCCCGAAGGCGTGGGCGCGGTGGTCAAGGGTGACACCATGACCGCTGGCGTCGATGGTCTCGTGCCGATCGCGGTGCGCGTCGAATGAGGTGTCCGTTCGTGCCCGGGTTTGACCCGAAGCGCAAACGACATCAAATCCCTTACTGTTCCATCACGTTTTCACCACTTCTTTCACCCCAACAGGAGACCTCTAAATGATCCAACGCAGAACCCTGATCCAGTCCGGCGCCGCGCTGGCGCTTGGCGCCCCGGCACTGGTGGGCTTTGCCCAGCAAAGCGTCACCCTCAAGTTCCACACCTTCATGTCGCCACAGTCCAACGTGTGGCTCAACATGCACAAGGCCTGGATGGACAAGGTCACCGCCGACTCCCAGGGCCGCATCAAGTTCGAGGCCTACCCCGCCATGCAGCTCGGTGGCTCGCCGGTGCAGCTGTTCGACCAGGCGAAAGACGGCGTGGTCGACGTGGTCTGGACCCTGCCAGGCAACACCCCGGGGCGCTTCCCCCGCATTGAGGCGTTCGAACTGCCGTTCATGATGAACAACGCCGAAGCCACCTCCAAAGCCTACTGGGAATACGTGCAAACCGTGGCGCAAGACGAGTTCAAGGATGTGCACACGATCGCACTGCAGGTGCACGGCCCGGGCGTGATCCACATGCGCAGCAAGCTCATCAAGACCGCTGCCGATCTGGCCGGCTCCAAGGTGCGCGGCCCCACCCGTCAGATCACCAAGATGCTGGGCTACCTCGGCGCCACCCCGATCGGCATGCCCCTGCCGGCCATCACCGACTCGCTGTCCAAGGGCGTGATCGACGGCTGCGTCATCCCCTGGGAAGTGGTGCCCTCGGTCAAGGTCAACGAGCTGACCAAGTTCCACAGCGAGTTCGACCCCGCCGGCGGCGCGCTGTACACCACCACCTTCGTGATGGCCATGAACAAGGCCAAGTACGCCTCGCTGGCCCCCGACCTCAAGGCCGTGATCGACAAGAACTCCGGCATGGAAACCTCGGGCTGGCTCGGCAAGACCCAGCAGGCGGGCGATGTGGCGGGCCGCGAGTCTGCCTCCAAGCTGGGCAACACCATCTACACCGTGCCACCGGCTGAGGCGCAGGAATTCAAGCGCAAGGCGCGCCTGGTCGAGGTGGAGTGGATGCAGGACATGGACAAACGCGGCTTCAACGGCAAGCAGTTGCTCGACACCGCCCGCAGCCTGATTGCGAAACACGGCAAGACCACCAAGGCCTGAGCGCTGCCGCGCCGCGCGGCGCCCCAACCCGGATAAAAAAGGGCTTCTTCGGAAGCCCTTTTTCCTTTCCCCCTACACTCGCTCACATGCAGCGCAGCCCCATCAAACACTGCCGCGAATGCGGCGCCAGCGTGACCTACCGGCTGCCGGACGACGGCGACACCAAGCCCCGCGCGGTGTGCTCAGTCTGCGCCACCGTGCACTACGAAAACCCGCTCAACGTGGTGGGCACCGTGCCGTTCTGGGGCGAAACCGGCGAATACGTGTTGCTGTGCAAACGCAACATCGAGCCGCGCCGCGGCAAGTGGACCTTGCCCGCCGGCTTCATGGAGCTCGACGAGACCACGGCCGAGGGCGCGCAGCGCGAAACCGACGAAGAGGCCGGTGCGCAGATCGAGCTGGGCGGGTTGTTCACGCTGATGAATGTGGCGCGCGTTGGGCAGGTGCACATGTACTACCGCGCGCGGCTGCTCAGCGACCGATTCAACCCCGGTCATGAAACGATGGAAGCGCGCCTTTTCCTTCAAGCCGACATTCCCTGGGAGGAGATTGCTTTTCGCACCGTGCGCGAAACCCTGGTGCACTACTTTGCCGATCGCGAAGCCGGGCACTTCGGTTTTCACGTGAGCGACATCGGCTGATCTCACCATCGACCCCATCGGCCCGCCACGCGGTGGGCTGACGTGAAAAAGCCCGGCATGCCGGGCTTTTTCACGATCGAGGTTCTCGCTGCAATCAGTCAGCCGCAGCAGCCTCTTCGGCCGCCGGCTTGGCCCGGCCCTCTTTCTTGGGCAGCGGCTGGATGTCCAGTTGCACCTCGCTGGTCTCAACGCCCTTGTCGTCCTTCTTGAGCTCGACGTCCACCGTCAGGCGACCACCATCGGTCAAGCGACCAAACAGCAGTTCGTCGGCCAGCGCGCGGCGGATCGTGTCCTGAATCAGACGCTGCATCGGGCGCGCTCCCATCAGCGGGTCAAAGCCCTGCTTGGCCAGGTGCTTGCGCAGCGCGTCGGTGAACGTGACCTCAACCTTCTTCTCGGCCAGTTGCTGCTCAAGCTGCAGCAGGAACTTGTCGACCACGCGCAGGATGACGTTCTCGTCCAGTGCCTTGAAGCCGACCATGGCGTCCAGCCGGTTGCGGAACTCTGGCGTGAACAGGCGCTTGATGTCGGCCATCTCGTCGCCGGCTTCGCGTGGGTTGGTGAAGCCGATGCTGGCCTTGTTCATGGTCTCGGCGCCCGCGTTGGTCGTCATGATGATGATGACGTTGCGGAAGTCGGCCTTGCGCCCGTTGTTGTCGGTCAGCGTGCCGTGGTCCATCACCTGCAGCAGCACGTTGAAGATATCCGGGTGCGCCTTCTCGATTTCGTCGAGCAGCAGCACGCAATGCGGCTTCTTGGTGACCGCTTCGGTCAGCAGACCGCCCTGGTCAAAGCCCACGTAGCCCGGAGGCGCACCGATCAGGCGGCTGACCGCATGGCGCTCCATGTATTCCGACATGTCGAAGCGGATCAGGTCGATACCCATGATGTAGGCCAGCTGCTTCGCCGCTTCGGTCTTGCCCACCCCGGTGGGTCCGCTGAACAGGAAGGCGCCGATCGGCTTGTCGGCCCGGCCCAGGCCGGAGCGCGCCATCTTCACGCTGGCTGCCAGCACTTCGAGCGCCTTGTCCTGACCGAACACCACGCTCTTGAGATCGCGCTCCAGCGTCTGCAGCTTGCCGCGGTCGTCGTTGGACACATTGGCGGGCGGAATGCGCGCGATCTTGGCCACGATCTCTTCGACTTCGGTCTTGCTGATGGTCTTCTTGCGCTTGGAAACCGGCAGGATGCGCTGGGCGGCACCCGCTTCGTCGATCACGTCGATGGCCTTGTCGGGCAGGTGGCGGTCGTTGATGTACTTGGCGCTCAACTCGGCCGCAGCCTGAAGCGCCGCCACCGCGTATTTCACGCCGTGGTGCTCTTCAAAGCGCGACTTCAGACCCTTGAGGATGTCCACCGTTTCCTGCACGGTGGGTTCGACCACGTCCACTTTCTGGAAGCGACGCGACAGGGCCGCGTCTTTCTCGAAAATGCCACGGTACTCGGTGAAGGTGGTCGCGCCAATGCACTTGAGCTGGCCGCTGGAGAGCGCCGGCTTGAGCAAGTTGGACGCGTCCAGCGTGCCACCCGAGGCGGCACCAGCGCCAATCAGGGTGTGGATCTCGTCGATGAACAGAATCGCGTTGGGCTTGTCTTTCAACGACTTGAGCACGCCTTTGAGACGCTGCTCGAAATCACCGCGGTACTTGGTGCCAGCCAGGAGCGCACCCATGTCCAGCGAAAACACGCTGGAGTCGGCCAGGATTTCGGGCACGTCGCCCTGCGTGATGCGCCAGGCCAGGCCCTCGGCAATCGCGGTCTTGCCCACACCGGCTTCGCCCACCAGCAGCGGGTTGTTCTTGCGGCGGCGGCACAGGATCTGGATGACGCGCTCAACCTCGTACTCGCGGCCAATGAGCGGGTCGATCTTGCCGTCCTTGGCCATCTGGTTGAGGTTCTGCGTGAACTGCTCCAGCGGCGAGGCCTTCTCGTTGGACTTGCCCTCGGCGCCCTGCTCCTCGTTCTCGGCCGCGCTCTCGCCCGGCTTGCTGGCTTCTGGCGGATCGCTCTTGCGAATGCCGTGGGCGATGAAATTCACCACGTCAAGTCGCGTCACACCTTGCTGGTGGAGGTAGTACACCGCATGCGAATCTTTCTCGCCGAAGATTGCCACCAGCACATTGGCGCCGGTCACTTCCTTCTTGCCGTTGCCGGTGGATTGCACATGCATGATGGCGCGCTGAATCACGCGCTGGAAACCCAGCGTGGGCTGCGTGTCCACCTCATCGGTACCCGCCACCTGGGGCGTGTTGTCCTTGATGAAGTTGGTGAGCGACTTGCGCAGGTCGTCCACATTGGCCGAGCAGGCTCGCAGCACTTCGGCGGCGCTGGGGTTGTCAAGCAAGGCGAGCAGCAGGTGCTCGACGGTGATGAATTCGTGTCGCTGCTGCCGGGCCTCGACAAAGGCCATATGCAAGCTGACTTCAAGTTCCTGGGCAATCATGGTCGCTTCCTTGGGGCTGGGGGTGATCTGAAACGCTGGGCCAATGGCTGCACGCTAGGGGGAAGAGGCCATAGGTAGGGCACTTTTTGTTTTATTCAACCGGTTCGCTCAAACACTGCAGCGGGTGCCCCGCTTCACGGGACGCCTGGGTGACTTGATCCACTTTGGTGCTGGCGACATCGCGGCTGTAAACGCCGCAGATGCCTTTGCCCTCCAGGTGGATCTTGAGCATGATCTGGGTCGCGGTTTCGCGGTCTTTGCTGAAGAATTCCTGGATCACATAGACCACGAACTCCATCGGCGTGAAGTCGTCGTTGAGCAGCACCACCTGAAACATCTGAGGCGGCTTGACCTTCTGGGTTCTCCGCTCCAGCACGACCGAATCGTCGCTCCCCACACCAGGAGGAGAGGCAGGAAGGTCGGGCTTTTTGGGGATCTTGGAGGCCATGAAATCCATTCTAGCGGCCCAGGTCTACCTTCGCCGGCGAGACCGAAAATCCCTGGCAGCGCGGGTCGCACCTGACACGAAAGACGCGGCTTGACGACGTTTTGCAGACAGCAGGGAGGCATGGGCCATTGTGCGTCTGGCACCGCCAAGCGAAGCCGAAAGCAGGCACTTTTCCCTCGGGTATTTCGCCGTTTCAGCGTCGAGATCAACGATCAAACGTCGCGGCCAGGACTGCGCATGTGCCGCACCGGCGCCACCGGTCTCAAGTCGAATGCGTTGCGGCCGCGCGGCAACACAGGGCAGGAGCATCGCGGGGACACTGCCAGGAAGAGGGAAACTCGCCTTGAGGTGGACGAGTCGCTGTAGCAAGTTAACCATATTGAAATTGCAAGCCGCAGCACATTGCGGCGTCGTTATGGCGAAATTCCCAAACACACCCACCGCAATCGTTATATATACTTTGACATTCCGAATGCCCCTCGAAGCATCACATGACAGCCAAAGCCCTTCGCTTCTTCGGCATCCTCGCAACCGCCTGCCTCAGCCTCACAGCCCAGGCGGCCGACCTCACCATCTCGGCCGCGTCCAGCCTGACCAACGCCATGCGAGACATTGCCCCCCTGTTCGAGGCCGCACATCCGGGCACCCAGGTGCGGCTGAACTTCGGCGCCTCTGGCGCCTTGCTGCAACAAATCGCCAAGGGCGCACCGGCCGATGTGCTGGCCACCGCCGACCAGGAAACCATGGACCAGGCACAAGCGCGAGGCCTGCTGCAGGCAGCGCAAAGGCGCGATTTCGTCTCGAATGCGCTGGTGGTGATCGTCCCCGTCTCAGCCGCCAAGCTGCCAGGGTTCAATGGCCGACCTGACCCAGCCCGGCTATGCACGCATCGCCATCGGCCTGCCCGCCAGCGTGCCGGTGGGGCGCTACACCAGAGGCGTACTGGAAGCTGCCGGACTCTGGAATGCGATCGAGCCCAAAATGATCGGCGCCAGCAACGCGCGCCAGACGCTCAACTACGTGGCGCGAGCCGAGGTCGATGCAGGTTTCGTCTACGCCACCGACGCCGCACTCATGGCCGACAAAGTGAAGGTGGCGTTCCGCGTGCCCACCACCCAAGCTGTTCTCTATCCGGTGGCGCCGCTGACCGGCGCCCCCAACCCAGAGGCCGCCGCCCGGTTTGTTGACTTCCTGGTCACGCCGTCAGCCCAGTCCGTGCTGACCCGATACGGCTTCGGGAAGCCCTGAAGACGCCAGCAAGCGCGCAAGAAGCCCCCCAATGGAAGCCGCCTGGATCGCCCTCTCGCTCTCGCTCAAGGTGGCGGGCTGGGCCACGGCCATCAACCTGCTGCTCGGGGTGGGCGTGGGTTACGCGCTGGCGCGCTGGCGCTTTCCCGGTCGCGATCTGGTCGACGCAGCGCTCACCCTGCCGATGGTGATGCCACCCACCGTGCTCGGCTACTACCTGCTGGTGGTGATCGGCAGCCAGGGCGTGATCGGCGGCTGGTTGCTGGAGCACTTCGGGATCCGGCTCATCTTCACCTGGCAGGCGGCGGTGATCGCGGCCACCATCGTTTCTTTTCCGCTGGTGTTCAAGGCGGCGCGCGCCGCCTTCGAGACGGTCGACCCGCAACTGGAAGACGCGGCGCGCACGCTGGGCATCCCCGAACTGGCGGTGTTCTTTCGCGTCTCGCTCCCCCTGGCCTGGCGCGGCATTCTGGCCGGTCTGCTGCTGGCATTCGCACGCGCGCTCGGCGAATTTGGGGCCACGCTGATGGTGGCCGGCAGCATTGCCGGCAAAACGCAAACGCTCTCGATCGCGGTTTATGAGGCGGTGCAGGCGGGCCAGGACGACACGGCCAACTTCCTGGTCGCGATCACCTCCATCACCTGCATCGCGGTGCTGCTGAGCGCCGGACGGCTGGTGCCAGGCAGGGTGGTGGCGCGTGGTTGAGACCGACCGCTCAACAACACCCGCAGTCTGGGATATTGCACTGCGCAAACGGCTGCGCCACGACCACACCCCATTTGCGCTCGACGTGCAATTCACCAGCACCGCGCAGCGGGTGGTCTTGCACGGCCCCTCGGGCGCCGGCAAAACCCAGACGCTGCGCATGATCGCCGGCATCTCCGCGCCAGACGCGGGGCGCGTGGCGCTGGCCGAACGCGTGCTGTGCGACACCAGCGCTGGGCTTGCGCTCTCACCACAGCAGCGTCGCCTGGCCTACGTGTTTCAGGACTACGCCCTGTTCCCCCATCTCACCGTGCGCCAGAACATTGCGTTTGCGCTCAGGGCGGGCTGGCGAAACCCGGCGCGCAAGGTGCAAGACCAGCGGGTCGATCACTGGCTGCGCAGCTTCCGGCTGCAAGCGCACGCCAGCCACTACCCCCACCAGATCTCGGGCGGCCAGCGCCAGCGCACCGCGCTGGCCCGTGCTCTGGTCACCCAACCCGCCGCCCTGCTGCTCGATGAACCGTTTGCCGCGCTCGACAAACACCTTCGTCAATCGCTGCGACAAGAGCTCAAGGAGCTCCAGGCCGAGCTGCGGTTGCCGCTGCTGCTCATCACCCACGACGACGACGACATCGCCTGCCTCGCCGAAGATGTGGTGTATCTGGAGGCCGGGTCCGTGACCCGCATGCCAGGCGCGGCCGATGCAGGCTTGCGCACCCACCCGAACCAAGCCGGCTGACGGCGCCGAACGCAAAGCCCACGACCCGAACCGCCACACCCACCCGCCCGAAGACCGATCCCACATGCCCACCCGCCGCCGAAAATCACCCGCCCCACTCACCCTCAAGGGCTCGTTGTGGCTCACCGCGGGCGACGCGAGCGTGGGCGGCCACGGGCGAATAGCGCTGCTGCGCGCTGTGGCCGAACACGGCTCAATCACCCAGGCAGCCAAGGCATTCGGCATGAGCTACAAGGCCGCCTGGACCGCCATCAACACCATGAACGAGCTCTCTGGCACGCCGCTGGTGGAGCGCGTGACTGGTGGGCGCGGCGGCGGCTCCACCCAGCTCACCGAGCAGGGCCGCCGCCTGGTCGAGCGCTACGGACAGATCGACCAGGTGCACCAGCGCTTCCTGCGCCTGCTGGACCAGGAAACCATGGACCTGACGCAAGCGTTTTCCTTTTTGAAGGTGTTGAACATGAAGACCAGCGCACGCAACCAATGGGTCGGCACCGTCAGCGCCATCCGCGGCGGCGCGGTGAACGACGAGGTGGAACTGAGCCTGCCCGGCGGCGCGCGGCTGGTGGCGATCGTCACCCGCGACAGCACCGAGGCGCTGGCGCTGAAGCTGCAACAGACGGTGATCGCACTGGTGAAGTCGTCCGCGGTGATGCTGGCCACCGATCTGGGCGAGGCCAGGCTGTCGGCGCGCAACCGGTTGGACGGCCGCGTGTTGGCAGTCAAGCCGGGCTCGGTGAACGCCGAGGTCACGGTGGACACCACCGACGGCCTGCCGGTGGTGTCCATCGTCTCGCAAAGCACGGTCGCCGAGCTCGGGCTGGCGCCTGGCGCGCCGGTGACCGTGCTGGTCAAGGCGTCCGACATCATCCTGGCGGTGGCGAACTGAAACGCAAAACCCCCGCAGGCTGCTGTCCTCGCGGGGGTTTTTTCGAACAGCGACCGATGGCCGGAGCCCTGCTCACATGTGGTCGATCATCACCTCACCGAAGCCCGAGCAACTGACCTGGGTGGCGCCGTCCATCAGGCGCGCGAAGTCGTAGGTCACCTGCTTGCTGGCAATCGACTTTTCCATTGAGCTGATGATCAGGTCGGCCGCTTCGGTCCAGCCCATGTGGCGCAGCATCATCTCGGCCGAGAGAATTTCCGAACCCGGGTTCACATAGTCCTTGCCGGCGTACTTGGGCGCCGTGCCGTGGGTGGCCTCGAAGCAGGCGACCGAGTCCGACAGGTTGGCACCGGGCGCAATGCCGATACCACCGACCTGCGCGGCCAACGCGTCCGAGATGTAGTCGCCGTTGAGGTTGAGCGTGGCGATCACCGAGTATTCGGCCGGGCGCAGCAGGATTTGCTGCAGGAAGGCGTCGGCGATGCTGTCCTTGACCGTGATGTCCTTGCCGGTCTTGGGGTTCTTGAACCTGCACCAGGGGCCGCCGTCGATCAGCTCGGCACCGAACTCTTTTTGCGCCAGGCCGTAGGCCCAGTCGCGAAAGCCGCCCTCGGTGTACTTCATGATGTTGCCCTTGTGCACGATGGTCACGCTGGGCTTGTCGTTGTCGATCGCGTACTGGATCGCCTTGCGCACCAGGCGCTCGGTGCCTTCGCGGCTGACCGGCTTGATGCCGATGCCCGAGGTGTTGGGAAAGCGGATCTTGGTCACGCCCATCTCATCCTGCAGGAACTTGATGAGCTTCCTGGCCTTGTCGGACTCGGCCTCGTACTCGATACCGGCGTAGATGTCTTCCGAGTTCTCGCGGAAGATCACCATGTTGATCTTCTGGGGCTCTTTCACCGGCGAGGGCACGCCCTTGAAATACTGCACTGGCCGCAGGCACACATACAGATCGAGCTCCTGGCGCAGTGCCACGTTGAGCGAGCGGATGCCGCCCCCCACCGGCGTGGTCAGCGGGCCCTTGATGGACACCACGTACTCGCGCAGCGCGGCCAGGGTTTCTTCGGGCAGCCAGACATCTGGACCATAGACCTGGGTGGATTTTTCACCAGCGTACACCTCCATCCAGTGGATCTTTCGCTTGCCGCCGTAGGCCTTGGCCACCGCCGCATCGACCACCTTGAGCATCACCGGCGTGATGTCCAGACCCGTGCCATCGCCTTCAATGAAGGGCACGATGGGCTCGTCTGGCACGTTGAGCGACATGTCGGCGTTGACGGTGATCTTCTGGCCCTTTTCGGGCACCTGGATGTGCTGGTACATGGAAGCCTGTCTCCGGTTTCGATACGATGGACGGTGTACTTTCCAGCGGGCACTTTCGCGCCCGCAACGGAACAAAATCATTCTAGTCCCAGCCTTTTCCTGCCCCACCCATGCCACACCCACTCATCTCCTTCAGACGCCAGCCTGGCCTCAAGCGGCACATCGTTCAGTGCTTCGCCGCCTTGCTGCTGGTGGTGACCGGCACGGCAATCGCGCAGGGACAGCCGCAGATGGACCTGCCGCGCATCCAGCTGTCTGCCGGCATGCACCTGATCGACGCCCAGGTGGCACAGACCCACGAACAGCGCCAGATCGGGCTGATGCACCGCGAGCAAATGCCGGTCACCGAAGGCATGCTGTTTGTCTTCGAGCAGCCCGCCACACAGTGCTTCTGGATGAAAAACACATTGCTGCCGCTGACCGCCGCCTTCGTGGCCGACGACGGCCGCATCGTGAACCTGGTGGACATGCAGCCGCAAACCACCGACTCGCATTGCTCGGCCGAGCCGGTGCGTTTCGTGCTGGAGATGAACCAGGGCTGGTTTGCCAAGCGCGGGGTGAAGGCGGGCAGCCGCATCAGCGGACTGCAGCCGCGCAGATAGAAAAAGAAAAGGCGGTGCATCACGGCACCGCCTTTTTGCTGAGAAACCAAGGCCGCTCGGCCGGCAGGTCAGGCGTTGGCGGCCGCCAGCACCGCGTTCAGGGTTTTGCTCGGGTCGCATGATCGCGTCCAGCTTGACCAGGTCGGGCTGGTAGTAGCCACCAATGTCCACCGCGCTGCCCTGCACGGCCGCCAGCTCAGCCACGATGGTCTTCTCGTTGTCGGTCAGCTGCTGGGCCAAGGGGGCGAACTGCTTGGCCAGCGCGGCGTCATCGGTCTGGGCCGCCAGCGCCTGGGCCCAGTACATGGCCAGGTAGAACTGGCTGCCGCGGTTGTCGAGCTGGCCGGTCTTGGGCGAGGGATTCTTGTTGTTGTCCAGCAGCTTGCCGGTGGCATCGTCCAGCGTCTTGGCCAGGATCTTGGCCTTGGCATTGCCGGTCTTCAGACCCAGATCTTCCAGCGACACAGCCAGCGCCAGGAACTCACCCAGCGAGTCCCAGCGCAGGTGGTTCTCTTCCACCAGTTGCTGCACATGCTTGGGCGCCGAGCCGCCGGCACCGGTCTCGTACATGCCGCCGCCCGCCATCAACGGCACGATGGACAGCATCTTGGCGCTGGTGCCCAGCTCCATGATGGGGAACAGGTCGGTCAGGTAGTCGCGCAGGATGTTGCCCGTGGCGCTGATGGTGTCCAGACCCCGCACCACCCGCTCCAGCGTGTAGCGCATGGCACGCACCTGGCTCATGATCTGGATATCGAGCCCGGCGGTGTTGTGCTCGTGCAGGTACATCTTCACCTTGGTGATGAGCTGCGCTTCGTGCGGGCGGTAGGCATCCAGCCAGAACACCACCGGCATGCCGGAGTTGCGGGCACGGCTCACGGCCAGCTTCACCCAGTCGCGAATGGCGGCGTCTTTCACCTGGCACATGCGCCAGATGTCGCCCTGCTCGACCTCCAGGCTCAGCAACACCTCGCCGGTGGACAGGTCGGTGATGTTGGCGGTACCGGCCTCCGGCATCTCGAACGTCTTGTCGTGCGAACCGTACTCTTCGGCCTGCTGCGCCATCAGGCCCACGTTGGGCACGGTGCCCATGGTCTTGGGATCGAACGCGCCGTGCCATTTGCAGAAGTTGATCATCTCCTGGTAGATGCGGGCAAAGGTCGACTCTCAGGCATCACGGCCTTCACGTCCTTCAGGCGACCGTCGGCGCCCCACATCTTGCCGCCGTTGCGGATCATGGCGGGCATGGAGGCGTCCACGATCACGTCGTTGGGCGAATGGAAGTTGGTGATGCCCTTGGCCGAATCGACCATGGCCAGCTCCGGACGGCCTTCGTGGCAGGCGTGCAGGTCGGCAATCACCTCTTCGCGCTGCGACTGCGGCAGTGTGGCCAGCTTGTCGTACAGGTTGACCATGCCGTTGTTGACGTTCACGCCGAGCTGGTCGAACAGCTTGGCGTGCTTCTCGAAAGCGTCTTTGTAGAAGATGCGCACGCAGTGACCGAACACGATGGGGTGCGACACCTTCATCATCGTGGCCTTGACGTGCAGTGAAAACATCACGCCCGTCTTGTACGCGTCCTGGATTTCCTTCTCGTAGAACTCGAGCAAGGCCTTCTTGCTCATGTACATGCTGTCGATGACTTCGCGATCCTGCAGCGCCACCTTGTCCTTGAGCACCAGGGTTTTACCGGACTGGGTGATCAGCTCCATCTTCACGTCACGCGCTTTGTCGAGCGTCAAGGACTTTTCACCGTGGTAGAAATCGCCGCCGTGCATGTGGGACACATGGGTGCGCGAGGCCTGGCTCCAGTCGGCCATGGAATGGGGGTTCTTGCGAACGTATTCCTTCACGGCGCGCGGCGCGCGGCGATCCGAGTTGCCCTCGCGCAGCACCGGGTTGACCGAGCTGCCGATGCACTTGGCGTAGCGGGCGCGAATCGCTTTCTCTTCGTCTGTCTTGGGCGCTTCGGGGAAGTCGGGCAGTGCATAGCCCTTGGACTGCAGCTCCTTGATGCGCGCTCATCAGCTGACCGACCGAGGCGCTGATGTTGGGCAGTTTGATGATGTTGGCCTGAGGCTTGAGCGTGAGTTTGCCCAGCTCGGCCAGGTTGTCGGGCACCCGCTTGGCCTCGGGCATCACCTCGGGAAATGCGGCCAGCACCCGCGCGGCCACCGAGATATCGCTGGTTGCGACATGGATGCCAGCGGGCGCGGTGAACGCCTGGATCACCGGCAGGAAAGCGCGGGTCGCCAGCAGCGGCGCCTCATCGGTCAGGGTGTAGATGATGGTGGGTTGCTGATTGCTCATGTTGTCTCTCCAGAATTCGGTAAGGGGGATCTCGCCCAGGCCTTTGGCGCCACCGCGCAGGGTCGCCGAACTTGCTTGCAAGGCACTGACCGACAGTTCATTTTTTGAATCGATATCTTACGATGCGAAACAGTGTGCAGTGGCCTGCCTGGTGCACCACCAGATTGCGCCCAACTCAGGCCGCACAGAAAGTCACTGGCGACGTGAATCGGCCATGAAAAAGGCCCGAAGACATGTCTTCGGGCCTGCGCGATCAAGCGGCAGAGGGTCAGGCGAAGTTGGCTTCGGCGAAAGACCAGTTCACCAGCTTGTCGAGGTAGGTCTCGACGAACTTGGGACGGGCGTTGCGGTAGTCGATGTAGTAGGCATGCTCCCACACATCGACCGTGAGCAAGGCCTTGTCGCCGGTGGTCAACGGGGTGCCAGCGGCGCCCATGTTGACGATGTCCACCGAACCGTCGGCCTTTTTCACCAGCCAGGTCCAGCCGGAACCGAAGTTGCCCACTGCACTTTTCACAAAGGCCTCTTTGAAGGCGGCGTAGCTGCCCCACTTCGCGGTGATGGCGGCAGCCAGCGCGCCAGACGGCTCACCGCCGCCGTTGGGCTTCATGCAGTTCCAGAAGAAGGTGTGGTTCCAGATCTGGGCCGCGTTGTTGTAGACGCCGCCGCTGGATTTCTTGACGATGGACTCCAGGTCCATGTTTTCAAACTCGGTTCCCTTTTGCAGGTTGTTGAGGTTGACCACGTAGGCGTTGTGGTGCTTGCCATGGTGAAACTCCAGCGTTTCCTGGGAATAGTTCGGCGCCAGTGCATCAATGGCGTAAGGCAATGCGGGCAGGGTGTGTTCCATGGTGTGTCCTCTTCGGTGTTGGGGGGTGAATGGGGCGAAGCCTTGATCTTGACGGCTCACGCTGTCTTTGATTGTAGGCAGGGAGGCCATTCGCGCGGCTGCGTCAGGGGTTTTGCCTCACTCGTCGACGGTGAGACCAATCTGGCCATCGCTCAAGGTGGCGCGCAGCGCTTGACCCGGTCTGGCCTGGTTGGTGCGGCTGATGGTGTTGCCCATCTCGTCGCTCAGGTAGGCGTAACCGCGCTGCAGCACGAGTTGCGGGTCGAGCAAGGCCAGCGCGCTGGCCTGGCGCTGCCAGCGGTCCTTTTGCTGGTGAAACGCTCGCCCCACCGCCGGTGGCAGCGCACTTGCCAGGGCCTGCACCCGGTGGCGCTGCTGCTGGGCTGTCAGCAACAGGCCGCTTTGCAGCCGGTGCTGCAAGCGCGCCAGATCGTGGCGGCTGTCGTGCAGCCGGGTGGAGGGGCGACCCAGGCGCTGGCCAATGCGGTCGAGTCGCTGCGCGCCCTGGTCGAGCGCGGCGTGCACCGCGTCGCTCAGGCGCTCGTGCAGGTAGACGAGCTCGCCCAGTCGCTGATCGCGCGCTGGCGCGCAGAGCTCAGCGGCCGCGGTCGGCGTTGGGGCACGCAGATCCGCTGCGAAATCGGCCAGGGTGAAATCGGTTTCGTGGCCCACGCCGCAGACCAGCGCCATGGGTGACTGCGCCACCAGCCGCACCACCGAGGCGTCGTTGAACGACCACAGGTCTTCCAGCGAACCACCACCGCGCACCAGCAGCAACAGGTCGCACGGGCCGCCGGCGTTGAAGTCGTCATAGGCCCGCTGGAGCGCGGTACAAATTTCACCGGGCGCCTGTAGCGCCCTGCACCGAGGCCGGGTAGATGCGCACCGGCAGGTGGGGCACGCGGCGGCGCAGCGCGGTGGCCACGTCCCGCAGCGCCGCAGCGCCCAGCGAGGTCACCACGGCAATGCCGCGCGGCTGCGCCGGCAAGGCGCGTTTGCGCTCGGCGTCGAACAGGCCCTCCGCCTCCAGCTGCGCCTTGAGGCGCAGGAACTGCTCGAACAGCGCACCCTGCCCGGCCGGCTTGAGCCGCTCCACGATCAGCTGCAAGTCACCGCGCGGGCCATAAACGTCGAGCTTGCCCTGGGCTTCCACCAGTTGGCCGTCGCGTGGCGCGAAGCTGAGCTGGTCCGCCGAGCGGCGAAACAGGGCACAGCGCACCTGGCCGCTGTCGTCCTTGAGCGAAAAATAACAGTGGCCGCTGGTCGCGCGTGAAAACCCCGACAGTTCGCCTCGCACCGTGACCGGGTTGAACCGCGCGGCCAGGGTGTCGGCGATGGCGCGCATGAGCGGGCCAACTGCCCACACCCGGGCGCTATCGATCGGCCCGGCGTTGGAAAAAGCGTCAACCACGGGCGCTCCCGGGCCAAATGTGTCCACAGGCCGCATCAACGCTGGCTGCCGGTACGCTGGCCCGCAGCAACTCACCAGCTGGCGGCCAAGCGGTTGATTTCAAAGCCATTTGTGCTGCCTGTTTTGTCATCGATCTGTCGAAATGCAGCATTGGCGCTGGCTGGCGGCGAGGCTCGGCGGGGTTTTTCACAAAGTTATCCACAGAATCTGTGCATACCGGCCAGCGGGCAACCGGCGCCATGCACCGGAAGGGCGGACGGGGCAGGCGCCAAGGCCTGCGCCATAATTCCCCATTGCCCAACGCCTCTTTTTGCCTGGAGCCCTGTTTTGTTTTCCATCATACAAGCGGCCGGCTGGCCGATCTGGCCCCTGATCGCGTGCTCGGTGCTCGGTCTGGCCCTGGTCATCGAGCGCTTCATCAGCCTCAAATCCACCAAGATCGTGCCGCCCAAACTGCTCGACGAGGCCATCATGGTGTCGCGCAATGGCGTGCCCGGGCCAGACGTGGTGACCCAGCTGGAGCAGAACTCGGCGCTGGGAGCGGTGCTGGCCAGCGGCTTTCGCACCCTCAACAGCAACCCGCGCGCCACTGAGCAGGACCTGCGCGCCGCACTGGAAGGCGCGGGGCGCCAGGCCGCAGCGACGCTGCAACGCTACCTTGGCGCGCTGGCCACCATCGCCTCGGCGGCACCGCTGCTCGGGCTGCTGGGCACGGTGATCGGCATGATCGAAATTTTTGCCTCGCAAGGCAGCGCCGGCGGCATGGGTGGAGCCGTGGGTGGTGGCAACCCGGAGCAACTCGCGCGCGGCATCTCGATTGCGCTGTACAACACCGCTTTCGGTTTGATGATCGCGATTCCGGCGCTGATCTTCTGGCGCTACTTCCGCTCCCAGGTCGACGGTTACCTGCTGACCATGGAGCTGGCAGCCGACCGCTTCGCGCGCCACCTGATGAGCCTGCGCAAGTAACGCCATCGCCCGCCCTTCGGAGCCTCCATGAACTTTCGCCCCGGCAGCCGCGACGAGCCCGAGATCAACCTGATCCCGTTCATCGACATTCTGTTGGTGGTGCTCATCTTTTTGATGCTCACCACCACCTACAGCAAGTTCACCGAGCTCAAGGTGAACCTGCCGGTGGCCGACGCCGAGGCGCAGCGCCAGAACCCGAAAGAGGTGATCGTGGCCGTGGGCAGCGACGGCCGCTACGCCATCAACCAGACCGTGCTTGACGGTGTCAGCGTGGAACAGCTCACGCGCGCGCTGGCCGATGCGGCACAAGACAACCGGGAAATGGTGGTGATCATCAGCGCCGATGCCACCGCCACCCACCAGTCGGTGATCAACGTGATGGACGCGGCGCGCCGCGCCGGCCTGGTGCAGATCACCTTTGCCACCCAGCAACCGGGTGGCAGCGGCCGGCCCTGAGGCCGCGACGCATCTGCCGATTGCTTTCACCGTGACGCCATGAACGGCTCGCCGCAGCCAGCGCGGGCCCGGCGCGAAGCCCGCTGGCAGGTCTGGGCGCAGCAAAAGGGCTTGCCCGCGCGGCTGCTGTGGCCGGTGTCGCAGCTGTTTGCCGCCCTCAACGCCGCGCGCCGCTGGGGCTACTCACAAGGCTGGCTGCGCACCGAGCGGCCACCGGTGCCGGTGATCGTGGTCGGCAACGTGGTCGCTGGCGGCGCGGGCAAAACACCGACCGTGATCGCGCTTGTGCAGCACCTTCAGCGCCAGGGCTGGCGGCCCGGCGTGGTGTCGCGCGGTTACGGCCGCACCAGCGATGCGCTCGTGCTTGTGGACAGCGCCACCCCTCCCGCCGAGGCGGGTGACGAACCCCTGCTGATCCACCAGGCCACTGGCGCGCCGGTGTGTGTCGCGCGCCAGCGCGCCGAAGCGGGGCGCGCCCTGCTGGAACGGCACCCGGCTGTGAACCTGATCGTGTGTGACGACGGCCTGCAACATCTCGCCCTCGGGCGCGACCTGTCGATTGCGGTGTTCGACGAGCGCGGCATCGGCAACGGCTGGCTGCTGCCGGCCGGCCTGCTGCGGGAACCATGGCCACCGTCAACCGGCAACCGCCACCGGCCAGACCTGTTGCTGGTGCAGCGCCGAGAAGATGCACCAGCGATCGAGCTCGCGACCGATGGCATCCCGAAATTTGGCGCCCGGCGCCGCCTGGCCGACGAAATTTACAACCTGGCCGGTGCGCGCGCGGCGCTCACCTCACTGCGCGACCAGCCGCTGACAGCGCTCGCGGGCATCGCCCGCCCGAGCGCTTTCTTCGGCATGCTGCGCGAGCGAGGCCTGACCGTGGCAGAAGAAGCGCCGCTGCACGACCATGCCGATGAGGCGTCCTACCGCGATCGTCTTTCACGCCTGAACGGACTGGTGATCTGCACCGAAAAAGACGCTGTCAAACTGAGCGCCTTGCTGGTCCGTGAGGCGCCGGCGCTGCGTCAGAGAGTCTGGGTGGCGCCATTGGAGCTGCAGCCAGAACCTGGCTTTTTCGCTGCGGTGGACACGGCGCTGATCCCGCTCAGATAGCCTCAAGCGATCAGCGATTGGGCACATGCGCACTATCATCGCGCCATGGACACCAAACTGCTTGAACTGCTGGTCTGCCCGGTCACCAAGGGCCCGTTGATCTACCTGCGCGAGCGGCAAGAGCTGCTGTCGCGCAGCGCCCGGCTGGCCTACCCGGTGCGTGATGGCATCCCCATCCTGCTGGAGCACGAAGCCCGCACCATCAGCGACGAAGAGGCCGAGCGACCCCCGGCCCCGCCGCAACCTCCAGCGGCATGAACCAGACCGACGTCGCGGGGGAGGCTCCCGCCTTCACCGTGCTGATACCGGCGCGGCTGGCCTCCACCCGACTGCCCAACAAACCGCTGGCCGACATCGCCGGCATCCCGATGGTGGTGCGGGTGGCGCAGCGGGCGCGCCAGAGCGGCGCGACCCGGTGCGTGGTGGCGGCAGACGACGATCGCATCGTGCAGGCCTGCGAGGCCCACGGCATCCCCACCGTGCTCACCCGGGTCGATCACAGCTGTGGCAGCGACAGGCTGGCCGAGGCCTGCGATCTGCTCGGGCTGGCCGATGACGCGCTGGTGGTCAACCTGCAGGGCGACGAGCCGCTGATCGAGCCAGCCCTGGTTGGCGCCGTGGCGGCCGAACTGCAAGCCCGACCCGACTGCGTGATGAGCACCGCTGCGCACGCCATCGATGCCATGGCCGACTTTCTCAACCCCAATGTGGTCAAGGTGGTGCTCGACCGCCGCCGGCACCGCGCTCTATTTCAGCCGAGCCCCGATCGCCTGGTGGCGCGACGGCATGGTAGAGCTTTCGGCGCAAAACACCCTGCCCTCGCCAGCACCGCTGCGCCACATCGGCCTTTACGCCTACCGGGCAGGGTTTTTGCGGCGATTTCCCACGCTGGCGCATTCGCCGCTGGAGCGCACCGAATCGCTGGAGCAACTGCGCGTGTTGTGGCACGGCGAGCGCATTGCGGTGCACATCAGCGCCCAGGCGCCCGGCACTGGGGTTGACACAGCCGAAGATTTGGCGCGGGTACGCCGCGTGTTCGGCACCGTTTGAGGGGCTTTAAGCGAGCTTGCTCGCTGTAAGCAGAGGGCAGGAAAGTGCGTGCTATCCTCGCGCTCGATACCCCCGGGGCCTCTTCCGGGGGGTGGCTGTTCGAGACAGACCGCCACTGACCAAAACACCCTATCAAGGACAGCAATGCGACTGATTCTGTTGGGCGCCCCCGGCGCCGGCAAAGGCACACAGGCCACCTTCATCTGCCAGAAGTACGGCATCCCACAAATTTCAACCGGTGACATGCTGCGCGCTGCGGTCAAGGCAGGCACGCCGCTGGGCCTGCAGGCCAAGGGCGTCATGGAATCGGGTGGGCTGGTGAGCGACGACCTGATCATCAACCTGGTGAAGGAGCGCATCGCCCAGGCCGACTGCGCCAACGGCTTCCTGTTCGACGGTTTCCCCCGCACCATCCCGCAGGCCGATGCCATGAAAGCCGCCGGTGTGAAACTCGATTACGTGCTGGAAATCGATGTGCCGTTTGACGCCATCATCGAACGCATGAGCGGGCGCCGCTCGCATCCGGCGTCTGGCCGCACCTACCACGTCAAATTCAACCCGCCCAAGGTGAGCGGCCAGGACGACGTCACCGGTGAGCCGCTGATCCAGCGCGAGGACGACAAGGAAGAAACCGTCAAAAAGCGGCTGGACGTCTACAGCGCCCAGACCCGCCCACTGGTGGACTACTACAGCCAGTGGGCCAAATCGGCGCCCGATGCTGCGCCGAAATACCGGGCCATCAGCGGCACTGGCTCGGTTGAGGCCATCACGGCGCGCGCCTTCGAGGCACTGTCGAACTGACCCGCCGCATGCACGCTGCGTCAAGCCCGGCCGGTGTCGGGCTTTTTTTCGCGTGTCAGAGGCGCACGGGCACGGCGCTTTCAAGCAGGGCTGGAACGCAAACCGTAGGCCTTGCCGTCCAGAAACAGGTATTCGACCCGCAGCACCGGATCGCCCTTTTCACCGATGAAGGTAAAGCCCACCATGGACAGCGCCTGGCCCACCCGGATCTCGGGCACCTGCCACAGGCCCAGCCGGAACATGGGCGCGAGCTCCACCTCCCAGCGCCGGTCAGGGCGCGTCGGCACCACCGCCTTGGCAAGCAGCGCTGGTCCGTCAACGGCAGCGGTTTGAGCCGGTAGCGCCCGACCCGCCAGGTCGGGGGGCAGACTGAGCCCTGGCGGAATTTCGAGCACGAGTTCGGCGTGCGGATTTCGCCACGCCACCGACACCGCCCGCCCTTCAAGGTAGATCGGACGGCTCTGGTCGAAACTGCTCCAGCCGTGGTGTGCGAACGCGGGGTTCAGCACGCCGCCCAGCGCGAGCGCTCCACCGGCTTGCATCATTTGTCGTCTTTGCATGATTTGCTCCTGTTCAGATTCATCGTCTACACATAGCCGATCCACCGGCCGCAGGTCAGCACCAGCAGCCAGAGCACCGCAGATACACACATCGACAGCTTGGCCAGGCGATCAAGGCGCTGCAGCGACTGGCGGGCATGAAACCAGGCCGCGTTGCAACCCGCCAGCATCAGCAAGCCCATCTTCACTGTGAACACGCGGTTGGCCAACAGTTCCTGTGGCTGGGTACCAAACATGAGCAGGCCCGTGATGGCCGCCAGGCAAAAGCCGGTCAACACAAGGCCCAGGCTCAAGCGGGCAAGCGGTTGAATCGGCAAGGCAGCACCCCAGCCAAACACGCGCAATTCCAGCAGTGCGAGGTTGCCCAGCAGCAGACCCACACCCAGCAGGTGCCCTGTCTCCAGCATGGGATAGGCCCATGGGTGGGCACCCAGCGCGGCCAGCATTCAATCGCCCAGCAACTCGAGGGCCAGCGCCAGCCGGGCCTTCACCGCAGACAACGGGCTGATCTGCGGCAGTTGGTGACCGGGCTTCGCCAACACTTCGCCACGCACGCAGCGGCTGGTTCGAACCACCCGGATGCCCTGGGCCTGCGCCGCTTCCAAGGCAGCGGCCAGCCGCTCGTGCACCGACCCGTTGCCGGTACCAGCGATCACAATGCCCCGCAGCGGCCGCTGACCCCGGTGAGCGAGCAAAGCCTGCACCATGTCACCGTCGGCATCGGCGTGGCTGGTGAGCATCTCCACGCGCGGCAAGGCCGAGGCCGCGAGAAACCGCTCAACAGCCCCAGCGGCAAGCGTCAAACCCGCCGCACTGCCTGCAGGCCAAGGGTGCAGCGGGCGCACGGCACCGTTTTCTATCACGGCGAGCGCTCCGGCTTCTCCGCCATCGAACGCATCCAGGCGGTGGGTGTGCACCTTGGTCACCGCCCGGGCGGAAAACACCTGCCCTGCACAAGCCACCAGCACCCCGGTTGCGCCCGGATGACGCGCCAGCACCAACGCATCGCGCAGATTTTGGGGCCCATCGGCCATCAGCGCGGTGGCCGGGCGCATGGCGCAGGTGAGCACGACCGGCTTGAGGGGTTGCAACAAGACCTGCAGCAGGTACGCCGACTCTTCCAGCGTGTCGGTGCCATGGGTGATCACGATCGAGCCCACCTCAGGCCGCGCGAGGTGATGCACCAGACGCCGCACCAACGCCTGCCAGACCGGCAACGCCATGTCCTTGCTGTCGATCTGCGCCACCTGGTCGCTCTCCAGCGGCAGGCCACGGAGACCTGGCACAGCAGCCAGCAGATCCTGCACCGCCACCTGGCCGGCGACGTAGCCCACATGGTCATCGGCATTCGCCGCACGCCCGGCGATGGTGCCCCCAGTGGCCAACACCACGGTGACGCGCTCGCCTTCAGAACCCCTTGTGCTCTGATTCACTTGCCAATTCCTTCAAGCTGGTTAAAAATACAGGCACTGGATAGACAGACAGCTCTACACAAGGCCAACATGAACGATTCGAACCACAACGCTCCCAAGCTCACCGCGCGACAGCAACAGATTCTGGAACTGATCCAGACCGCCATTGCCCGCACCGGTGCGCCGCCAACCCGGGCAGAGATCGCTGGCGAGCTGGGTTTCAAGTCCGCCAACGCCGCCGAAGAACATCTGCAGGCCCTGGCCCGCAAAGGCGTGATCGAGCTGGTGAGCGGCACCTCGCGCGGTATTCGCCTGCGCCGCGCAGACCTGCAATCGATCAACGCCGAGCGGGCCCGTCAGCTTACCTTGCCGCTCCCCGGCTTGTCGCAGTTGATGCTGCCGCTGATTGGCCGCGTGGCGGCCGGCTCGCCCATCCTGGCGCAGGAGCATGTGGAGCAAACCTATCAGCTGGAGCGCGGCCTGTTCCAGCGCACGCCAGATTACCTGCTCAAGGTGCGCGGCATGTCGATGCGTGACGTCGGCATTCTGGATGGCGACTTGCTCGCGGTTCAGTCGGCCAGAGAGGCCAAAAACGGTCAGATCGTGGTGGCTCGCCTGGGCGAAGACGTGACCGTCAAACGCTTCATGCGCCAGCCCGATCGCATCGAGCTGCGCGCCGAAAACCCCGATTTCAAAACCATCGTGGTCGAGCCGGGTGAGCCATTCGAGATCGAAGGGCTGGCGGTCGGCCTGATCCGCAACAGTTTCTCCATCTGATCTGGCAACGGATCTGTCGCCTCCGCAGGTGGCGGGCGTTTGATCGAGCCGGCGATTCCGTCGTTCGATTCATCCCTGCGGTGGCGAATTTTTTGGCAATCCTGCCTGTGTCCAACCCCTCATTTTGGAGTTTCACATGGGAATCCTTTTCAACACCAGCACCTGGCGC
Source organism: uncultured beta proteobacterium (assembly GCA_963831255.1). GTDB lineage: Bacteria > Pseudomonadota > Gammaproteobacteria > Burkholderiales > Burkholderiaceae_C > Hydrogenophaga. The sequence goes on along the minus strand of CAWHPI010000001.1, from coordinate 435,861 downwards.
GCGCCCCTGCTGATCATCGACAACTGGCTGCCGCAGCGCAGCGAAGCGCCAGCCCGGCGAGCACAGCCGCAGGCGTTGCAGCGTTTCATGCGCGCCGGCTGGCTAGGGCGCCGCGGACCATTGCGCACCGAAAGACCGGCGCCAACTGCCAAACGGGTTCGTCCGTTGCTTGCCGTGACTCCCGCCACGAGCACCGTGCGACGCGGTGGCAGCACCGAGCCTTGGGGCATTGACAGCCGGGTGGTCATTGCTGGGCGCATCCACGACGTGTGCGCCGAGCTCGATCGGCTGGTGGCGATCGAGCAACAGCAGCGCGCGCCAGGCCTCTGAGCCCGGCTGATCTGGGCGCTCAGGCCCTTGCGCGCAGGGCCTGATCTGGCCTGACCACTCGGAGCTTGGGCCGTGCTGCCTGATCCTGCTGCCGTTTGGCGCCAGACCGTACGGGCACAATGGTGCGCATGAATATTGTGATTCTCGACGACTACCAGGACGCTGTGCGCAAGCTGCCCTGCGCCGCCAAGCTCGAGCCCTACCCTGCCAAGGTTTTCACCAACACCGTGAAGGGCGTGGGCCAGTTGTCGGTGCGCTTGAAAGATGCCGATGTGCTGGTGTTGAACCGGGAACGTACCCATATCAACGCACAGCTCATCGCCAAGCTGCCACGCCTCAAGCTGATCGCGCAAACCGGCAAGGTCGGCGCCCACCTGGATGTCAGCGCGTGTACCGAGCGGGGCATTGCGGTGGCCGAGGGGGTGGGCTCTCCGTATTCGACCGCTGAACTCACCTGGGCACTCATCATGGCGGCCATGCGCCGCATCCCCCAGTACGTGGCCAACCTCAAGCACGGCGCCTGGCAGCAAGCGGGCTTGAAGGCAGCCTCCATGCCCGCCAACTTCGGCGTCGGGATGGTGCTGCGCGGCAAGACGCTGGGAATCTGGAGTTACGGCCGCATCGGGCAACTGGTGGCCGGCTATGGGCGCGCATTTGGTATGCGGGTGGTGATCTGGGGCAGCGAGGCCGCGCGCGCGCGCGCTGCAGCCGATGGTTTCGACGTCGCCACGAGCAAGGCGGGATTCTTCGAGTCTGCCGATGTACTTACCCTGCATCTGCGGCTCGGGGAAAGCAGCATGGGCTGCGTCACGCTGGAGGATCTCTCTCGAATGAAACCGACCGCGCTGCTGGTCAACACCTCTCGCGCCGAGGTCATTCAGCCTGAAGCGCTGCTGGCAGCGCTGAACCGAGGACGGCCTGGCATCGCAGCAGTCGATGTTTTTGAGTCGGAGCCAATCCTGCAAGGCCATGCGCTGCTGCGCCTGGAGAACTGCATCTGCACGCCGCACATCGGCTACGTCGAGCAGGACAGCTATGAATCCTATTTTTCAGCGGCCTTCGACAACGTGGTGAATTTCATCAAGGGAACACCCACCAACATCGTGAATCCGGGCGCACTTCAGGTGCGCCGCTGAAGCACCAGATCACCGGGCTGGCGCAACGGCGCCTAGACCGGCCTTGAGCGGCAGATTCCTGGGAAACGTCAGCGTTTTTTGTCGCCTGGCGATGCTGCCGGCAAGTCTTCATCTGGCGGCGTGAAGTCCAGCACCTGGAAGTCGATCATGTTGCTGTTCCTGTCGACTGGCGCATCCCGGCGCACGGGCTGAGAGGTGGGCTCCACCGGGATGTCCACGTCGGGCAGCGAGGCTTCAAAGGCGGAGAACTCGGAGAGATCGTCCAGGTTCACATCCAGCCCGAGGTTGGGCGATGACGGGGGCTGCTGCTCCATCGGGAGTGTGTTGCCACCGAAGGCGGGATCGCCCACCGACACGCCACCGCGGCGCACGGTCGCTTTGAGCGCCTGCACCTTGGTGCTTTCGAAGTCTCTGGGCAGCTTCGAGTCGATCGCCTGCCGCTGGATCATCTCCTTGGCCATCGAGTAGAGCAGCAGCAGCTCGCGGTAGGCTTCCAGATCGAACACCTCGGCCTGCGGATCGTCTTCTTCGCGGAAGATGGATTGTTCGATGACGTCGAGCACGCGTGGCTCGGGCCACAAGGCCTGGATGCGGGCCAGGGCGCGCTCGTACGACTCAAGGCCTCGACCCTCGTCACTGAACTGCCCGAATGCCGGCGCACCGGCATTGAACCTGCGGTTGAAATCGGCGCGCAGCGCCTCGTAGGCATCTGGGCGATTCAGCCGGTGATAGATCTTGAGCAGATCGAGGTAAGCCAGCGGGCTCGGCACCAGACTCTCGTCAACATGGTCGCGGAGCACCTTGATCGCCTGCTCGTCCTCACCCAGGGAGATGAAAAAATCGGCCTGCTGCTGAACGTCAAACAGCTCTTCGGTGGCCACCGATCGGGATGCGGCCTGGCTCGGGGCGAATTCAGCCCGTTCGGCTTCCAGCGGCACCGGTGTGCTGTCGTCATCGTCCGGCGGGATGCTGTGATCGAGGTCGGCGGAACGCGAAAGCGGCCGCAGCCTGGAGGGTCTGGCGTCCTGCGCCAGACTGAGGTCGAGATCCAGATCGGGTGTGGGTGTGGCAGCGGCGCTGGACGGTTGGAGCGGTGCTTTCGCTGAAACCTTTTCCGATCCTTCCTGCGCCCACCAGGCCTTGTCGTCGGCAAACCGCGGGCGCAGCTTCTGCTGGCGCCAGAGCCACAGCAAGGCCAGCAACGCGAGCGCCAGCAAGGCGCCCAGTGCGTACACCAGCCACTGCCACTGTCGCGACTGCTCCAGTCGAGACGAGAGCTCGCTGATCGTGGCCTGGCTGCTGGTTTGCGATTCGCGCAAGCCTGCGACCTCGGCGCTCAATGCATCGAGCTTGTCGGCGTCACGCAGGATGTCTTCAGGCGACGCATTGATGGCACGCCAAAGGCGCCCTGCCGCGGCCCGCGCATCTTCGGAGGTGGCGGGTTCGCTCAACAGACTGGGCGACAGTTTGAGCACTGGATCTCGCTCGATGGCCAGACTGAGATCGATCGCGTCGAGCTCCAGTCGCGGCGCAGATGGTGCGGGAGCCACAGGCTTGCGCACGACGCTGCTCTCCCTGGTGGCCGGTGGACGCGCGGGAGGTCTGGGTCGGGTGACAGCAGGCCTTTCCACGCTGCGAGGTGCTGCGGCGGCAGAGCTTGCGGTATCGCGGCCTGGAATCGAAGGGCGTGCGGCAGCGGAAGGCGCCGCGTCATTGCCGGGGGCAGACAAGGTGGGCAGCTGTGGCACGCTGGCTGCACCAGGCAAGGCCGTTCCCACACCAGATGTTGCGGCAGACGGAGTGCGCGCTGGCTCGCTCACGGGATCGGCCAGCAACACATAGCGCCGGGTAAACGGGGCGGTGCAGCCAGCGCGCACGAACACGGTCACAACCGGTTCGTCGATGGGAACAGACGCCTGAACGCGCACAGAAGCCTGCGCGTCTGGCGTGGCGCGCTGCAAGGTGGTGCGCACTGCGCCTGGGGACAACTTGGTTTCCCCGTACAACACATCGGCGCTGACGCAAATGTCGCCAGACTCCTCACCCGGCGCGAGCATCGCCTGAACCCGGATGTCGAGCGGACGGCCGAGCACACCGGCTCCGCTGTAGCGTCCCAAAGTGATCGCCGAGCTGCTCAATGCAGTTGATAGCAAAATGCTGCCTATCCAGAGTTGGCGCACGTTAGGGACCTTTGTTTGCATTGACTGAATATTTTGTCATAGGTCCTGCCCGCTTCCCACGCTTCAAATCACGCTTATGCCAGTCATATTCCACACAACAGGCCTCGTTGGCACCGGAGCCATGGGCCGGGGCATCGCTCAGATGGCAGCCCAGGCCGGTAGCACCGTGCTGATGTTCGACACCCAACCGGGCGCAGCAGAGACTGCGCGCAGCAGTTTGCAGACCACCTGGCAGACCCTCGTGAGCAAGGGCAAGCTCGATGCCAGCGATGCGGCGAGCTGCCTGGCGCGGGTCCGTGCCGTCAACAGCCTGGCCGATCTTTCGCCCTGCGATCTGGTGATTGAGGCGGTGGTGGAACGGCTTGACGTGAAACGCCAGCTGTTTGCCGAGCTGGAAGCCATCGTTCGACCCGAGGCGGTGCTGGCCACCAACACCTCTTCTCTGTCGGTCACGGCGATCGCTGCCCAGCTGCAGCGGCCTCAGCAGTTGGCGGGCTACCACTTTTTCAACCCGGTGCCACTGATGCGCGTGGTTGAGGTGATCGCCGGGCTGCGCACCGGGGCGCAGGTCTGCGAGCAACTCACGGCGTACACACGGCAATTTGGTCATACCCCGGTATCGGCACAAGACACACCGGGCTTTATCGTCAATCACGCTGGCCGCGGCTACGGTACCGAAGCACTGCGTCTTGTCGGTGAGCGTGTGACCGATTTCGCCACCATCGACCGCATCCTCAAGGACCAGATGGGTTTTCGCCTCGGCCCGTTTGAGCTGATGGACCTGACGGCGCTCGATGTGTCGCACCCGGTCATGGAATCGATCTACCACCAGTATTTCGAGGAACCGCGCTACCGGCCCAGCGTGATCACCGCGCAGCGGCTGGCCGGCGGCGTGCTGGGCAAAAAGGTGGGCGACGGTTTTTACGACTACGCGCAAGGCGTGGCACAGGTACCCGCCGAGCCTGCTGTGCCCGAGGTCGTCGACGCTGCCGCCGGTCTGGGTGTCGCCCAAGGCGGCGCGGCGCGTCGAGCTGTACCAGCTGCTCAAGGACCTGGGGGCGCACATCGAAACCGGGCCAGCGCCGTCCAGCACGGCGCTGATTCTGGTGGCGCCACTGGGCCTTGACGTGACCACGCTGGCCGCGGTCGAGCGCCTGGACCCGGCGCGCACCGTCGGCATCGACATGATGCTGGACGACAAGGCGACCCGCCGCCGGGTCCTCGCCACCAACCCGGCCACCCGCCGCGACATGCGCGACGCCGCCCACGCGCTGTTCGCCAGTGACGGCAAGGCCGTGAGCGTGATCCGCGACAGCGGCGGCTTCGTGACCCAGCGCGTGGTGGCGACCATCGTCAACATCGCGACCGACATGTGCCAGCAAGGTGTGTGCACGCCCGAGCCGACCTGGAGATTGCGGTCACCCTCGGTCTGGGCTACCCGATGGGGCCGCTGGCCATGGGCGACCGCATCGGACCAACCAATGTGCTGGAGATTCTGTTCAACATGCAAACCGTCTATGGCGACCCGCGTTACCGCCCTTCGCCCTGGCTGCGGCGCCGCGGTGCGCTCGGGCTGAGCCTGATGCAGGAGGAGGCACATGACCGCCAGCCTCAAGAGCCACAGCCATGGCCAGACCATGGTGCTGACCATCAGCAACCCAGATCACCGCAACGCGCTGGGCCCCGATATCTACGCTGCCGGCGTGGAAGCGCTCAACGTCGCCGAGGGCAGCCCCGAGGTACGCAGCGTGGTGATCACGGGCGAAGGCGCCCATTTCTGCGCCGGTGGCAACCTGCAGCGCCTGCAGGCCAATCGCCAGCAACCCACCTCGAGTGCAAGCACAGAGCATCGAAGGTCTGCACAACTGGATCGAGACCATCCGCAGCTTTCCCAAACCGGTGATTGCGGCGGTAGAGGGCTCGTGCGCCGGCGCAGGCTTTTCGCTCGCGCTGGCCTGCGACTTCATCGTGGCCGCTCAGAACAGCGTGTTTGTCATGGCCTACAGCAACGTGGCCTTGTCGCCCGATGGCGGTGCCAGCTGGAGCCTGATGCACGCGCTGCCGCGCGCCACCAGCATGCAGCTGCTCATGCTTGGCGACAGGGTCGATGCCGCGCGCCTGCAGCAGCTGGGTGTGATCAACGCGGTGAGCGCCGAAGGTGCGGCGCTGGACGATGCGCTGGCGCTGTGCACGACGACTCAATGCGCGCGCGCCCAACGCTTTGGCCAGCATCAAGGAGCTGGCCAACGAAGCACCACACGCCTCGCTGCACCAACAGCTCGGGCTGGAGCGCGACCACTTCGTGCGCAACCTCCACCACGCCAACGGCGGTGAAGGCATCGCTGCGTTCCTGGGCAAACGCCAGGCTCAGTACCGCTGAACCCACGGCCGAACATCGCGTTCGCGACGCACGCGCGACACGACCGCTCGCAAGCCCCGATGGGCACCGCTCGTCCCTGTGGCGACAATGGACTCTCTCTCAGTCACTCAAAAGACAGACCATGGACGAACCGATTCTGACAATGGAAGAACGCGAGGCGATCAACAGTGGTCGCTGGTTCAGCAATCTTTCCCCCTCCCTTCGACACGACATCCTGCGATGCGCCTACGTCAAGCGATTCAAGGACAGCGATCTCATCGTTGCCCGCGGCGACCCGCCCACCGAGTGGACGGCGGTGGCCAAGGGCGCGGTGCGCGTGAGCTCGACCTCCCTCTCGGGCAAGCAGATCACGCTGACCTATGTGGAGCCGGGCGTGTGGTTTGGCGATGTGGCGATGTTCGACGGCGATCAGCGCACTCACGACGCCTATGCCCACGGCGCCACCACCCTGCTCTGCGTGGCCCGCAACGATTTCCAGAAGATCCTCAACACCCACGTCGAGCTCTACGAAGCGCTGATGCGCCTGCAGGCGCGGCGCATCCGCACCCTGTTTGGCCTGGTGGAAGACCTCAACACGCTGCCGCTTCGCGCGCGCCTGGCCAAGCAGCTGCTGCACCTGGTGCGCAGCTACGGCGTGCCCTGCCTGAACGACGGCAACGAGATGCGCATTGGGCTGCAACTGGCACAGGAAGAGCTGGCGCAACTGCTCGGCGCCTCGCGCCAGCGGGTCAACCAGGAACTCAAATCCATGGAACGCGAGGACGCGATCCGCATCGAGCCGGGTGGTCTCGTGGTGCGCAACCGCGACATGCTGATGCGTATTTCAGAGGCCGAATCCTGAACACCTCAGGCGGCGCTGCCCGCCCACTGACCACCGGTACGGCATGAGCGATCAACAGAATTTCACCGGCACCCGCCCGGTTTCTGACCAGCAGCCAGGTCGACTTGTCCGCGCTCGAGGCCTGGCTCAAGGCCCACGTGGCCGGGCTTCGCAGGCCCGCTGCAAGTAGAGATGTTCAAAGGCGGGCAGTCCAACCCGACCTACAAGCTCATCACGCCGTCCACCGCGTATGTGATGCGCGCCAAACCGGGCCCGGTGGCCAAGCTGCTGCCCTCGGCCCACGCGATCGAGCGCGAGTTCCGCGTCATGAGCGCGTTGCATGGCACCGGGGTGCCGGTGGCGAACATGCTGGCCCTGTGCGAAGACGAATCCGTGATCGGCCGCGCTTTCTACATCATGGAGTGCGTCAACGGCCGCGTGATGTGGGATCAGTCCCTGCCCGCACTCGAGAAACCGCAACGCGGCGCGGTGTACGACGAGATGAACCGTGTGCTCGCTGCGCTGCACAAGGTCGATCCCGCCGCCGTGGGCCTGGAGAGCTACGGCAAACCAGGCAACTACTTCGAGCGTCAGATCGGACGCTGGTCCAAACAGTACGTGGCGTCCATCACCCAGCCCATCCCCGAAATGGACCGGCTGATGGACTGGCTGCCGCAGAACATCCCGGCCATGGCGCGCGACCCCTCGTTGGTGTCGGTGGTGCACGGCGACTACCGCCTGGACAACCTCATGTTCCACCCCACCGAGCCGCGCGTGCTGGCGGTGCTGGACTGGGAACTGTCCACGCTCGGCCACCCGCTGGCCGACTTCAGCTACCACTGCATGGCCTGGCACATCCCGCCGGGCGCGTTTCGCGGCATCGGCGGCCTGGACGTGGCCGCCCTCGGCATCCCGACCGAGGCCGAGTACATCGCCCGCTACTGCGAACGCACCGGCTTTGCGACGCCCGAGCAGCTGCAGGCCGACTGGAATTTTTACCTCGCCTACAACCTGTTCCGCCTCGCGGCCATCCTGCAAGGCATTGCCAAGCGGGTCGAGATGGGCACCGCTTCCAGCGCGCAGGCGGTTTCATCCGCCGCGGGCGCCCGGCCGCTGGCCGAGATGGCGTGGCGCTTCGCCAGCCAGGCCTGACCGCCCCAACCCCAGACACACCAAGGAGACCCCATGCAATTCGACTACACCGACAAAGTCAAGGCCATGCGCGAGCGCCTGCTCGCCTTCATGGATGAGCACATCTACCCGAACGAAGCGCGCTTCTACGCGGAAATTGCCGAGAACCGCAAAAACGGCAATGCGTGGATTCCCACCAAAATCGTCGAGGAACTCAAACCCAAGGCTCGCGCCGCCGGCCTGTGGAACCTGTTCCTGCCCAGCAGCGCCCGCGCGCCCGAGGGCCTGACCAACCTGGAATACGCCCCGCTGTGCGAGATCATGGGCCGGGTGCCGTTCGCGGCCGAGATCTTCAACTGCTCGGCGCCCGACACCGGCAACATGGAAACGCTGGAGCGCTACGCCAGCGAAGAGCATCAAGGACCGCTGGCTGGAGCCGCTGCTGCGCGGCGAGATCCGCTCGGCCTTCCTGATGACCGAGCCGGCCGTGGCCTCGTCGGACGCCACCAACATCCAGTGCAGCATCGAGCGCGACGGTGACGAGTACGTGATCAACGGCACGCAAGTGGTGGTCCTCCGGCGCCGGCGACCCGCGCTGCGCGGTCTACATCGTGATGGGCAAGACCGACCCCGACGCGCCGCGCCACTCACAGCAGTCGATGATCGTGGTGCCCGCCGACACCCCGGGCATCGAGGTGGTGCGCCCGCTGTCGGTGTTCGGCTACGACGACGCGCCGCACGGCCACATGGAAGTGCGGCTGAAGAACGTGCGCGTGCCGGTGGGCAATCTGCTGCTCGGCGAAGGCCGTGGCTTCGAGATCGCCCAGGGCCGCCTCGGCCCGGGCCGCATCCACCACTGCATGCGCTCCATCGGCGCGGCCGAACGCGCGCTGGAGCTCATGTGCCAGCGGCTGCAACAGCCGCGTGGCCTTCGGCAAGCCGGTCTCGGCGCAATCTGTCTGGCACGAGCGCATCGCCGACGCGCGCTGCCGCATCGAGATGGCCCGCCTGCTCACGCTCAAGGCGGCCTACATGATGGACACCGTGGGCAACAAGGTGGCCAAGGCCGAGATCGCGATGATCAAGGTGGTGGCGCCCAACATGGCCTGCGACATCATCGACATGGCCATCCAGGCCCACGGCGGCGGTGGCGTCAGCGACGATTTCCCGCTCGCCTACAGCTACGCCGGTCAGCGCACGCTGCGCCTGGCCGACGGCCCGGACGAGGTGCACCGTCAGTCCATCGCCAAGCTGGAACTGGCCAAGCACATGGCGGTGAAGACCGATGTGGAGATGCCGATCACCCGCGGCAGCTGACGCAAGCTGCCGACCCTCAGCGGTCGAGGATTTGCAAGGCACGCCCGCAGAGGTGCTCGAACAAATCCAGCGCATGCAAGGTCACGGCGCTCTGTCCTTCGACTTGCATGCGCATCGAGCATTTTCCACGCGTCAATACGAACAGCATGGGCGTCTGCTCGTTGATCGGCGCGGGCCAGGCCATGAGCGCGCTGACCGTGTCGGCATCCGCCCAGTGGCGAGCCACATCGGGGTCATTGGCCAGGACCGCGTAGCGGGCCCAGAATGCCGCGAGCGGTCCGTCCCAGCCCACCTCTCGCAACGCAGTGAACTGTTGAATCAGGTCGACAACCGAGGCATCGGCGTCGCCTACGCTGTCCCGTTGTGCCAGCAGCCAGCGCATCAGCGAACGGTTCAGCAAGATCACGGTGACCGGAGTGGGCAGCCCCAGCTCCGAGCGTGCCAACAACGCCAAACCGGGGATGTAGGCATGGGACGACTCCGCACGCTCTGCGCGAAACGGGCGGTCCATCAATCGCCCACCCAGTGCAAAAGCGCCGCCGGTCAACCCCATGTGACTGAGCAGCCGGCTGTGCGCCCACTGCACCAGGGCGCTGTCCGCCTCACCCGCTTTGGGTGGCTTTCTCAGCACGGTTTTGAGCAACTCGAACATGCTCAACTTTGTGGCCCAGATACGTCGCCTTGTCAACGGGTTCCGACGGGGTCGAAAAAACACCGCCTCGATCCACTGAACTTTTGACGCTGGCCTCAAAAAGACCCATTCCAGCAGGTACAATTCCGAGCTTAGTCGGAGCGTAGCGCAGCCTGGTAGCGCATCTGCTTTGGGAGCAGAGGGTCGCGAGTTCGAATCCCGCCGCTCCGACCATTCATCAAGAAAGCAAAAAGGCCCACGACGTGGGCCTTTTTCGTCTCAGACGCTTACCCGTCACCCTGTCTGCCCGTAGCTCAACCGGATAGAGCAGCTGCCTTCTAAGCAGCAGGTCGGGGGTTCGAGTCCCTCCGGGCAGGCCAAACATCCAACCCCCTTACCTTCGTGGCGTCTCAGTCAGGGGGCATGGCTGTTCGATCGCCACAGGTGTTGAGTGCCCCTTACAGGGTAATTCCGGGGAGGCAATTCTCGTTCATGCACTATATTTCCTGTCAATAGAGGCATGACAGTGGTGGCTTGGCTGAAACTGCACGATAGATCGTGTTTCTGTTTTACCTACGGCACGGTTCGATGAACAAGCCATCGCAAACAATGGTTCAAGGCTGGATAGTTGAAGCGTAAAACAAGGGAATCCACTCTCCCTCCACCCTGTTCAGCCTCTCTAGAGTGAAGCCACCTTTCAACAACCCGACAGGAGACACCCATGACCACCCGCAGACTCGTTCTCACCCGCAGCGCCGCCGTGATCGGTGCAGCCTCCACTGGCTTGCTGTTGCCGCAAATCGTGCGGGCGCAGTCAGACAAGCTTCGCGTGGGTTTCATGCTTCCCTACACCGGCACCTTTGCGCAGCTTGGCGTGGCGATCGAAAACGGCTTCATGATGGCGCTGAACGAGCAAGGCGGAAAGCTCGGCGGGCGCGAGGTCGAGTTTTTCAAGGTGGATGACGAGTCCAATCCGGCCAAGGCGATCGAAAACGCCAATCGGCTGGTCCAGCGCGACAAGGTCGATGTGCTGGTGGGCACGGTTCACTCGGGCGTTCAGATGGGCATCCACAAGGTGGCCCGCGAGAGTGGCGTGCTCAGCATCATCCCCAACGCTGGCGTGCATGTGGCCACACGCGGCCAGTGTGCGCCCAACGTGTACCGCGCATCTTTCACCAACTCGCAGCCCACGCTGGCACTGGGCAAGCCCATGATGGACCGGGGTCACAAAAAGGCGGTGTGGATCAGCTGGAACTATGCTGCGGGCGACGAGGCCTTTGAGGGCTTCGAGAAGAGCTACACAGCGGCTGGCGGCACCATCATCAAGAAGCTGGGCCTGCCCTTCCCGAACGTCGAGTTCCAGGCGCTGCTGACCGAAATCGCCTCACTCCAGCCCGATGCGGTGGCCTGCTTCTTCGCGGGCGGCGGCGCGGCGAAATTCCTGCGCGACTACGCCGCGGCCGGTCTGAACAAGAACATTCAGCTCTACGGCTCGGGCTTTCTGACCGAAGGTGTGCTTCAGGCCGCCGGACCAGCCGCCGACGGCGTGCTTACGACCATGCATTACAGCGATTCGCTGGACACGCCGCGCAACAAGCAATTCCGGCTCGACTACGCCAAGACCTTCAGAAGTCAGCCCGACGTGTATTCGGTCCAGGGTTACGACAGCGGCCTGCTGCTCATCAAGGGCGTCAATGCGGCCAAGGGCGATCTGTCGAACAAGAAGGCCTTGTACGGCGCGATGGATGGCGCGGTGATCGACAGCCCACGCGGCAAGTGGACCATGAGCCCCTCGCACAACCCGATTCAGGACATGTACCTGCGCAAGGTGGAGAACAAGGAAAACAAGGTGATTGGCATCGCCGGCAAGGCGGTGGCCGATCCGGGCACCGGCTGCCGCATGGCCTGACCGATCCGCGTCAAGACGCCATTCCAAGCCACTGCTGGGCCAGCATCCCCGCGGATGCTGGCCCAGCCTGTGCCTGAACTCCCCGACCCATGGATTTCGCCAATTTCCTGATTCAGCTGCTCAACAGCTTGCAGTACGGCCTGTTGCTGTTCATGCTGGCGGCGGGCCTGACGCTCATTTTCGGCATCATGGGCGTGGTCAACCTGGCGCACGGCAGCTTCTACATGATCGGTGCCTACCTGGCCTGGTGGCTGACCGCGCAGCTGGGCAGTCTGGTGCTCGCCATCGTGGTTGGCACCGTGCTGGCGGTGGCGCTGGGCTGGCTGCTGGAGTGGCTGCTGTTCCGGCATTTTTATCACCGGGACCACCTCGACCAGGTGCTGCTCACCTTTGGTCTGATCTACATTTTTGAAGAGGCGCGCTCGATTCTCTGGGGCGACGACGTGCACGCCGTGCAGGTGCCGGAGCTGGTGCGCTGGTCGATCCCGCTCACCGAAAATCTCGCGTACCCGGTGTACCGGCTGGTGGTCGCTGGCGTGTGCATCGCGCTGGCCATTGGCCTGTATTTGCTGATCTCGAAGACCCGGCTGGGCATGAAGATCCGGGCCGGTGCTTTCAACCGCGAAATGGCAGAGGCGCTGGGCATCAACATCCGGCTGATTCACGGCGTGGTGTTCGCACTGGGCGTGGGCCTGGCCGCCATCGCCGGCATGATCGCCTCACCGCTTGCCAGCGTCTACCCGGGCATGGGCAGCTCGGTGCTCATCATGTGTTTTGTTGTGGTGGTGATCGGTGGCATCGGCTCGGTGCGGGGTGCGCTGGTGGCTGCGCTGCTGGTGGGCCTGGTCGACACCTTCGGCAAGGTGCTGCTGCCGCAGATCGCCGGCATGGCGGTCTACATGCTGATGGCGCTGGTGCTGCTCTACAAGCCCGAAGGGCTGTTCAAACAATGAGCACACCCAAAGCCCAGATCGAAATCCTGCCGCGCGGCGTTCAGGTGTTGCTGGCCCTGGGCGCGCTGGCGCTGGCCGTGTTCCCGTTCGTGCCGTCCGAGAGTTCCGGATTTCTATCTGCAGATGCTCACGCAGATGATGATTCTGGCCATCTTTGCCATGAGCCTGGACCTGCTGCAAGGCGTTACCGGCCTGGTGTCGCTGGGCCATGCGGCCTACTTCGGACTGGCCGGCTACGCGCTCGCCTTTCTGACACCTGCCGACCTGCCCATCAGCCTGTGGTGGTCACTCCCCCTGGCCGCGCTGGGTTCGGGTCTGGCCGCGCTGGTCATCGGTTTCTTCGTGGTTCGCACCCACGGCATCTACTTCATCATGGTCACCATGGCGTTTGCGCAGATGGTGTTTTTCCTGTTCTTTGACAACCGCGCTCTGGGTGGCTCCGACGGCCTGTATGTCAACTTCCGGCCCGACGCCGATCTGTTCGGCTGGACCGGTATCAACCTGGACAGCAACACCGGCTTCTACTACCTCACGCTGCTGCTGATGCTGCTGGTCTACGCCTTTTTGCGCCGCCTGCTGTTTTCGCCTTTCGGCCGTGTACTGGCTGGCATCCGGGTCAACGAACACCGCATGCGCGCCGTGGGCTACGGCACCTTTGGCTACCGCCTGACCGCCTTCACCCTGGCCGGCACCCTGGCCGGCGTGGCCGGCTACCTGTGGGGCGCCCAGACCGGCTACGTGAACCCAGAGCTCATGGGTTTTCACATGAGCGCGCACGCCATCATGATGGTCATCCTCGGCGGCATGGGCAACTTTGCCGGCGCCATCGTGGGCGCGTTTGCCTTCGAGTACGTGATGCACCTGTTCAAAGACCTCACCAAGCACTGGCAGCTGCTCATGGGCGGCTTCATCGTGCTGGTGGTGGTGTTTCGCACCGCGTGGCCTGCTCGGTCTGGCCGAGCGGGTGTTCAAGCGCAAGGACGCACCATGAGCGCTGACGGGCCGCCCCAAAGCGCTCACGCTCCCTTGGGGGACAGCGAACTTCACACAGCGGCGAGCGTGGGGGCCCTCCTGCTCAGCGCCCAGCACCTCACGAAACGCTTCGGCGGACTGGCCGCGGTGGACGATGTGTCGGTCGATCTGTTTCGCCACCGCATCCATGCCGTGATCGGCCCCAACGGCGCCGGGAAGTCCACCCTGACCAACCTGCTCTCGGGCGACCTGCCCCCCACATCCGGCGAGATACGCCTGCTGGGTGTTGAGGTGGCCGGCAAGAGCCCCGAGCGCATCTCGCGCCTGGGCCTGGGGCGCAGCTACCAGAAAACCAACATCTTTCTGCCGTTCACCGTTTGGGAAAACGTGCGCCTGGCCTCGCAGGCGCGCGAGCGCCACGCCGCCTGGAATCCGCTGCACTGGCTGGGCAACGCGCGACAGATGCGCGCGGTCAACGAGCGCTGTGAGCGGGCGCTGGCGCTGGCCGGCCTGAGCGATCGCGCCTCGGCCGTGGCCGGCACCACCAGCCATGGCGAGCAGCGCCAGCTTGAAATTGCCATGACGCTGGCCACCGAGCCCAGCGTGTTGCTGCTGGACGAGCCGCTGGCCGGCATGGGCCAGGCCGAGGCGCAAAGCATGGTCGATCTGCTGCAGCGCCTCAAGGCCGATCACGCGATCCTGCTGGTCGAGCACGACATGGACGCGGTGTTTTCGCTCGCCGACCAGCTCACCGTGATGGTCAACGGCCAGGTGATCGCCAGCGGCGCGCCGGCCGCCGTTCGCGCCGATGCCAGCGTGCAAGCCGCTTACCTCGGTGAGGAACACGCATGAACACCGCGCCGCTGATCGAAGCAAGAGGCCTGCAAACCCACTACGGCGCGAGCCACATCCTGCGTGGCATCGACTTCACGGTGGGCGCGGGCGAGACCATTGGCCTGATGGGGCGCAATGGCATGGGCAAGACCACGCTGCTCAAATCCATCATGGGCATCGTCAAGCCGAGCGGCGGCAGCGTTCAGATCAAGGGTCGCGTGATGACCGGCGCCTCCACCTACGATGTGGCGCGCCAGGGACTGGCCTACGTGCCCGAAGGCCGGGGCATTTTTGGCAACCTCAGCGTGCGCGAAAACCTGGTGATGGCGGCGCGCGCGGGCAGCAAAGGCCAGCGCGACTGGACCCTGGAGCGCGTGCTCGACACCTTTCCCCGCCTGGGTGAGCGCCTGAACCACGGCGGTCAGCAACTGAGCGGCGGCGAGCAGCAGATGCTCACGATTGGCCGCGCGCTCATGACCAACCCCGACCTGCTCATCCTCGATGAAGCCACCGAGGGGCTGGCACCGCTGATCGCACGCGAGATCTGGCGCATTTGCGGCCTGATCCGCGACAGCGGCATCAGCAGCGTGATCGTCGACAAGAACTGGAAAAACGTGACCCAGATCACCGACCGCAACGTGATTCTGGTCAAGGGCGAGGTGGTGTTTGCGGGAACCTCGCAAGCCCTGCTCGCGCAACCCCAGCTGCTGGAGCAGTACCTGGGTGTCTGAGCGTTACCGGTTAGGGCCTGGTCACACTATTTTTCTGAGATGCGTTGCGGATCAAAAAGGCCATGCGCGAGGCGCGAAACGCAGCCGGGGTATTCCCCCGGCAAGGCTTCGCAACGCGGCGCATGGCCTTTTTGGCCGCAACCCGGAGGGAACGGGGTACAAAAGGCGCCACTCGTCGTTGCCCTCCTGGCCAGACGTCCAGTCTGGCCGTCGTCAGGCGCCTCGATTGGCGTCTTTTGCACCTCGTTCGCACTCAGAAAATAGTGTGAACAGGCCCTAGAGCAAGGGCCGCAGTTCGCGCGCTGCGTCCAGCAGCAAAGGCAACAGGTCGTGCTGCAACACCGGAAGCGAAAGACGCTGCGGGGACGCCACCACATTGAGCGCTGCCACCGTCTGGCCGCGCATGTTGCGAAGCGGCACCGCCAGTGCGTGCACACCCAGCTCGTGTTCTTCGCTGGCAAGCGCCAGGTCGTCCGCGCGCACCCGGTCGATCGCGGCCCGAAACGCCTTCACATCCACCACCGTGCGCGGGGTCAGGCGCGGCAGCTCGCGCCCCTTGAGCCAGGCGTTGAACGCGGCCTTGGGCAGCGAGGCCAGCAGCACGCGCCCGGTTGAAGTGGCATGCAGAGGCAACCTTGCGCCCAGGTGCAGGCCGTAGGCCATCAGACGCTGTCCGCCCACCGCAGCGCTGCGCGCCACGATCACCACCTCGTCGCCATCGCGCACCACGGCCGAGAACGACTCGCGCGTTTGCGCCGCCAGCCGGTTCAGGGTCGGCTGCAACAGGCGCGGCAAGCTCGCCGAGGCCAGGTAACTGCCAGAAAAGCGCAACACCTTGGGCGAGAGCCAGTAGTGGCTGCCGTCTGTATCCAGGTAGCCCAGGTGCGCCAGCGTGAGCAGATGGCGCCGTGCGGCCGCACGCGTCAGGCCGGCGCGATCGGCGGCCTGGGTGGCGTTGAGCCGCTGGCGTTCGGTATCGAAGCTCTCCAGCACCGCCATGCCCTTGGCCATGCCTTCGATGTAGTCGGCCTTGGCGATCGGTTTGGGGGCAGCGCTCATATTGCGCGATGATCGCACAGCCAAGTCGGTGATCGCGCGAATCGTGGTCTGACAGGTTGGCGCCGGGTTGATCACCTTTTACGCTTGAGCTCCTCACAACCCATCGCTTGGGCACCCGCCACACCACAGGCAGCTCGGCGCAAATACCAACCCATGCGAACCCAAGTTGCCATCATTGGTGCCGGCCCTTCCGGTCTGCTGCTCGGCCAGTTGCTGCACAAAGCCGGCATCGATGCCGTGATCATCGAGCGCCAGTCGCCCGACTACGTGCTCGGTCGCATACGCGCCGGTGTGCTCGAACAGGTCGCCACCGATCTGCTCGATGAAGCAGGCGTGGGCCAGCGCATGCACGCTGAGGGGCTGGTACACACCGGTTTTGACATGCTGTTTGGCGGCGTGCGCCACCGCATCGATCTGGACAAGCTCACCGGCGGCAAGCACGTCATGGTCTACGGCCAGACCGAGGTCACGCGCGACCTGATGGACGCCCGCCAAGCCGCGGGCCTGCCCACCGTCTACGAAGCCGCAAACGTGCAGGTGCACGACTTCGATACCGACCACCCCCGAGTGACCTACGAGAAAGACGGCCAGACACACACCCTGGCCTGCGACTTCATCGCCGGCTGCGACGGCTTTCACGGTGTCTGCCGCGCCAGCGCCCCGCGCAGCGCCATCCGGGAATTCGAAAAGGTGTACCCGTTCGGCTGGCTGGGCCTGCTCTCCGACACGCCACCCGTGCACCACGAACTGATTTACGTGAACCACCCGCGTGGCTTTGCACTGTGTTCGCAGCGCAGCGCCACCCGCAGCCGCTACTACCTCCAGGTGCCGCTCACCGACAAGATCGAGCAGTGGAGCGACGCGGCTTTCTGGGACGAACTCAAGCTGCGCCTGGACCCCGAAGCGGCGGCACAGCTGGTGACCGGGGCCAGCATCGAAAAGAGCATTGCGCCCCTGCGCAGCTTCGTGACCGAGCCGCTGCGTTTCGGCCGCATGTTCCTCGCCGGCGACGCGGGTCACATCGTGCCGCCGACCGGCGCCAAGGGCCTGAACCTGGCCGCCACCGACGTGAAGTACCTGACGGACGCGTTGGTCGAGTTTTACCGTGAGCAATCGAAGGCCGGCATCGACGGCTATTCCGAACGCTGCCTCAAGCGCATCTGGCGCGCCGAGCGCTTCTCCTGGTGGTTCACATCGATCATGCACAACTTCCCCGAAGAAGGCGCCATCCACGCCAGGCTGCAGGAAGCCGAGCTGGACTACCTGATGCACTCCGAAGCCGGCCTGCGCACCATCGCCGAAAACTACGTGGGCCTGCCACTGGATTTCGGCAGCTGACGCTGTCGCCAGTTTGCAGATGTGGCGCGTGGGCTGCGGTTAAATACCAGCCTGCCCACCACCCTCGCAAACACCCGCCCATGACCGCTGCCAGCCCCGCCGCCACCGTCTCAATCAAACCCCTGAAGCCGCTGCGCGGCGTGCGCGTGATGAGCCTGGCGCTCAACCTGCCCGGCCCGGCCGCACTCATGCGCCTGAAAGCCATGGGTGCCACCTGCGTCAAGGCCGAGCCGCCCGGCAAAGACGGTGGCAGCGGCGACCCGATGGGGCAATACAACCCGCCAGCCTACGCCACGCTGCACGACGGCATCAAGCTCATCCGCATCGACCTCAAGACCGAACAAGGCCAGGCCGCGCTGCACGAAGCAACTGGCCCGAACCGACCTGCTGCTCACCTCGTTTCGCCCGTCGGCGCTCGCCAAGCTGGGCCTGGGCTGGAAGGGTCTGCACAAGGCCCATCCCCAGCTCTCGGTGGTGGCAATCGTCGGCGCGCCGGGCGAGCGCGCCGAAGAACCCGGGCACGATCTCACCTACCTGGCCGAGGCCGATCTCGTGACCGGGCTCGAGTTGCCGGCCACCCTGTTCGCCGACATGGCGGGCGCCCTGATCGCCAGCGAAGCAGCGCTCAAGGCGGTGCTGGCGCAAAAGGTCAGCGGCAAGGGCAGCTTTCAGGAGGTGGCCTTGTCTGACGCGGCGGCCTGGCTGGCGCTGCCACGCCACTGGGGCCTGACCCAGCCGCGCGGTGCGGTCGGTGGCGCCCATGCGGGCTACCGCGTTTACCCCTGCGCCGATGGCCGGGTGGCGGTGGCTGCGCTGGAGCCCCACTTCGCCGCGGCCCTCTGCGCAGCGGCCGGCGTGCTCGCCGCCGACGTTCGAAGCATGTTCCTTCCCGCCACCCATGCCGCCATCGCCGCCTTCCTGGCCACGCGCACCCGCAAGCAGCTCAACCAGCTGGCCTCGCGCCACGACATTCCCCTGCACACACTGGCCGCATAATTTCGGTTTTTCACCACGCCAGCAGCCCCATGCGCAAACAAGGAACGGTGGTCCGCTGGGACGCGGAACGCGGCTTCGGATTCATCCGCAGCCCCGACACCGCCGCAGACATCTTTTTCCACCGCCGCGACTACAGCGAGAACCGCGCGCCGGTGGAAGGCCTGGCCGTCACGTTTCAGGAAATCCACGTGGGTGGCAAAGGGCCGCGCGCGCTCTCGGTCACGCCCACCGTGAATGCCATCGTGTCGCCATCACCCACTGCGGCCGACAACGACCCGGCGCCGCTGCTGCCGCGCACACCCGCCACCGCGCGCGGGCCGCGCGCCACCCCGCCGCACATCAAGAAGCGCGAAGACCGGCTTTACTGGTCTGCACTGGGCCTGATGGCGTTCTGGCTGCTGCTGTGGCTGGTGGGCATCGGGCTAGGCCGGTTTCCGTGGGTGATCCTCACCGCGGTGGCCTTGCTCAACCTCGCCACCTTCTATGTCTACTGGCGCGACAAAGACGCGGCGGTGCAAGGCGGCTGGCGCGCCAGCGAAAACCAGCTGCACGGACTGGCCCTGATCGGCGGTTGGCCCGGCGCCTGGTTTGCGCAGCAGATCCTGCGCCACAAGTCGAGCAAGAAATCGTTCCTGGCCATCTACTGGGCCACGGTGGCGATCAACCTGCTGGGCATGCTGGCCTGGCTGATCTGGCCGGCGTTTCAGACCCCAGCGGCCTAGGTCGCGGCGGCGTCCAGCATCCGCAGCGCCCACGCCGGCACCGCTGGCGCCCGCCACACCAGCTCACCGCCACGCAGGCGCGCCACCAGGCGCGGCGGCTGCACCGCTTCGCCCATCGGCGCCGAGGTGTCGTACAGCAAGGCCAGATCAGCCCGCCGCACCGCCACCTGCAAATGGCGCACCGTGCGCGGGTAGCGCGACAGAATGCGTTCCGGCGGCACGGGGTGGCCGCCTGTCTGCACCCGCTGCGCCACACGCAGCAGCAACATCTGCGGATCGTCCACACACACCACGAGCAACACCACGGCAAAGCCGGCCCGTTGGGCGGCGGCGATGAGATCCAGCTTGGAGGTGTGGGAGAAAACGGTTTCGCTGGCGAAAGACTGCCCCGCTTTCAGGCATCGGGTGCGTTCGGCATCGGCCCATTCCCTGGCCGTTCGGGAGCGCGCCACCGGCTCGGCAATGTGTTGCAACTCGGCGGCCTCGTGAAGGTCGGCGTTGACGAACGTCACATTGCGGGGAATCAGCCCCTCGGCGATCGCAGCTTGGTACAGCGTGGACTTGCCCGCACCATTGGGCCCTGCCAGCAAGTAGAAAACGGGTGGCGCCACCTTTGGGGGGCCAGTTGAAGACGCGGCTTGCTGAGCGGTTGCCCAGGGGCTCAAGCCGCGCGTCGGTCGGTGGATGGGTGGGTCTGCCGCTGGTCTGTCACAGCCGTGCGCACCGCCTGTGCCAGGCGGCCGCTGGTTTCCGCGTGCACAAATCGCGCCTCAATCGCGTTGAGCGATTCGTCTGGGGGTTCGCTGGTGCGCTGGCGCGCGTCGTAGCCGGCAATGGCTTCGCGGGCCTCCTGCACGGTGAGGCCAGTTTCGTCGGCGATGCGGCCGAGCGTGGCCCAGTATTCAATTTGTCCGGCCACCGAGCGGCGCTGGGGCTGGGCGGCCTCGCGCGCCTGCTGCACCAGGGCAGCGGGCAGCTTGACGGAGGAAAACGGGCTCGAAGAGACGGTCGGCATGGCGCACTCCTTTTGGCGCATTTTGCGCCACTTTGCACCATTCGGCAAACCTTCCCCTGTCGCTCCCGGTCACCCCGCCGCTAGCCGGGTTTGCGCCGCTTGCCCGCGGCAGCCGGTTGGGCCGGCCCGCCCTTGTCACGTGGCGGCAAACCCGTGTGCTGCGTCAGCATCCGGCCTTTGGAGGGCTGCGCGGCCGCTTTGCCCACCGGCGTGCTGTTCTTGCGGCGCGCGCTCTGGTAACCGCCGTCGGTCAGCGGCTGGAAGGTGGGGATCAGGTGGTGCTTGCCGTTGCCGATCAGGTCGGCGCGGCCCATGTTTTTCAGGGCCTCGCGCAGCAGCGGCCAGTGGTTGGCGTCGTGGTAGCGCAGAAACGCCTTGTGCAGACGACGGCGCTTTTCACCGCGCACGATGTCCACCCGCTCGGCCCGCTGCGGGTCGCGGCTGATGCCCTTGAGCGGGTTCAGGTTGCTGTGGTACATCGCCGTGGCGGTGGCCATGGGGCTGGGGTAGAAGGTTTGCACCTGGTCGGCGCGAAAACCATTGCGCTTGAGCCAGACCGCCAGGTTCATCATGTCTTCGTCGCTGGTGCCGGGGTGGGCGGCAATGAAATACGGGATGAGGAACTGCTTCTTGCCCACCTCCTCGCTGTACTTCTCGAACATCTGCTTGAACTTGTCGTAGCTGCCAATGCCCGGCTTCATCATCTTGGACAGCGGGCCGCCCTCGGTGTGCTCGGGCGCGATCTTCAGGTAACCACCCACATGGTGCTGCACCAGCTCTTTCACGTATTCCGGGCTCTTCACCGCCAGGTCGTAACGCAGGCCCGAGCCGATCAGCACCTTCTTGATGCCGCGCAGTTCGCGCGTGCGCTTGTAGATCTTGATCAGCGGGCCGTGGTCGGTGGTGAGGTTGGAGCAGATGCCGGGGTAGACGCAGCTGGGCTTGCGGCAGGCGGCTTCGATCTCGGGGCTCTTGCAGCCCAGGCGGTACATGTTGGCCGTGGGGCCGCCGAGGTCGGACACCACGCCGGTGAAGCCCTCGACCTTGTCGCGCATCTCTTCCACCTCGCGGATGATGGAGTCTTCCGAGCGGCTCTGGATGATGCGGCCTTCGTGCTCGGTGATCGAGCAGAAGGTGCAGCCGCCAAAGCAGCCGCGCATGATGTTCACGCTGAAGCGGATCATTTCCCAGGCCGGGATCTTGGTCGCGCCGTCGTGCTTGCCGTGTTCGTCGGCGTAGACCGGGTGCGGGCTGCGGGCGTAAGGCAGATCGAACACATGGTCCATCTCGGCCGTGGTCAGCGGGATCGGTGGCGGGTTGATCCAGACATCGCGCGCGGTCGTGCCTTCACCATGCGCCTGCACCAGCGCGCGGGCGTTGCCGGGGTTGGTTTCCAGGTGCAACACGCGGTTGGCGTGGGCATACAGCACGGCGTCGCTCTTCACCTGCTCGTAGCTCGGCAGGCGGATCACCGAGC
Organism: uncultured beta proteobacterium; assembly: GCA_963831255.1. GTDB lineage: Bacteria > Pseudomonadota > Gammaproteobacteria > Burkholderiales > Burkholderiaceae_C > Hydrogenophaga. Next base: position 413,930 of record CAWHPI010000001.1, on the reverse strand, counting down.
GGTCGCGCGGTGGCGTTTTCACCCGGCCCTGCAGCGCCGGGTTGGGCACAAACTTCAGCGGCTGGATGGCAGACCCCATGCCCGTTCGGGCTGAGCCTGTCGAAGCCCTTGCCGAGGAGTTGGTGAGCCCTTCGACAGGCTCAGGGCGAGCGGGTGAGTCTTCTTTGGAACACGTCTCGCCTTGCGCCTGCGCCTGCTCGCTGGTGGTCAGGTAGGGGTTGAGGTGGGCATCCACCCGGCCCGGCATGTCGACCTCGGTGGAATCGATCTGAATCCAGTCCGCCGCCGTGGGGTCGCCCGGGCGGCGCACAAACGCCGTGCCGCGCACGTCGGTGATCTGCTCCACCGGCTCCCTGGCCGCCAGCCGGTGCGCAATCTCCACCAGCGCGCGCTCGGCGTTGCCGTAAAGCAGCAGGTCGCATTTCGCATCGACCACGATGCTGCGGCGAACCTTGTCGCTCCAGTAGTCGTAGTGGGCGATGCGGCGCAAAGACCCTTCGATGCCGCCCAGCACGATGGGCACCTCTTTGAAGGCTTCGCGGCAGCGCTGGCTGTAGACCAGAGCCGCGCGGTCCGGGCGCTTGCCGCCCACGTCGCCGGGGGTGTAGGCGTCGTCGCTGCGGATTTTGCGATCGGCCGTGTAGCGGTTGATCATGGAATCCATGTTGCCCGCGGTCACGCCCCAGAACAGGTTGGGCCGGCCCAGCGCCTTGAACGGCTCGGCGCTCTGCCAGTCGGGCTGGGCAATGATGCCGACTCGAAAACCCTGCGCCTCCAGCACGCGCCCGATCACCGCCATGCCGAAGCTGGGGTGGTCCACATAGGCGTCACCCGTCACCAGAATGATGTCGCACGAGTCCCAGCCCAGCTGCTCCATCTCGGCGCGGCTCATGGGCAGGAACGGCGCCACCCCGAACCGCTTGGCCCAGTAAGGGCGGTAGCTGGTGATCGGCTTGGCGGCGCGCGCGAAAAAGGAGACGTCAAGGGGGGCGTTCATGGGCAGGCAACTCAGGATTAACCCGCGAGTGTAGGTTTTTGGCCCTGTCCCGCGTGGGAAAAGGCCATCTGGTCGGACCAGCGGGACGTGGCCCAAGGTTCACCTGCGCGACTGCCCCGCCCGGTGAAAACGGCCTAGCATGGCCTTCCAACCACCCAGGAGACCGCTATGCCCGACTTCAGCACGCTCAGCATCCAGCCCGATCCCAGCAACCCGCGCATCGCCCGCCTGCTGCTCAACCGCCCCGAAAAGCTCAACGCCATCAACGACGAAACACCGCGCGAAATCCGCGCCGCGGTGGAATGGGCCAACGCCGAGCCGGCGATTCACGTCATCGTGATCGAGGGCGCGGGCAAGGGCTTTTGTGGCGGCTACGACCTGACCCACTTCGGCCAGAGCGAGATCGACCACCCCTGCCAGCAGGAGCGCCACCCCTGGGACCCGATGGACGACTACGCCTTCATGAAGCGCAACACCGAGGACTTCATGAGCCTGTGGCGCAGCGCCAAACCCACCATTGCCAAAGTACACGGCGCGGCCGTGGCCGGCGGCAGCGACATCGCCCTGTGTTGCGACCTGCTGGTGATGGCCGAAGACGCGCGCATTGGCTACATGCCCACCCGCGTCTGGGGCTGCCCCACCACCGCCATGTGGACCTACCGCCTCGGCCCGGCGCGCGCCAAACAGCTCATGTTCACCGGCAACGTGATCGACGGGCGCACCGCCGCCGCCTGGGGCCTGGCCAACGAGGCCGTGCCCGCCGACCAGCTCGATGCCGCGGTGATGGCCCTGGCCAGCCGCATTGCCGGCGTGCCCAGCAGCCACCTGGCCATGCACAAGATCGTGGTCAACCAGGTGATGCTGGCCATGGGCCTGGAGCAGAGCCAGCAGATGGCCACCGTGTTCGACGGCATCACCCGCCACAACCCCGAAGGCCTGTGGTTCCGCCGCTATGCGCAGGAGCAGGGCTTCAAGGCCGCGGTGCAATGGCGCGACGGTGGCGCAGCCGATTCCCGAAGGCGACGAAGCGCGGGCGCTGGTTCGGGAGATGGAAGCGCGGCGGAACCCCATGAGCACCCTAGCGCCGGTTGCGCAACAGGCGCAACCAGACGTACCGTGCATCTCGTTACCCCTCTTACGGCACCAGCCAGAATGTAAGCGGCATGGCCACTAGCATGGGCGCTTCACTTTTTGAAGGAGCTCACATGGCACTGCACTTTGGCAAACGCGACCCGAACCCACCAAACCCCTCGGCAACGCCTTGAACACGCAGCGCTATGGTGCCGCGGCCGCCAGCCCCAGCACCGGCCACCCGACCGCCACGCCGCTGGCCGAAGTCGGCCCCGGTAACGAACACCCAGACGGCGTCTGCCAGCTCGGCGCCCGAAGGCGGCAGCAAGCTGACCGTGGGCCCGAACATCAAGCTCAAGGGCGTTGAAATCACCGACTGCGACACGCTGGTGGTCGAGGGTCTGGTGGAAGCCACGATGGATTCGCGCGTGATCCAGATCGCCAGCCAGGGCGCCTTCAAGGGCTCGGCCGAGATCGACATCGCCGAAATTCGCGGCGTGTTCGACGGCAACCTCACCGTGCGCCAGAAGCTGGTGATCTACGCCAGCGGCAAGGTCACCGGCAAGATTCGCTACGGCAAGGTGGTGATCGAAGAAGGCGGCCAGCTTTCGGGCGACATCGAGTGCACCGTGTCGGCTTCTGGCGCCTCTGCCAGCGCCAAGGCCACCAGCGTGGTGAAGCCCGCGATGTCGCTGGCAGCCTGATGCTGGCCTGAATCGCCAGCGCAACGGCGCTGGCGCGGGGGCGGCGAAGCCGGCAACTGGCCCGGCCTGTGCCGCCCCGGTATCCTCGGCACATGTACGCCGGCTTCTTCGGGCTCAAGCAAGCGCCCTTTTCCATCGCCCCCGACCCGCGCTACCTCTACATGAGCGAGCGCCACCGGGAGGCGCTGGCGCACCTGCTGTACGGGATTGAGGGCGGCGGCGGCTTCGTGTTGCTGAGCGGCGAAATTGGCGCGGGCAAGACCACCATCTGCCGCTGTTTTCTGGAGCAGATTCCCACCCACTGCCGGGTGGCCTACATCTTCAACCCCAAGCTCACGGTTGGCGATCTGCTCAAGACCATCTGCCGCGAGTTTCAGCGTTGAGGTGCGGCACGAAGGCGTTGGTCCGGCAACGATCAAGGACTACCTCGACCCGCTCAACGCCTACCTGCTGAGCAGCCACGCCGCTGGCCAGCACAACATTCTCATCATCGACGAGGCGCAAAACCTCACGCCCCATGTGCTGGAGCAGTTGCGCCTGCTCACCAACCTGGAAACCGCCGAGCGCAAGCTGCTGCAGATCATTCTGATTGGCCAGCCCGAGCTGCGCGAGATGGTGGCGCGTCCCGAGCTGGAGCAACTGGCGCAGCGCGTGATTGCACGCTTTCACCTGGGCGCGCTGAGCGAGGCCGAAACCCGGCAATACATCCAGCACCGCATGGCGGTGGCCGGGCTGCGCGGACCGCTGCCGTTTTCCGACAGGGCCCTTGCGCGCATTCACGCGGTGACCGGCGGCGTGCCACGCCGCATCAACCTGCTGTGCGACCGCGCCCTGCTCGGCGCCTACGCCGGCGGACAACCGCGGGTGGACCGCGCGGTGATCGACAAGGCCGCCGCCGAGGTGTTCGAGCCAACGCGCGCCAGACAGGCGCCAACGCAGCGGCGCCCCGCGCCGCACCGGCTCAGCACGCTGGGTCTGGGCGCGCTGGGCGGTGCCTTGGCCGCCGCGGTTTTGTTCGGCGTGTGGGCCTACCTTCAGCCGGCAGCGGCTCCGTCAGCCGCGTCGGCCTCTGCGCCGCCCGTGAGCGCCGTCACCGCGCCAGCCACCACACCCGCAGCGGCGTCCGAGCCCGCCGAGCCGACTGAGGCTGCGCCGCCCACGCCCACCGTCGATGCGGCCCCGTCGGAAGCGCCGCCCAACATCGGCCCGCCCGCCTTCACCGACCTGCTGCGCTCGGAAAACGCCGCGCTGCGCGAGCTCGGCCCGCTCTGGGGCCAGTCGCTGCCCGACGCCGACCCCTGCGCCCGCGCCGAGCGCGAGCAGCTGCAGTGCTTTCGCATCGGCCGCATGACGATCAACGGCCTGCGGCAGATCGACCGGCCAGCGGTGCTCACCCTTCGCCTGCCGGGCCAGGGCAGTGGCTGGGCGGTGCTCACCGGCATGACCAGCGACACCGCCACCTTGCAGGTGGGCGAACAGCGCTGGCTGCTTGCGCTCACCACCCTGGCCGACATCTGGCGCGGCGAATACACCACCCTGTGGCGCCAGCCACCAGGCCAAAGCGGCCGCCTGGGCAATGGCAACAGTGGGCCCGCTGCTGTATGGGCCACGGCGCAATTGAACAACCTGCAACAACAGGGCGCGCTGCCGGCCGATGCCGTGAGCTTCGAGCAGAAGGTGCGCGCCTTTCAGCGCGCCAACGGCCTGGAGGCAGACGGCATTGCCGGCCCCATGACCTTCATGCTGATCAACCGCGCGGTCAACCTGGACGAGCCCCGGCTGTCCACGGCCAGGCCCTAAACCATGTCTTACATCCTCGACGCACTCAAGCGGGCAGACGCCGAGCGCCAGCGTGGCCATGTGCCGGGCCTGCACACCCGCAGCAGCCCCGAGCTGGATGCAAAGCCATCCGAATCGGCCCGCATCGACACGCGCCAGCGGTGGGTGCTGCTTCTGCTGGCCGCGCTGCTGGCCATACTGCTGGTGTCGGGCGCGCTGTGGTGGTGGCTGGGCACTGAGCCCGCCGAAACGGCGCCAGCCGCCTTGCCTGCTTCGCCCGCCCCATCCACCCAACCCGAAGCGGCCAGTTCACCGCCAACGCCAGCGCCTGCGCCCGCCGAGAACACGCAGACCAGCGAGCCAGCGACACCGCCGCTGCCCATCCTCGCGCCGGCGCCAGCGCGCCCGCCCACCGCAGCGCGCGAGCCAGACGCGGCGCCAGCCGACGCCAGGCGCCCAGCCGGCGAATCGGCCAGCACCGGGAGCACATCGGGCAATGCAGCCGCACCCGCTTCCGCTGCCGCGCCGGTGCGCAGCTTCGCCGAGCTCACGCCAGAGGCGCGGGCGCGGCTGCCGGCGGTCAACGTGAGCGGCGTCACCTACTCGAAGAACGCCGCGCTGCGCATGCTCATCATCAACGGCAAGGTGGTGCAGGAAGGGGACGAGTTCGCGCCCGGCCTCACGCTGGAGACCATCGAACAACGCTCGGCCGTGCTCAACCACCAGGGCCTGCGCTACCGCATCGGCTACTGACGGCATGGCCTCCAAACCACCGGCCGACCAGGCCACACTGCGCGTTGACGGGTTGCGCTTTGCCTGGCCCGACCAGCCGCCGCTGTTCGACGGTCTGTCGTTCACCCTGGGCCCGGGCGTGCACCTGCTGCGCGGCGAAGACGGCTGCGGCAAGAGCACGCTGCTGGCGCTGCTGGCCGCCGAGCGCTCGGCACAGGCGGGTGCGCTGAGCATTGCCGGCGTGTCGCTGCAAAGCGATGCCTTGGCCTACCGCCAGTCGGTGTTCTGGATCGACCCGCAGAGCGAGGCTTACGAGCAGGTCAACGCGCCAGCCGCCTGGGCCACGCTGGCCGCGCGCCATCCGCATTTCGACAACGCGCTGCTGACCGAACTGGCCGAAGCGTTCGGCCTGAGCGAGCACGCCCACAAGCCGCTTTACATGCTCTCCACCGGCAGCAAGCGCAAGGTCTGGCTCTGCGCGGCATTTGCCGCCGGCGCCGCGCTCACGCTGATCGACCAGCCGTTCGCCGCGCTCGACGGCCCCTCGATTCGCCTGCTGCGCGAGCTGCTCGGCGAAGCCAGCGAGCACCCGAATCGCGCCTGGCTGCTGGCCGATCACGAAGCGCCGGCCGGCGTGTCGCTGGGGCAGGTGATCGCGCTGTGAATCCGCACCGGGCCGTGGACTTCGCCGCTGGCTGAACGGAGCGCCGCGCTCGACCGGGGTCACTATGATGGACTTCGATCGTCCGCCCACCCGGCACAGCGACACACCACCCATGGCCCGCACCCCCATTGCAACGAACGCCACCGAAGCCCCGCCAACCGCGGGCGAGGCGGCGCCGCGCGTTGAGCGGCAGGCCGGCCCCAGCGGGCCGGTGTTGCAACTGCTCGGGGACTGGACCGCCGCGCGGCTGGCAGACGCACGGCTCTGGCGCGGCCTGCAGGACAGCCTGAAGACCCACGCCAGCGATTCGGCCAACCCGGCTGTGGCCTGGTCGCTGGAGCATCTGCACGCCATGGACCACATGGGCGCCCAGCTGCTGTGGGCGCAGTGGGGCCAGACCTGGCCCGCCGAGATCACGCTGAGCGATGGCCAGCGCGCATTGCTGGAGCGGGTGGCGCGCTTCACCCAGCCACCGAAACCACCAGCCCCGCGCAGCCTGTGGCAGCGCTACCTCGGTCTTGGCGACGGCCTGCTCGCCCTGCTCTCGCACCTGCACAGTTTCGTGGGCCTGCTCGGCCAGTTGCTGCTGGACACACTGCGCCTGCTTCGCGCGCCGGGCCGAGCGCCCTGGCGCGACATTTCGGGGCATCTGTTTCACTTCGGCGCCACCGCCCTGCCCATCACCGCGCTGGTGGGCTTTCTGATCGGGGTGGTGCTTGCCTACCTGAGCGCCCAGCAGCTCAGGCAATTCGGTGCCGACGCCTTCATCGTCGACCTGCTGGGCGTGTCGCTGGTGCGCGAGCTCGGGCCCATGCTGGCCGCGATCCTGGTCGCGGGCCGTTCGGGCTCGGCGATCACGGCGCAGATCGGCGTCATGCGGGTCACGCAGGAGCTCGACGCCATGCGCGTCATGGGCATTCCGCAGGGCTTTCGTCTCGTGATGCCGCGCGCGCTGGCGCTCGCCGTGGCCATGCCGCTGATCAGCGTGTGGACCACCGTGGTCGCCCTGCTTGGCGGCATGGTGGCTGCCGACATTTCGCTGGGCATTTCACCCACCTTTTTTCTCAACGCCCTGCCCGGCGCGGTCGATCTGGCCAACCTCTGGCTGGCGGTGGGCAAGAGCATTGTTTTTGGCCTGCTGATCGCGCTCATCGCCTGCCATTTCGGCCTGCGCGTGAAGCCCAACACCGAGAGCCTGGGCAAGGGCACCACCGCTGCCGTGGTCACCTCGATCACCGTGGTGATTCTGGTGGACGCGCTGTTTGCCATCGTGTTCAAGGACATCGGCGTATGACCACAACGCCCGCCGCAACGCCACGTTCAGCGCCCGGACCCGCGGTGGACATTCGCGGCCTGTGGACCGTGTACGGCGGCGGCGATGCGCCCGAATTCGTGGTGCACCGCGATCTCGATCTGCAGATCGCCCAGGGCGAAATCCTCTCGCTCGTTGGCGGCTCCGGCACCGGCAAGACCACGCTGCTGCGCCAGATCATCGGGCTGGAAAAGCCGACCCGCGGCCAGGTGCGTGTGATGGGGCAGGCCACAGACCACGCCGACCCGCGCACCGCCGCCAGCCGCGTGGGCATGCTGTTTCAGCAGGGCGCGCTGTTCTCGGCCTTCAGCGTGCTCGACAACATCGCCTTTGCGCTGACCGAACTGGGCCATCTGCCGCCCGATCTCGTGCGCGATGCCGCGCTGGTCAAGCTGCAGATGGTGGGGCTGGAGAGCAAACACGCGAGCAAGATGCCGGCCGATCTTTCCGGCGGCATGATCAAACGCGTGGCGCTCGCCCGCGCCCTCATCATGGACCCGCCACTGCTCCTGCTCGACGAGCCCACCGCCGGCCTCGACCCGGAAGGTGCCGACGGTTTTTGCGAGCTGTTGCGCGCCATGCACCGCGAGCTCGGGCTGACCGTCATCATGGTCACGCACGATCTGGACACGCTGCTCGAACTCTCCAGCCGCGTGGCCGTGCTGGCCGATCAGACCGTGGTGGCGGTTGGCACGCCGCGCGAGGTGATCGCCACACCCCACCCTTTCATTCAACAGTATTTCGGTGGTGGTCGCGGCCAGCGCGCCATGGCCCTGCTGGATCGGCCATCCCGCGAAAGCGCCGAACACCGAGCACCCACCGCGTAAAGGAAAGCACCCGATGGAAAACAAAGCCCACGCCTTCGCCGCCGGCGCCTTCGTGCTGTTCGTGGCCAGTCTGCTGCTCGGTCTTGGCGCCTGGCTCTCGCGCGACCAGCAGACCGGCAACATCTACGAGCTCTCCACCGCCGAGGCGGTGACCGGCCTGAGCGAGCAGGCGGCGGTGCGCTTTCGCGGCATCAATGTGGGCAAGGTGATCCACATCGGTTTCGATCCGCAGAACAAGGGCCATGTGCTGGTGCGCATCAGCGTGAATCAGGACGTGCCCCTGACCCAGAGCACCTTCGGCACCCTGGGCTACCAGGGTGTGACCGGCCTGGCCTTCGTGCAGCTCGACAACCAGGGCAGTTCCGACGTGGCCCTGACCACCGATGCCGACCAGCCCACGCGCATTCCCCTGCGCCCGGGTCTGCTGAGCCAGTTTGCCGACCAGGGCTCGTTCATCCTGGAACAGGCGCAGCGCATTTCGGAAAGCGTGGGCGAGTTGCTCTCGCCGGCCAACCAGCAGGCCATCATGGGCAGCGTGCAAGCCATCGGCGAAAGCGCCACCAAGCTCGGCGCCGCATCGGATCGCATCCAGGTCATCCTCGACGCCCAGCTTGGCCCTGAGCGCACCAACATCCCCGCGCTGGTGGCCGACACGCGGGCCACCATGCGCGCGCTGCAAAACTCGACCGCCGAACTGAGCGCCACCGCGCAAGCGGCCACCGCCACCGCCAACGCCCTCACCCGCGTGGCCAGCGAAGTCAGCGCACCCAACGGACTGCTGGACAGCCTGGGGCAAAGCGCGCAGGCGCTCGGTCAGAGCGCCGCGGCCATCAACGCCTCGGTGTTGCCCAGTGCAGCGCGCGCCGCCGACAGCGCGGCACGCACCGCGGCCGCCGCCACCAAGGCCGCGCGCGGTGTCGACCGCGCCGCCACGCTCCTGGCCGACGAACCCACCAGCCTGATTTTTGGCAAAGACCAGGCGGCGCCAGGCCCCGGCGAGCCCGGGTTTGCCGCGCCGCCCGCGGTCGGTCGCTAGACCCTGCCAGCCCACCGTTCACCGCCTACAACCGCATCCGTTCTGAATCGAGCCACCATGACACCCTGTCTTCACCACCGCCCCGCGCACCGCCTTGTCAACGCCTGGCGCCTGATCTGCGCCATCGGCGCGCTGTCGCTGGCCGCTTGCGCGGGTCCCCAGGGCTCGGCCACCCAGCGTGTCTACGACTTCGGACCCACCAGCGCAGCGCCCGCCGTTGGCGCGCCCGCCGTCGCTTTGGCCAGCCCGCTGACGCTGACCGAAATCGAGGCGCCGCTGGCGCTGGACAGCACCGCCGTGCAGTACCGCCTGGCCTACGCCAACGCCCAGGAACTGCGCCCTTACGCGCTGGCTAGGTGGAGCATGCCGCCCGCACAACTGGTCCAGCAGCGGGTGCGCTCGCAACTTGCCACATTCGTCCCCGTGCTGATGCCCGGCGAAGGCACCCCGGTCTACACGCTCAACATCGTGCTGGAGGAATTCAGCCAGCGGTTCGACACCCCGGCGGCGAGCCAGGGCGTGGTGCAGTTGCGCGCCACCTTGCTCAAAGGCCCGGTGCTGGTGGCGCAGCGCAGCTTCAGCTCTACCGCGCTGGCAAAGACCGCGGATGCGCCAGGCGGCGTCGGCGCGCTGGCCGCGGCATCGCAGGACGTGGCATCGCAACTGGGCGCCTGGGTGGCGCAGGGTCTGCGATAAGCCGCTTCAGCGAGCGCCCAGCCCCATGGCGCGCGAGATCACCTCTTTCATGATCTCGTTGGTGCCGCCATAAATGCGCTGCACGCGGGCGTCGGCATAGGCGCGGGTGATGGGGTATTCCCACATGTAGCCATAGCCACCGAACAGCTGCACACATTCGTCCATCACCTGGCATTGCAGGTCGCTGCACCAGTACTTGGCCATGCTGGCGGTGGCGGTGTCGAGCTGCTCGGCGTTGACCAGCTCGCAGCACTTGTCCACAAACACGCGCGCCACCTGCACCTGGGTTTGCAGCTCGGCCAGCTTGTAGCGCGTGTTTTGAAACGCGCCCACCGCCTGGCCAAACACCTTGCGTTCTTTCACGTAATCGCACCGTCCAGTCGATCGCAGCCTGCGCGGCCGACACCGCGCCGATGGCGATCTGCAGCCGCTCCCAGGGCAGCTGCTCCATCAGGCAGATGAAGCCTCGGTTTTCCTGCTCTGGGCCGCCCAGCAGTTGCTCGGGCGGCAGCTTGACGTTGTCGAAAAACAGCTCGCTGGTGTCTTGCGCTTTCAGGCCCAGCTTCTTCAGGCGCTTGCCCTTCTGGAAGCCCGGCGTGCCGCTCTCCAGCAGGAACAGGCTGGTGCCCTTGGCGCCCGCCGCCGGGTTGGTCTTGGCGACCACGATCACCAGGTCGGCATGCCAGCCGTTGGTGATGAAGGTCTTGCTGCCGTTGAGCAGGTAGCTGCCATCGGGCTGCTGCAGGGCGGTGGTCTTGACGCCTTGCAGATCGCTGCCGGCGGCCGGCTCGCTCATGGCGATGGCGCCCACCATCTCGCCGCTGGCCAGCAGCGGCAGGTATTTGGCCTTCTGCGCCTCGGTGCCGTAATGCAGGATGTAGGGCGCCACGATCTCGCTGTGCAGCCCGTAGCCGATGCCGGTGAAACCGCCGCGCGCCAGCTCCTCCATCTGCACCACCGAATACAGCTTGTCCGCGTCGGCGCCACCATGGGCCTCGGGCATGGTCATGCACAAAAAGCCGTTGGCACCCGCCTTGCGCCACACCTCGCGGTCCACATAGCCCTGCTCTTCCCAGGCTTCGTGAAACGGCGCGATTTCCTTGTCCATGAAGCGGCGAAAGCTGTCGCGAAAGGCTTCGTGGTCGGCGTTGAACAGGGTGCGTGGAATCATGGCTGTCACCTATTGGACGGGAAGGAAGGGAAGAAGCGGTATTTATACAAAGCATTTGCTTGGTGAAAGTCTATACTGATCCGTTACTTTCCAACCGTTCCCCAGGAGACAAGCCATGAGCGAAGCCTTCATCTTCGACGCCATCCGCACCCCGCGCGGCAAAGGCAAGAAGGACGGCAGCCTGCACGAGGTCAAACCCGTGAACCTGCTGGCAGGCTTGCTGAGTGAGCTGCAGCGCCGCAACGACCTCGACACCGCGGCGGTGGACGACGTGGTGATGGGTGTGGTCTCGCCCATTGGCGAACAGGGCTCGGTGCTGCCCAAGGTGGCCGCGCTCAAGGCCGGATGGGACTGGCGCTGCTCGGGTGTGCAGCTCAACCGCTTCTGCGCCTCGGGCCTGGAGGCGGTGAACATGGCGGCCATGAAGGTGAAGAGCGGCTGGGAAGACCTGGTGGTGGCCGGCGGCGTGGAGAGCATGAGCCGCGTGCCGATCGGCTCGGACGGCGGCGCCTGGGCGCAAGACCCGGAGACCAACAGCGCCACGCTGTTCGTGCCGCAGGGCATTGGCGCCGATCTGATCGCCACGCTCAACGGCTTTTCGCGCGACGACGTGGATGCGTTCGCGATGGCGTCGCAAAAGCGCGCCACCGCCGCGCGCGCCGCCGGGTACTTCGATGCTTCGGTGGTGGCCGTGAAAGACGCGCTGGGCCAGACCATCCTGGCGCAAGACGAATTCATCAAGCCCAACACCACGCTGGAAGGCCTGGCCGGGCTCAAGCCCGCCTTCGAGCAGCTCGGCGCCATGGGTTTTGACGCCGTGGCGCTGCAGCGCTACCCGCAGGTCGAGCGCATCCACCATGTGCACCACGCCGGCAACTCCTCGGGCATCGTGGACGGCGCGGCCGCCATGCTGATCGGCAGCGAGGCCGCAGGCAAGACGCACGGCTTCACGCCGCGCGCGCGCATCGTGGCGGTCGCCCTCTCGGGTGCCGACCCCACCATCATGCTCACCGGCCCCATGCCGGCCGCGCGCAAGGCGCTGGCCAAGGCGGGCCTCACCATCGACCAGATCGACCTGTTTGAAGTGAACGAAGCCTTTGCCGCCGTGCCCATGAAGTTCATGCAGGAGCTCGGTGTGCCGCACGAGAAGGTCAACGTGAACGGCGGCGCCATCGCCATGGGTCACCCGCTGGGAGCCACCGGCGCGATGATTCTGGGCACGCTGATCGACGAGCTGCACCGCCGGAAGTTGCGCTACGGCCTCGCCACGCTGTGCGTCGGGCGGCGGCATGGGCATCGCCACAGTGATTGAACGGGTCTGAACACCCAACCCCCGCGCCGCACGGGGCTTGACTCACCCCCGCCGCGCTTCGCGCGCCCCCCTGCAAGGGGGCGACACCAGCGGCCTGGCGAAGCCAGCTCCGCGGTGCCCTTGGAACAGACACCCCATCCCTGAGAAACCATGGCTGAAGGCAAAACATGATCACCAAAACCATCCGCTACGAGCTTGCCAACGGCATCGCCACCCTCACCTTCGACGAGCAGGGTTCGCCGGTCAACACCATGAGCCTGCAGTGGCAGGACGACCTCGACGCGGTCACCGCGCAGGTGGTGGCCGACAAGGCGCAGATCACCGGCGTCGTGCTGGCCTCGGCCAAGAACACCTTTTTTGCGGGCGCCGACCTCAAGGGCGTGATGCGCTCGACCGAGGCCGACGGCCCGCGCGTTTTCACCGAGATCGAGCGCATCAAGAAGAACTTTCGCGCGCTGGAAACGCTGGGCGTGCCGGTGGTGAGCTGCCTCAATGGCGCGGCGCTGGGCGGTGGCTGGGAGGTGGCGCTGGTGGGTCACCACCGCATCGCGGTGAACAACCCCAAGATCCAGTTTGGCCTGCCCGAGCTCACGCTGGGCCTGATTCCGGGCGGCGGCGGCATCACCAAGATGACGCGCCTGCTCGGCCTCATGGCAGCGCAGCCCTACATTCTGGAGAGCAGGCTGTTCGGCCCCGAAGAGGCGCACAAGATCGGCGTGGTCCATGAACTCGTGGCCGACAGCCGACGAGCTGATGCCGCGCGCGCTGGCCTTCATCGAAGCGGCCCAGGGCAAGCCCGAGGCGGCGCAGCATGTGTGGGACCGCAAGGACTACAAGATGCCTGGCGGCACGCCGAGCAACCCCAAGATCGCAGGCATGTTGACGGTGGCGCCGGCCGTGCTCAAGCAGAAAACGCGCGGCCTCTACCCGGCGCCCGAGGCGGCACTGGCCGCCATGGTGGAAGGGGCCATGGTCGATTTCGACACCGCGATGCGGGTGGAAAGCCGCTACCTCGCCGGCCTCATGACCGGTGGCGTGGCGCGCAACATGATCAACACCTTCTTCTTCAACCTGAACGCCATCAAGGGCGGACAGTCGCGGCCCAAGGACGTGCCGAGGTTCCAGCCGAAGAAAGTCGGCATCCTGGGCGCGGGCATGATGGGCGCGGGCATCGCCTATTCGCAAGCCAGCCGCGGCATCGCCACGGTGTTGAAAGACGTTTCGGTCGAGGCTGCCGAGAAGGGCAAGGCCTACACCGCCAAGCTCACGCAAAAGCGCGTGGACAAGGGCCAGATGTCGGCCGAAAAACAGCAAGGCTTGCTGCACCTCATCACGCCCACCGCCAGCGCCGCCGACCTTCGGGGTTGCGACCTGATCATCGAGGCCGTGTTCGAGCAGCGCGAGCTCAAGGCGATGGTGACGAAAGAGGCCGAGCCCATGCTGGCCGAGGGCGGCTTCTTCGCCAGCAACACCTCCACCCTGCCCATCTCCGGGCTGGCGCAGGCCTCGGCCCGGCCCGAGAAATTCGTCGGCATCCACTTCTTCAGCCCGGTCGACAAGATGAAGCTGGTGGAGATCATCCGCGGCAAGCAGACCGACGACGAGACCGTGGCCCGCGCCTACGACTACGTGCAGGCGCTGGGCAAGCTGCCCATCGTGGTGAACGACTCGCGCGGCTTCTACACCAGCCGCACCTTCGGCACCTTCGTGATGGAAGGCGCGGCCATGCTGGGCGAAGGCATTCCGGCGCCGGTGATCGAAAACGCCGCCATGCAGGCCGGCATGCCGGTGGGCCCGCTGGCCGTGCTCGACGAAACCGCTTTGTCGCTTTCGGTGCATGTGCTGGAGCAAACCCGGCTGGACTTCCAGAAGGAAGGCAAGGCCTACGCCGCCACGCCGGGCGAGACCCTGGTGGAGCGCATGGTGAAAGAACACCAGCGGCCCGGCCGCGCCGCCGGCGGTGGTTTCTACGACTACCCCGAAGGCGGGAAAAAGCACCTCTGGCCCGAGCTCAAGACCCTGTTCGAAAAGCCCGGCGTCGCCTGGGACCTGCAAGACATCAAGGACCGCCTGCTCTACCGCCAGGCGGTGGAAACCGCGCGCTGCCTGGCCGAGGGCGTGCTCACCAGCGTGCACGACGGCAACATCGGCTCCATCTTCGGCATTGGCTTTCCGGCCTGGACCGGCGGCGCGCTGCAGTTTGCCTACGGCATGGGGCTGGATGCTTTCGAGCAGCGCTGCGCTGCGCTGGCGACCCGCTACGGCAGCGGCTTTGTGCTCAGCGACGCGGTCAAGGCCGCGCTGCGGCAGCACCAGCCTGTGTACTGAAGCCAGGGCCTTGTCAGCTTGCTGCCAACCAGCCGCCCTAAACTGACCCCGCCGACGAGCACCCTGCTCGTCGGCTTTTTTTCGCCAACGCCATCACACACAACGCCATGAAACGTCTCGCAGGAAAAGTCTCGATCATCACCGGCGCCGCACAAGGCATCGGCCTGGCCACCGCGCTCAAGTTCGCCCAGGAAGGTGCGACCGTCGTGGTTTGCGACGTGAAGCAGTCGGCGGTGGACGATGCGGTCAAACAATGCGAGGCGCTGGGCACCACCGCGCTCGGTTTCGTGATGGACGTGACCCAGCGCGACATGGTGGATGCCGTGGTGGCAAAGGTGAATGCGCAATTCGGCCGCATCGACGTGCTGGTGAACAACGCCGGCATCACGCAAGACGCCCGGCTGCAGAAGATGACGCTGGAGCAGTTCGACAACGTGATCGACGTCAACCTGCGCGGCGTGTTCCATTGCGCGCAGGCCGTGGCCGACACCATGACGGCGCAAGGCAGCGGCGTGATCCTCAACGCCAGCTCGGTGGTCGGCATCTACGGCAACTTCGGCCAGACCAACTACGCCGCCAGCAAGTTCGGCGTGATCGGGTTCACCAAGACCTGGAGCCGCGAGCTGGGCCCCAAGGGCGTGCGCGTGAACGCGGTGGCGCCGGGCTTCATCACCACCCCCATCCTCTCCACCATCCCCGACAAAGTCATTGCCGAGATGGAGCACCGCGTGCCCCTGCGCCGCCTGGGCAAGCCGGAGGAGATCGCCAACGTCTACGCCTTTCTGGCCAGCGACGAAGCGAGCTACATCAACGGCGCGGTGATCGAGGTGTCGGGCGGCATGTCGGTCTGATCCCGGGCCGCAAGCGGGCTTTGCTCACACCCGCGTTGTTTTCAGACCAACTGGCGACCAGCGTCGTGGCATCGATCTGCTTCGGGCCGGTGGAATGACGACTGCCTGACGAGGGGATGCCCTGACATGGGAGACTGGGGCAATCTTCTACGATCAGTCCCATGAAAACTGCACCCCTGCCCCACAACGAATCCGATCGGCTGGCCCGGTTGCGAGGCATCGGCATTCTTGACAGCTTGCCACAGCAGGCGTTTGACGACATCACGGCGCTGGCAGCTTCCATTTGTGGAACGCCGATCGCACTGATCTCGCTGATCGACGAAGACCGGCAGTGGTTCAAAGCTCGGCTGGGTCTCGAAGTGACCCAGACGCCGCGGGAGGTGGCGTTCTGTTCCCACGCCATCCTGCAACCCGACGCAGGTGATGGTGGTGCCCGATGCGACGCTGGACCACCGTTTTCAGGGCAACCCTTTGGTCGAGCAGGACCCGGCCATCCGCTTTTATGCCGGCGCACCCATCCTGACCGACGATGGCCTACCGCTGGGCACCGTATGCGTGATCGACACCCGTGTGCGCGAACTTGGTCCCGCCGCGCTGCGTTCGCTCAAGTCGCTCTCCAGCCTGGTCACCACCCTGATCGCGCACTTCCAACTGCAGCGCGAGGAAGCGCAGCGCAATTCGGCCGACATGCAGCGCCGCAACCAGATCTTTCAGGCCTTGCTGACCACCGGGCGCGACCTCAAATCCTTCGTGGATTGCGATCATCGCTACCAGTTCGTCAATCCGATGTACCTGGAGTACTGGGACCGTGAGCCCGAGGAGATCATCGGTCGCAGCGTGGCCGAACTGATAGGCCAGGAGACTTTTGACCGGGTCATCCGGCCCAGTCTCGACCGGGCGCTCGCCGGCGAGGTGGTGCAGTACGACGCCACCTTCACCTTTCCCATTCTCGGCCAGCGCCACATGGAGGTGGCCTACCTGCCCGCGCGCGATGCCGAGGGCCAGGTGTTTGGCGTGGTGGTGCGCGCGCTGGACATCCAGCGTCGAAAGGAGCACGAAGACGAGCTGAGTAAGGCGCTGAGCCTGCTGGAGCACCGGACCCTGGAGCAGGAGCGCTTCATCCACATCGTCTCGCACGATCTTCGCGAACCGATCAACGCCATCAACAACTTCGCGTCCCTGCTGGCTTCTGACGAAGCCATCAACTGGCCAGGGAAATCGCGCCGTTATCTGGACTTTGTGCGCAACGGCGGTCTGCGCATGGAGCTGCTGCTCAACGATTTGCTGGAGTTCGTGCGGCTGGACCACCACGCGGTCAACCAGCAGCCAGTCGATCTGGACAAGGTGATGACCGAAGTACGGGACGACCTCTCTGCGGCGCTGGAGCGATCCTCGGGTCGCTTGACGGTCGATCCGCTGTGCATCGCCTGGGGCGACGCGACGCTGCTGCGCGTGGTCTTGCAGAACCTGGTGAGCAATGCGCTGAAGTTCGTGCGCCCCGGGGTCCCCCCCGAGGTGCACGTTCGCCACTTCGTCGACGGTGAATCACTGTGCCTGGCCGTGCAGGACAACGGGATCGGGATCGCACCCGACAAGCTGGATGCCGTGTTCGACATGTTCAGACGCCTGCACAACAAGAAGCAGTACGCCGGCACCGGACTGGGTCTGTCGATCTGCCGCCGCATTGCGGTGCTGCATGGCGGTAGCATCGGTGTCTCTTCGGAACTTGGCCAGGGCAGCTGTTTCACGCTGCGCCTGCCACTCGGATTCGGTCTGCACAAGGAGTCGCCATGAGCCGCTACGAACGCTTCATCCTGGTCGATGACAACGAGGCCGACAACGTCTACCACGGGATCATGATTCGAGCGCGCCGGCTTCACTGGCGAGGTGCTGGTGTTCGAGACCGGGGAAGATGCGCTCGCCTTCTTCCGCAGCGACCCAATGACGGCGTCCACCTGCATCTTTCTCGATATCAACATGCCCGGCCTCAACGGTTTCGAAGTCGCGGAGCTGGCCACGCCGATCTGCTGGCCGACAAGCCCACCGTGATGCTGGTGATGCTGACCTCGTCGGGATCCCCTGCCGATCGCGAGCGCGCCGCCAGCCTGCCGGTCATCCGGGGCTACGTGACCAAACCGCTGGAAGTCGACGGCATCAAAGCCCTGATGGCCGAAACGGCCTGAGTTTCCGCCTCCCTCGCCAGCCTACCGCCATGGTTCCCCAACCGCCCCTTCCCGGGCCTGCGGCCAGCTTGGACGATGCACCTCTGGCGGCCCCCTCATCCCTGAGCGACCTGTTCTGGTCTCGTTCACCTGGCTGGCCCTGCAGGGCTTTGGCGGCGTGCTGGCGGTGGTGCAGCGCGAGATGGTGGAGAAAAAGCGCTGGCTGACGCGCGAGCAGTTCATCGAAGACTGGGCGGTGGCCCAGGTCATGCCCGGGCCCAACGTGGTCAACCTCTCGCTCATGATCGGCGGTCGCCACTTCGGCCTGCCGGGCGCGCTCGCGGCGCTGGCCGGCATGCTCGCCGCCCCGCTGGTCGTGGTGCTGCTGCTGGCCGCGCTCTACGGCCAGTTTGCCGACACCGCCGGCGCGCAGGGCGCGCTGCGCGGCATGGGCGCGGTGGCGGCGGGCCTGATCACCGCCACCGGCATCAAGCTGATCGCCGCGCTGGGCAAGAACCCCATGGGCTTGCGCACCTGCGCACGTGCTCGCGCTGCTGACCTTTGTGGCCATTGCGCTGCTGCGCTGGCCGCTGGTCTGGGTGCTGCTGGGCGTGGGCGGCGCCGCCTGCCTCTGGGCCTACCGCCTGCTGGGCCAGCGGCCTGCCGGTCGCCAAGGCCCTGGCATGAGCCCGATCCCGGTCGACTGGCTGGCGCTGTTCAGCCACTTCGCCTCGCTCTCGCTGCTGGCCGTGGGCGGCGCCATCACCACCGCGCCCGACATGCACCGCTACCTGGTGCACGCAACAGGCCTGGCTGAGCGACGCGCAGTTCACCGCGTCCATCGCGCTGTCGCAGGCCGCGCCGGGCCCGAATGTGCTGTTCATCGCCCTGCTGGGCTGGAACGTGGGCCTCAACGCCGGCGGTGGCGCGGCCGCAGGCTGGCCGGCCTGGGGCCTGGCCTTGCTGGGCGTGCTGGTCAGCATGACGGCCACCCTGCTGCCCTCTTCGGTGCTCACCTACACCGCCACGCGCTGGGCACACCGCCACCGCGAGCGGCGCACGGTGCGGGCCTTCAAGGCCGGCATGGCGCCGATCGTGATCGCGCTGCTGATCGCCACCGGCTGGTTGCTGACGGCTGCGCACGATCAGCCTGCGAGCGACTGGCCGCTGTAGCTGCTCACCGCCGTTGCCACGCTGCTGGTCTGGCGCACGCGCATCCACCTGCTGTGGCTGATCGGCACGGGCGCCGTGCTGGGCGCGCTGGGCTGGGTCTGAGCGCGGTTCAGCGCGGGTTTTCGAAGAACACCGCGTTGGTGTAGTCGCTGATCTCGAAGTACACCTTCTTCTCGCCGGGGTCCACCTGCATGTTGAGGTTTTCGTCCAGCACGCCGTAGCCGTAGCGGTAGGCACGCGGCGTGTTGTCGTTGGTGCCCAGCGCGGTGCTGATCTTGTCGACCTTCAGGAACCGGCGCACCACCTTGTCGCCCGCGTAGACCTCCAGGACGCCGTTGGTGCCGGTCCAGTTCTGGATGTCGCGGCTGATCTGGTTTTGCTGCTCCTGGGTGCAGGCGCTCAGCAGTGCGGCTGTTGCGGCAAGAAAAATCAGGGGAATGGAGCGGTGCATGGTGAATCCAGGAGAGAGGGAAGTGTTTCAGCGGCGAAGGCGCGAAGGCAGGCATCGGCCACGGGATCGAGATCGGTTGGCCTCGGGGTTGATGATGACCACGCGAGCGCCACACTGGTGGGCGGTGAGCGCGAGACCGGCGGCCGGGTAGACCACACCCGAGGTGCCCACCACCAGCATCAGATCACAAGTGCGAGCAGCCGACTCGGCGGCCTCAAGCGCAACAGCCGGCAGCGACTCGCCAAACCAGACCACCGCCGGCCGACGCAGGTTGCCACACCCCGCGCAGCGCGGTGGACGCCCCGCCTCAACAGAACCGGGCTGGCAGCACTCGCGCGGCGCATCCAGCCACTGGTCGTCCGCGAGGCTGCCGTGCAGGGCGATGGTGTCGGCACTGCCGGCGCGCTGGTGCAGCCCGTCCACGTTCTGGGTGATCAGTGTGAGGCGGTCTGGGTGGCGCCGCCCGAACGCGGCCAGCGCATGGTGCCCGGCGTTGGGCTCGACCTGCCGATCAGGGCGGCGCGCCGTTCGGCGTACCAGTCCCAGACTCGCGTCGGGTGATCGCGGAACGCCGCTTCGGTCGCCAGATCTGCGGGGTTGAACTGGGCCCACAGACCGGTCAGCGCATCGCGAAAAGTGGGCACGCCCGACTCGGCGCTCATGCCGGCACCGGTCAACACGGCGATCTGCCTGGCCTCACCGACCCACTGCCGCACCGCTTCGAACTGGCTCATGCTCAGCCGCGTTGGCGCAGCGCCTCGTAGAGACACACGCCGCTGGCCACCGACACGTTCAGACTCTCCACCGCGCCGCGCATGGGAATGCTCACCAGCTGGTCGCAGGTCTTGCGCGTGAGCTGGCGCATGCCCTGCCCCTCGGCGCCCAACACCAGCGCGGTCGGGCCGCGCAGGTCGACCTGGTACAACGTCTGCGGCGCATCGTCGCTGGTGCCGATGATCCAGATGCTGCGTTCCTTGAGCTCACCCAGGGTGCGCGCCAGGTTGGTCACCATGAAGTAGGGCATGGTCTCGGCGGCGCCGCTGGCCACCTTGGCCACGGTGGCGTTGATGCCCGCTGCGTGGTCCTTGGGCGCGATCACCGCGTGGGCGCCGGCGCCGTCGGCCACGCGCAGGCAAGCGCCGAGGTTGTGGGGGTCGGTGATGCCATCGAGCACCAGCAGCAGCGGCACGGTACCGGCGGCCTCCAGCCCCTCCAGCAACTCGTCGAGGGAATGGATCTGCTCAACCGCCTGCACCCGCGCCGCCACGCCCTGGTGACCGTGGCTGCCGGCGAGCTTGGCCAGGCGCAAGGCGTCGGCCTCGATCAGCCGGACGCCCGCCTCTTTGGCGCGATCCAGGAACTGGCGCATGCGCGCATCGCGGCGCGTGGGCTCGAAATAGATCTCGACGATGGAGTGCGGGGCTGGTTTTCAGCCGCACGCCCACGGCATGAAAGCCGAACAGCACTTTGGGGGATGACATCCCAGGATTATCGCGGCCGCCAGACGCCGCCTCCAACGCTCGCCGAAACGTCAGGCGGTGGCTGGCACCGCGCCTTCTTGAACCACCTGCCCGGCTTCGATGGTGATGCGGTGTTCGCAGCGCGCGGCAATGGCGCGGTCGTGGGTGACCAACACCAGCGTGGTGTCTTGCTCGCGGTTGAGCTCGAACATCAGCTCCATGATGGTGTTGCCGGTGGCGAAATCCAGGCTGCCGGTGGGCTCATCGGCCAGCAACACCGCCGGCTCCACCACAAACGCCCGCGCCAGCGCCACCCGCTGCTGCTCGCCGCCGGAGAGCACCTTGGGGTAGCTCGCCAGCCGCTCGCCCAGGCCCACGCGCTGCAGCATCTGTGTGGCGGCGGCTCGCGCATCGCGCCGGCCGCTCAGCTCCAGCGGCAGCATCACGTTTTCCAGCGCCGTCAGGTTGCCCAGCAGCTGAAAACTCTGGAACACGAAACCGACCTTCTGCGCCCGCAGGGCTGCGCGCTGGTCTTCGTTCATGGCGAACAAATCCACGCCATCAATGTGAACCGTTCCGCTGCTGGGGGTATCCAACCCGGCGATGATGGACAGCAAGGTGCTTTTGCCCGACCCGGAGGCGCCGACGATGGCCGCCGTTTCCCCTTTGTTCAGGGTGAAATCGATGTCGCGCAAAATCGTCAGCGATGCCGGTGGAATCGGTCACCGACTTGAACACGTGCTGGACAGCAATCATCACATCGGACATGAAAGGAATTCCCTGTTGAAACGCCGTCACTTTAACGCGCTGCCCTGCTGGCCGCCCCACTGGGGTCTTGCCGCCTGGGCTGCAGCGCCTGCAGGCTCAAACCCGGTCATCCTCATCGTGGGCGACTCGCTCAGCGCCGAATACGGCCTGCGTCGCGGCAGCGGCTGGGTCGCCTTGCTCGAAACCCGCCTGCAGGCGGAAAAGGCAGGCTCACCGCGTGGTCAACGCCAGCATCAGCGGCGACACCACCTCGGGCGGTCGCTCGCGCCTGCCGGCTTTGCTCAAACAGCACAAGCCGGCGGTGGTGGTCATCGAACTCGGCGGCAACGACGCACTGCGCGGACTGCCGCTGAACATGACGCGCGACAACCTCGCCACCATGGCCCGCGCCTCGCGAGAGGCTGGTGCCAAGGTGCTGCTGCTTGGCATGGAAATGCCGCCCAACTACGGCGCGAAGTACGCCCAGGAATTCCGCGACATCTTCACCAGCGTGGCGCGAACCGAGAAAGCCGCGCTGCTGCCGTTTTTTCTGAAAAACGTGGGCGATCTGGCCGATCCGACCAAACTGTTCCAGGCCGACCGCATCCACCCCAACGAAGAGGCGCAGCCCATCATGCTGGGCAACGTGTGGCCGGAGCTGAAAAAGCTGCTGTGATCGCACCCGCAGCGACCGACTCAGGCGGCGCGGGATAATCCCGCATGCCTGTTCACACCCTGCCCGCCGCCGCCGCCCTGGCGAGACTGGACGATTTCGATGCCGTGATCGACGCCCGCTCCGAAGACGAGTACGCGCTGGATCACCTGACGCGGCGCCATCAACTGGCCCACGCTGGACAACGCCGAGCGCATCACGATCGGCACGATGTACAAGCAGGTCAACGCGTTCGAAGCCAAAAAGCGCGGCGCAGCCATTTCGGCCCGCAACATCGCGGCCCACATCGAACGCGAGGTGATCGACAAACCGCGCGGCTGGAAACCGCTGGTGTACTGCTGGCGCGGCGGCAACCGCAGCGGCGCGCTCGCCACCATCCTGGGCGCCATCGGCTTTCATGTGACGCTGATCGAAGGCGGCTACAAGGCCTGCGCGCGCGGCACTGGTGGAAGACCTGCCGCAACTGGCCCAGCGCCTGCACTACCGCGTGGTCTGCGGCCCCACCGGCTGCGGCAAGACCCGCTTGCTGCAGTCACTGGCCGCGCAGGGCGCGCAGGTGCTCGATCTGGAAGCCCTGGCGAATCACCGCAGCTCGGTGCTGGGCCACATTCCTGGCGTGCCGCAACCCAGCCAGAAGCGCTTTGACAGCCTGGTCTGGGATGCGCTGCGCCGCTTCGATCCGGCGCGTGTGGTCTACGTGGAAGCCGAGAGCAAAAAGGTGGGCAACGTGCGCGTGCCCGACGCGCTGATCGATGCCATGCGCGCCAGCCCCTGCCTGGACCTGCAACTGGCCGACAACGAGCGCGTGGCATTGCTGCTGGAAGACTACGATTTTTTCGTCACCGACCCGAGCTCACTTCTGCCAGCGGCTGGAAGCGCTGACCGAGCTGCGAGGCAAGGACGTGGTACAGGACTGGCAGGAACAGGTGATGGCTGGCGACACGCCCGCGGTCGTGCTGGCGCTGCTGCAGAATCACTACGACCCGATGTACGCCGCTTCGATCCGGCGAAATTTCAAGCACCACGCCGATGCCGAGCCCTGCGCGCTGCAAGACCGCTCAGCGGATGCCTTGACGGCGCTGGCGACTCGGCTGATCGCCAGCGAAGCGTCCGCTTAAGCGCCGCTGCCCTCGCCGGCGGCCGGTGCGGCCGGATCAGCATCCGGCGCCTGGGCGTCATCGCTGGTGGGCGCGTCATCCGAGTCGGTGTAGGGCTTGCCGGCCGCCTTGGCCCGCAATTTCTCTTCCTTCTTTTTCTTCTTGGCCAGCTCGCGCTGGCGTTTTTCGTATCCGTAATTGGGTGTGGCCAAAACAGTCTTTCATCAAGGGGTTGCAAAGAAATTCAGGGCTGGGGCAAGTCGAGCGCGGCCAGTGCCTGGGCGAGATCGGCCTGCAGGTCTTCGACCGCTTCCAGACCGACCGCAAATCGCACCAGACCGCCCCGATGCGGCCAGCCTGCGGTGCGAATGGCGGACACGTTGTAGGGTGCGCAAAGGCTGATCGGCCCGGCCCAGCTCCAGCCGAGCCGGAACAGTTTCAGGCTATCGCAAAACGCGTCGACCTGAACCTGTGCGATGTTCTCATGGAACACCACGCTGAACAGACAGGCGGCGGCTGTGGCGTCGCGCTGCCAGGCGGCATGGCCGGGCGAGCTTGCAAGCGCCGGGTGGAGCACCGCCGCCACGCCGGGCTGCTGCGCCATCCAGGCTGCAAGCGTGCGGGTACTGGCATCTTGCGCCTGGTAGCGCAGCGACATGCTGGGCAGACCTCGCAGCACCAGCTCCACATCGTTGGCACCCACACCCAGGCCGAGCCGCATGTGACACATGAGCAGCTGCTGGTGCAAGGCTTCGTCCCGCGTCACGACCGAGCCCATCAACACATCGGCGCCGCCGCTGGGGTACTTGGTGAGTGCCTGCATCGACACATCCACGCCCAGCTCGAAGGCGTTGAATGCAATGCCCGCGCCCCAGGTGTTGTCGAGCGCGGTCACGATGGCGCGCTCGCGCCCTGCGTTGGCCGCCTTCACCACCGCCACCAGCGCCGGGATATCGGGGTACTCCATCGTGATGGAGCCCGCTGCTTCCAGCCACACCAGCCGGGTTGCCGGCGTGATCTTGGCGGCGAGATCGGCGGGGTCTTGCGCGTCGTAATAGCGGTGGGTGATGCCCCAGCCCGCCAATTCACCGGCGGCAAAAGCCTTGCCGGGGCCGTAGGCGTTGTCGGGCAGCAGCAGCTCGTCGCCCTGCCGAAGAAAAGCCATGTCCACCAGCGATACCGCCGACAGACCGCTGGGCGCCAGCACGCAATACCGTCCGCCCTCGATGGTGGCGATGCGCTCCTCCAGCGTAAAGGTGGTCGGCGTGCCGTGCAGGCCGTAGGTGTAGCCGCTCTTGTCCTTCCACTCCTGGCTGCGCAGCGCCTGCACGCTGGGGAAGATGACGGTGGAGGCCTTGTGAACCGCCAGGCGGCAGCGCCTCGAAGCCCTCAGGAGGCTTGTAGGGGTGGTGAATGAGACGGGTGGAAAGCTTGCTCACAGCTGCCATTTTTCCAGCAACTGGGCTGGGCGCATGCTGTCGTAGCCCTCGAACGGCTGGTGGATCCAGGGGTTGGTGGGCAGGAACTCCACCGAGTAGTCGGGGACGAAGGTCGAGAGCTGCTTGGTCCAGATGACCGCACTGCGCAACTCGGTGATCGGCTTGTAGTTGTTCTTGAGCAGATCGATCACGGCCTTGAGCGTGTGGCCGGAATCGGCCAGATCGTCCACCAGCAGCACCTTGCCGGCGATCTCGCCCTTGGGTGTGGTGATGTAGTGCGCGATGTCCAGAACGCCCTGCTCGGTACCGGCGTTGGCGCGGTAGGAACTGGTGGACATGATGGCCAGCGGCACCTCGAAGATGCGCGAGAGCACATCACCCGGTCGCATGCCGCCACGCGCCAGGCACAGGATGGTGTCGAACTGCCAGCCCGACTGGTGGATCTTGAGCGCGAGCTTTTCGATCAGGTTGTGGTACTCGTCGTACGACACGTAGAGATGTTTGCCGTCTTCGGTCAGCATGGGGACTCCGTCGGTTTCAGGAAAACAGGGTCGCGTGGTCGACGCAGCGATCAGGCGTGATAAGGGTGATGCAGCAAGATGGTGTGGTCGCGATCCGGGCTGGTGGAAACCACATGCACCGGCACGCCGGTGGTCTCTTCGATGCGCTTGAGGTAGCGCCGCGCGTTTTCAGGCAACTTGTCGAACACGGTGACGCCCACCGAAGTTTCGGTCCAGCCCGGCAGGGTTTCGTAGATCGGGACGCAACGCGCAATGTCTTCCGCGCCCATGGGCAGGATGTCGATGGTTTCACCGTCGAGCTCGTAGCCGGTGCAAAGCTTGAGCTCGGTGAGGCCATCGAGCACGTCGAGCTTGGTGATGCACAGACCGGTCAGGCCATTGACCTGTGCCGAGCGCTTGAGCAGCGCCGCATCGAACCAGCCACAACGCCGGCTGCGCCCGGTCGTCACGCCCTTCTCGGCGCCCACCGTGGCCATGTGCCAGCCTGGCGTCCCTTCCTTTTCCCACTCCAGCTCCGTGGGGAACGGACCACCACCGACGCGGGTGCAATAAGCCTTGGTGATGCCCAGAACGTAATGCAGCAGGCCAGGGCCCACGCCCGCACCAGCGGCGGCGTTGCCCGCCACGCAATTGCTGGAGGTCACAAACGGGTAGGTGCCGTGGTCGATGTCGAGCAGCGTACCTTGCGCACCCTCAAACAGCAGATTGACACCAGCCTGGTGCGCGGCGTTCAGCTCGCGCGACACATCGGCAATCATGGGCTTGAGCAGTTCGGCTTGCGCCATGGCCTCGTTGTACACCGCGTCGAACTGGATCTCGCCGCCTTGCATGTAGACCGCGATCTTTTCGTCCCAAACCATGTCGGCCGAGTGCAGGTAGCTCACCAACAGGTGGTTGTGCAGATCGAGCAGCTCGCGCAACTTGGCCGCGAATCGCTCCGGGTATTTCAGGTCTTGCACGCGCAGCGCGCGGCGCGCGATCTTGTCTTCGTAGGCCGGGCCGATGCCTCGGCCGGTGGTGCCGATTTTCTCGGTGCCCGCCTTCACCTTGGCGGCTTCGCGCGCGATGTCGATCGCAGCGTGAAACGGCAGGATCAACGGACAGGCTTCGGAAATTCGCAGGCGCGAACGCACCTCGACACCGGCCTTCTCCAGCCCGGCGATCTCTTCAAACAGCTTGCCCACCGAGAGCACCACACCGTTGCCGATGTAGCACTTCACGCCCGCGCGCATGATGCCGCTGGGAATCAGGTGCAGCGCGGTCTTCACGCCGTTGATCACCAGTGTGTGGCCCGCATTGTGGCCACCCTGAAAACGAACGACACCGCGCGCGGTCTCGGTCAGCCAGTCGACCAGCTTGCCCTTGCCTTCGTCGCCCCACTGGGTGCCGACCACCACCACGTTGCGTCCGGGAACCACGGCGCTGCTGCTTCTGTTCATCTGATCTTTCCGTTCAAAGAGACTTCACTGTCCACGCCGAGGTGCCGGATCCTGCACCAGCTCGCGATCGCAGCGGAATTCGTCGATTTCCTGTTCGTGGCCCGGCAAGGCGCAAACCACGGTGTGCCCCTGGGCGCGCAGCGCGGCGATGGCTGCGCGCAAGGCCGGCGTCCATGCCCCAGGGCGCGCGGATCGCAGCGCGCAAAGCGCGCGTGGCGCGACCGCCGCCACCAGTTCCTTGAGATCGAGGCTGAACCCCACCGCCGGACGCTTGCGTCCAAAGATCGCGCCCACCTCGTCGTAGCGGCCACCGCGTGCCAGCTCCTCGGGCTCGCCACCCTGCGGCCGGGCGCAAAGACGGCAAACCGCATGCCGGTGTAGTAGGCGTAGCCGCGCAGATCGGCCAGGTCGATGGACACGTCATGCCCTGCACCCAGCTGCCCGACCAGCCAGCCCAGGTTGTCCAGCGCCGCGTGCAGCAGCGGCGAGGCCTGCAGCTGTGCTCGGGCCTGGCTCAGCACCTCGACGCCGCCAAACAGCCGGGGCAGCGCCAACAGATCCTGGCGCACGCGCTCGGGCAGATCGCTGGACAGCGCTTCCAGCGCGGCAACGTCCTTGATGGCCAGTGCGGCATGGATGCGCTGGGTGCTGCTTGGGTCCAGCGCAGCGGGAGCGAGCACCGCGTCGATCACGCGCACATCGGCCAGATCGAGCTGCATGCCGCGGACACCCGGCGAACCCAGGCAGGCCAGCGCCAGCTCCAGCACCTCAAGATCGGCTTCGAGGCCGGCGTGGCCGAATATCTCGGCACCGAACTGCAAGGGTTCGCGGCTGGCCAGCGGGCGGTCGATGCGGGTGTGCACCACCGGGTCCGCAATAGCTCAGGCGCGCCACGCCCTGGCGGTTGAGCAAATGGGCATCGATGCGGGCCACCTGCGGCGTGCTGTCGGCGCGCAGGCCGAGCGTGCGACCCGAGAGCTGATCGACCAGCTTGAAGGTCATCAGATCCAGGGCCTCGCCGGTACCGGTGAGCAGCGAGTCCAGGTGCTCGACCATCGGTGGCATGACCAGCTCGTAGCCATAGCCGCGCGCGGTGTCCAGCAGGCCCCGGCGAAGTTCTTCGATGTGCCGAGCCTCGGACGGCAGGACATCGGCGATGTGATCCGGCAGGACCCAGGCAGACATGGGCATGGTGAGGAAGGCTGTTAAAACCGAGGATTTTACCGGGCGCAAACTCGGCGCTATTCGGCCGTCGTGCAACCGCACGAATGCCTCGGCATCAGCGAGGCAAACGGGCTGTGGGCGCCACGGGCTCAGGTCACTGCCCACCAGAGGAACAGGCCCGACAGCACACAGAGCAACCCGAAGAAACGAACCTGCCCGTCATGCAGTCGGATCATTTCCGAGAATACCCGGCGCCAGCAGACCGGGTGCGATGAAGGGCAGCAAGCCTTCAAGGATCAGGACCAGCGCGAGCGCTGGCCAGAGAAACTCGCCACACCGCCGATCAGCGGTTGGTGTTGGGGTTGCTGCCGCGAAGGGCCTTGAAGAACTCGGACGAAGGATCGACCACCAGCACGTCGGACTTGCCGGAGAAGCTGGCCTGTAGGCATCCAGGCTGCGATAGAACTGGGCAAACGCCGGGTCACGGCCGAAGGCTTCGCCGAACAGCGCTGCTGCCTTGCCGTCGCCATCGCCCTTGATGAGTCTGGGCATCTCGGTAGGCCTCGGCCACGATCACCTCGCGTTGGCGATCGGCATCGGCCCGAATCTTCTCGCCTTCGGCAAAGCCGGTGGAGCGCAGTTCGTTGGCCACGCGCTTGCGCTCGGCCTCCATGCGGTCGATACACCGATCGCCGGTGATGCTCTCTGCGTAGTCGACGCGGGTGATGCGAACGTCGACCACGTCCATGCCCCAGGGCTTGTCCGCGCCGCGGACCGCTGCCAGCACCTGCGCTTCACGTCGTCCATCAGCTGTTCGCGGCGGCTCGACAGCAGCTCGTTCACGGTGCGGCTTGTTGACTTCCTGCTGGAACGAGTTGCGCACCACGCGGTTGAGCTGCAGCGCACCTGCGCGCTCGTTCATACCGACATTGCGGATGTACTCCTGCGGCTCGCTGATGCGCCAGCGCACATACCAGTCGATCACCACGCGCTGCTTTTCGGCGGTGAGCATGGGCTCGGTATCGGTGCTCTCCAGGGTGAGCAGGCGCTTGTCGATGTAGGACACGTTCTGGAACGGCGGCGGGAGCTTGAAGTTCAGACCGGGCTCGATCGACCACCTGCTTGATCTGTCCGAGCTGGAACACCACGCCGAACTGGCGCTGGTCCACCACAAACAGCATGGAACTGGCGATGGCGAGTGCCACCAGCAAAGACGTGAGGATGAAGCCCAGTTTGTTCATGTGCGTAAGTCTCTGATCGCGTGTGGGGGCTTCAACGGCTCTCGCGCTCGCGCGAGCGCGCGGCGGCATCGAGGCTTCGGTTGGCCGGCGTCGAAGCCGGTTGCGAAGCAGGCGGCGCAGACATCGGTGCGGAACCGGTGGCTGCCGGCTGGCCCGTCATCTGCATGATCTTGTCCAGCGGCAGATACAGCAGGTTGGAACCCGACTTGGTGTCGACCAACACCTTGGTGACGTTGCTGTAAATCTCCTGCATGGCGTCGATGTACATGCGGTCGCGCGTCACCTGCGGCGCCTTCTGGTACTCGGCCAGCACCGACTTGAAACGCTGCGCATCACCTTCGGCCTGCGCCACGATGCGAGCCCGGTAGCCTTCGGCTTCTTCGGTCAGGCGCGAGGCCGCACCACGGGCGCGGGGCACCACGTCGTTGGCGTAGGCCTGGGCTTCGTTCTTGGCGCGTTCGCGCTCCTGCCCGGCCTTGAGCACATCGTCAAAGGCAGCCTGCACCTGTTCTGGCGGGCGCACACCGCCCTGCTGGAGGTTGATACCCACGATCTCGACACCCACCTTGTAGCGGTCCAGGATGGTCTGCATCAGCGCGCGCACGCGCGGAGCAATCTGGTCACGCTCTTCGGCCAGCGCCGCGTCCATCTTCATCTTGCCCACCACCTCGCGCACGGCGGTCTCGGCGACCTTCACCACGGAAGCGTCCGGGTCGCGGCTTTCAAAAAGGAAGGCCCGGGCGTCGTTCAGGCGGTACTGCACCGCAAACTTGATCTCCACGATGTTCTCGTCTTCGGTCAGCATGCGCCGACTCGCGAAGGCCGGTGGCTGGCACGATGTTGTCGCGCCCCACGTCCACCGAGCGGATCTGGGTCACGAACACCGTTTCATGCCGCTGCACCGGGAACGGAAGCCGCCAGTTGAAGCCGGCGCCCACCGTGCTGTGGTACTTGCCGAACTGGGTGATCACCGCCTGCTGACCTTCCTGGACGATGAAAAAGCCCGTCCCAAGCCAGATCAGCGCTGCCACGCCGGCGATCAGACCGGCGCCGATGCCGGTGGTTTTCGGGCTCGGATTGAAGCTCGGCAGACCACCGCCGCCAGAGCCGCCACCACGCCCGCCAGAACCACCGCCGCCCTTGCCGCCAAAAAGGCCGCCGAGCTTGCGGTTGAAATCGCGCCAGAGTTCGTCGAGATCGGGTGGGCCCTGATTTGGCCCCTGCCCCCGCGTCGGCCGCTGATCGCGGTTCGGGCGGTTGGCCTCGTCATCGGGGCGGTTCCCGCCTTCATTGCCTTCGTTTTTTCCCTCTCGATCGGCGTCATCGCCGCGACCCCAGCGGGGATCGTTGAGGTTGAAGGCGCCCCACAGGTTGCGCCAGCCTGAACGGATGGGCAGTCGGGTGACGCGGCGGTTGTCGCGGTCGGGGTGAGGGAAGTTCAGATCCATGGATGGCCAGTTCGGTCAGAAAAATCAGGGCGGTACCCCACATTGTGCCCAATCAGGACAACACGCCCTCGATACCGGGACTCTGCCCCGGGGTATCGGGGTCATCGAGCGCATCGCGGGCCAGCACGCGCTGGGCCAGCAGGGTGCGCAAAGCGGGCAAGCCGGTGCCGTCACGGGCGCTGACGAAGTGTCGCGGCACGCTCTGCCCTTCCAGCTCCATGACATCGACCAACGAGCGCGGCAGGGTGGCCGGGTCCATGGCATCGAGCTTGTTGAAGATCAGCACCTGCGGCACCTCATCGGCGCCAATTTCGCGCAACACCGACATCACGGAAGCAATTTGCTCCAGGTGTGCCGGGTTGGCCGCGTCCACCACGTGCAGCAACAGATCGGCCTCGGTCGCCTCCTGCAAGGTGGCGGCGAAGGCGTCAACCAGGCCGTGGGGCAGATCGCGAATGAAGCCCACTGTGTCGGACAGGGAAACCGTGCGGCCCGCGTCACCGAGGTACAGCTGGCGCGTCGTGGTGTCCAGGGTGGCAAACAGCTGGTCGGCGGCGTAGGCGCGCGCCTTGACCAGGGCGTTGAACAGCGACGACTTGCCCGCGTTGGTGTAGCCCACCAGTGAAATCGTGAAGGTGTCGCGGCGCTCGCGTCGCCTTCGCTGGGTGGCGCGTTGCTTCTTCAGCTTGACCAGGCGCTCCTTGGTGCGCTTGATGGATTCGCCGATCATGCGGCGATCCAGCTCAATCTGGGTCTCACCAGGCCCGCCGCGCATTCCGATACCACCGCTTTGGCGCTCCAGGTGCGACCAGCGTCGCACCAGGCGCGTGGAGAGGTATTGCAAGCGAGCCAGCTCGACCTGCAGCTTTCCCTCGTGGCTGCGGGCCCGCTGCGCGAATATTTCCAAGATCAGCAGCGTGCGGTCGTTCACCGGCATGCCCAGCAAGCGCTCCAGATTGCGCTGCTGTGCCGGACTGAGCGACTGGTCGAACAGGATTTCGCTGGCACCGGTTGACTGCGCCAGCAGGCGGATTTCCTCCGCCTTTCCGGTGCCCACGAACAAGGCTGGATCTGGGGCGCGGCGCTTGCAGGTAACCCGCTCGGCCACGGTGTAGCCGGCGGTCTGGGCCAGCAAGCCCAGCTCCTCAAGCAGCGCATCAAAGTGATCGCCACCCAGGTCAACACCAACCAGAATGACCGAAGGCTGACCAACGACAGCGAGTGGCGTGCTGATTCAAGAGATATCCACCTTCACGGGAGTCTGGCCACCGTGAACGGGCGTCGAATCGACGCGCGGCGCGATCAAGTGGCAGCGGGTTCGTCGGCGCCGGTGGCGGCGGTGAACTGAACAGGACGCCCGGGCACGATGGTGGAGATCGCGTGCTTGTAAACCATCTGGGTCACGGTATTGCGCAGCAACACCACATACTGGTCAAAAGACTCGATCTGGCCTTGCAATTTGATGCCATTGACCAGATAGATCGACACCGGCACATGCTCGCGGCGAAGCTGGTTCAAAAAGG
This sequence comes from uncultured beta proteobacterium, assembly GCA_963831255.1. Classification (GTDB taxonomy): domain Bacteria; phylum Pseudomonadota; class Gammaproteobacteria; order Burkholderiales; family Burkholderiaceae_C; genus Hydrogenophaga. Next base: position 381,912 of record CAWHPI010000001.1, on the reverse strand, counting down.
GATCTTGCAAGAGTTGGCCTTTGTTATTGCTCACGATATGCTCCGTGTTCAAAGAAAAGTGGATGGAAATTGGACCTTACCACACCGCCCGCCACGCCCTACTCTTTGAAGGGATTGTCCGAGGTCTTGAACTCGATGCGAAGCGGCGTACCCACCAGATCAAAAGCCTTGCGAAAACGCCCTTCGAGAAAGCGCTTGTAAGCGTCTGGCACCCGGTCCAGTGAATTGCCGTGAATCACGATCACCGGCGGATTCATGCCGCCCTGATGGGCATAGCGCATTTTGGGACGAAACATGCCGCTGCGCTGCGGTGCCTGAAGCGCCACCGACTCCTGCAGCAGCCGGGTGAGCACCGGCGTGGTCATCTTGCGCATGGCAGACGCTTGCGCCAGGATGATGGACTTCCACACCGGCGCGAGCCCCTGGCGTTTCTTGGCCGAGATCAGGTGCAGAGACGCAAACTTGAGAAACGCGAGGCGGGTTTCGATCTGCCGCTCGATCTGTTCGCGCTGGTAGGCGTCCACCGCGTCCCATTTGTTGATCGCGAGCACCACCGCGCGACCGCTCTCCAGAATGAAGCCGGCGATGTGGGCATCCTGATCGGTCACGCCCTGTGTGGCGTCGAGCAGCAGCAAAACGACATGCGCACTCTCGATGGCCTGGAGTGTCTTGACCACCGAGAACTTCTCGATGGCCTCGAAAACCTTGCCCTTGCGCCGCAGGCCCGCTGTGTCGATCAGCTCGAATTTTTTTCCGTCGCGCTCGAACGGTACCGAAATCGCATCGCGCGTGGTGCCAGGCATGTCGAATGCCACCAGGCGCTCTTCGCCCAGCCAGACGTTGATCAGCGTGGATTTGCCCACATTGGGACGCCCCGCCACAGCGAGCCGAATCACACTGGTGTCAACTTCAGGCGCCTCTTCATCTTCCGCGGGCCACCCGGGGATGACATCCAGCGCCGCTTCGATCATGGAACGCACACCTTGCCCGTGCGCGCTGGACACCGGCATGACCTCACCCAGGCCCAGCTCGAAAAACTCGACCAGTTGCAGACCCTGGGTCATGCCTTCGGCCTTGTTGGCCACCAGCAGGGTTGGCTTGCCCAGGCGGCGCAGGTATTGCGCAATCTCGTGGTCTTGCGCGCTGATGCCAGCGCGAGCGTCCACCACAAAAATCACCGCATCCGATTCGGCCACTGCCTGACGGGTCTGCTTGGCCATCTCCATGTAGATGCCCTCTGCGGCATCGGGCTCGAAGCCGCCGGTGTCGATCACGATGAACTCGCGCGCGCCGGCGTGGCCGCTGCCATAGTGACGGTCGCGGGTGAGTCCGGCGAAGTCGGCCACGATGGCGTCGCGCGTGCTCGTCAGCCGGTTGAACAGGGTGGACTTGCCCACATTGGGGCGTCCCACCAGAGCGATGACGGGTTTCACAGCGGCTTCCTTTGTTTATCCATGGGCCAGCGCAACGCCAGCCCGGGCGCGGACAGACATCCGCGCGTGTTACTGCTCAAGCAGCCTATTGTGGGCGCCAGGCGAAGACACCACCGCTGCGTGTCTGCACCAGCAGCACCTGGCCGGCCAGCGCCGGGCCACCGACAATCGCCGAGCCGTCGGTGGTGAGGCGTGTCAACTCACTGCCGTCTTCGCGCGACAGCAAATGCAACGTGCCCGTGGCATCGCCCAGCGCGACCACGCGGCCCACCGCCAGCGGCGCACTCAAGCTTCGGTATTTCAAGCGATCGCTGGTCCAGGCGGTCTCACCGCTGGCGCGCTGCCAGGCGCGAACGCGGCCATCGGAATCGGCCCCAAACACGAGGCGATCATCACCCGCCAAGCCCACGCTGCCTTGCGCGGCCTGGGTCCAAACCACGCTGCCACGCGAAGCATCCACACAGCCTACTGCGGCCGAATAGGCGCGAGCGCAAACCGAATCGCCCAGGCGGCTGACCGGCCCGACCAGATCGACCAAGCGCTCCACCTCGTTGGTGCCGCGCGGCGTCGCAATGGGCGCTTCCCAGCGAACGCTGCCGTTTTGCGGGTTGAGCCCCGTCAGGCGGCCAGAAAGACCCGCCACGAGGGTGTCACCCACGGCCAACAGCACCCCCGGCTGGCTCAGCACCAGCGGCTCGCCCGGACGCTGCTGGCTCCAGAGCCGAGCACCATTGCCGCCGTCGAAGGCCAGCACGGTGCGGTCAGCGGTGACCACGAAGACGCGACCACCCGCCACGAGCGGCGCGGTGAAAACCTTGGCAGGGAGTTGCACACGCCAGCGCTGCTGGCCTCCAGACAACGCGATCAGCGCGTTGTCCTGTGTCACGACCGCAGCCGTTTCGCCGTCTGAGCCCACGCCGGTGGCAAGCGGCGTACCCAGCACAGTGCGCCAGATGTCGCTGCCGGTCTCAGCGTTGATGGCGGCGACCGTGCCACCGGTGCCGGCCAGAAAAACGCGCGTGCCGACCACCAAGGGCGACGCGCTGGCGGGACCAGGCCCGACCTGGGCTGTCCACGCGATCTGGGTACCCATCAAAGCCGCAACCGGTGGCAGCGGAGCCGGCTCGGGCTTTTTGGGCGAAAACGAACAGGCCGAAACCAGCACCAGCACGGCCGCGATCGAGGCAACCCGAACCGCAGGCGCGCGAAAATCGCGGCTCACTTGGCTGCCTCCGCCGCCGTTGCCAGTGCGTTCACATCCACGCCCAGCGAAGCGAGCTTGATCTCCACCAGACGGCGGTACTGCGCCTGATCACCCATGCCGCGCCAGGCGGCCAGGTACTGGGTCTTCGCCTCTTCGGGCTTGCCCTGCTCCATGAAAACATCGCCCCGACGGTCTGCCACGAGTGGCTCGAATGCCGTGGGCACCGGTGCGTCCAGGGTTTTGAGCGCCTGATCCAGCGCCTTGGATTCGACATCCAGCGCCGCGAGGCGCAGGCGGGCCACAGCCTGCAAGGCCTTGTCCGATGAAGACTCGGTCACCCACACCAGCGCATTTCGAGCCGCATCGATCTTGCCGGTGTCGTGCAAGGTTTTCGCGGCCACCAGCGCGCCCTGAGCGGCAAAGGTGGTGCGGCCAAAGCCGCTTTTCATTTCAGCGAGGGCACGCTCCATGCGCTCGGCATCGCTGGCTTGTGCCGCGCGGTCGATCTCATCAAAGAGGGCAGAGGCCTTGGTGGCCTGAGAGCGTTGCCAGTAGTTCCAGCCGTTCCAGGCGGCCAGCGAACCGAACACGGCGATCAGCACCCAGGTGATGAGGTTGCCATATTGGGCCCAGAAATGTTTGATTTGGTCGAGCTGTTCCTGCTCTTCAAGGTCGAGATGTTTGGCCATGGTGTTGCGGTGAAAGCGTCGGTGGATTGTAGGGGGCGCTCAGGCGAGCGACGGGCAACGTCAGGCCTCAAGAAGTTCGCCGGCCCAGGCGGCCGCTTCGGCCAGCGCTCTTGACTGCTGAGGCGCTGCGCTCGGCACCGCGATCGCCTCGCAGCGACTTGATCGACACCTTGCCTTGCGCCAGCTCGTCGGTGCCAAAAATCAACGCGTAGCGGGCGCCGCTGCCATCGGCTTTTTTGAACTGCGACTTCATGCTTCCCATGCCCTCGGCGCCGGCCGCGTGCATCAGCACGCGCACGCCCTGGGCGCGCAGCACGCGCAGCACCGGCATCACCAGCGACACGCTGGCGGCATCGGGCACGACGGCATAGGCATCGGGCACCGGCGGCTCGGGCAGCCTGCCCTGCTCTTTCAGCAGCTCCAGAATGCGCTCCATGCCCAGTGCCCAGCCCACGGCGGGTGCAGGCTTGCCGCCGATCTGCTCGAAAAGACCGTCGTAACGGCCGCCGGCGCACACCGTGCCCTGCGAGCCGAGCTGGGTGGTGACGAATTCGAACACCGACAGGTTGTAGTAGTCCATGCCGCGCACCAGGCGCGGGTTGATGCGGTAGGCGATCGCCCTGGGCATCGAGCAGCGCACGCAGGCGGGTGAAGTGGTCGAGCGACTCGGCGCCCAGGTGGTCCATCAGCCGCGGCGCCGCATTCACCAGCGCCTGCATGGCCGGGTTCTTGGTGTCCAGGATGCGCAGCGGATTGCTGTGCAGACGGCGTTTTGCGTCTTCGTCCAGCTGATCGGCGTGGTCCTCCAAATAGGCAATCAGCGCCTGCGCGGTGTGCCTGCCGCTCGGCTGGTCTGGCCCAGGCTGTTGATCTCCAGCTCGATGCCGGTCAGGCCCAGCTCGGCCCACAGGTCGCAGGCCAGCACGATCAGCTCGGCGTCCACGTCCGGGCCGGCAAACCCCAGCGCCTCGGCGCCGAACTGGTGGAACTGCCGGTAGCGCCCGCGCTGGGGCCGCTCGTGGCGAAACATCGGCCCCATGTAGTACAGGCGCTTGCCGCCGTCGTACAGCAGGTTGCTCTCGAGCACGGCGCGCACCACGCCGGCGGTGTTTTCCGGGCGCAGCGTGAGCTGCTCGCCGTTGAGCCGGTCTTCGAAGGAGTACATCTCCTTCTCGACGATGTCGGTCACCTCGCCCAGGCCGCGCACGAACAGCGCGGTGGGCTCGACGATCGGCGTGCGCAGGTTGCGGTAGCCGTAGCGCCGCATCAGCGCTCGCAGCGTGTCTTCGAGCCACTCCCAGTGCGCAGACTGCGGGAGGCGCGATGTCGTTCATGCCTTTGACGGCGGTGAGTTTTTCAGCCATGGAGGGTTGGGCTCGGGCATCTGGCCAGGCGCGGCGTGCGGCGGTGGCCGCTCAGCGCTCAGGCGGCTGCGCCAAACCGCTTTTCAATGTAGTTTTCGACGATCTGCTGGAATTCCTGGGCAATGCCCTCGCCGCGCAGCGTCACGGCTTTCTGGCCGTCGATGAAGACCGGCGCCGCGGGCGCCTCGCCAGTGCCCGGCAGGCTGATGCCCAGGTCGGCGTGTTTGCTCTCGCCCGGGCCGTTGACGATGCAGCCCATCACGGCCACCTTGAGGTTTTCCACCCCGGGGTAGCGCTCGCGCCACACCGGCATGGACGCGCGCAGGTAGTCGTCGATCTGCTTGGCCAGTTCCTGAAAGGTGGTGCTGGTGGTGCGGCCGCAGCCGGGGCAGGCGATCACGCTGGGCACAAAGGCGCGGATGCCCAGCGCCTGCAGAATTTCCGAGGCGATCACCACCTCCTGGGTGCGCGATTCGCCAGGCTGGGGCGTGAGCGAGACCCGGATGGTGTCGCCAATGCCCTGCTGCAGCAGCACGGCCAGCGCCGCGGTGGACGCCACCGTGCCCTTGGTGCCCATGCCGGCTTCGGTCAGACCCAGGTGCAAGCGGGTAGTCGCAGCGGCGGGCCAGCTCCTGGTAGACCGCAATCAGATCCTGCACGCCGCTGACCTTGCAGGACAGCACGATGTGGTTGCCGTTCAGACCGATCTCTTCGGCACGCTGCGCCGAGTCCAGCGCCGAGGTGATCAGCGCCTCGTACATCACATGGCGCGCATCCCAGGGCTCGGCGCGCGCCGCGTTCTGGTCCATGAGGCGGGCCAGCAGATCCTGATCGAGACTGCCCCAGTTGACGCCGATGCGAATGTGTTTGTTGTGCCGCGCAGCAATCTCCACCATCTGGGCGAACTGGCGATCGCCCTTGTCGCCACGGCCCACGTTGCCCGGGTTGATCCGGTACTTGGACAGCGCCTCGGCGCAGGCCGGGTGATCGGTGAGCAGGCGATGGCCGTTGTAGTGGAAATCGCCGATCAGCGGCACCGACACACCCATGCGATCGAGCTGTTCGCGGATGTAGGGCACGGCCTTGGCAGACTCGTCGTTGTTGACCGTGATCCGCACCATCTCGGATCCGGCCAAGGCAAGCTCCTTCACCTGGATCGCGGTGCCCACTGCGTCAGCCGTGTCGGTGTTGGTCATGGACTGCACCCGCACAGGGGCGTCGCCGCCCACCGTCACGCGGTTGTCACCCCAGACAACCGCACCCTGACGGGTTCGGCGCTTGTTCGCCGAGGCCAGCGGAATGGGTTGATCCGTGATCGCCTCGCACGACGCGCTGCTGGTGAGAACGCTGGCCGCTTGCATCATCACTTCACCTCGAAACGCGCCACGCTGTTGCGGGCGAAAGGCATCACATCGAACGGCTGACCGCGCACCGTGACCTGCACCGCGTCGGCCCGCCCCACCACCACCGAATAGGGCGGCGAGGTGGAAAAATCGAGCAATTCGCCCGGCTTGCAGCACCCGCTGCACCACCTGGGCGCCCGAGCCGTTGACCACCTCGATCCACGACTCGGTGACGGCGCGAATAGACAGCAGCCCGCCAGCGCTCGCAGCCGGCGCGGACTCCGACGCAGGTGCAACAGCTGTGGCAACCCCTTCAGGCAATTCAGCAGCAACTTGTGCAGCACCGGCTGCGGCTGCGCCATCGTCGCTTGATGCTGCGGCCGGTGTTTCGTTCGCAGGCATTGCCGCATCCGGCGCAGGCGCCACAGAAGGCTCGACAACGGGTTCAGGCGCTGAGACCAGCGACGAAGGCGATGGTGTTGTGGCGCTCTGGAAGCGGCTCACCCAGTCCTGAGGCACCAGCACGACCGCGATCGCGGCAAGCAGCAGCAACCCAGCGCCCCAGACCACCGGACGTGCCAGCCAGCCCATGGCGCCCGTGCCACCCATCGCATCGCCAGACTTGAAGGGCGCATTGATACGCGCTCGCGCTTCGCCCAGCGGCGGGTGTACCACGCCGGGAATCTGCTCCAGCACAGCAGCCGGGTCGACCCTGAGCTGGCGGCAGGCGCTGGAAGCCAGTGCGCGGGCAAAAGTCATGTCGGGCAGCTCGTCGTAGCGGCCAGCCTCCAGCGCTTCGAGCTTGCGCACCGGCACCTTGAGTGCGGCCGCCAAGGCAGCGATGTGCAGGCCAGCCGCCTCACGCGCCTGACGCAGGCGCAAAGGAGCCCCGGGCAGTGCATCGACCCGTCCTGCGCCAGCAGAGGTCTCAAACTCACTCATCAAACGCCCCGCGCTGGTAAAGCGCCCACTGCGGCGACTGTGCATAGCGCCGCCCCAGCTGCTGCGCAAGTTGCTCGACCACTTGGGCATTGCCCAGCCGGCGCTCCACCCGAATGCCCAGCCACAGGGTTTCCGCGTTCGAAAACTCGCCGTTGTTCAGACGCCGGATGTAGAACTGGGCGCGGCTGTCTTCGCCACGGCGAAACAAGAGCGAGGCCAGGTTGTAGCCGGTGATCGGATTGCCGGCGTCAAGTTCGTACGACTTCGAGAAGCTCACCTCGGCCTCGGTCAACTGGCGCGCGCGGGTCTGACAAATGCCCTTGGCCAGCAAGGTGGTGGCGCGTCCGCCGTAGTTGACACTGTTCAGGGCACGGTCGAAAAGATCGATGGCCTGGGCGTATCGGTCCGCCTCGCAAACGAACCAGCCGTAGTTGTGCAGTGTGTCACCGTCGCGCGGGTTGATCTGTAACGCACGCTGGAAACTTTCCTCGGCCAGCGCAGCGTTGTTCAGGCGCATGTAAACCAGGCCGCGCAACACATACGCTGGCGCGTAGGTCGGGTCGGCTGCCAGCGACTGCTTGATTTCGTCCAGTGCAACCGAGGTCTGGCCCTGATCGAAATAGTTCGAGGCCAGCGTCAGGCGAATGCGCGCACGCTTGCGAACCTCCGGCTCGTCAAATTCGGTGAGTGGCTCGGCCTGCGGCGCGCTCATGCCCTGCCCGCTCGCGGCACAGCCCGTGAGGGAGAGTTGCAGCCAGGTCAGGGGCACCAGCAGCGCCAGCCACCAGATCACCCGTGCCAGGGCATGGGGCACCCGGGGCAGTCTGGCTGCGCGAGCGGAAAAATTGTTTTGACTCATGTCTGCTTGTCTCCAGCGGGGGCTACAAATCGGATCGGGTGCACCGTGGACACGCGGCGCTGCGCGAGCCGTTCGGCGGCTCGGGTGCGGTCCAGCACATCGCCCGCGAGCTGTCCGCAGGCGGCGTCGATGTCATCACCGCGCGTCTTGCGCACCGTGGTCACCAGTCCACCGTCCATCAACAGGCGCGCGAACTGCTGCACCACGGGGCGCGGGGAACACAGCAGGCCGGAGTCGGGAAACGGGTTGAACGGAATCAGGTTGATCTTGCAAGGAACGCCGCGCCCACCGTGGCGCCGCAGCAGTTCGAGCAACTCCCGGGCGTGCTCTGGCTGGTCGTTCACGCCATCGAGCATGCAGTATTCGAAGGTGATGAAATCACGCGGAGCCGCTGGCAGGTAGCGCAGGCAGGCATCGAGCAACTCGGCCAGCGGGTACTTGCGGTTGAGTGGCACCAGCGAATCGCGCAAGGGATCGTTGGGCGCATGCAGCGACACGGCCAGGGCGACGGGGCAGTCCTTGGCCAGGCGATCCATCATCGGCACCACGCCGGAGGTGGACACCGTGACGCGGCGGCGCGACAACCCGTAGCCGTGGTCGTCGAGCATCACCCGCAGCGCAGGCACCAGCGCGTTGTAGTTCTGCAGCGGCTCACCCATGCCCATCATGACCACGTTGCTGATCACACGTTCACCGGACTTCAGGTGCTGACGCAGGAAAAACTCGGCCTGCCACAGCTGCGCCACGATCTCACCGGTGGTGAGGTTGCGCGAAAATCCCTGGTGGCCGGTGGAACAGAATCGGCATCCCACGGCGCAACCGGCCTGGGACGAAACGCAGAAGGTGCCACGATCGTCTTCGGGTATGAACACGGTCTCGATCGCGTTGCCATCGCCCACATCGAACAGCCACTTGATGGTGCCGTCGGCAGAATCCTGGCGCGAAAGCACCTTCAGACCTTGATGCGGGCATGGCCCGGCAGCTTCTCGCGCAGGCTGCGCGCGAGATCGGTCATGGCGGAAAAATCGCGCGCACCGCGCTGGTGTATCCAGCGAAACAGCTGAACCGCGCGAAACCGCTTTTCGCCCAGCCGCTCGCAAAAGGCGGCCAAGCCTTCGAGATCGAGATCGAGCAGATTGACCGTCATGGCGGCCACCACCGAGGCGCCGCGCAAACCACCGGCCTGCCCCCTGCACGGGGGCTGGTAGCGGTGGTACGGCATCAGACCCATCGATCCCCTCGATCGCTTCAGCGCGAGTAGACGTTCATGCCGGCGAAGAAGAAGGCAATTTCAACCGCAGCGGTTTCCGGCGCATCGGAACCGTGCACGGCGTTGGCGTCGATGCTGTCGGCGAAGTCGGCGCGGATGGTGCCGGCGTCGGCCTTCTTTGGATCGGTCGCGCCCATCAGGTCGCGGTTCTTGGCGATGGCGCCTTCGCCTTCAAGCACCTGGATCATCACCGGACCGGAGATCATGAAGTCCACCAGGTCCTTGAAGAAAGGACGGGCCTTGTGCACGCCGTAAAACGCCTCGGCTTCGCTGCGCGAGAGATGGGCCATGCGCGAGGCGATCACCTTCAGGCCAGCGGCTTCAAAGCGAGCGTAGATCTGACCGATGACATTTTTCGCCACGGCGTCGGGCTTGATGATGGAAAGGGTGCGTTCGATGGCCATGATTTATTCCTGGGTTTGCTTGAGATATGGGAGCTAACTTGTTGATTTTGCGGACTGCCGCAAAGCTTCTGATTCTACAACGCTGTCCATGGCCTGCACCTTCGTGGCGAGCCACACGGGGGCTCAGCGTCCGCCGGGTTTGCGCTTGCGTCTGGGTGGACCACCGCGCTCGGCATCCTGAGCCCGCTTGCGTTGCAGGGCGTCTTGACCGATGTACCCCAGCGAGGTTTTCAACGGGTCGGGCTGTCCCGCACCGACCCGCACCCCGGCCGCCCACCTTGCCGGCGGATGATCCAGGCGCAGGCGCAAACATGCTGACGCGGCGCACCGCTGGCGCTTCGCCACGGCTGCCTGCGGGGTTGCCAAAGTTTCGCCCACCTTGAGGGCCCTTGCCCGGCGCGCCGGAGCGCCGGACTGGCGCACGGCGAGCGCGCTCAGGCGCCGCACTGGCCGCGGGGAGCCCGGCGGCAGCGCTCAGGCGCTGAATGTCGCCCTCGTCCAGCTCGACCCAGACGCCGCGCTTGAGCCCGCGCGGCAGCATCACCGCGCCGTAACGGATGCGGATCAGCCGGCTCACCGCATGACCCACCGCCTCGAACATGCGCCGCACCTCGCGGTTGCGGCCCTCGCCAATGGTCACGCGATACCAGCAGTTGGCGCCTTCACCCCCGCCCGTCCTCGATGCTGGCGAACTGAGCAAGGCCGTCATCCAGCTTCACGCCGTCGAGCAGCCTTTGCTTTTCTTCGTTGGACAAGGCGCCCAGCACCCGCACCGCGTATTCGCGCTGCAGGCCAAACCGCGGGTGCATCAGCCGGTTGGCGAGCTCGCCCGAGCTGGTGAGCAGCAGCAGGCCTTCGGTGTTGATGTCCAGCCGGCCAACCGATTGCCACTTGCCCTGGTACAGCCGAGGCAGTCGACGGAACACGGTCGGGCGGTTCTGCGGATCGTCGTGCGACACCACCTCGCCAGCGGGCTTGTGGTAGGCGAGCACACGCGCAGGCGGTGGCGTGAGGCGCACGCGGACCGGCTTGCCATTGACCTTGATCACATCGCCAAACTGAATGCGCTGACCCACGTGAGCCGGCTCGCCATTGACCGAGATGCGCCCTTGCAGGATCAGCTGTTCCATTTCCAGACGCGAACCCATGCCGGCCTGCGCCAGCACCTTGTGCAACTTGGGCGATTCCGCTTCGGGTTTGAGCACGCGCTTGACCGGCAGCGGCAGGTCTTGCTCCTGCTCGGCATCGAATGCACCGCTGACGACGTCGTCGAACCCCAGAGCATCAGCCTCCGTGGGCAAGGGGCGCGCGGCCTTCGCTGACTGGCTGGCAGCGCGCCCGGCCGGGTTCTTGGGACCCTCCTCGGCCGGTAAAGACGGCACGGCGCCAGCTGCGGGCGCCTCGGCGTCTGACTCAGGCGGATCGATCGGGGGCAGCGCCTGGTTCATGGTGTTCCTGTGTCAAGTCAAGTGCGGTGGAGGTTGCTGGCGCGGTTGCCGGGTCGGGGATGCTGGCCTGCGCGCTGGGCGCTTGGGCCGGGTCGTCATCGGGCGGGTCTGGCAAGTCGGGTAGCGAAGTCGAAAGGGCCTCGAAGTCAAGCCGTCCCAGCGCCGATTCCTGGACGTCGCTGCCATCGAGCGGCGGCAACTGATCGAGCGAAGCCAGACCGAGATCATCGAGAAACTGGCGTGTGGTGGCAAACAGCGCCGGGCGGCCCACGGTTTCGCGGTGACCAATCACCTCGACCCAGCCTCGGTCCTCCAGTTGCTTGAGCAACAGGGAGTTGATGGTGACGCCGCGGATGTCTTCCATGTCGCCCCGGGTCACCGGCTGACGGTAGGCGATGATGGCCAGCGTTTCAAGTGTGGCCCGGGTGTAGCGCGGCGGCTTCTCCGGATGCAACCGGTCGAGATAAGGCCGCAGCTCGGGGCGACTCTGAAACCGCCAGCCACTGGCCACCTGCACCAGCTCAACGCCACGCGGGGTCCATTCCAGCTGCAGCTCAGCCAGCAGGTGCTTGATCGTGTCTGGCGCCAGCTCACCATCGAACAACACGGCCAGCTCGCGCAAGGCGAGCGGCTGGGTGGCGCAAATCAATGCCGTTTCCAGCACGCGTCGGGCATCCGTGGTGTTCATCGCGGGAGTCTGTGGTCAAACGGCTTGGGGCCGAAAACGGGGCGGAGGTCGGGCGCCGTGCGGTGTTGCAGCCGGCGGACCGAGGCCGGGTGAGCTGCTGCGGCTGCAACAGATCGCTCGGGAAATACGCAAATTGGTATCGAAGCTGGCTCATCGGGGCAGTCCCACACGGACCGCAGAGCCAGGATGGTGGAGCCCCTCAGGGTCTCAATCCACGTCTTCAGTATTGTAGATGGAGCCCGCTTTCTCCCAGCGCGGAGATGAAGTCGGCGGGTGGCGGCCGGGTGAAGTCCAGCGGAGCGCCACTCACCGGATGAGCCAGGCGCAAGCGATGCGCGTGCAGCGCCTGGCGAGCCAGACCCCACTGCACGCGACCGCCATACAGAACGTCGCCGACCAGCGGGTGACCAAGCCAGGCCATGTGCACGCGGATCTGGTGGGTGCGCCCCGTGTGCAACTTGCAAGCGACCAGGCTCGCCTGATCGTGTGTCGCGAGCAGGGTCACCGTGGTGCGCGCCGTCTTTCCACTGGTGGCGTCGGGCCGCAGAACGGCCATGCGCAGGCGGTTGTGCGTATCGCGCCCGATGGTCTGATCCACCTCCTGCACCGGCGGGCCGCGCCAGGCCCCCTGGGCCAGCGCCAGGTATTCGCGCTGTACCTCCCGCGCGGCGATGGCGCGCACCAGCGCCTCCACCGCCTGCCGGCTCTTGCCCACCAGCATCAGCCCGGAGGTGTCCTTGTCCAGCCGGTGCACGATGCCGGCGCGCGGCAGGTTGGCCGCTCCCGCATGGTGCGCCAGCAGGCCGTTGAGCAAGGTGCCGCTCCAATGGCCGGCGGCCGGGTGCACCACCAGACCGGCGGGCTTGTCGATCACCATCAGGTGTTCGTCTTCAAACACCACCACCAAGGGCATGGGCTGCGCCACAAAAGCCTGGGCCTGTGGCGTTGGTCTCAGTTCCACCGTGAGCAGGTCGCCGGCCTGCAGCCGGCTCGCGGGCTTGCGCAAGGCTGCGCCGCGCAGCAAAACCGCACCATCGGCCATGAGCTGCTGAAGATACGAGCGTGAAAACTCGGGGATCAGGCGCGCGACGGCGCGGTCGGCCCGCCAACCATGCATCTCGGCGGGCAATTCGCACAGGCGGCGTTCGGCAGCCAGTGCGCCGTCGTCACCGGAATCGTCGTCTGAAGAGACCCCGGTCGATATAATTTCGTCTGTCAAAGCGGGATGATTCCGTTCCGAAAAGGTGTGTGCTTGATGCGTTTCAACAGATTATCGGCTGGCCTCTGGGTGGGTCTGGCAGCAGCGTTGACACTGGTTGGCTGCAGCAGCACACCGGTGGACAACACCGTTGGCTGGAGCCCGAACAAGCTCTACAGCGAGGCGCGCGACGAGCGAGAGGCGGGCAACTTCGAGAAAGCGATCACGCTGTACGAAAAGCTCGAAGGTCGCGCTGCCGGCACACCGCTGGCCCAGCAAGCCCAGCTCGACAAGGCTTTCACCCACTACAAAGCGGGAGAACCCGCTCAGGCGCGGGCCGCCATCGATCGGTTCATGCGGCTGCACCCGACCAGCCCGGCGCTCGATTACGCGCTCTACCTGAAAGGCTTGAGCTCATTCAACGACAACCTCGGCCTGTTTGGCTCTCTGGCGCAGCAGGACCTTTCCGAGCGAGATCAGAAGGCTGCCAAGGAATCGTTCGAGGCCTTCAAGGAACTGGTGGCCCGCTTCCCCGACTCGCGCTACGCCCCCGACAGCCGCGCGCGGCTGACTTACATCGTCAACTCGCTGGCGCAATCTGAAGTGAATGTGGCGCGGTACTACTACACGCGTGGCGCCCATGTGGCGGCCATCAACCGGGCACAAACCGCGTTGACCAGCTACGTGGATGCGCCTGCGCTGGAAGAGGCGCTCTACATCATCGTTCGTTCGTACGACGCGCTGGGCATGACCCAGTTGCGCGATGACGCGCAACGCGTGATGCAGGCCAGTTACCCAAAGAGCAGCTTCACCGCGCGCGGCTTCCAACGGGACGATGGCCCGTGGTGGAAGCTCTGGTAGCGCCTCCCAGACGTGAGGCTCAAGCTGGGGCTGGCTGGGCACCACCCCGATACCTCGGAAGTTCCCACCTCCAGCCGTCCGCTCCCTGCGCGCATTGGGCCGATGGCCTGGCGTCAAATTGAGTAGAACTGGTTAACATCGCTAACCTCTTTTTGATCGCCCGCCCGGCCCGCCATCCGATATGTCCACAGGCTACCGCATCCAGGCTTCCACCGGTATCCACCGCGGAGACCGCGACTACCAGCAGGATCAGGTCTGCATGCTGCAGCACCAGCGGCACACCGGCTGCCTGCTGGCCGTGGTCGCCGATGGCATGGGTGGACGCAGCGGTGGGCGCAAGGCTTCCGACCAGGTCATGCTCACCGCACGCCAGCTGTTCGAGCGCTACGACCCGGAAACCGACGACCCGGCGGCATTTTTGCGACAGATCGTCGAAGAGTCGCACCTGGTGATCAAGCTCACCGCCGTCTCGGCCGAGCAAGAACCCCACAGCACGATCGCAGCCTTCCTGGTCAACCCGGGAGGCGACAGCCACTGGGTGCACGCCGGCGACTCGCGGATTTACCACTTCCGCCACGGCAAGATGGTGTTTCGCACCATGGACCACTCGTATGTGCAGACCCTGGTCAACCAGGGCGAGATCAGCGAAGAGGAGGCGCATGGACCACCCACACTCGAACATCCTGATGGGCTGCCTGGGCACCGACAACGAGCCGCCGGTGGACATTCATGTGGTGCCGCAACTGAGCGCTGGCGACACATCTGGTTTCCTGCAGTGACGGCGTCTGGCACTACTTCACGCCAGAAGAGCTGGCCAGCACCGTGACCATGCTGTCTCCCCGCGAAGCGTGCGAATTCCTGATCCAGAAAGCGCGCTCCCGCGCCAAAGGCATGGGCGACAACCTGTCGCTCACCATCGTCAAGCTCGAACCACTGAACTGAAGCGGGCGGGGCTCGGTGCCCCCACGCTCCGCCGCTGCGCGGGTCGATGCCCCCCGAGTGGGTCGATCTGGCTTGAAGCGGCCCGGCACCGGTTCGATGCCCCCACGCTTCGTGGCTGAGCCTGCCTAAACAGGCCGCCTCAGGTCAGACCTGTGTCCACCGTGCGCTGCTCCAGCGCCAGAAACTCAGCCGACTGCATTTCACTCAGGCGCGACACGGTGCGCGGAAATTCGTGCGACATCGGCCCTTCGGTGTACAGCTGCATCGGGCGGCACGGCAGCCGTGATCACCAGCTTCACCCGCCGGTCGTACAAGCACATCCACCAGCCAGGTGAAACGACGCGCTTCGGAAGCCTGGCGCACCGTCATTTTTGGCACGTTGGCCAGCAACACCGTGTGGAACTGGCTGGCGATCTCCAGGTAGTCGTTTTGGGATCGCGGCCCGCCGCACAGGGTACGAAAGTCGAACCAGATCACACCGCCGGCCCGGCGCACCGCGCGAATCTGCCGCGCCTCGATCTTCAGCACCGGGTTTTCGTCGCCCGCTTCCGCCAAGCGCACAAACGCCTGCTCCAGCGCGGCGTCGGCCTCTGGTCCAAGCGGAAATCGGTAGAAGTCCACCACCGCCAGTGAGCGCTGCCGGTAGTCGGTGCCGTCGTCCACGTTCACCACCTCCAGCCGCTGCTTGAGCAGCTCGATCGCAGGCAGGATGCGGTCGCGGTGCAGGCCGTCCGGATAGAGTCCGTCCGGGTGAAAGTTGGAGGTGGTGACGAAGCCCACTCCGGCCTTGAACAGCGCGTCCAGCAGGCGGTGCAGGATCATGGCGTCGGTCACGTCGGCCACATGGAACTCGTCAAAGCAGATCAGCTTGTAACGCTTGGCCATGCGCAGGCCGAGCTCGTCCAGCGGGTTCTGCGTGCCCTGCAGGTCGCGCAGTTCGCGGTGCACCTCGCGCATGAACTCGTGGAAATGCAGCCGCGTCTTGCGCCGAATCGGCACCGCATTGAAGAAGCAATCCATGAGAAAGCTCTTGCCCCGCCCCACCCCGCCAAACATGTAGACCCCGCGAGGGATCTCGGGCTTGACGAACACCTTCTTCAGCGCATTCGAGCGTCGCTGCTTGTAGTGCGTCCAGTCGTTCGCACAGCGCTCCAGCGCATCGATCGCCCGCTGCTGCGCGGGGTCGGTGGTGTAGCCACGCTCAACGAGCGCGGCTTCGTAGGTGCTGCGGACAGACATGGATCAAGCAAATGGAGAGGACGGATCCGGAGCGCGCTGCACCTTGGCCCGGCAACCCGCAGAACCGGCTTCGCCGGGCTGCGGGGTTGGCCCCCTTGAGGTCGTGACGCGCGCCAGCGCGGCGCGGGGGCAAATCAGAAATTCAGCGTACGCTTGTCCACCGCCAGTGCGGCTTCCTTTGTCGCCTCCGACAGCGACGGGTGAGCATGGCAGATGCGCGCAATGTCTTCGGCGCTGGCCTTGAACTCCATCGCCACCACCGCTTCGGCAATCAGCTCGGACGCCATGGGGCCCACGATGTGCACGCCCAGGATCTCGTCGGTCTTGGCGTCAGCCAGAAACTTCACCATGCCGGTGGTGTCGCCCAGGGCACGCGCCCGGCCGTTGGCCAGGAAAGGAAAGGTGCCGGCCTTGTATTCGGCTTCGCGGGCCTTGAGTTGCTGCTCGGTCTCGCCGACCCAGGCAATCTCGGGGCTGGTGTAGATCACCCACGGCACGGTGTTGAAGTTCACATGGCCGTGCTGGCCGGCGATGCGCTCGGCCACCGCCACACCCTCTTCTTCTGCCTTGTGCGCGAGCATGGGGCCGCGCACCACGTCACCCACCGCCCACACGCCTTTGAGGTTGGTGCGGCACTGCTCGTCGACCACGATGGCACCACGGTCGTCGAGCGTCAGTCCAACGGCTTCGGCGTTCAGGCCGATGGTGTTGGGCACGCGGCCGATGGAAACGATGAGCTTGTCCCCGTCAAGTTTCTGCGCCTCGCCCTTGGCGTTGGTGTAAGCCACGCTCACACCCTTTTTGGTGGCCTTGACCTCGTCCACCTTCACGCCCAGCTCGATCTTCAGACCCTGCTTGTCGAACGCCTTCTTGGCTTCTTTGGCGATCTGTTCGTCCACCGCACCCAGGAAGGTCGGCAGACCTTCGAGAATCGTCACGTCTGCGCCCAGACGGCGCCAGACCGAGCCCATCTCCAGACCGATCACGCCCGAGCCGATCAGGGTGAGCTTTTTGGGCACCGCGCCCAAGCGCAGAGCGCCGTCATTGGAGAGGATCATCTCCTCATCAAATGGCGCGCCCGGCAGTGCACGCGCGTTGGAGCCGGTGGCCACGATCACCTGCTTGCCAGTGATGACCTCATCTTTGGCACCCTTGATCTGAATCTCGTAGCCGGCCTCGACCGCTTTCACGAACGAACCCCGGCCATGAAAAAACGTGACCTTGTTCTTCTTGAACAGGTAGAGGATGCCGTCGTTGTTCTGCTTCACCACGGTGTCTTTGCGGCCCACCATCTTGGTGACGTCGATCTTCACATCTTTCACCTGAATGCCGTGGTCGGCGAAATGGTGGTTGGCCTGATCGAAGTGCTCGGACGACTGCAGCAAGGCTTTGGACGGAATGCAGCCGACGTTGGTACAGGTACCACCCAGCGCGGGGCCGCCCTTGTCGTTCTTCCATTCGTCGACACAAGCCACGAGGAAACCCAGCTGCGCTGCGCGGATGGCGGCGATGTAGCCACCGGGGCCGCCACCGATCACGATGACGTCAAAAGATTGGGACATAGTCAAATTCCAGTTGAATGCCGGACTCACTTCGCCGGCACGAAAATCCACAGCAAGGCATAAATCGCCACGCCAAGGCCACCCGCAAACACGAGCGCCACCATCAGCAGCCGCCAGACCCAGGGCTCCACCCCGGTTGCGCCGGCCAGCCCTCCGCAGACACCGGCAATCCAGCGATCCTTGTCACTGCGCCGCAGGCGGTTGATCGCCCGCGCCAGCTCGGAGGGCACGACCGGTTCGGGATCGGGGCTGAGCAAACGCAACTTGGCACGATCAAACTCTTCGGGCGTGAGCGTGCCGCGCTCGCGCAGCTGCTCAAGCTTGATGAGTTCGTCGGCCAGCGACACAGCAAGGCCTGTTTGCTCAGATGTCAAACAGCAGGCGCGACGGATCTTCCAGCGCATCCTTCATCGCCACCAGACCCAGCACGGCTTCGCGGCCGTCGATGATGCGGTGGTCGTAGGACATGGCGAGGTAGTTCATCGGTCGCACCACCACCTGCCCGTTTTCCACCACCGCGCGGTCCTTGGTCGCGTGCACGCCCAGGATGGCCGACTGCGGCGGGTTGATGATGGGCGTGGAGAGCATGGATCCGAACGTGCCGCCATTGGAAATCGAGAACGTGCCACCGGTCATGTCGTCGAGCGTGATCTTGCCGTCCTTGGCTTTCTGGCCAAACTCTGCAATTTTCTTCTCGATGTCGGCAAAGCTCATCTGGTCGGCATTGCGCAGAATCGGGACCACAAGGCCCCGCGGCGAGCCCACGGCAATGCCGATGTCGAAATAGCCGTGGTACACGATGTCGCCACCGTCCACGCTGGCGTTGATGACCGGAAACTTCTTGAGCGCGTGCACCGCCGCCTTCACGAAGAAGCTCATGAAGCCCAGCTTGACGCCGTGCTCTTTCTCGAACTTCTCCTGGAAGCGCTTGCGCATCTCCATCACCGGCGCCATGTTCACCTCGTTGAAGGTGGTCAGGATGGCGTTGGTCGACTGCGATTGCAGCAAACGCTCGGCAACGCGGGCGCGCAAGCGGGTCATGGGCACGCGCTCTTCTGGGCGATCGCCCAGATCGGGTGCCACCATGGCCACCTGCGGCAACACCTTGGTGGGTGCACCCGTGGGGATGGCCACCGGCGCGGCCACGGCGGTCGCACTCGGTGCACCGGCCACGGCAGACAGCACATCGCCCTTGGTCACGCGGCCGTCTTTGCCAGTGCCGGTGACCGAACCCGCGGTCAATTTGTTGTCGGCCATCAGCTTGGCCGCTGCAGGCATGGCCACACCGGCCTTGGCGCCAGCGGCGGGAGCCGGTGCCGCCGCTGGCGGCGCGTTGACCGGGGCTGCGATGCCAGCGGGGGCAGCAGCAGCGGGAGCGGGGCTTGCGCCGGCGGCAGCGTCGGTGTCGATGCGGGCAATGACCTGCTCGGCCGCCACCGTGGCGCCATCACTTTGCAGCAACTCGATCAACACGCCTGCCGACGGTGCAGGCACTTCGAGCACGACCTTGTCGGTTTCGACGTCGATCAGAATCTCGTCGATGGCGACCGCCTCGCCCACTTTTTTCTTCCACTGCAGCAGCGTGGCTTCGGCCACGGATTCGGAGAGCTGCGGCACTTTGACTTCTACGATTGCCATTTTTTTTCCTGGGTATGTCGTTGAACGGTGAACGCCGGTTGGCAGCGAAACAAAGGAGGTCTTGAGACCACCGAAAGCTGCCGATCCAGCGCCAAGCCGCAGTTACTTGGTGAGAATGAAGCCCTTGAGTTTGCTGAAAGCCGCCTCGATCAGGGTCTTCTGCTGCTCCTGGTGCAGGTGCGCGTAGCCCACCGCAGGTGACGCCGATGCCGCGCGGCCGGCATAGCCGAGCTTCTGACCGTCGAGCATGTTCTCGTGGATGTAGTGCTGCACGAAGAACCAGGCGCCCTGGTTTTGCGGCTCGTCCTGACACCAAACGATGTCGGTCGCGTTCGGGTACTTCTTGATTTCGGCGGAGAACACTTTGTGCGGGAACGGATACAGCTGCTCCACGCGCAAAATGACCGTGTCATCGCTGCCCATCTCCTGACGCCGTTTGACGAGGTCGTAATAGACCTTGCCAGAGCAGCAGACAATGCGCTTGACTTTGTCGGCCTTTTTCACCACCTCCTGGTTTTGCTCCGGAATGACGGTCTGGAAATGGCCCTTGGTGAACTCAGAAATCGGCGAAGTCGCGTCTTTGTTGCGCAGCAGCGATTTGGGCGTGAAGATGATGAGGGGCTTGCGCAGCGGACGGATCATCTGGCGCCGCAACACATGGAAGATCTGGCTGGCCGACGTCGGCTGCACGATCTGCATGTTGGTGTCCGCAGCCAGCTGCATGAAGCGCTCGATGCGGGCCGAGCTGTGCTCAGGCCCCTGACCCTCATAGCCATGCGGCAGCATCAGGGTGATGCCGTTCAAGCGGCCCCACTTGACCTCACCGCTGGCGATGAACTGGTCCACCACCACCTGGGCGCCATTGAGGAAGTCGCCGAACTGCGCTTCCCAGATCACCAGGGTGTTGGGGTCGTTGCTGGCAAAACCGTACTCGAAGCCCAGCACCGCCTCTTCCGACAAGATGGAATCGATGACGGTGAATTGGCCTTGGTCGCCGCTGATGTGCTGCAAGGGCACATAGGTGCCGCTGTCCCACTTTTCGCGATTCTGGTCGTGGATCACCGCGTGGCGGTGGGTGAAGGTGCCGCGGCCACAGTCTTCGCCGGACAGACGAATGCCGTAGCCCGCACCCACCAGGGTGGCGAACGCCATGTGCTCACCCATGCCCCAGTCCACATTGATCTCGCCCCGGCCCATCGCCGCGCGGTCGTCGTACACCTTCTTGACCAGGTTGTGCGGCGTCACATTGGCGGGAATGCTGGTCAGCTTCTCGGCGATGCGCTTCCACTCCTTTTCGGGCAGGCTGGTGTCGGCGTTGTCGGTCCACTTGGCCTTGAGGTGAGGCGTCCAGTCCACCACGAACTTGTTGTGCGCGTTGGTGATGGTGAACTCTTTGGCGTGCCTGCCTTCGTCCATCGCCAGGCGGTAAGCCTTGGCCATCTCTTCGCCCAGCGTGTCACCCAGGCCTTGCGCGGCCAGGCGGTCGGCGTAGAGCTTGCGCGTGCCGGGGTGCTGAGCAATTTTCTTGTACATCAGCGGCTGCGTGAGCGCTGGCGTGTCCTGCTCGTTGTGACCGAGTTTGCGGAAGCAGATGATGTCGATCACCACGTCCTTGTTGAACTCCTGCCGGTAATCCAGGGCCAGCTGGGTACAGAACACCACGGCCTCGGGATCATCTCCATTCACGTGCAGAACCGGCGCCTCAATCATCTTGACCACGTCGGTGCAATACAGGGTTGAGCGGGTGTCACGGGGATCGCTGGTGGTGAAACCAATCTGGTTGTTGATCACCACATGCACCGTGCCGCCGGTGTAGTAGCCGCGTGTCTGCGACAACGCGAGGGTCTCCATCACGACACCCTGGCCGGCGAAGGCCGCATCGCCATGGACAAGAATGGGCAGCACGCTGTCGCCGTCTTTGTCCTTGCGTCGCTCCTGGCGCGAGCGCACCGAGCCTTCGACCACGGGGTTGACGATTTCCAGATGCGACGGGTTGAACGCCAGCGTCAGGTGCACTGGGCCGCCCGGCGTGGCGATGTCGGAGCTGAACCCTTGGTGGTATTTCACGTCACCAGATGGCAGGTCCTCCAGGGCGGTGTGGTCGAACTCGGCAAACAATCCGGCAGGGGTTTTGCCCAGCGTGTTCACCAGCACATTGAGGCGCCCGCGGTGCGCCATGCCAATCACCACCTCTTGCACGCCGCGCGAACCGGAGAGTTGCACCAGCTCGTGCATGCAGGCAATGAAGCTCTCGCCGCCCTCGAGCGAAAAGCGCTTTTGCCCCACGTACTTGGTGTGCAGGTAGCGCTCAAGGCCTTCGGCCGCGGTGAGTTGCTTGAGAATTTCCTTTTTCTTCTCCGCGTCATAAACCGGCTTGCTGCGCTTGCTCTCCAGCTGCTCCTGCCACCAGCGCTTTTCACGCTGCTCAGAGGCGTACATGTACTCCGCGCCCACGGTACCGCAATAGGTCTCGCGCAACGCGTTGAGCAGGTCGCGCAAGGACATCACCTCTTTGCCAAAGAAGGTGTTGCTGGTGTTGAAAACCGTTTCAAAATCGGCATCGACAAAACCGTAGAAGGACGGCTCCAGCTCGGGAATGTTGTCGCGCTCATCGCGCTTGAGCGGATCGAGGTCGGCCCAGCGCGAGCCCACGTTGCGGTAGGCGGCGATCAGCTGCTGGACCGCGACCCGCTTGCGGCCGAGGTCGGAGTCGGCACCAGCGGCGATGACCACGCGGGTACCGCCCTGCTTGGCGCGATCCGCAAAGGCGTTGATGACGGGAAGATGGGGAACGTCACGTGCGTCGGTGCCGTCAACGGCCGGCACATGCTGCAGCGCGTCAAAGTAGGTGCGCCAAGATTCGGACACGCTGCCTGGATTGGCCAGGTAGTTCTCGTACATCTCTTCCACGTACGGCGCATTGCCGCCGAAGAGATACGAGTTGCCCTTGTAAGCAACGTAGACGTTGCCGGATGCGGAATCGCTCATGAACTCGCTGTCCTCCGTTTCCCTCAGGGAAACATTAGCTGGTTAAACAAACCTTCCGCGACACGGCTTGACCGGTTGGCGGATGCGACAGTGACTGTGGAAGGAACTGGCTACAACCTCGGATTGTGCCACTCGCCGACTGGCTCGGGTACATGCATCGGCAAATCGCACCACGAAAGTGCGCCGAGCACACGGCTTTGTTGCGCGAACAGCAATTGCAAGCGGCCCGTCAGGCAGTGCGCGCCGCCCATCGCGCCGACGCGTCAGTTGTCTTCTGCTTTCTTGTCGGGCGCCACAGGGCTGGGCGGTGGCAGCTGACCCGATGTGCCCACGCTGACCGAACCGCCGCCCACACCAATGCCCACGCTGGTGCCAATGCGGCCATCGCTCCCCACATTGATTCCAACGCCAGCGCTGCGCCCGATCGGAAGCGAAAAGCCCAGGTTCACGCCACCCGAAGCACAGCCGGCCAAGAGTGCGGCCAGGGCCAGAGCCGACACCAGTCGGCAGAAAAGTGTGAAAGGCGTCATGGAAGTACCCTCGAGACGGCTTCAGGAGATCAGGCGCGGTGACAGGCGCTCGGAAGCCGGCACAGAACTGGAGTCATCGAGCTCGATCGCGATCTGGGTACAGACGGTCCGGCACAGCATCACCGCCCTTTCGCTTTGCACCCGGTAAATCACCTGGGTGCCTTCCTTGCGCTTGGCCAGGACACCCGCCCGATACAGCAGGTTCAGGTGTTGCGACAGATTGGGCTGGGTGGTCTCAATTTCTTGCAGCAACTGGGAAACCGATTTTTCCTTGTCGCAGAGCGCGCTCAGGATGCGCAGGCGCATGGGCGTGGCAAGCACGCCGAACAGCTCGGCGGCCATCTCGAAAACGCGCGCTTTCTCGACGCTGGCCTCGGACTGGATCATTTGCTCCATGGCTGCCTACACTTTTGACAATATAAGCATGGATCATACGATCAATCACCCCCAATCCTTACAACGGGCTGTCTCCCTGTCTGGCGCCGACGGACCGACCCGCGCAGGTCATTCACCGGCAACGGCCGGTCAGCAGGCCATGTCAGCGCAACGTGTCAGGCCAGCAGTTCCTTGATTTGCTGCAGCGCCGCCGGGTCGTCCATGGTGGTCAGGTCGCCCACGTCTCGCCCTTCACACACCGCCTGAATCGCACGGCGCAGCAGCTTGCCGCTGCGGGTCTTGGGCAAGACATTGACAAAGCGAACCCTCGCTGGTCGTGCCACAGCGCCCAGCTGCGAATCCACCAGCTTCATCACCTCGCCCTCCAGCTTGAGCCTTGAGGCATCGTCGTGGAGCAGTGAAGCGTCCTTCACCACCGCAAACGCCATCGCCACCTGCCCCTTGAGCTGATCGGCCACGCCCACCACCGCCACCTCGGCGATCTGCGGGTGACCGGCAATGCTCTCCTCGATCTCGCGGGTGCCCAGGCGGTGCCCGGCCACGTTGATCACGTCGTCGGTACGCCCCAAGATGAAGAAATAGCCGTCTTCGTCGCGAATGCCCCAGTCGAAGGTGCTGTAGACCATGCGGCCGGGCACGCTGGACCAGTAGGTTTTGACGAATCGGTCGTCATCCTGCCAGACCGTCTGCAGGCAACCGGGCGGCAGCGGTCCCTCGATCGCGACCACACCCTTCTGGTTCGCACCGGTCAGCTCCTCGCCGGTCTGGTCATCCAGCAGCTTGACGTTGTAGCCGTAGACCGCCTTGCCCGGTGAGCCGAATTTGCTGGACGCTTTTTCCACGCCGTTGCACAGCGACAGGATCGGCCAGCCGGTCTCGGTTTGCCAGTAGTTGTCGATGATGGGTTTGCCGAGCTCGTCGGCGATCCACTGCGCGGTGGGTTCATCCAGCGGCTCGCCGGCCAGAAACAAGGCCTTCAGGCTGGACAGGTCGTACTTCTTGAGAAAGGCCGGATCGTACTTCTTGAGCACGCGCACCGCAGTCGGCGCACTGAACATGACCGACACCTTGTATTTCTCCACCAGACTCCACCAGATTCCGGCGTCGGGCCGGATCGGCAGGCCTTCGTACATGATGGTTGCCATACCGGCGATCAGCGGGCCGTAGACGATGTAGCTGTGACCGACCACCCAGCCGATGTCGCTGGTACAAAAGAAGGTCTCGCCCGGCTTGCCCATGAAGATGCGTTCGATGCTCGAAGCCAGCGCAACCGTGTAGCCACCGGTGTCGCGCTGCACGCCTTTGGGTTTGCCGGTGGTGCCGCTGGTGTAGAGCGTGTAGCTCACGTGGGTGGCATCGACCCACTCGCAAGGCACCACCACATCCATCATCTCGGCGCGGGCTGCCGCGTAGTCCACATCGCGCCCTTCAACGCGCTGAAATGGCGCCAGGCCGCGATCCACCATGACCACATGCGCCGGCTTGTGGCTGGACAGGCGGATTGCCTCGTCCAGCAGCGGCTTGTATTCCACCACCTTGCCGCCACGCGAACCGGCCTCTGCGCTGACGATGGCCACCGGCGAGGCGTCTTCGATGCGGCTGGCCAGCGCGTGGCTGGCAAAGCCGCCGAACACCACCGAATGAATGGCGCCGATGCGCGCGCAAGCCAGCATGGCAAAGGCCGCTTCGGGAATCATGGGCATGTAGATCAGCACCCGATCGCCTTTTTTCACGCCCTGCGCCAGCAGGATCGCGGCCATGCGCTGCACCTCGGCGTGGAGTTCGCGAAAGCTGTAAATCTTCTCCACATCGGTTTCGGAGGAGACGAAGATC
Source organism: uncultured beta proteobacterium (assembly GCA_963831255.1). GTDB lineage: Bacteria > Pseudomonadota > Gammaproteobacteria > Burkholderiales > Burkholderiaceae_C > Hydrogenophaga. The sequence continues at coordinate 357,081 of CAWHPI010000001.1, read as the reverse complement.
AGGGCGTTCTGGTCTGGGCGCTCCGCCAGGTGGCGGTCCACCGCGTTGTGACAAAGGTTGGTCAGGCCACCTTCAAACCAGCGCGCAAACGGCGGGTTGTCGTAGTTGCAGACCCGCTGGAACGGCTGCTTCCACTCGATGCGTTGCGCCTCCTCGGTCCAGAACGCGTCGCGGTCCTCGATGGAGCGGCGGTGGAACTCGGCGTAGTTTTGCTGTGGCTGACTCATGAATGTCTCCTGCTGGGTGCGGCGACTCGCCGCGGCATCTGGCAACGCTGGCGTGCGCGCTCAAACTGAATTCATAATTATGGTCAGATCGCTTGCGACAGACTGACGCACCACGGCACGCCCCAGCGGCGAAACGTCTGGTCGCTCCACCCACGCTACCCGGGCGACCCACGGTTCATTTGATCAGCGCATGCACCTCACGAAACGCCGGATGCTCGGCGCTGCGCAACCACTCGAATACCACCATTTCGGTGGTCACCAGCTCGGCACCAGCGCCGGCCAGGCGGTCAAAGGCAGCGTCGCGGTTGCGCTCGGTGCGCGAGGTGCAGGCATCGGTCACCACCCACACGTCGAGCTCCTGCTCCATCAATTCAAGCGCGGTCTGCAGCAGGCAAACGTGGGCCTCGCAGCCGGCCACCACCAGCGTCGCGCGTTCCGGGGCTGGCGATTCGGCTGGCTTTTGCAGGTGCTTGGGCAGGCTGCGCGCGTTGCCCCCAGCGGGCCTCGCTGGTGGGCGCAGGCATTCAACCAGCCCCTGCGCCACCGCGCTGAAATGCATCTTGGGCAATGTGCGACGGCACAACGCGCGCAGCGCGGGGTCGTTGCCACCCAGCTTGTCGGGGTTTTGCTCGGTTCCCCAGACCGGCACCTGCAGACGGGTCGCCGCTTGCGCCAGGCGCAGCGCATTGGCCAGCGCCTGCGGCCCCTCCCAGAGTGCCGGCATCAGCCGGGCCTGGTAATCCACCAAAATCAGCTGGGAATCGCTGGCGTCGAGCAACATGCTGGGGGCCTTTCATCAAACGGTCGGTACACAGGCGGTGAACCCTGTGTTCACTGCCGCGTGTTCGGATTGTCGTCCACCGCCATAGCCCGACGTCGAGACCGATGTGTCAAATGGCATAAAGCCTTGTGGAATCAAGCGTCTGCGCGGCTTTTCTCACTTGACTTGGCAAGGCATCGCCGATATGGTCGCGCCACCATGAAACGGTGGATCCCCCTGACCTTGTTGAGTTTGTCGCTTTCGGTGCACGCTGCGCCGGGCCAGACATCGTTCGACGACATGGATGCCTTGCTGGCCGAAAAGGGGTTGGTGGAGCGCATCGGCAACCAGATCCAGCAGGCTGGCAACGTGGTCGGCGATGCCGCATCCGAACTGGTCATGAGCGCCATGGGCTTCCTGGGCGTGCCCTATAAATACGGCGGCAACAGCGCAGAAACCGGTTTTGACTGCAGCGGCTTCGTGCGTGCCGTGTTCGAGGAGTCGGTGGGCAAGGTGTTGCCGCGGCGCTCCGACCAGCAGGCCGCCGCCACCCAACCCATCGAACGCACCGAACTCAAGCCCGGCGATCTGGTGTTCTTCAACACCATGCGGCGCGCCTTCAGCCATGTGGGCATTTATGTGGGTGACGGCAAGTTCATTCACTCGCCGCGTGCCGGCTCCACGGTGCGCGTTGAAGACATGCGCAAGGCCTACTGGGAAACCCGCTTCAATGGCGCTCGACGGGTACCCATTGCCGCCGTGAGCGAAACGCCGCAGCTCCCACGCTGAGCGGAGGCGTCCGGGCCTGCCTCACGCAGAGCCCGGCGGGGTGAATCGCTGACCAATGCCCTCGGTGACACGCTGCTGCTGGAGGTTTTCCCGCCCTGGAATCTCCCCAATGTGTGCCAAACTTCGGCCGATCCGTCCCCCATCCGGGGGATGACGCTGAGCAGCGCCAGCCTCACCATGACTCCCCTTGCGACCAACGAACCGGCGACCTCGTTTCCCGGCCTGCCCTTTGAAGCCTACAAGGTGGTGCTTGTGATCGACCTGGTGGAGTCGGTGCGTCTGATGGCGGGCCACGAGGCAGCGGTCGTGGCGCGCTGGCGCGCCTTCATGGACCACGCGGCCCAGCGCGTGCTGCCGCAACACGGCGGGCGTCTGGTCAAGAGCCTGGGCGACGGTCTGCTGGCAGAGTTCGACCAGCCGGTGAACGCGGTGAAAAGCGCCAGCGAGCTACACGCCTTTTTCAAGCCTTCGAACCTGCAGTTGCCAGCCGACCAGCAGATGCATCTGCGAGCTGGTATTCACGCCAGCCACCTGTATGTGGGCGAGCACGATGTCTACGGCCACGGCGTGAACCTCGCGGCGCGGGTGGCCACGCTCGGCGATGCTGGCGACACCGTGGTGACCGCGCCGGTGCGCGACGGCATCGTCGACGGCATCGACGGTATCGTCGACGACATGGGCGAGAGCTACCTGAAGCACTGGCCAGAGCCGGTTCGCACCTGGCGCGTGCATGCCACGAGTGCCGATCAACCTCGCTGGCGACCGGAAAAGCGCGAAGCGCCGGCCAGCGATTTCCGTCCGTCCATCGCCGTCATCCCGTTCGACGCCCGCACGCCCGCACCCGAGCATTTCGTGATCGGCGAGCTGATCGCCGACGGCGTGATCGCCCAGCTCGCCCGCAGCCAAGACCTTCGCGTGATCGCCCGTCTGTCCACCACCGCGTTTCGCGGCCGTCAGGCCACACCCGGCGAAATTGATGCCCGGCTCGACGCCACCTTTGTGCTCAGCGGCGGCTACGCCGTGCTGGGCGACAAGGTGCTGATCACCGCCGAGCTGGCCGACACCCGCCGCGGCGAGGTGGTCTGGGCCGAGCGCCTCAGCGGCGACACGCTGGACCTGCTGCAGCTGCACAGTGAGCTCATCAACCAGCTGAGCAGCGCCTGCGCCCACGCCCTGCTCAACGCCGAGGTGCAGCGCAGCCTGGTGCTGCCCCTGCCCCAGCTCGACAGCAACGCGCTCATGCTGGGCGGCATCACCCTCATGCACCGCTCCACGCCGCGCGACCTGCAGCGCAGCCAGCAACTGCTCGAAGCGGTGGCCGAGCGACACAAGCGCGTGGCCGCGCCCTGGGCCTGGCTGGCCAAGTGGCACATCATGCAGGTGGTGCAAGGCCTGTCCGCCGACCCGGCCAACGATTTCCGGCGCGCCATCAGCATCGCCGACCGCGCGCTCGACCTGGAACCCAACAGCGCCTTGGCGATGGCCATCAAGGGCCATGCCCTGTGTCACCTGGGCAGCGATGTTGGAGGCTCTCGCACCGCTCTTGCAGGAGGCCACCCAGAGCAACCCCAACGATCCCATGGCCTGGCTCTACAGCAGCGTCTGGTCCTCGATGTGGGGACGCCTCAGGACGCGGTCTCCGAGGCGGAGAACGCTCTGAACCGATCACCTCTTGACCCGCAGCAGTACTACTTCGAGATGATGCTGGCGCACCAGCTGCGCTGCGGACCAGCAGTCGGAAGCGCGCGATCGACCTGTGCAAGTCTTCGCTGCTGCAAGAATCGATACCACCTGCCGACAATCCGCTGCCTGATCACGTCGCAATACGAAGCTGGGCAAATGGCTGAAGCACGAGAAACCTACAGGACCTTGAAAGCACTCCAGCCAGACTTGACTGTCGACGACCTACCTTGCTGCGGGCGGCGACAGTCCTCTTGCGGCAACGTGGCGCAAGGGCGCTGGCGGATCTGGAAAGCGCTTCCACTGAAAACTGACCAATCCAAGACAGGAGATCATTGAGTGGCGGTATGAGTGGAGGTATGAGTGGCGGTATGAGTGGAGGCATGAGCGGCGGTATGAGCGGAGGCATGAGTGGAGGCATGAGTGGCATGAGTGGCATGGAGTGGCATGACCAGTCCCGATGCCCTGACGCTCAGCCGTTCCGCCATCGTCGGGCCGTTTCACTGGCGCCAGTCCTGCACGTGCCGCAACCGGCTTTCAACGACCCGGCAACCTCGCGCGCTGGGCCGACGGCCCCCGCGTCACCGCCTGCTTCACCGAGCTGGTCGAAGGCCTGGTGTTTGATGCCAACAACAACGCCCAGCGCGCCACGCTGGGTTACGCCAACCTGCAGGCGCGGACCATCCAGCGCAAGACGCTGCTGACGCTGCGCGCGCCCAGCCATGCGCAACTGAAGAAGCAGCTCGACCTGGTGGCTGCCTACGCCGACCTTCGGCCCGACCGCGCAGCCGAAATCGTGGCGCAAGTCGGCTTCCCCCTGCCTTTCTGGTCGTCGGTGATCGGTCTGCATGACCACCGCCACAAAAAGACCTTGCAGCTGCTCGACCTGGCGCTTCGGTCTGGCGGTGCATGTGGCGATGCGGTTCAAGCAGGTGTTCGCGGTCATCCGGCCCGATGAACTGTCGCCGCAGATCCAGCCCCTGATTCCCACGCCCGGCCACGGCAGCTGGCCCAGCGGCCACGCCACCGAGGCCTTCATCACCGCCACCGTGATCGAAGCGCTGCTCGATGCCGCTTCCCCGCGCGGGCAGAAAAACGGCCAGGCCTGCCGCGAGCAGCTGCAGCGGCTGGCTGCGCGCATCGCCACCAACCGCGTCGTGGCCGGCGTGCACTATCCCGTGGACAGCGCGGTCGGCCGCCTGCTCGGCACCGCCCTGGGCGAGTTCCTGGTGGCGCGCGCCACCGGCGGCAAGACCCACGAGCGCGGCTTTGATGCGCGCGACTACGTGCAGGCCCAACGGCAGCGCGCTCGACTTCAACCTGCACCAGCCGCTCGACCACGGTCACGGCTACTCGCGGGTGGCGCGCCCCACCCCGGTGGCCCGTTCGCCGCTGATGGACTGGCTGTGGAAGGAAGCGGTCAAGGAGTGGCAATGAGCGGCCAGCGATTGCGTTGGCAGCCCCTTCCCACAGGCGCTTTCACCGGCACCCCCTGGGGCCAGCCTGGCGCCATCGACGGACAAGACCCCTATCTGGCCTGGGCCGAGTCCGATGACTTTGCTGGCTATGCCCAGCGCCACGGTGGACATAGCAAGCTGACATGGCTGCCGATCGTGATCGAGCTGGCGCCGGGTGTCGACGTGGCGGCGCTGGTGGCCGGGTCCAGCACACGCTGGCTGCAGATTCCGCGGGTGTACCTCGATCTGCGGCAGCGGCTGCCCGGGCTGCGCTACTGCAGCGCCCGCGTCAAACCCCGGTTTTTCGAACAGCTGCGGCGCCAGCCGGCGTTCCAGGCGCTGATCGCGCGCTTCGAGCTGGGCTTGCCCGTGGGTCAACACACCCACGCGCTGCACGACCCTTGTGAACCGTTTCACCTCCAGGTGCCCGCCCACCCCGGGGCCAACGCCGCTGGACTGCTGCGAGGCCCGGTGCTGGGTCTGATTGACGGCGGGCTGGCCCTGGCCAACGCCGCGTTTCTGGATGCGCGCGGCCGCGCTCGCGTCAAGCATTTCTGGCGCCAGGACAGCTGTTACGGCGGCCCCTGGCCAGGGCAGAACCACCATGGCGATGGTCATGTGCCGCTGGACCCGGCGCGCGCCGGCCCGACACCGCCCGACATGGGCTACGGCCACACGCTGGACGCCCCCGCCATCAACGCCGCCATGGCGCGTTTCACCCCCAGCGGCGGCTCGCTGGACGAAGACGCGCTGTACCGCCACCTGCAGCTCTGGGACCTGGCGCGCCCGGTGAACCACGGCACCCATGTGATGAGCCTGGCCGGTGGCTCGGCAACACCGCAGCTGCCGCACGACGACGCGGCCAGCCGCTGCGAGCTGATCGCGGTGCAGCTGGACTGGTCCAACATCCTCGACACCTCGGGCGGCGCCATGAACGTGAGCGTGCTCGACGCGCTGATGTTCATCCTGGCGCGCTGCGCGCCCAGCGCCCAGATCGTGATCAACATCAGCTGGGGCACGCTGGCCGGTCCGCACGACGGCAGCTCCATCCTGGAAGCGGCCATGGACCAGGCCATCGAGCTGCTGGGCGACCGGCTGCAAATCACCGTGCCCGCCGGCAACGCCTACCAGAGCCGCACCCACGCCAACGCCGACGCTGAAACCCGGCGAAGACTGCACCCTGCACTGGCGCGTGCTGCCCGACGATCGCACGCAGAGCTTTCTGGAAATCTGGTTGCCCGATGGAGGCCGATGCGGTGGCCATTGAGGTCACGCCGCCCGGCGCCAGCGAACCACTGCCCGCCCTGCGCCTGGGCGAGGCTGGTGTGTGGATGGGGCACTCCAAGGAACAGCGCGCCGCTCACCCAGTTTGCGGCCTCATCGCGCCGCATCGCTCTGCCCTGGGTGCCCACGGCACCTGCGCCCTGCTCGCGCTGGCACCCACCTTTGCCTGGGACGCCGAAACAGCCACCGCGCCCTTCGGCGCGTGGCAGGTGCGCATCCTCAACGACGGGCAAAAAATCCGGTCGTTTGACGCCTACATCGAGCGCGACGATGTGGCGCTGGGCCAGCACACCGGCGCACGCCAGTCCTACTTTGAAGATGCGCGCTACGACACCAGCGGCAACCTGGGCAGCTTCGTCGACGACCCGGCCAACCCGACGCCAATCCGCCGCAGCGGCACCTTCAACAGCCTGTCCACCGGCCAACGCACCATCAGCGTGGGCGGCACGCGGCGGTCTTTGACCCGGGCCTGGGTGCGTTGAGTCGATTCGCCCGCTACTCACCCCAAACACCCGACCCCGACGCTGGCCGCCCGCAGCGACCCGGCGTGAAAAACGTGCCCGACACGCTGCAGCCCAGCGACGACAACGCAGCCCTCTGGGGCGTGCTGGGCGCAGGCAGTCTGAGTGGCAGCACGGCGCGGCTGGCAGGCACCAGTTCTTCCGCGCCGCAGAGGCACGCCGGCGCATCAACCGCGCCTGATTCAGGCAGCAAACCAACAACCGGGCAGCGGAGGGTTTGCAGCGCCTGGATGGCGTCTTACCAGCGCGCCGGCAAGGGCTTGAGCAGCCAGATCCAGCGCTCGCGCACCTCGACATAGCCGCCGGTTTCCAGATCGCGCATCAGGCGGCTCACCATTTCGCGCGAACAGGCCAGGTGCTGGGCCATGGCCTGGTGCGTGATGCGTTCGCGCAGTGCCCGCAAACCCTGGGGGTCGGGCTCACATGCCAGCTGATTCAGCAAGCGAACCAGGCGGCCATAAACGTCGATCAGGGCCACGCTGCGCGCGCTTTCGGTGGCCAGACGGGCGCGGCGGATGAGCCGCGCCATGAGTTCGAGCGCGAATTCGGGATGGGCCGCGATGTAGGCCAGCAGGATGTCGCGCGTCACCACCGAGCACAAGCTGGCTTCCAGCGCCTCCACATTGGCCGAGCGTGGCCCGCCGTCGAGCGACATCTCGCCCACATACTCCAGCGGGCCGTAGAGGCCGAGGGTGAGTTCCTTGCCGCTGTTGTCGGCCAGGTAGGCCCGCAGCCGCCCCTGAAGCACGATGTAGAGCGTGTCGCCGGTTTCTCCCTCCTGAATCAGCAGCGTGCCACGCCGGTAGCGCCGCTGCACGCCCTGGGCCGCGAGCGCCTCGATATGCTGGTGGGGTTGAACAGAATCGGGGTGGTCGGCGACGGATGGCATGCGGGATCAGGGGTGGGCAAACTCCGAGGCATTGTGATGCATGGGCGCGACGATCCGCAAGGCGGGCACCACCGGCGGCAGGCTGTGAATGCGCTGGATCAGCCGGCGGATGCTCGGGCACCCGGTCTTCTCGCGCAGCGACTTCACCTGGCTGCGGATGGTCGACTGCGCCACGCCGTTTTCCTTTGCAATGTCGGACACCTCCAGCCCGCGACACAGCGCAATCATCACCGACTCTTCCCCCGGGCTGAGCCGCTGGGCTCTGGCGTACATGCGCACGGCGAGGTTGTCGCAGGCACTTTGCCGCGTCAGCAGCACCAGCACCGTGGGTGAGTCGGTTTCCAGCGGGTGGCTCAGGGGGATGAAGGCCACCGGCATATCGCCCCGCTTGCCATCCAGAAACACCAGTTTGCGCTGACCGCGGCAAGCCTGCTCCAGGCCTTGTTCAACTTGCTCGCACAGCGCGGTGCTGCGCCCGGTGAGCACGTTGTTGATCGAGGCCAGCAGGTGACCGGTCGAGCAATTCGTGGCGCGCCAGGTGGTTGGCCTGCAGGATCTGCCCTTGAGCGTCGATCACCAGAATGCCGTAGTCGATCTCGTCGATCACCCGCAGCAGGTGGTCCATTCCGGCGCTGGCCACATCAAAGCGGTGCTGGGCCGCGTCGGCGCAGGTGCCCCATCCGGATTCGTTGACTTGCCACATGTTGATTTCCTCCAACGGTGTTGTGAGAAACCAATGTATGCGGTGACTTTCGTAGCAAAAAGTACGCAATTGCCACATGGTTTGTGACGCAGTTCCGCTTTTTCAGGCCAGCCCGCACCGGGAGCAGGCGCAGCGGCGTCAGACGGGCGGAGCCGATCCGGTGCGGCGACCGACACCCACCGCTGCATACACCGACGCCATGAGCACCAGCGCCGCCCCGGCCAGCGTGAGGGCATACCAGCCGCGGTCCATGAACTGACCGAACACGATGGGCGAGAGCGCAAAGCCGACGTCCAGACCCGAATACACGGTGCCGTAAACCCGTCCGGTGGCGCCCTTGGGCGTGGCCTTCTTGATCATCAGATCGCGGCTCGGCCCGCCCACACCGACCGCAAACCCGGTGGCGGCCAGGGCCACCATGGTGCCGCTGGCACCCAGCCAGCCGGTGGCGCACAACATGAGCAACAAGGCGCCGCCCGACATCGCGTAGGCCACCACCCGGTCGCTGGAGAGCTGGTGCTTCGGACCATAGGCGGCGACAAATCCGCCCACCAGAATGCCCAGCGCGCCACACAACATGTAGGCACTGATGGTGAGCGTGGCGGCCTCCATGCTCACGCCATAGAGACTCTTCAGGATCGAAGGCGCAAAACTCTGCACCACGGCCAGCGTCATGGTGGAGAGCAGGAAAAACGCAAAGCACCACCAGATCACCGGCAGTTTCAGGTAGGCCAGCTCAGCCGCCCTGGGCGCATGCGCCTCGCGCACCACCACCTCGGTGCGCAGCTTGTCGCGTTGCCAGAACAGCAGGCTCAGGACGCCCACATACAGCGCGGCCGCGGCCAGGTAGGCCACCCGCCAGTCGGCCAGGCTGGTGATGCCGACCAGAAACACCGGCGCCAGCGCCCAGCCGAGGTTGCCGGAAAGCCCATGGGCACTGAACGCATGACCCAGGCGCGGTGCCGAGACGCGCTGATTCAGGATGGTGAAGTCGGCAGGGTGAAACGGCGCATTGCCCAGGCCAGCGAGCGCCGCCACCAGCAGCAAACCACCATAGCCGGTGACCTGCGAGGCCACCAGAGATGCCACCAGAAAGCAGCCAATGGCGGCAAACAACACCGGGCGCGCGCCAAGCCGATCAACCACGAAGCCAGACAGCGCCTGCCCGGTGCCGGAAATGGCAAAGAACAGGGTCATGAGCAAGCCCACATCGGAATAGCTCAGGCCGAAGTCGCGGATGAAGATCGGGAACAGCGGCGCGAGCAGCAGGTGGGAGAAATGCGAGGTGCCGTGGGCCACGGACACAAGACCGATCACCGCGGCGTCCTGCCTGAGCGGAACCGGGTTGGCAGGGGCTGTCGCGTCCAGGGTGGCGGTGGTCATAGGGGGCAGATATTACGCCGCCACGCGCGTTGCAGCCTGGCGCAGATGGTGCGCTGGTGCACCGGGCTGGGGAACAGGCCCCATCGCGAGGCACCCTTGCGCGGTAGAGGCCCTGAAAGGGGGTGTCAAAAGGGTGTCACACGCCCGAACTAAGCTGGCCCACATCTTGCAAAGACCTGATCGCCATCGTTCACTCTCGCGCCCTCGCGATTCCGGAGCAAACCCCATGAGCACGCCACAAAGATTCTGCAAAACCGCCAAGGCCTGGACCATGTTGGCCCAGCCAGCCACCATCAGCCGCTCGGTTCACGCCCTGCTGCTGCTGGCCAACGGGCAGCGCAGCGAGCAGGAGCTGTCTCTTCTGCTCGGTGCCGATGTGTCGAGCCTGGCGCATGGCCTGCTGGTGCAGGGCTACCTGCAAGCAGCGGCTCCACCTTTGCTGGACGACGACGAGGCGGAAGTCGATCGGACGTGGGCGGTCAAGAGCCAACCAGCGCGACCGCGCGCAGTGCTCACAGCCAGCGCTTGAGCAATCCCATCACGCGGTCGAACTTGGCGCCATAGGGCGGGTAGAACAGATCGCCCCTCGCGAAGCGCGACTGCACCAGCACGGGCTTTTGCTGCGTGAAGCGCAGAAAACCCGTCTCGCCGTGGTACGCACCCCAGCCACTTTCGCCCACACCGCCGAATGGCAGGTTTTCGTGGGCGATGTGCATCAGCGTGTCGTTCACGCTCACACCACCGCTCACGGTGCGCTGCAACACACGGTCCCGAGCCGCCGTGTCGCTGCCAAACCAATACAAGGCCAGCGGACGAGGCCGCGCATTGATGTGGTCCACCGCGGCGTCCAGGCTGTCGTAGAGCAGCACCGGCAGCACCGGGCCAAAAATCTCTTCCTGCATCAGACGGGAGTCGTCGGGCGCGTCGTACACCAGCGTGGGTGCGAGCTGGCGCGCCGCGTCGCCGCCCTGCCCCAGCGTGACCACGCGCGCGCCACGCGCCTGGACCTCGTCGACCATCGCCTGCAAGCGCGCATGGTGCCGGTCGGTGAGGATGGCGGCGTAGTCGGGATTGCCGGCAATGGTCGGGAACAGGCGCTGGACCGCGGCACCGTAGGCTTGCTCAAAGGCCGCTTCCATGCCGCGCGGCAGCATCAGGTAGTCGGGCGCAATGCAGGTTTGTCCGGCGTTGAGCAGCTTGCCGTGCGCGATCTTCAGCGCGGCATCGGCCAGATTGACCGAGGCATCGACGATGCAGGGCGACTTGCCGCCCAGCTCCAGCGTGGTGGGCGTGAGGTTGGCGGCGGCGGCGGCGGCGACCTTGCGCCCGACCGCGGTCGAGCCGGTGAACAGCAGGTGGTCAAACGGCAGGCTGGCGAATTCGTGCGCCACATCGGCGCCACCTTGCACCACACACAGCTCGTCGGCAGCGAAGGTTTGATGCAGCAACTCGGCCAGCAGCGCCGAGCTGTGCGGTGTGAGCTCGCTGGGTTTGATCATCACCCGGTTGCCCGCAGCCAGTGCGGTGACCGCGGGGCCAAGCGTGAGCTGAATCGGGTAGTTCCAGGGACCAATGACGCCGATCACGCCCAGCGGCTGGCGTTGAATGTGCGCGCTGGCGGGTTGCAGGTAGAGCGGCGTGGGCACGCGCCGTGGCTTGGTCCAGGCCACGAGGTGCTTCTCCAGATCGCTGAACAGCGCGCGCAGCACCAGGAAATCGGCCACCTCGGTGAGCTGGGGAGAGCGCACACCGAAGTCGGCCTGCACCGCGTCAGCCAAAGCAGAGCCGTGCTGCTCAAGCAGCGCACGCATGCGCCGGATGCGGTCGCGCCGCAACGGCAGTGGCACGTCAATTTGCCGACGGCTGGCGTGGAACTGGGCGTCGAAAAGGGTGCGCATGGGGATGTCGGGAGGCGATTGGGTCATGCCGCATGTTAGTCAGAGACAGCGTTCAGAAGTAGACCCGGCACCCCAGCACGGTGGTACCCAGGCGACAAGCCCGAGTGACTCAAACCACCGTGCTTTGCGAGGGGTCTTCCCGCACGACCGACTTGTTCGGCACCAGCGCCTGGCTGGCCAGACTCATCAGATCTGTGAAGCGCTGGCCTTGAATGAGCACGTGGTCGCGCGCTGCCTGGGCGGCCGCTTCGCCGTCGCCTCGCTGCAAGGCTTGGACGATTTCTCGGTGTTCCTGCAGCGACTGGGCCATGCGGTTGCGCAGCTGCAGCTGGAGGCGGCGGTAGGGCTTCAGCCGATTTTTCAGCGCCTGGGTCTGCTGAACCAGAAAGGCGTTGCCGCAGGCCTGGTAGATCAGCTGGTGAAACTGCTCGTTGGCGTAGTAGTAGGCGTTGCTGTCCTGATTGGCGCACTGTGCCTCACAAGCCAGCAGCGCCGCCTCAATGTCCAGCAGCGCGGCCGCAGGCACTCGGCGCGCCGCCAGACGCGCGCACATCGCCTCCAGCTCCGCCATCACCTCAAACATCTGGATCAGTTCGGACATGCCGACCTGCGCCACGAAGGTGCCCCGCTTGGGCTGCACCGCCACCAGCCCGCTGATCTCCAGCTGCTGCAGAGCCTCGCGCACCGGCGTTCGCGAGACGCCAAACCGCACCATGAGCTGATCGATCTGCACCTGCTCACCTGGCCGCATGCGGCCGTTGACGATGTCGTCCGCCAGCTGGTCGCGAACCTGTTGTACGCGTGAGCGTGACTGTGAGTCTGCCTTCATGGATTTCGCTCCCCGATCACAAAAAAGGGTAAACCCTACATCGATTCGAATCTTGATACATATAACATCTATCTTGTTTTATACAACATCGCGGCCGAACCCACAAAGCAAAGACCATGTCCCGATTCTGCCAATCCCGCTTCCCGCAACGAGGTGTCGCCACCTTGATTCGACGCCCAGGCGCAACCGTGGGACAGATGGCGCTCGGGACATCGCAATGGCTTCCCGGCAGTAACACCGACATGCGCGGCGAGAGGGTGCAGATATGTTCGACAAACTCCTTCGCCTGACCCAGAGAGCCCGAGCGGACCGCCGGCTGGAGCCGTTGCTGCTCTCTTGCCGGCAGCTGGTGTCCGAACGGGGTCAGGCCAACGTGTACGCGCTGTCCGTCAACGTGATCGAGGGCTACCGGCAGCTGCCGGCGCCGCAGCGAGAAGCGTTTTTTGCTGCGCTGGCCACCGAGTTTGCACCGCAGCCCGAAGCGGTGCTGGCCGCCGCCACCCGCTACGCGAAGAAGCCAGATGCAGAGGCCCTGGCCCGATTGACCGAGGTGGTCGAGCCACCGCGCCAGGAATTGCTGCGCCGGATCAACCGCGCACCGGGCGGCACGGCCATGCTGCTGGCCATGCGCTGCGATCTGCTCGCCCTGCTGAAAAACCAGCCCGAGCTGGCGGCTGTGGATGCAGATTTCCTGCACCTGCTCAGCTCCTGGTTCAACCCGGGCTTCCTGCGCCTGGAGCAGGTGGACTGGCAATCCAGCGCGGCCCTGCTGGAGAAAATCATCCACCACGAAGCGGTGCATGAGATCAGCGGCTGGAACGATTTGCGCCGCCGCCTGCAGCCCGACCGCCGCTGCTACGCATTTTTTCACCCCCAGCTGGGCGACGAACCGCTGATCTTCGTGGAAGTGGCCCTGGTCACCGAGATGGCCGACGCCATCGCACCGCTCATCGAGTCACCTCCCGACGCCTCGCTGGCCAGCAAGGCGACCACCGCTGTCTTCTATTCGATCAGCAACTGCCAGCCCGGGCTGCGCGGCGTTTCTCTGGGTAACTTCCTGATCAAAAAGGTGGCCGATCAGCTCAAGCGCGAGCTGCCGCAGGTCAAGACCTTTTGCACCCTTTCGCCAGTGCCCGGCTTCACCCGGTGGCTCAGCCACGCCGCCGAGACCGAGACCGACACCGAGTGGCGGGCCGTGTCGCAACGCCTCCAGGCCTGGCGCTCAGCGCACACCGCTGCGCAAGCGGAGGACATCCAGAAGATGCCCAAGGGCCTGCGCGACGATCTGGTGGCGCTGGGCGCGCGATTCCTGGTCGACGCCTCGCACGAAAAACTCGGCGACCCGGTGGCGCGCTTCCATCTGGACAACGGCGCACGCCTGGAGCGGGTGAATTTCGCCGCCGACCTCTCTCGCAAAGGCATCCGCCAGTCACTGGGGCTGATGGTCAACTACCTCTACGACATCGGCTCGGTCGAAACCCGGCACCAGCAGTTCGTCGACAACAAAGTGAGCCACGCGGCGGCCGTCAAACGTTTGCTGAAACCGCGGTCTTGAGACCACGGATCACCGGGCCTCTCCGCGAGGCTTCTTCCATGAACAGCACAGAACACAACCTATACGCCCACTTCCTTGCGGTCATGCGCCGCCAACCCGAGCGCATCGCCATCGAGACCGACAGCGGCCAGCGCACCACATTTGGCGAAGTCGACCAGAGCAGCGCCCGCATGGCCAACTGGCTGCAAGCCCAGGGCCTGCAGCCCGGTGACCGCGTCATGGTGCAGGTGGAAAAATCGGTGCCCGCCCTGCTCTTCTACCTGGCTTGCCTGCGCGCCGGTGTGGTGTATGTGCCGCTGAACACCGCCTACCAGGCGGCCGAGCTGGCCTATTTCATCGAAAACGCCGAGCCGCGCGTGTTCGTCTGCGACCCGGATCGCGAAACCGCCTTGCGTGAGATCACCAACCGGCTGGGCGTACAGCAGCTCATGACCATGGGCGCAGATGGCCAGGGCAGCCTGATGCCGGCCGTCCAGGCCCAGCCGGCCGAGCAGGCGGTCTGCCCGGTTGCGCCGGGGGACCTCGCCGCCATCCTCTACACCAGCGGCACCACCGGGCGAAGCAAGGGCGCGCAGCTGACACACGGCAACCTGTCGGCCAATGTGCACACCTTGCTGGACCACTGGGACTGGCGGACCGACGACGTGCTGATCCACGCGCTGCCGATCTTCCACGTGCACGGTCTGTTCGTCGCCGCGCACTGCGCCCTGCTCAATGGCAGCAAGATGCTGTGGATGGCCAAGTTCCAGCCGGCACAGGTGCTGGCCTGGATGCCCCAGGCCACCGTGTTCATGGGTGTGCCCACGCTCTACGTACGCCTGCTGCAGGAGCCCGACCTGACGCCCGCAGCCTGTCGCCACATGCGCCTGTTCATCAGCGGCTCGGCGCCGCTGCTCACCGACACCTTCGCCGATTGGCAAGCGCGCACTGGCCACACCATTCTGGAGCGCTACGGCATGTCTGAGACCATCATGCTCACCTCCAACCCCTGCCGGTCAGCCGACGGCGAACGCAAAGGCGGCACGGTGGGCCAGCCGCTGCCAGGGGTGCAGGTGCGCTGCGTGGATGAGCAAGGCACGCCGTGTGAGACGGACGACATCGGCGGCGTAGAAGTCAAAGGCCCGAACGTGTTCCCCGGCTACTGGCGCATGCCCGAGGCCAACGCCAAGGAGTTCACCACCGAAGGCTGGTTCAAAACCGGTGACGTGGGCCGCTTCGACGCAGACGGCTACCTCACCATCGTGGGCCGCAGCAAAGACCTCATCATCACCGGCGGCTACAACGTCTACCCGGCCGAGGTCGAGGGCTACCTCAACGACCTGCCCGGTGTGGCGGAATCGGCCGTCATCGGCTGCCCGCACAGCGATTTTGGCGAGGGCGTTGTGGCGGTGGTAGTGCCCCAGCCGGACATCACACTGGACGCAGAGCAGCTGACCCAGGCCATCAGGTCACAGATCGCCAGTTTCAAGGTACCCAAGCGCCTGTTCGTGGTGGAAGCTTTGCCGCGCAACGTGATGGGCAAGGTGCAAAAAAACCTGCTTCGAGACGCCTATGCCAGGGTTTTCGCCCCGACAGCCTGAGCGCGCAGGGCGTTGAATCGACGGCTGAACGCGGTTTGCCCCCCGCGAGCGCACTGCTCAGGCTTCACTGCGCTGGGGTGATGGTGAATCGGCCACCGCCTTGAGCGCCACCTCGACCACCGCACGCGTTGCCACCGGTCGCAGCCAGCGCTGGCGTATCAGCTTTTCGCAGCTGCGCAGCGTCATGGAGTGCACGCGGCCACCGTGGCTGGTGAACATGAACAGGGTGGACTGTTTGCTGGTCCAGACCAGCGCGGCTCGAATCCAGGCGCCTTTGGAAAAAAGATCGACCCGAACGCCCACCCGAAGCTGCGCGATGACCGCGGCAACCGAGGGCGCCGGCATCGCCTCTGGCGACGGGGCAGCGACCTGTGCTGGTGGCGCAGCGACCAACTCCCCGACATCTGGTGCGGCAGCCTCGTCAAGCTCAGGAGCAGCCTGCATGCGATCCTGTTCGCCCTCATTCGGGAAGGCCACCGTGTCGTCGAAACCGGCGCCTGCCAGCTCTTGCGCCGCCAGCCAGGGCTGTGCGGCCGGCGTGGGCCGCGCGCCGCTGCCAACCACCCGTTTGATCGGCGCCAGGGCCTGGTCTTCGCCGGCGAGCGATGGCGCTGCACCCGCCGTGGCCGCATCGGTGCGGGCGCGGGTGCGGCGCAGGCTGAGCAGCGGCTGGTGCAGGCGAATCAACGCATCGAAAAAATCTTGCGTTTCTTCGGCTGGTTTGCCCAGCATCGCCAGCCCGGCGTTCAATGTGCGAAGCAAGCCGGGCAGCGCCTCAAAAACCTGTTTCGGCTGGCGCAGGATCTCCGGGCGAACGCTCCACAGCAGGGTGCCCACAGCGGCGCGATAGCCCGAGGGATCGGCCTCGCTGGCATCGGTCTGGCGCAACTGCGCCGAGGCGATCACCAGCGACCACGAGCCGTACAGAAAGTCGAGCACCACCTCGGGGGCATTGAAAACGTCCGGGCGCAGGCTGATTTCCCAGGCGATCTGGTCGGCCATCTCCTGGCGCGACTGGGCAAAGCGCAAGCCCTGCAACTGCGCGTCGTGCACCGCCCGCTCGGCGCTGTCTTCTGCCTGCCAACCCGCGCTCAGGCGCTCCAGCGCTCGAGCGAACGGCGCGGGGTCGTTGGTGTTGGCGGCGTTGAGCTCGTTGATCGCTTCGCGCACCGGCTCGACGAAGGCGGCGAAGTCTTCGCCGAACTCGTCGTTGAAGCGGAAACTGCGCTGCGCGACCTGCTCCACCAAGCGACGCGCGGGGTGATCGGCATCCCCGAAGTAGCGCGGCTGGGCCAGCGCAAGGCGCAGCAAGGCTGGCTCCAGAGCCACCACCGCCTCGCGCACTGGCGCGAGCAGGAGTGCATCGCGCGCGACCTGACCAACCAGCTTGCGCACCAGATCCAGCCCCACCGCCTGCGAGACGTTCTGCGCCTGCTGCTTGAGTTCCAGCAACACGCGCGTGCGCTCGTGGGAAGGCCCGTAAGCGCCCCATCGGTCGGCGCGCAAGGGTGAGTCGATATCGACCTCGCGCGCCGGCCGGTCAACGACCGGCAGTCTCCTGGTAGCGCAGCTGTTCGCGGGCCAGCGATTCGTCGTCTGGCCCCGGCTCGCTGGCCACCTCGCCGACCTGCGCCAGTGCCTCGCCCACCTGCTCGTAGAAGCTCGGGTCGAGCGCACCATCGAATGACGCGTTTCGGTTCTGCAGAAAACGCCTGGTACACCGAGCCGCCCAGCGGAGAGCGCACCTGACCCAGGGCCTGCATGCTGGCAGGCGCATGAAACCCAGAAGTGGCGCCAGAGCCGCCGCCCGAACCGGGCGCACCCCAACCGCTGCCAATCTGGTCCATCTCGATCGGCGTGAAACCGGAGCCGCCCAGGCTGCGAGCCCGCCTCCAGGTCTTCCACCAGGCGGATCCGGTAGCTTGCTTCCTGCACATTGGCGCGCTGCAGCATCAGTGCGATCTGTTCGTAGAGCTGCGCCAGTTCGCTGCCCAGGCCCGATGCGATGTGCTGCAACCAGAGCGTGCGCACCGCCACATCGGGTTCGATTTCGGCCATGAGATCGCGCAGTTCGCGCACGAACACCGAGGGTCGCAGGGGGTTTTTTTCCACCTGAACCGAGTCGAACCCGACCAGCGAACTCATGCGTGCGTCCAGCACCGGCAGCACCTGCTCGACCATCGGCAGCAGGTTCTGAAGCAGTCGCACCGACTCCAGCGATTCGCTGACCGCGAGGTCATCGACCAGCTGCAGCATCGAAGAATCGGACAGGCCGGCGAGCTGGGTCATGCCCTGCTCTTCTTCGGACTGCGCCATGGTCTCGCGCAGACGCCGCGGATAGGTGCTGGTGAGCACTTGGCGGTTCTGCGTGAGGCTCCAGGCGGCCTGGGCCAGGCGCTGGCGCTCCAAGCCGCTGACGCTGGCGTATTCCGCCGCCTGCAGCGAGGTCAGCGCGGCGTCGATGCTGCGCTTCAGGAGCGCTGGCGCGCAACGCTCCACCTCGTGGGTGCACTGGTCTAGCAAAGGCGAGCGCTCAAGCATCATCGGCGGTGGTCAGGCGTTGCGGTCAATCACAATGTCGGAGCTTACCGCGAGCCGCGCCTGCCAACGCATCCGACCTGCTCAGCAATCACTTCCCTGAGGTCACCCGGGAACCGCCAGCGGACGCCTTGTCCGCTGGCAACGGCGATCAATGCGCCGGGATCGCCGCCCCGAATTCGAACACGCCTGGGTTGCGCACCGGGTCCACGTCCACCGGGATCACCGACTTGGGCGGGTAGACGCCTTCCAGCAGCAGCTTGGACAGCGGGTTCTCGATGCGCTGCTGAATGGCGCGCTTGAGCGGACGCGCGCCAAACACCGGGTCGAAACCCACCTTGGCCAGCTCGGCCAGCGCCGCGGGCGACACCTCCAGCCGCAGGTCCATCTTCTGCAGGCGCGCCTGCAGGGCTTTGCAGCTGGATGCCGGCGATGGATTCGATGTGCTGCGCGTCGAGCGCGTGGAACACCACCGTCTCGTCGATGCGGTTCAGGAACTCGGGTCGGAAATGCTCCTTCAGCTCGCCCCACACCGCGTCCTTCACCTCGTCGTAAGGCTGGCCCACCATGGCCTGGATCAGGTGCGAGCCGATGTTGCTGGTCATCACGATCACCGTGTTCTTGAAGTCCACGGTGCGGCCCTGGCCGTCGGTCAGGCGGCCGTCGTCCAGCACCTGCAGCAGCACGTTGAACACGTCCGGGTGCGCCTTCTCCACCTCGTCGAGCAGCAGCACGCTGTAGGGCTTGCGGCGCACCGCTTCGGTCAGGTAGCCGCCCTCTTCGTAACCCACGTAGCCGGGCGGCGCACCGATCAGGCGGGCCACCGAGTGCTTCTCCATGAACTCGCTCATGTCGATGCGGATCAGGTGCTCTTCGCTGTCAAACAGGAACCCCGCCAGCGCCTTGCACAGCTCGGTCTTGCCCACGCCGGTGGGGCCGAGGAACAGGAAGGAGCCGGTGGGGCGGTTCGGGTCGGACAGGCCCGAGCGCGAGCGGCGGATGGCGTTGGCCACCGCAGAAATCGCTTCGTCCTGGCCCACCACGCGCTGGTGCAGCTTGTCTTCCATCTGCAGCAGCTTGTCGCGCTCGCCCTGCATCATCTTGGACACCGGAATGCCGGTGGCGCGGCTCACCACCTCGGCGATCTCTTCGGCGCCCACCTGGGTGCGCAGCAAGCGGCGGCGCCGTGCTCGCGACCGCTTGGTCGCCTCGCTGTCCTGCGCCTCCTTCAGGCGCTTTTCCAGCTCGGGCAGCTTGCCGTATTGCAGCTCGGCCACCTTGTTGAAGTCGCCCTTGCGCGTCAGTTCCTCGATCTGCGAGCGTTGATGCTGGTCGATCTCCTCCATCACGTCCTTGGAGCCCTGGGCCTGCGCCTTTTCGGCCTGCCAGATTTCGTCCAGGTCGGCGATCTCCTTCTGCAGCTCGGCGATCTCTTCCTCGATCAGGCCAAAGCGCTTCTGCGACGACTCGTCCTTCTCGCGTCGCACCGCCTCGCGCTCGATCTGCAGCTGGATCAGCCGGCGGTCGAGCTTGTCCATCACCTCGGGCTTGGAGTCGATCTCGATCTTGATCTTGGCCGCCGCCTCGTCGATCAGGTCGATCGCCTTGTCGGGCAGGAAGCGGTCGGTGATGTAGCGGTGGCTCAGCTCGGCCGCGGCCACGATGGCCGGGTCGGTGATCTGCACGCCGTGGTGCACCTCGTACTTTTCCTGCAGGCCGCGCAGGATGGCGATGGTCGCCTCCACCGTCGGCTCGCCGACCAGGATCTTCTGGAAGCGGCGCTCCAGCGCGGCGTCTTTCTCGATGTACTTGCGGTATTCGTCCAGCGTGGTCGCGCCCACGCAGTGCAGCTCGCCGCGCGCCAGCGCGGGCTTGAGCATGTTGCCGGCGTCCATCGCGCCTTCGGCCTTGCCCGCGCCCACCATGGTGTGCAGCTCGTCGATGAAGACGATGGTCTGGCCCTCGTCCTTGGCCAGCTCGTTGAGCACCGTTTTCAGGCGCTCCTCGAACTCGCCGCGGAACTTGGCGCCGGCCAGCAGCGCGGCCATGTCCAGCGACAGCACGCGCTTGCCCTTGAGCGAATCGGGCACCTCGCCGGCCACGATGCGCTGCGCCAGGCCTTCCACGATGGCGGTCTTGCCCACGCCGGGCTCGCCGATCAGCACCGGGTTGTTCTTGGTGCGGCGCTGCAGCACCTGGATGGCGCGGCGAATCTCGTCGTCGCGGCCGATCACCGGGTCGAGCTTGCCCAGGCGGGCGCGCTCGGTCAGGTCGATGCGTGTATTTCTTGAGCGCCTCGCGCTGGCCTTCGGCCTCGGGGCTGTCCATCTTCTGCCCGCCGCGCACCGCGTCGATCGCCGACTCCAGGCTCTTGCGGGTCAGGCCGTTTTCGTTGGCGATGCGGCCGAGCTCGCCCTTGGCATCGGCCACGGCGAGCAGGAACAGCTCGCTGGCCAGGAACTGGTCGCCGCGCTTGATGGCTTCCTTTTCGGTCGCCTGCAGCAGCTTGGCCAGTTCGGGGCCCACCTGCACCTGGTCCTGGCCTTGCACGCTCGGGCAGCTTCTTGACCGCCGCCTCGGCCGCCTTGGCCAGGCCTGGCACATTGACACCAGCGCGCTCCAGCAGCGACTGCGGGCCGTCGGCCTGGCGCAGCATGGCCAGCAGCAGGTGGGCGGGTTCGATGTAGGCGTTGTCGTTGCCCAGGGCAAGCGTCTGGGCGTCGCTCAGGGCTTCCTGGAACTTGGTGGTGAGTTTGTCGAGTCGCATGAAAGGTTCACTCCGTTGGAGGTTGAATTACCGATCATGTGGCGCTCGTGGCGCCTTTTTCAAGGCGTGGCGGCGCGCCGCGCCCTCGGCTTTGACGCAGGTCAAACGCTCAGGCGTTGTGGCGGCGATGCCCCAGCGGGCCAGCGCGGCGTCGTCGCTGACGCGCGCATCCACCCAGCGAGCGCCCTCCGGCGTCTGCTCCTTCTTCCAGAACGGCGCCTGGGTCTTGAGGTAGTCCATCAGGAATTCGCAGGCCTGGAAGCTCTGCGCCGCGGTGCGCCGAGCTGACCGCCACGAGCACGATCTGGTCCAGCGGCTGCAGCAGACCGACCCGGTGGACCACCCGGGCGCCGAAGATGTCAAAGCGCTGATGCGCCTCGTCGATCATGGCCTCGATGGCCTTTTCCGTCATGCCAGGGTAGTGCTCCAGCTCCATGGTGCTGACGCTCTGGCCCTCGTTGCGGTCGCGGACGGTGCCGATGAAGCTGCAGACCGCGCCCACGCCCTTGTCGGTGGCGCGCAGGCGCGCCACCTCGGTGCTGACAGATCGAAGTCGCTCGGTCTGGATGCTGACCCGCGCGTTCATTCAACCTCCGGTCACGGGCGGGAAAAAGCCGACCTCGGCGCCTTCGGTCAGCGCGGCGGATCTCGTCGGCCATGGTCTGGTTGAGCGCCAGGCGCACCGCGTCTGCCGCGCGCCAGCGCCTCGGCATGGGCACCGCCGCGGGCGATGCAGTTCGTCGCGCAGGGCGGCCAGCGTGGCGGCGCTGGTCTCCAGCGTTTCGCTGCCGGTGCCGATGGCCTCGCGGATGGAGGCGAAATAACGCAGCTGGATCTTCATGCGAGCAGCTCCGCAAAAGCGAGGTAGGGCACCAGGTCGCCATGGGCGATGGTGCGTGCCCGCCGGGTTGTCCACCAGGCCATCGCCCCACACGGCCGAGGTCAGCACGCCCGAGCTCTGGTTGGGAAACAGGTCCAGCCCGCCTGCGCGTTGCGGCGCACGCGCAGGAACTCGCGGCGCTTGTCGGCGCGCGGCAAGCTCGAAATGGGCGGGCAGCATCACCGGGCGCAACGCTGGGAACGTCAGCGCCCTGCAGGCGGCAGCAGAAACGGCCGCACCAGCAGCAGGAAGGTGACGAAGCTGGACACCGGGTTGCCCGGCAGGCCCATGAAATGGCAGGGCTGCTGCAGCTGCATCGGCGCCCCAGCGCACCCGCGTCGCGCCGCACCGTGCCGTAGGCGAAGGGCTTGCCGGGCTTCATCGCGATCTGCCACAGATCCAGCGTGCCGAGCTGCTGCACCGACGGCTTGATGTGGTCTTCTTCACCCACCGAGACACCGCCGCTGGTGAGGATGAGGTCGTGGTGATCGGCCGCGGTCTTGAGCGCGGCCAGGGTCAGGTCGCGCCGGTCGGGCACGATGCCCAGGTCGCTCACCTCGCATCCCAGGCGCTGCAGCAGCGTGCGCAGGAAAAAACGGTTGGAGTTGTAGATGGCGCCGGGCTTCATGTCGGCCGGTGCCACCTCGCCCGGCATCACCAGTTCGTCGCCGGTGGAAAACAGGGCCACGCGCGGACGGCGCACCACCGGCAGACTGCGCCAGGCCCAGACTGGCGGCCAGGCCCAGAGCTGGCGGGCGACAGGCGCTGGCCGCGCGGCAGCACCACCGCGCCGCGGCGTCACGTCTTCACCCGCGCGGCGCACCCACTGGCCGGGCGCGGGCACGGCGTCGATGTGCACCGCGTGCAAGTCGCCGCCGACCTCGCGCGTGTCTTCCTGCATCACCACCGCGTCGGCGCCTTCGGGCATGGGCGCGCCGGTGAAGATGCGCGCACAGGTGCCTGGGCGCAGGGGCTCAGCCGCGTGCCCGGCGGCGATGCGCTGCGACACCGGCAGCACCACGCCGGCCTCGGTCACGTCGGCCACGGCGCACCGCGTAACCGTCCATCGACGAGTTGTCCTGCGGCGGCACCTGCAAGCTCGGACACCAGATCGGCGGCGAGCACACGGCCGTCGGCCTCGAAAGTGGCCACCGACTCGGTGCCCTCAAGCGGCTGCCAGAGACCCCAGCAGACGCTGCAGCGCCTCGTCGAGCGACATCAGAGGCGCGCGGGCGGGGGCGGTGGGAAGGCAGCGGGCTTGGCTCATCGCGGTTGTGCCTGCTTCAGGCGTAGGCCTCGGGTCGTACTCGAAACGCCCTTCATTGTCGATCAGCCACTGGGCCACGGCATCGGGCTGGTTCAAATCCAGCACCGGGCGCGAGGTGGCTTCGGGCAATTGATCGGGGCTGTCGGTGACGATGCCGGCCACGAACGGGTCGTCGGGGTAGCAGACCGGCTTGCCGCTGGCGTGCCGCCACACCTCCAGCTTGGTGCAGGTTGCCGTGTTTGAAGCCCTCAACCAGCACCCAGTCGACGCCGGCGGCTGCAGCGCGGCGAGGGCCTGATGCACCTTCACATCGCCCGGGCGTTTCAAACTCGCGCATCAGCACCAGCCGCTGACTGGAGACCGCCACCACCTCGACCGCCCCGGCCTGCCGATGCCGCCAGGTGTCTTTGCCCGGCTGGTCGATCTCGAACCGGTGGTGTGCGTGCTTGACCACCGACAGCGCTCAGTCCACGCAGGCGCAGCGCCGGTACCAGCTGTTCGATCAGCGTGGTCTTGCCCGAGCCGGAATAGCCGGCAAAGCCCACGACCTTCATGGCGCTGCGCAATGTTGGGTGACATAGGCTTGCACCGCCGCCGTGTCCGCCGCCATCACCTTCACCCGCTTGGGCAGGTCTTCAATGCCGTCGAACTGGGGCGGGCGATCCGGCTGGCGACCCAGCGCCTCGACGATGGTCTCGGCGAACTTGATGGGCAGCGCGGTCTCCAGCACGATCATGGGCACGCCGGGCTGCAGGTGCTCACGCGCCACCTTCACGCCATCGGCGGTGTGGGTGTCGATGATGGTGTGGAAGCGCTCGGACACATCGCGAATCGTCTCCAGCCGGTTGAGGTGGGTGCTGCGCCCGCTGACGAAACCGTAGCGACTGGCTGCCTGTTCAAAGGCGGGGTCGTCACCCAGATCGAAGCGGCCCGCGCGTCCCAGCTGTTCGCCGAACAAGGCCTTGACCCTCGCCCCGTCGCGGCCCAGCAAGTCGAACACGAAGCGCTCGAAATTGCTGGCCTTGGAGATGTCCATGGACGGGCTGGAGGTTTCATGCGTGTCGGCGCTGGCGCGCACGCGGTAGGTGCCGGTGCGGAAAAATTCGTCAAGCACGTCGTTCTCGTTGGTGGCAACCACCAGCTGCGCGATCGGCAAGCCCATCATGCGCGCCACGTGACCGGCGCAGACGTTGCCAAAGTTGCCGCTGGGCACGGTGAAGCTGACTTGTTCGGTGTCACTCCGGGTCGCCTTGAAAGTACCCGGCGAAGTAGTACACGACCTGCGCCAGCAGCCGCGCCCAGTTGATCGAATTCACCGTGCCGATCTTGTGCTGGCGCTTGAAGGCCAGGTCGTTGCTGACGTTCTTGACGATGTCCTGGCAATCGTCGAACACACCCTCAATCGCAATGTTGTGGATGTTTTCGTCCATCAGGCTGAACATCTGCGCCTGCTGAAATGGGCTCATGCGGCCGTGTGGGCTGAGCATGAACACGCGCACGCCCTGCTTGCCGCGCATCGCGTACTCGGCCGCGCTGCCGGTGTCGCCCGAGGTGGCGCCCAGGATGTTGAGCTGTTCACCGCGGCGCGCCAGTTCGTACTCGAACAGGTTGCCCAGCAGCTGCATGGCCATGTCCTTGAAGGCCAGCGTGGGTCCGTTGGACAGGGCCTCAAGGTAGAACCCTTCTTCGAGCTTCTTGAGCGGCACGATCTGCGGCGTGCCGTACACCGCTTCGGTGTAGGTCTTGTCGCACAGCGCCTTGAGGTCGGCGGCGGGGATGTCGTCGATGTAGAGCGACAGCACCTCAAACGCCAGCGCCGCGTAGCCGCCCGGCGCGCCATCCGCGTACGCCGCGCGCCAGCGGGCCAGCGTGACCGCGTCCACCTGAGGGTAGTGTTCCGGCAAATAAAGGCCGCCATCCGGCGCCAGGCCCTCAAGCAGGATTTCGCAGAACTGCCGGCGCTCGGGATGGCCACGGGTACTGAGGTATTTCACAGATCGGTCCAGGTCAAAAACTCACGCCGTACACACGGATATCGAGGAGGAAACGCGAGGCCATCAGGCCGACGAATCCGCCGATCAGGATCAGCCAGTGCAGCTCGCGCTGCGCCCGGTTGTCCGTGCGATCCAGCAACACAAAATACAGCCATGCGCCGAGGAAGCTTGCGACGCCATTGAGCAGCACATCCCACCAGGGCAGGAAAAGCCGCAGGGCCAGCGAGACCAGCGCGGCAAACCAGAAGGCGAGGTGCCAGCGCGGCATCGCCACGTGCGCCATTTTGAGCAGCGCCGCCAGGGTAAGGGCCGCGATCAGCGTGGGCACGTCGGCAGGTCAGGCGGCGACAGCTCAGCTCAGCTCCTCCTTGCGGATGCGAACGATCGGCGCCAGCACCGTGGGCAGGGCTTGAATCTTCGCCAGCACGGCGTTCATCGCGCCTTCGCGGGTGCTGTGCGTCAGGATGATGAGATCGGTGGAGGTGGCGCCCTCGCCACCCACCTGATCGGCTTCGCGCTGCAGCACCGCGTCGATGCTGATGGCACCTTCGGCCAGCAGGCCGGTCACGCGGGCCAGCACACCGGCCTCGTCGGCCACGCGCAGGCGCAGGTAATAGCTGGTGACCACCTCGCTCATGGGCAGCACCTGCAGATCGCTCATCGCATCGGGCTGAAACGCCAGATGCGGCACGCGGTGCAGCGGATCGGCGGTGTGCAGGCGGGTGATATCGACCAGGTCGGCGATCACCGCGCTGGCGGTTGGCTCGCTGCCAGCGCCTTTTCCGTAGTAGAGCGTGGAGCCCACTGCATCACCCTGAACCAGCACCGCATTCATTGCCCCCTCCACGTTGGCGATCAGGCGCTTGGCCGGTATCAGGCAGGGGTGCACGCGAAGCTCAACGCCGCCAGCGGTGCGTTTGGTGATGCCCAGCAGTTTGATTCGGTAACCGAGCTGCTCGGCATAACGAATATCGGTGGCGGCGAGCTGGGTGATGCCCTCGACATAGGCCATGTCGAACTGCACCGGAATACCGAAGGCAATCGCGCTCATGAGCGTGGCCTTGTGAGCCGCATCGACGCCTTCGATGTCGAACGTGGGATCGGCCTCGGCGTAACCCAGGGCCTGCGCTTGCTTGAGCACAACGTCAAAGTCGAGCCCCTTGTCACGCATCTCGGACAGGATGAAGTTGGTCGTGCCGTTGATGATGCCGGCCACCCACTCGATGCGGTTGGCGGTCAGCCCCTCGCGCAGCGCTTTGATGATGGGAATGCCACCGGCCACCGCCGCCTCGAAAGCAACCATCACCCCTTTGGCATGGGCCGCACCAAAGATTTCGGTGCCGTGCACGGCGAGCAGCGCCTTGTTGGCCGTGACCACGTGTTTGCCCGCGGCTATCGCCTCCAGCACCAGCGTCTTGGCAATGCCGTAGCCGCCGATGAGCTCGATCACGATGTCGATCTCGGGGTTGGCGATCACCGCCCGCGCATCGTTGACCACCTGCACATCTGGCCCGACGATGGTCTGGGCGCGTGCCACATCGAGGTCGGCCACCATGGTGATGACGATGCCGCGCCCCGCGCGGCGCTCAATCTCGGCCTGGTTGCGCCGCAGCACCTCGAAGGTGCCACTGCCCACGGTGCCTATGCCCAGAAGGCCTACTTGAATCGGTTTCATATGGTCGCTTGGGATAAAAAATGGGTCAGTGGCCGTGGCGCTTGCGCCAGCCTTCGAGGAACTTGGCCACGCGGCCGATCGCTTCGCGCAGGTCGTCTTCGTGCGGCAAGAACACGATGCGGAAATGCTGGTTGTCGGGGTAGTTGAAACCCGAACCCTGCACCAGCATCACCCGCGTTTCCTGCAGCAGCTCCAGAAACAGCTGCTGGTCATCTTCCACCGGGTAGATGGCCGGGTCGAGCTTGGGAAACATGTAGAGCGCGGCACTGGGCTTGACGCAGCTCACGCCGGGAATGGCGGTGATCAGTTCGTAGGCCAGGTCGCGCTGGCGGCGCAGGCGTCCGCCCTCGCACACCAGGTCGTTGATGCTCTGGTAACCGCCCAGCGCGGTCTGGATCGCCCACTGGCCAGGCACGTTGGCGCACAACCGCATGTTCGAGAGCATGTTCAGGCCCTCGATGTAGTCCTTGGCCGGCTTCTTGTCGCCCGAGACCACCATCCAGCCCGCGCGGTAGCCACAGGAGCGGTAGCTCTTGGACAGCGAGTTGAAGGTCAGGGTGAGAACGTCTTCGCTCAGGCTGGCCAGCGCCGTGTGGTGCACGCCGTCGTACAGCACCTTGTCGTACACCTCGTCGGCAAAAATCACCAGACCGTGCTCGCGCGCGATCTCGACGATGGCGCGCAACAAGGCGTCGGAATACAGGGCGCCGGTCGGGTTGTTGGGGTTGATCACCACGATGCCCTTGGTGGCCGGCGTGATCTTGGCCCGGATGTCGTCCAGATTGGGCATCCAGCCGTTGGATTCGTCGCAGCTGTAATGCACCGGCGTGGCGCCCGAGAGGCTGACAGCGGCAGTCCACAAAGGGTAATCGGGGGACGGCAGCAGCAGTTCGTCGCCGTCGTCGAGCAAGGCGTTGGTCGCCATCACGATCAGTTCGCTGGCGCCATTGCCCAGGTAAATGTCATCGAGCGTGACGCCAGCAATGCTCTGCTTCTGGGTCTCGTGCATCACCGCCTTGCGCGCAGCAAAGATGCCCTTGCTGTCCGAATAACCCGCCGAATTCGGCAGGTTGCGGATCATGTCCTGCTGGATCTCCTCCGGCGCGTCGAAGCCAAACACCGCGAGATTGCCGATGTTGAGCTTGATGATCTTGTGACCCTCTTCCTCCATCTGCCGCGCCGCGTCCATGATGGGGCCGCGGATGTCGTAGCAAACGTTGGCGAGCTTGGCGGATTTCTGGATGGTCTTCAAACTGCCTCCGTGGGCATGGTGGGTGCGTCCCGGCTGTCGCCAGGCGCTGCGGTCGCGGGGTATATTTGCCCTCGAACGAGAGGGAAAACCTCCAATTTGAACACAGTTCGATCCCCCTCCCGACAGCCAGCGACCGACACCGGAACACAGCGACAAGCTTCGCGCTCACCATGAAACTGCACGCCGACAAGCCAGATTTTCTGTCCATCACCGCCTACGGCGAGGACTGGGTGGCGGTCGATGGAAAGCGACACCAGGCGAGCCTGGCGCTCAATGCCAACGGGGTGCTGGAGCCTTGGCTCTGCGACCATTTCGACGACCTCACCGCAGACCACTTCGATCGCCTGCTGACGCTCAGCCCGGAGTTGCCCGAGCTGGTGGTGTTCGGAAGTGGCTCGCGGCTGCGCTTTCCGCGCCCTGCGCTCATCAGCGGCCTGATGGAGCGGCGCATCGGCATCGAAACCATGGACACGGCCGCCGCCTGCCGCACTTACAACATCCTCGCGGGCGAGGGCCGCCGGGTGGCGGTGGGGCTGCTTCTGGAAGCCTGATCCGGGCGGCACAGCGCTCACCGCAGCCCTCCCCGCGACGGCGATCCGGATGCGCCGCGCACGCCGCCAGCTTGGTGAACACCCCCTTTCGGGGTAAAATTGCCGTTTGTCCTCCGCATCGATCCGCCCACGCCGCGCTGTGGCCGTCTTCGAACCGCGCGGCAGGGGGACAACGCATTTCCATCAACTTAAGTCAGGGGTCCAAGCAGCATGGCAGTCGTTGTCAACAAACCACTTCCCGAATTCGAATCCATGGCGACCGGTGGCCTCAAGGTCAGCAACCAGACGCATCTGGGCCAGACGATCGTGCTCTACTTCTACCCGAAGGACAACACCCCGGGCTGCACGACCGAGGCCATGCAGTTCCGCGACAAGTACAAGGATTTCGTCAAGGCAGGCGCCGAGGTTTTTGGCGTTTCACGCGACAACATGACCTCCCACGACAGCTTCAAGGCCAAGCTGGAGTTGCCCTTCGAACTGGTGGCCGACACCGAAGAAAAGATGTGCCACATGTTCGGCGTGGTCAAGAACAAGATCATGTACGGCAAAAAGGTCAAGGGCATTGAGCGCAGCACCTTTCTGGTCGGCCCAGACGGCGTGCTCAAGCAGGAGTGGCGCGGCCTGAAGGTGCCCGGCCATGTGGAAGACGTGCTCAAGGCGGTGAAGGCGCTGAAAAAAGCCGCCTGACTCCCTGGCTGCTGAGGCGGCCAGCTTGCCTGACCGTCTCATGCATAATGATTTCATGACTCGGAAAGCCGAACTGATCAACACGCTCTGCTCGCTTTTCCCGTCACCTCCAGCCGTCCGGTTCGCCCGACGGCTTTTTTATTTCCTGGCCCCGCGCTGATTCTCAAACGCCTCCATGCCACTGCCACCCGCCCCCGCCAAACGCGCCGCCCTGCTGTCTGCCGAAGCCTACCAACTGAAGGCAGCTGAAGACAGCCTGGACTTCTCACCGGAGCCGCCAGCGGCACGGGCGCTTGATTCGACGGCAAGCCCTCAGCCGTCCTCGACGCCTGTGACCAGGCAGCCCGCGTCGAATCGAAACGAAGGCCGGACACGTCCCGTGGCCCGCGATCAGCGCCCTACCGAGCCCAAGCCAAAGCCTGTCGTGACTGCGGACATCTCGCCAGCGGTCAAGCCGGCACCGGCACCAATGCCGGCAGCCGCAACCGCTCCATCTGCCAGTCGCCGACGCAATGGCGGCCGCCAGACCAGCGCCGGGCCAACCCGACTGTTCGTGCTGGACACCAATGTGCTGCTGCACGATCCGACCAGCCTGTTCCGTTTCGAGGAACACGACATTTTCCTGCCCATGATCGTGCTGGAAGAGCTCGACGGGCACAAGAAAGGCATGACCGAGGTGGCGCGCAATGGCCGCCAGACCAGCCGTACCCTCGACGCCCTGGTTGCCCAGAAGGGCGGCGACATGACCAAGGGACTCCGGCTGGCCGCTACCGGCCACCAGGGCGCGCGTGGCCTGCTCTTTTTCCAGACCGAGCCGCTGGACAGTCAGCTGCCCAGCAGCCTGCCCCAGGGCAAGGCCGACAACCAGATCCTGGGTGTGGTTCAGGCGCTGCGTGACAAGTACCCGCAGCGCGAGGTGATCCTGGTCTCCAAAGACATCAACATGCGGGTGAAAGCCCGCGCGCTGGGCTTGGCCGCCGAGGACTACGAGAACGACAAGACGCTGGACGACGGCGAGCTGCTCTACGCCGGTTCACTGGCACTGCCTGCCGATTTCTGGACCCGCCAGAGCAAGACCATCGAGAGCTGGCAGAGCGGCAGCCACACCTTCTACCGCGTCAGCGGGCCGGCGGTGGCGCACTTCTACATCAACCAGTTTGTCTACTTCGAGGCTCCTGGCGAGCCCTCGCTCTATGCGCGGGTGACCGAGATTCGAGACAAGACCGCAGTCCTGAAAACGCTCAGGGACTACACCCACTTGAAGAACGCCGTCTGGGGCGTGAGCAGCCGCAACCGCGAGCAAAACTTCGCGTTGAATCTGCTGATGGATCCGGAAATCGATTTCGTGACCCTGGCCGGCACGGCAGGCACCGGCAAGACGCTGATGGCGCTGGCCAGTGGCCTGACGCAGGTGCTGGACGACCGGCGCTACACCGAAATCATCATGACCCGCGCCACGGTGAGCGTGGGTGAAGACATCGGCTTTCTGCCCGGTACCGAAGAGGAAAAAATGGGGCCGTGGATGGGCGCACTGGACGACAACCTGGAGTTTCTCTCCAAGGGCGAGGGCGGCAACGCGGGCGAATGGGGCCGCGCGGCCACCACCGAGCTGATCCGCAGCCGCATCAAGGTCAAGAGCATGAACTTCATGCGCGGGCGCACCTTCATGAACAAGTACGTGATCATCGACGAGGCGCAAAACCTCACGCCCAAGCAGATGAAAACGCTGATCACCCGCGCCGGACCGGGCACCAAGATCATCTGCATGGGCAACCTGGCCCAGATCGACACGCCCTACCTCACGGAAGGCTCGTCTGGCCTCACCTTCGCGGTGGACCGCTTCAAAGGCTGGCCGCATGGTGGCCACATCACGCTGGCGCGCGGCGAGCGCTCACGTCTGGCCGACTTTGCCAGCGAAGTGCTGTAAGCCAGGCTGACGCTTCACGCACCGCGAATGGCGGCGGTCGCTGGGCGCTGCGTTCGCACCAGGGCGTCGCCTTGCGCACCACGATCACGAGATCGAGATCCGTCGGACACCGATGAACATGCCGCCGCCCGACTCGCGCGTGCGAACGACTGTCACGCGCCGAGCCCCCAGGACGCCAGGGGGTTTGCTGCGGTCACCGCTTTCACCAACTCAGCGAAGAAGCAGGTAAGCCACGACCATCAAAACCACAGCACCCCAGCCCAGCCACTCCATGAAGGGGCGAATGCGCGGTTCGATGCTGGGGCCGAACCGGGCCATGAGCCAGCCCACCAGAAAGAAACGCCCGCCCCTGCCCACGATCGAAGCGGCAACAAACGGCAGCAACGGCATGCCCATGCCACCAGCGGCCAGCGTGAAAACTTTGTAGGGGATGGGCGAGAAACCGGCAATGAAGACCGCAGCAAAACCCCAGCGGTCGAACCAGCTCTGCGCGGTGGCCAGCTTGGCCGTCCATCCCATGCGCTCAATCCAGGGCATGAGAGCTTCCAGCGCCCACATACCGACAAAGTAGCCCAACAGTCCCCCAAGCACCGAGGCGATCGTGGTGAGCAGCGCCAGTTGCCACCAGCGACTGGGCCGCGCCAGGCACATGGGCATGAGCATCACGTCTGGCGGAATCGGGAAGAACGATGACTCGGCAAAGCTCAAGCCGCCCAGAAACCAAGGTGCCTTGGGGTGACGGCTCCAGGCGATCACGCGGTCATACAGCGGTTCAAACAGTTTCAAAGCAAACCCATCGATAAAGTGCTCGCGCGAGGTGGTCCTCGCTGGCGCAGGCACTTGTGCCAGGCTGGGCGTGATTATCCCGTCTCAGCCCTTGCGTTCCGCGAGGCCTAAAATTTCGCCGTGAGTTCCCTGCACACCATGTCCCCTCGCCGTCCCATCCGTGAACTGCCCGACGAGCTGATCAGCCAGATCGCCGCCGGCGAGGTGGTTGAGCGGCCCGCCTCGGTGGTGCGCGAACTGGTCGACAACGCGCTCGACGCCGGCGCCACGCAGATCACGCTGCGCCTGCTGGCCGGCGGTGTGCGGCTGATCAGCGTGGAAGACGACGGCAGCGGCATTCAGCGCAACGAGCTGCCCGCCGCGCTCAAGCGCCACGCCACCAGCAAGATCGCCAGCCTGAGCGATCTCGAATCGGTGCACACCATGGGTTTCCGTGGCGAAGCGCTGGCAGCCATCTGCTCGATCGCCGAGGTGTCCTTGCTGACACGCGCGGACACCGGGAGCGAGCCCCACGGCTGGCTGCTCGACGCACGCTCCGGCGAGCTGCAGCCCGCCGCGCGCAGCACCGGCACCACGGTCGAGGTGCGCGAGCTGTTCTTCGCCACACCGGCGCGCCGCAAGTTTCTGAAAACCGATGCCACCGAGCTGGCACATTGCATCGAAGCGGTTCGCCGCCATGCGCTGGCCCGGCCCGATGTGGGCTTTGCCATCTGGCACGAGGGCAAGCTGGTTGCGCAATGGCGAGCGGTGGCCGGTGATGGCATCGCGGCACTGCGCCAGCGGCTCGGCGATGTGCTGGGCGCAGGCCTTCATCGAACAGGCGGTGGCGGTTGACTGGCCACTGGGCGAAAAGCCCGATGCAGATGGCGCGCCACGCCTTCGCGTGTGGGGGTTTGCCGGCGTTCCGGATGCGGCCCGCGCGCGCGCCGACTGGCAGTTCGCCTACGTGAACGGCCGCTACGTGCGCGACAAGACCATCACACACGCCGCGCGCAGTGCCTTTGAGGACGTGTTGCACGGCCACCGCCAGCCGGTTTACGCGCTGTTTGTCTCGCTCGATCCGGCGCGGGTCGATGTCAACGTGCATCCGACCAAGATCGAGGTGCGGTTTCGTGACGGCCGCGAGGTGCACCAGGGCGTGCGCCACGCGGTCGAGTCTGCGCTGGCGGTGCCGCGCTCCACCGGGGCGGGCCAGACGCCGGACGCGTCGTTGACCCAGCCAGCTGCGAGCGCCTCGGCCGCCGCAAGCGCTCTGGCCTGGACGGGTCAACAGACGCCGCTGGCCTGGCAGCGCCCTGATGCGGTGGGCCACCGGGTGAGCGATGTTCAGGCGTTGTGGTCGAACAGCTCACCGGTGCCAACGGCGGATCCAAGTGCCCAGCCCACCGGCGAGCGGCGCACCTCCCGCGCCACTGCCCGCTGGCGACTGGCCGCTGGGCCGCGCGATCGCGCAGCTCCAAGGCGTCTACATCCTGGCCGAAAACACGCAGGGCCTGGTGGTGGTCGACATGCACGCCGCCCACGAACGCATCGTCTACGAGCGGCTCAAGCAACAGCTCGACGCCCGGCAGATCACCAGCCAGCCGCTCCTGATTCCCGCCACGTTTGCCGCCACGCCGGCCGAGGTGGCCACCGCCGAAGATGCCCGCGAGGCACTGGCCACCCTTGGGCTGGAAATCACGCCGTTTTCCCCCAAGACGCTGGCCGTGCGCGCCGTCCCCAGCACGCTGGCCCAGGGCGACCCGGTGGAGCTCGCGCGCCACGTGCTGGCCGAGCTGGCACAGCACGAGAGCAGCCGCGTGATCGAGCGCGCCCAGCAACGAATTGCTCGCCACCATGGCCTGCCACGGTGCGGTGCGCGCGAACCGCCGCCTGACGCTGGACGAGATGAATGCGCTGCTGCGCCAGATGGAAGTGACCGAGCGCAGCGACCAGTGCAACCACGGGCGGCCCACCTGGCGCCAGATGAGCGTTGCGCGAGCTCGACGCGCTTTTCCTGCGTGGCAGATAGCCCCACGATCGGGTCGTCCCGCTGTGCTCGGGGTCACTGGCGGCGATGCGGGAAACTTTTCGCGCTTCGGGCGCATCATGTACCGCAATGAAACGAACCTTTTGGAGACTGTTGCTGCTGGGCGTTGTCAGCCTGGGCCTGCTGGTTGGCTGCGCCACGCTGGACGAGCGTCAGCGCGAATGGATCTTCCAGCCGTCAGACCGCAGCTGGTGGCGCGGCGAAGAAGCCGCCACCGGCATGAGCGAGGTCTGGGTCGACTTCCAGTCACGCGAGACCGGCAAGCCGGCCCGGCTGCACGGCCTGTGGCTGGCGCAGCCCGATTTCGACACCCGCGCCGATGCACCGGTGCTGCTCTACCTGCACGGCGCACGCTACAACGTCGTGGGCTCGGCGTTCCGGGCCCGGCGCATGCACGAGCTGGGCTTTTCGGTGCTGGCGATCGACTACCGGGGTTTTGGCAAGAGCACGCCCACGTTGCCATCCGAAGCGCTGGCCATTGAAGACGCGCGCGCTGCCTGGGACTGGCTGGGCCAGCAGTACCCGGATCGACCGCGCTACATCTTCGGCCACTCGCTGGGCGGCGCCATCGCCATCGAACTGGCGGCACAGGTGAGCGACGAAGCGGGCACGCTGGTTGAGGGCACGTTCACCTCGATCCCCGATGTGGTGAGCACCTTCAAATGGGGCTGGCTGCCGATCTCACCGCTGATCACCCAGCGCTTCGATGCGCTCAAGCGGGTGCCCCAGATCGGCTCGCCACTGCTCGTGGTGCACGGCGCGCAGGATCAGCTGATCAGCCCCGCGCTGGGTCGCCGGCTCTACGAGGCCGCCACCGGCAAGAAGGCATTTGTGCTGGTGGAAAACGGTTCGCACCACAACACCAATGCCATCGGCCAACCGCAGTACCGCGTGGCCCTGGCCGAGCTGTTCGGCTTGCAGCCCTGAGGCCGCGGCGCGAGGGCGGTGGCGAGGCGACGGTCTGCTAACCTCGACCGGATGTCCGCCCCGCCCTCCGCCATGTCGCCCACGCTGATCGTGCTGGTGCTCTCGATGCTGCTGGGTCTGCAGCCGATCACCACCGACCTTTATCTTCCGGCCCTGCCGGCATTGACCAGCGGTTTTGGTGCATCCATGCCGCAGGCGCAGCTCACGCTCACCGGCCTGCTGCTGGCGTTTGGCGCCTCACAAATGGTGTGGGGTCCGCTGGCCGACCGCTTCGGTCGCCGCCCCATCCTGCTGATCGGTCTGGCCATCTACGTGGTGGCGGC
The DNA here is from genome assembly GCA_963831255.1 of uncultured beta proteobacterium. GTDB lineage: Bacteria > Pseudomonadota > Gammaproteobacteria > Burkholderiales > Burkholderiaceae_C > Hydrogenophaga. Next base: position 321,923 of record CAWHPI010000001.1, on the reverse strand, counting down.
CGTCGGCAGCGCATTGGCCACCAGCATGGAGCTGCTCATCGCCTGGCGCATCGCGCAGGGTGCGGCCATGGGCGCGGGCGTGATGTGCGCGCGCGCCATCGTGCGCGATCTGTACGAGCCGGCCGACGGTGCCCGGGTGATGTCGAAGGGCCTGTCGGGCCTGGGCGTGATCGCCTGCGCCAGCGCGCCGCTTGGTGGCCTGCTGAGCGACCTGTTCAGCTGGCGCATGGCGCTGGCCGTGCTCGCGGTCTTTGGTGCCGTCACGCTGGCGCTGATCGTCTGGCGCTTTGAAGAGACCCTGCCCCGGCAAAACCGCCAGCCGTTGCACCCGCGTGCTCTGGTGTCCACCTGGGCGACCATCCTGCGCCACCCGACCTTCTGGGCCTTTGCATTGCTGGCTACCGCCTCTTACGGCGGGCTGTTCACCTTCCTGGCCGCTTCCTCATTTGTGCTGATCCAGGTGCTCGGGCTGTCCAAGACCGTCTACGGCCTGCTCATGTTCTCCATGGCGCTGAGCTACATCATCGGCACCTTTGTCTGCCGACGCCTGCTGCCGCGCTTCGGCGTGCGCCGCACCGTGGCCATCGCCGGGGCCTGCACGCTGGTGGCGGGCACCAGCATGGGTGTGCTGGCGCTGGCCGGTGTGCAGAGCGTGTGGGCCATCATGCTGCCGTTTTACCTGTTCATGCTCGGTCACGGCGTGCACCAGCCCTGTGGTCAGAGCGGTGCGGTGGGTCCGTTTCCGAAGTCCGCCGGTGCGGCCTCGGCGCTCAGCGGCTTTCTCATGATGGTTGCTGCCTTCGGCATGGGTGGCTGGCTGGGCAAGAGCCTGGCTGGCATCGCTGCCGGCGGCGGAACGGTGCTGCCCTTGACCAACGGCATCTGGTTCTGGAGCGTGCTGATCGCCACCGTTGCCTGGACGCTGGTGCAGCGCCATGGCGATCTGCAGACGCCGCCGCAACGCCAGATGGGCGCCGAAGCCCCGCCGCTGCGCTGAGACTGCGATCACCATGAGCGCGCCGCGTCCCACCTGCCTGGCCATCGCCGGGCCCACCGCCAGCGGCAAGACCGCGGCTGCGCTGGCGATTGCCGCAGCGCTGGCCGGTGGAGATCGTCAGCGTCGACTCGGCCCTGGTCTACCGCGGCATGGACATCGGCACCGCCAAGCCCAGCGCCGACGAGCGCGCGCAGGTGCCGCACCACCTGATCGACATCCGCGACCCGCTGAACGCCTACAGCGCTGCCGAGTTCGTGGCGGACGCCGTGCGCCTGATCGCCGAGATCACAGGCGCGCGGGCGCACCGCCTTGCTGGTGGGCGGCACCATGCTGTATTTCAAGGCGCTTGATGCAGGGGCTGGACGACATGCCGCGCGCCGATCCCGCTGTGCGCCAGGCCATCGCCGAGCGCGCAAAGGCGCTCGGCTGGCCAGCGCTGCACGCGGAGCTGCAACGCGTTGACCCGATCACCGCTGCCCGGCTACCGCCCAACGATTCGCAGCGCATCGCGCGTGCCCTCGAAGTGCACACCGTCACCGGCCAACCGCTCTCCAGCTTTCAAACCGGCGGCGCCTGCGCCAAGCCCAGCCCCATCGCCGCCGGCGCGCTGCTGTCGCTGGAGCCGCAGGACCGCGCCTGGCTGCATCGGCGCATCGCCGAGCGCTTTGAGACCATGCTGACGCAAGGTTTCGTCGACGAGGTGCGCGGACTGCGGGCGCGAGGCGACCTGCACGCCGATCTGCCCGCGATGCGCTGCGTCGGCTATCGGCAGGTGTGGGAACTGCTGGATGCCACCCACGACGGGCCAAGCCCTGAGCAGCTGACCGAGCTGCGCGACCGCGGCATCTTCGCCACGCGCCAGCTCGCCAAGCGCCAGCTCACCTGGTTGCGTTCCATGCCCGAGCGCGTGATCGTGCCCTGCGATTCGACCGATGCGCTTGCGCTTGCTTTGCGCTGGGCTGGCGAACGCCTGGGCACTGCGCAGGAGACCAACGCATGAGCCTGGTGATCGAGCAACTCGGCAAACACCACGGCAACACGCCGGTGTTCAGCCAGGTGAGCGTGACGATTTCGCCCGGCGAATTCGTGGCCATCGTGGGGGAATCGGGCGTGGGCAAGTCCACCCTGCTCAACTGCATGGCCGCGCTGGACGACTGGCAGACCGGGCGCATCACCCACGACGGTGTCGATCTCGGCGCGCTCACCGAGGTGCAGCGCGCGCACTGGCGGCGTGAAAAACTGGGGTTTGTGTTCCAGGCCTTTCATGTGCTGCCGCACCTGGATGTGGCGCAAAACGTGGGGCTGCCCCTGCTCTTGCTGCAGCGGCCTGATGCGGCGCGCGTGGCGCAGATGCTGGCCGCCGTGGGTCTGGGTGATCTGGGCCACCGGCTGCCGGCCGAGCTCTCTGGCGGCCAGCTGCAGCGCGTGGCCATCGCGCGCGCGCTGGTGCACCGCCCCAGCCTCTTGCTGGCCGACGAACCCACCGGCAACCTGGACCCGCGCACCGCCGCCCAGGTGATGCAGGTGCTGCAAGACCAGGCGGCCGAGAGTGGCGCCTCGCTGGTGCTGGTGACGCACTCGGAAGCCGCCGCGGCGCGAGCGCAGCGCGTGCTGCACCTCACCGCGCAAGGTTTGCTGGCCAACGCGCCGGCAACCTGACGACAGCGCCGCACACCGCGGCCCTCAGACTTTGAGAAACAGATCCCGATCGGGCGCGAAGCAGGCGTGCAGCGGCAGCAAGGCGCCGCCCAGCGCGCGTGCATCGGAGCCGATGCTGCCGGCCTCCAGCCGGGGCAAGGTCTGCAGGCCTTCGAGGTTGTAGCCCTCCAGCGCGGTCCGCGTTTGCGCCAGCAGCGCAGACAACAGCTCGGGCGCGACCGCGCCGTCCACCACCACCGCATCCAGATCCAGGAAGGCGGTGCCCGACACGACGCAGTGCGCCAGCGCCCGCGAGGCACGCGCCATCCAGGCCTCGGTGTGGCTGCGCCAGGGCGCTTGTTGCGCACGCGCGTCGTAAGCGGCCATGGGGTCGAGCGCGTGGGCCCGAAACCGCTGCTCCAGGTCCCACAGCGAAGCCTGGCTCACCAACTGCGCGGGCACCTCGCCGCCGGGCACCGACATCGCCAGCGGCAGCGAGGCCACGGCCCCGGCGTTGCCATGCAAACCGCGGTGCAGGTGCGAATGCAGCACCAGACCCCCGCCAATGAAGGTGTCCAGAAACAGGTAAAGAAAACTCGGCAGGTCGCGACCGCGGCCCTGCAACAGCTCGGCCACGCAGGCCGCCGAGCTGTCCTTGGCGAAGCTCACCGGCAGCTCGGTCATCTGCTGCACGCGAGCGCCCAGGTCGATGGCGTTCCAGGCTTCGGATTGCGCGTCGGTCAGACCCAGCAGGCTGTGCCAGCCGCCGAGCTGGAACGGCGCGGCCACGCCCACCCCCACCACCCGGCGGCGCAAGTCCCCCAGGCCGGACAGCAGCTTGCCCAGGTTGGACTCGATGGCCGGCAGCAGCTGTTCGGCATCGGGAAAAGGGTAGTCCAGCACCAGGCGCTCGCGCACCCGGCCGGTGAAATCGACCAGCAGCCAGTCGGTGCTGCGCCGACCGATCTTGATGCCGATGGCGAACGCGCCGTCCGGGTTGAGTGCCAGCGGCACCGAGGGCTGGCCCACCCGCCCGCGCACCGGCGCCTCGCGCACCAGCAGCTGGTCTTCATCCAGGCGCGCGGTGATCAGCCCGATGGTCTGCGCGGTGAGGCCGGTCAGGCGCGCCAGCTCGGCCTTGGGCGTGCTGCCGTGTGCGCGCAGGGCCTGCAGCACCACGCGCTCGTTGAACTGGCGCATGCCGATCTGGTTGGAGCCGCGCTGGCGCAGCCGCGCTGCACCTGGCGCGTCAGGGTTCGTCGGCAGCGAAGAATCCACCACGGCAACCGTTCAGATGAGGTCCGCTGGATCAGGCCTGTCGCCACCCGGAGCTTCGCAGCGCGAAAGCGCGTTGGCGTGCGAAATGGGGTGCGCACATCCGCAGCGGGTTGCGGTCATCGGGTTTTGGTGCGGTTGGCAAGCCATGGTCGGTTGAACTATAGTCGGTCTCATATCACTAAATCAATTTAATTTACTTATGTCTTTCGCCAGCCCGACCGCTTCTGCCTGCCATCCCATACAGGTTGCCACCGCCGGTGAGGCCCTGATCGACCTGATCGAAGAAGCCGATGGGTGTTTGCGCCCTTGCGCGGGTGGCGCGGTCTACAACGCGACCCGCGCGCTGGCGCTGCAAGGTGTGGGCACGCTCTACCTCAACCCACTCTCACAGCGACCGCTTCGGCCAGCTCCTCGCTGCCGGCATTCACGAGGCCGGCGTCACCCTGTCCCGTCCCGACCCGATCGCTCTGCCGACCTCGCTGGCGGTGGTGGGGCTGGATGGCGACGGCAAGGCCAGCTACAGCTTTTACCGCGACGGCGTGGCCGACCGGCAGGTGAACGCGGAGCAGCTGGAACTGGATTGCGAGCGTCACAACGGTCTGCGCATCGTCGCCACCGGCTGTCTGGCCCTGGTGGCCGACGACCAGCCCAAATACCTGCCCTGGCTGCGTTCGCAGCGCCACGCCGGCCGCTTCGTGGTGGTGGACGCCAACCTGCGCCCGGCCATCGTGGCCGACATGGCGGCCTACCAGGCCAGCGTGCGTGCCGCGCTGGGCCGAGGCCCATCTCGATCAAGGTGAGCGACGACGACCTGATCACCCTGGGCATGCACCGACGCAGACCCGCTGATCAACGCGCGCGCAGCTGCTGGCCGAGAACCCGCGCGCCTGGCTGGCGCTCACGCTGGGCGCGCGCGGCGCCATGCTTCTGCACCGCGACAGCCGCGCCTGGCACGCCACCGAAACCAGCCCGGTGAAGGTGGCCGACACGGTGGGCGCGGGCGACTGCTTTCTGGCCGGTCTGCTGGTCGCCCTGCTGGCGCGGCCCGCCTTCCAGTCCTTGAACCGGGTGGACGAACTCGTGTTGAGTGAAGAGGATGTGGAGCAGGTGCTGGGGCACGCTGTGGCCAGCGCCAGCCTGTGTGTGCAGCAGACCGGCTGCGTGCCGCCCAACCGGGCGAGCGTGACCGCACGGCTGGCAGCATCACGACCAGCATGCCGGGCGCTCTGAGCGGTGCTGCCCAACGCGGGAGGGCAACCACTGAGCGCTCCTGCAGCTTGTTCCTCGTATGTAACTTGATTACATTAAAATTTCCCTAAAACAGTAACTTAATTCGAACCATGGCCACCAAAACGTCTGCCTCCACCCCCACTGCTGCACTGGATCTGGTGATCTTCGGTGGCGCAGGCGACCTCTCGGTGCGCAAGCTGCTGCCGGCGCTGTACATGGCGCACCTGCACAACAACCTGCCCGAGTCCACCCGCATCCACGCGCTGGGTCGCCAGCCCTGGGACCGCGAGGCTTTCCTGGGTTTTGTGCAGGAGAAGGTGACGCCTTTTGTCGAGCGAGAAAGACCGCAAAGGCGATGCCTGGCAGCGCTTTCTGGATCGTTTGAACTACGTCAGCCTGGACGCCACGCAAGCGAGCGACTACCGAGCCCTGGGTCAGGCGCTGCAGCCGGGTTCGGACCGCGTGTATTACCTGGCCACCGCGCCCACGCTGTTCACCGGCATCTGTGGCCACCTCGCGGCAGACAAGCTGATCGACGCGGCCTCGCGCGTGGTGCTGGAAAAGCCCCTCGGCCACGACCTGGCCTCGGCGCAAGCCATCAACGACGAGGTGGGCCAGTATTTCCAGGAATCGCAGATCTTCCGCATCGACCACTACCTGGGCAAGGAGACGGTGCAAAACCTGATGGTGCTGCGCTTTGGCAACACCATCTTCGAGCCGCTGTGGCGCAGCCCGTACATCAAGAGCGTGCAGATCACGGTGGCCGAGAGCGTGGGTGTGGGCAGCCGCGCCGGCTTCTACGACGGCACCGGCGCCCTGCGCGACATGGTGCAGAACCACCTGCTGCAGCTGCTGTGCATCGTGGCGATGGAGCCGCCGGTGTCGCTCGACCCCGACGCCGTGCGCGACGAAAAACTCAAGGTGCTGCGCTCGCTGCGCCCGATGACGGTGGCCGACGTGGCGCGCGACACGGTGCGCGGCCAGTACAGCGCGGGCGCCTCCAACGGCGAGTCGGCCATGGGCTACCTGCAGGAAGACAACGTGCCGGCCGACAGCAGCACCGAAACCTTCGTGGCCCTGCGCGCCCACATCAACAACTGGCGCTGGGCCAACGTGCCCATCTTCCTGCGCACCGGCAAACGCATGGCCGAGCGGCGCTCGGAGATCGTGATCGAGTTCGCCGACCTGCCCTTCACCGGCTGTTCACCGACTCGCCGCGCCAGTCGGTCAACCGCCTGATGATCCGGCTGCAGCCCGAAGAACACGTGCAATTGCAGATGATGGCCAAGGAACCCGGCAGCGGCATGCGGCTGCGCCCGGTCAACCTCAACCTCGACCTCGAATCCGCCTTCACCGAGCGCCGCGCCGAGGCCTACGAGCGCCTGCTCATGGACGTGATCAAGGGCCGCCTCACCCACTTCATGCGCCGCGACGAACTCGAAGCCGCCTGGACCTGGGTCGACCCCATCCTCGAAGGCTGGGCCCAGCTCAACGAAAAGCCCAAGGCCTACACCGCAGGTTCCTGGGGCCCGGCTGCGTCCTCGGCGCTGATGGCGCGGGAAAGTTCGGCCTGGGTGGAGGAAGCCTGATGCACAGCCAAGCGACAAGCACCGTGAAGGAGTACACCGCCATCAGCGCGGCCGATCACGCCCGTGGGCTTGCCGCGCTCTTGGCCAACAGCTTGCGCGAGGCGATCGCGGCGCGCGGCCACGCCCTGCTGGCGGTCTCCGGCGGCAAGTCGCCCATTGCGCTGTTCGAGGCCTTGCGGCAGCAGCCCCTGAACTGGGCGAACGTCAGCGTGATCCTGGTCGACGAGCGCTGCGTGGCGCACGAACAGGCGGACAGCAACACCCGCTCTGGTGCGCCAGCACCTTCTGCAGGACCAGGCCAGCGCCGCCACGCTCACGCCCTTTTTCGACAGCCTCGCCGACCCACTGGACAGCGCCGCGCTGGATCGGCTGGTGAACGAGGCCAATGAGCGAATCTCCAAACTGCACTGGCCCATCGATGTCGCCGTGCTGGGCATGGGCGAAGACGGCCACACCGCCTCGCTGTTCCCCGGTGCGCCCGGCCTGGAAACCGCCCTGAACAGCCGCGGGCCGCTGGCCTGGGTGCGCCCGTCCACCGCGCCCCATGCGCGACTCACCCTCACCCTGCCCACGCTCCTGGCCAGCCGCGAGCTGGTGCTTTCCATCGGTGGCGAAGCCAAACTCGCCGTCTACCGCGAGGCCTTGCGACAAGCCAGGCCGGCGCTGCCGGTGTCTCTGGTGCTTCACCAGCACCAGACGCCCGTCAGCGTCTGGCTCACCCAGCCCACTCCCGCCCTCCTGACGAACAAGGTGATCCGATCATGAACACACCGCCCCTGCATCCCACCGTCGACCTCGTCACGCACCGCATCATCGAACGCAGCGCCGGCCCGCGCGCCGCTTACCTGGCCACCGTGGCCCAGCAGCGCAAGAGCGGCCCGCAGCGCGCCGGCATGGGCTGCGCCAACATGGCGCACACCACCGCCGCCCTGCCCGCCAGCGACAAGCTGAAGATCCACGCCGAGCGCACGCCCCATGTGGGCATCGTCACCGCCTACAACGACATGCTCTCGGCGCACCAGCCGTACGAGCACTACCCCGAATTCATCCGGCAGCACGCGCGCACGCTGGGCGCCACCGCCCAGGTGGCCGGCGGCGTGCCCGCCATGTGCGATGGCATCACCCAGGGCGCCGAGGCATGGAGCTGTCGCTGTTCTCGCGCGACGTGATCGCGCTGTCCACCGCGGTGGCGCTGTCGCACAACGTGTTCGACGCCGCGCTGTTCCTCGGCATCTGCGACAAGATCGTGCCCGGCCTGTTCATGGGCGCCATGCAGTTCGGCCACCTGCAGCGCCGTCTTCGTGCCCGCTGGCCCCATGACCTCGGGCCTGTCCAACGACGCCAAGGCCAAGGTGCGCCAGCAGTACGCGCAAGGCCTGGTGGGCCGCGACGCGCTGCTGGAGAGCGAAGCGCAGGCCTACCACAGCCCCGGCACCTGCACCTTCTACGGCACCGCCAACAGCAACCAGATGCTGATGGAAATCATGGGCCTGCACCTGCCCGGCGCCAGCTTCGTCAACCCCGGCACACCGCTGCGCGATGCGCTCACGCGCGAGGCGGTGCGACGCGCCGTGGTCAACACCGGACGCACCGGCGGCGAGGCCATCTGCCTGGCCGACATCGTGACCGAAAAGTCCATCGTCAACGCCATCATCGGCCTGCTGGCCACCGGCGGCTCGACCAACCACACCATGCACCTGGTGGCGATGGCGCGCGCGGCCGGCGTGCTGATCGACTGGGACGACTTCGCCGAGCTCTCCGCCGTGGTGCCGCTGCTGGCCCGCGTGTACCCCAACGGCAGCGCCGACGTGAACCACTTCCACGCCGCCGGCGGCATGGGCTACCTGATGCAGGAACTGCTTGGCGCAGGCCTGCTGCATGGCGACGTGACCACCGTGATGGGCCAGGGGCTGGCCGCCTACACGCAGGAGCCCTGGCTCGACGGCGAAACCCTGGCCTGGCGGCCAGTGCCGCAACAGAGCGCCGACACCAGCGTGCTGCGCCCGGTCGCCGAACCCTTCAGCGCCGACGGCGGGCTGCGCCTGCTGCAGGGCAACCTGGGCCGCAGCGTGGTCAAGGTGTCGGCCGTGAAGCCCGAGCACCGCGTGGTGCGCGCCCAGGCCGTGGTGGTCAGCGACCAGCAAGACCTGCTGGCGCTGTTCAACGCCGGCGAACTGGAAAAAGACCTGATCGCCGTGGTGCGCTACCAGGGCCCGCGCGCCAACGGCATGCCCGAGCTGCACAAGCTCACGCCGCCGCTGGCGGTGCTGCAGGACAAGGGCTTCAAGGTGGCGCTGGTCACCGACGGCCGCATGTCGGGCGCCTCGGGCAAGGTGCCCGCCGCCATCCACATCAGCCCCGAAGCCCTGGCCGATGGCCCGATCGCCAAGGTGCAGGACGGCGACTGGATCACGCTGGATTGCGAGCGCGGCGTGCTCGAACTCGAAGTGGACGCGGCCACGCTGGCCGCACGCACGGTGCAGCATCCCGACCTCGGCCACAACGCCCACGGCACCGGCCGCGAGCTCTTTGGTCTGTTCCGCAGCCACGCCTCCACCGCTGAATCGGGAGCCTCCCCCCTCTTTGGCGACCGCCCCTGAACAGGATCTCAACATGTCCGCCATCACCTGCTTCACCCGCCCCGCCTTCAAATCCCGCGTGGTACCCGTCATCGTGCTGCACAGACCCCGCGCACGCCGTGCCGCTGGCGCATGCGCTGCTCGAAGGCGGCATCGACGTGATGGAGATCACCCTGCGCTCCGACGCGGCGCTGGCGGCCATCGAAGCGGTGTCCAGCGCGGTGCCCGCAGATGCACACCGGCGCGGGCACCGTCACCCGCGTTTCGGAAGTGCAACGCGTGATCGACGCCGGCGCCACCTTTGCGCTTTCCCCCGGCTGCACCGACGAACTGGTGGCCGCCGTGAAAGCGGCCAAGCTGCCCTTCATGCCGGGCGTGATGACGCCGGGCGAGGTCATGCACCGGCGTGCACAAGGCTTCTCGCTGATGAAGCTGTTTCCCGCTGCACAGGCTGGCGGCATGGCCATGCTCAAAGCGTTGGGCGCACCGATCCCGGACGTGATGTTCTGCCCCACCGGCGGCGTGAGCCCGGAGAACCTGAAAGACTTCCTGAAACTGCCCAATGTGGCCATGGCCGGTGGCTCGTGGCTCACGCCCGCCGACGCCATGCAATGCGGCGACTGGAAGCGCATCTCCCGACTGGCCCGCGAAGCCACCGAGCTCGCCAACGCCGCCTGACCCACACCCGATCCCCCGACATGACCGCCCTGCACACCACCCCCACCACCCTGCCCGCCTGGTCGGCGCTCAGCGAACTGGCGACCGCCCCGCTGCCCCACCTGCGCGAGCTGCTGAGCGCCGACACCGGGCGCGCGCAACGCCTGCAGCGCCAGCGCCTGCGGCATCACGCTGGACGCCAGCCGCCAGCGCATCAACCCCGCCATCCACAGCGCGCTGATCGCGCTGGCCGAGCAGGCCCAGGTGGGCGCGCAGCGCGACGCCATGTTCCGCGGCGACCCGATCAACCTCACCGAAAACCGCCCGGTGCTGCACGTGGCGCTGCGTGGCAACCCCCAGGCTGTCGGGCCATGGGGCGAAGCCATCAGCGCCGACGTGGCGCGCGAACTGGAGCGCGTCTGCACCTTCGCCGACGGCGTGCGCTCGGGCGCAGTCACCGGCACATTCCGACCAGGCCTTCACCGACATCGTGAACATCGGCATCGGCGGCTCCGACCTCGGCCCACGCATGGCGGCCGACGCCCTGGCCCACCTCACGCTGACCGGCCCACGGGTGCACTACGTGTCCAACCCCGACGCGTGGGCGCTGTACAGCGTGCTGCACCGCCTGGACGCGGCGCGCACGCTGATCGTGGTTTCCAGCAAAACCTTCACCACCCAGGAAACGCTGACCAACGCGGCCAGTTGTCAACGCTGGCTGGTCGATGGCGGCGTGCCAGCCGATCGCGTCAGCCGCCACCTGGTGGCCATCACCGCCAGCCCCAGCAAGTCGGCCGAGCTGGGCTACCCCGCTGACCAGACCTTCCTGTTCTGGGACTGGGTCGGTGGCCGCTACTCAATCTGGTCCGCGCTCGGCCTGCCGCTGGCCATCGGCATCGGTGGCGCGGCGTTTCGCGAATTCCTCGGCTGGCGCCAGCGCCATGGATCACCATTTCCGCACCGCTGCCGCTGGCGCAAAACCTGCCCGTGCTGCTGGCGCTCTTTGGCATCTGGAACCGCAACTTCCTGCACTGCCCCACCCACCTGATCGCTGCCCTACGCCTCGCGCCTGGTGCGCTTCACACCCTTTGTGCAGCAGATGGACATGGAGAGCAACGGCAAGCGCACCCACATCGACGGCACGCCCGCCACCATCGACACCGGCCCCATCGTCTGGGGCGGTCTGGGCATCGACGGTCAACACGCCTACTTCCAGCTGCTGCACCAGGGCAAGCACACGCGTGCCGGTGGACTTCATCGGCGTGCAGACCGAAGACACGCCCCTGCCGCATGGCGGCCACCCACCACGCGCGTCGTCAACCTCAACCTGCGCGCCCAGGCCCAGGCCATGGCCGAAGGCCGCAGCGCGGCCGCCACGCGGGAAATGCTGTTGAAAGATGGCATGGACGGCACGCAAGCCGAAGTGATGGCGCAACACCGCAGCTTTGCTGGCAACATCCCGAGCAACATCCTCTGGCTCGACCGGCTCGACCCGGCCCGCCTGGGCGCCCTGATCGCGCTGTACGAACACAAGGTCTTCACCCAGGCCGCGATCTGGCGCATCAACGCGTTTGACCAGTGGGGCGTGGAACTGGGCAAGACCATGGCCAAAGCCATGGAAAAGTCTGGAAGCTGAATTTTTCATGCCCGGGCTTCCACCGCCCATGCTGGCCGGTACGCCCGACACCAGGGAAGTGACAAGGACCGAGATCCTGATGACACCGCTGCAGGTCTGAGCGGCCTTCGGACCCGCCTCACTTGCTCAACAAACGTACTTTTTGGCATTGATCTAGGGTAAATACCCATAAAAGTACGCAACAAAGTATTGCTTTGAGCCAGCTGCGTACAAGCGCCGCCTGGGAAGTTCTCCAGAATTGGGTTCACGGTCTTGTTCGACCGTCGCACAAGATCCCAATCCATCGACAGGAGACCCCAGCATGAAATTCCGCCTTGCCACCGTTTTGTCCGCCGCGCTGCTCAGCGCCGGCGTGACCCACGCCGCCACCACCGAGCTCGTGATCGCCACCGTGAACAACGGCCACATGATCGAGATGCAAAAGCTCAGCGGCGCATTCGAGAAAGCCAACCCCGACATCAAACTGAAGTGGGTCACGCTGGAAGAAGGCGTTCTGCGCCAGCGCGTCACCACCGACATCGCCACCAAAGGCGGCCAGTTCGACATCATGACGATCGGCATGTACGAAACCCCGATCTGGGGCAAGAAGGGCTGGCTGCAGGAACTCAAGACCGACGCCGCCTACGATGTGGACGATCTGCTGCCCGCCATGCGCAACGGCCTGAGCGTGGACGGCAAGCTGTTCGCTGCGCCCTTCTATGGCGAAAGCTCGATGCTCATGTACCGCAAGGACCTGGCCGACAAGGCCGGCGTGACCGTGCCCGAGCGCCCCACCTGGCCACAGATCAAAGACCTGGCTGCCAAGATGCACGACCCCAAGAACGGCGTGTACGGCATTTGCCTGCGCGGCAAGCCCGGCTGGGGTGACAACATGGCGCTGATCAGCACCATGGTCAACACCTTTGGCGGCCAGTGGTTCGACATGCAGTGGAAGCCGCAGCTGGAGAGCAAGCCCTGGAAAGATGCCGTCACGTTCTATGTGGACCTGCTCACCAAATACGGCCCACCCGGCTCTTCTGCCAACAGCTTCAACGAGATTCTCGCGCTGACCAACTCGGGCAAGTGCGGCATGTGGGTGGACGCGACCATCGCCGCCTCGTTCGTGAGCGACCCCAAGCAGTCCAAAGTGGCTGACCAGATGGCCTTCGCACAGGCGCCCACCATGAACACCCCGAAGGGTGCCAACTGGCTGTGGGCCTGGGCCCTGGCCATTCCAAGCGGCTCCAAGAAGGTGGACGCAGCGCAAAAGTTCGTGACCTGGGCGACCTCCAAGGACTACATCAACCTGGTCGGCAAGACCAACGGCTGGGGCACCATCCCCACCGGCACGCGCAAGAGCACCTACGCCAACGCCGACTTCCTGAAGGCGGCACGCTTCGCCTCGGCTGAAAAGACCGCCATCGATTCGGCCAACCCGAACGATTCCACCCTGCCCAAGAGCCCGTACGTGGGTGTGCAATACGCCGCCATTCCCGAGTTCCAGGCCATCGGCACCACCGTGGGTCAGCAAATGAGCGCCGCATTGGCGGGCCAGAAGTCGGTGGATGAAGCGCTCAAAGCCAGCCAGGTGGCAGCCGAGCGCCAGATGAAGAGGGCCGGCTACTTCAAGTAAGCCGCGCGTTGACACCACATCCCAAGGTGTCGATCAGGCACCGAGGCCCTGCGAACGCCGGGGCTTCGGTGACCAAGCCCTTCCGCCGGGCCCGTTGGCATCGCCCGGCTGAGCAACTTGCGGCACGGCGCGGCGCGCCTGGCCCATTTCTCCGGGATCGTTTCGAGAACACCCCATGAACCGAACACTGCCCCGTTTGCTGATGGCCCCGGCCGTGAGCACCCTTCTTCTCTGGATGATCGTGCCGCTGGGCATGACCATCTACTTCTCGCTGATCCGCTTCAACCTCTTGCAGCCGGACCAGTCGGGTTTCGTCGGCCTGGAGAACTTCGAGTACTTCATCACCGACCCGTCGTTTGGCGCGGCCGTGATCAACACGCTGCTGCTGCTGGGCAGTGTGATCGCCATCACCGTGGTGCTGGGCACGCTGATCGCGCTGCTGATCAACGAGCCGTTTGCCGGTCGTGGTCTGGTGCGCATCTTGCTGATCTCGCCCTTTTTCATCATGCCCACGGTCAACGCGCTGCTGTGGAAGAACATGATGATGAACCCGATCTACGGCGTATTGGCCCAGGTCTGGACCTTCTTCGGCGCCACCCCGATCGACTGGCTCACCGAGCTGCCCCTGTTCTCCATCATCCTGATGGTGTCCTGGCAATGGCTGCCGTTTGCCACGCTGATCTTCATGACCGCGCTGCAAAGCATGGACCGCGAGCAGCTGGAGGCCTCGCGCATGGACGGCGCCAACTACTTCCAGCAACTGCGCTACCTCTACATCCCGCACCTGGGCCGCTCGGTGGCCGTGGTGGTGATGATCGAACTGATTTTCCTGCTCAGCGTCTTTGCCGAGATCTACACCACCACCGGCGGTGGCCCGGGCGACGCGAGCACCAATGTGGCCTTCCTGATCTTCAAGCAGGCACTGCTGAACTTCGATGCCGGCGTGGCCTCGGCCGGTGCGCTGTTTGCCGTCGTGCTGGCCAACATCGCGGGGATTTTCATGATCCGCATGGTCGGCAAGAACCTGGACAAGTGAGGACCACACACCATGGCACGTCAATCCACCTTCACACCGGCCTACGCCGTTCGCACCCTGGGCGCCTGGGGCGTCGCGTTGCTGCTCTTTTTCCCGCTCGGCTGGCTCATCCTGACGTCGTTCAAGACCGAGCTGCAGGCCATCGCGGTCCCACCGGAGCTGTTCTTCAGCCCCACGCTGGAGAACTTCCACGAGGTCAACGAGCGCAGCGACTACCTGCAGTACGCCAAGAACTCGGTGGTCACGAGCGTGATCTCGACCATTCTCGGTCTCATGATCGCCGCCCCGGCCGCCTACGCCATGGCCTTCTTCAAGGGCAAGCACGACAAGGACATCCTGATGTGGATGCTCTCGACCAAGATGATGCCCGCCGTGGGTGCGCTGGTGCCCGTGTACGTGCTGGCGCAAAAGAGCCACCTTCTTGACTCGCCCATCGCGCTGATCATCGTGTTCACGCTGTCCAACCTGCCCATCATGGTCTGGATGCTGTATTCGCAGTTCAAGGAAATCCCGCGCGAAATCCTGGAAGCGGCCCGCATGGACGGCGCGACGCTCTGGCAGGAAGCCCGCATGGTGCTGCTGCCGCTGGCCATGGGCGGCTTCGCCTCCACCGGTCTGCTGTGCCTGGTGCTGAGCTGGAACGAAGCGTTTTGGAGCCTGAACCTGACCGCAGCCAACGGCGGCACGCTGGCCACGCTGATCGCTGGCTACTCCAGCCCGGAGGGCCTGTTCTGGGCCAAGCTGTCCGCCGCCTCCTTCATGGCGATTGCGCCCATCGTGGTGTTCGGCTGGTTCAGCCAGAAGCAGCTGGTGCAGGGCCTGACTTTCGGAGCCGTCAAGTGACGGCCCACCCCCGCCGCGCTTCGCGCGACCCCCTCAAGGGGGCGGCACTGGCCGACCGGCCAAGCCGGATCGGCGGTGCCCTGGCATCAGACATCGCTGCCCTTGTGGCGCATCGCTAAACAAAAACACTTGGGACAAACATCATGGCCTATTTGCAACTTCAAGGCATCGAAAAATTCTTCGGTGACCACCGTGCCATCAAAGGCATCGACCTCGACATCCAGCAAGGCGAGTTCATCGTCTTTGTCGGGCCCGTCGGGCTGCGGCAAGTCGACCTTGCTGCGCCTGATCGCTGGCCTTGAACACATCGACGGCGGCAAGCTCACGCTGGAAGACCGCGACATCACGCACCTGCCTTCCTCCAAACGCGATCTGGCCATGGTGTTCCAGAGCTATGCGCTGTATCCGCACATGACCGTGGGCGAAAACATGAGCTTCGCGCTCAAGCTCGCTGGCGCGCCCAAGGATGAAATCAACACCAAGGTGAAGAAGGCCGCTGAGATCCTGGACCTCACGAAGTACCTGGAGCGCACGCCCAAGGAGCTCTCTGGCGGGCAACGCCAGCGTGTGGCCATTGGCCGCGCCATCGTGCGCGCGCCCAAGGTGTTCCTGTTCGACGAGCCGCTGTCCAACCTGGACGCTGCCCTGCGCGGCCAGACCCGCGTGGAAATCGCCAAGCTGCACCGCGACCTGGGCGCGACCACCATCTACGTGACCCACGACCAGGTGGAAGCCATGACGCTGGCCGACCGCGTGGTGGTGCTGCGCGACGGCCTGATCGAACAGGTGGGCACGCCGCTGGAGCTCTACGACCACCCAGCCAACCAGTTTGTGGCCCAGTTCATCGGCACGCCGCAGATGAACATCCTGCCAAGCACGCAGTGGTCTGCGGCGATCAGGGCTTTGGCTCCTGCCGCGGCCAAGGACGGCGCGATCGGTCTGCGGCCCGAGAGTGTGGTGATCGGTTCTGACGCCAACGCGAAGGTGCAGGGCAAGGTCGATCTGGTTGAAGCGCTGGGTGCCGAGACGCTGGTCTACATCACCACCAACGAAGGCGCCCAGCTGGTCGCCCGCCAAAGCGAGCGCACCCCGCTGCACATGGGTGACACCGTGAGCGCAGATCTGGCGCTGGAGAAGGCGCACTGGTTCGACAGCAACGGCCGGGTGGTGAAGACCACCGCAGCCGCCTGAAGCCCTGCCTTTGGCCGCCACCGACATGTCAGCACCGTTCCAAGGCAAGGTTGCCGCCGTCACCGGCGCGGCTGCTGGCATTGGTCGCGCGAGCGCCGAAGCCCTGCTCGCGGCTGGCGCGACCGTGCTGCTCATCGACCGCGATGAAAAAGCGCTGGCGAGCGCCTGCGCGGCACTGGGGGAAGCGGCACAGCCATTGGCGCTCGACCTGCTCGACCCGAAGCAATGCGCATCGCTGATGCCGGAGATTCTGACCCGCACCGGACAACTGGACATCTTCCATGCCAACGCCGGGCTCTATCTGGGCGGTGACCTGGTCGATGCCGAGCACGATGCCATCGACCGCATGCTGAACCTCAACGTCAACGTGGTGATGAAGAACGTGCGCGACGTGCTGCTGCACATGCGCGAGATGAAGACCGGCGACGTCATCGTCACCAGCTCGCTCGCCGCCCACTTCCCCACACCCTGGGAGCCGGTGTACGCCTCGTCGAAATGGGCCATCGACTGCTTCGTGCAAACCGTGCGGCGCCAGGTTTTCAAGCACGGCATCCGGGTGGGCTCGGTCTCGCCCGGACCTGTCATCACCTCGCTGCTGGCCGACTGGCCAGCCGACAAGCTCGCCGAAGCCAAGGCCGCGGGCAGCTTGCTGGAGGCCAGCGAAATCGCCGAGGTCATCGTTTTCATGCTCACCCGACCGCGCGGCACGACCATCCGCGACGTCGTGATGATGCCCACCCATTTTGATCTGTGAAGTCCAACCCATGAATGTCATCCTGCACCTGGGCCTGGGCTCGTTTCATCGAGCCCACCAGGCCGTCTACCTGCACGAACTTCAGAAGACCGGCGACCGCCGCTGGTCACTCGCCGGTGGCAACACCCGCCCCGACATGGCCGACACCATCGCGGCCTTGCAGGCGCAGGATGGTGCCTACACGCTGGAGACGATTTCGCCGGCCGGCGTGCACCGCTACGAGCGAATCACGTCCATCAGTCAGGTGATCCCTCACACGCCCGATCTCGCGGGCCTGATCCGCCAGGGAGCCAGCGCCGACACCAAGATCATCTCGTTCACCGTCACCGAAGCCGGCTACTACCTGGACGCCTACAACCGCCTCGACCTCATCACCTTCGCCGAGTTGCGGGCCGACCTGGAAGCGGCCAAGGCGGGGCAACCTGGCCCCACCATCTATGCCGCGCTGACCGCCATCCTGCGCGCGCGCCGCGCAGCCGGCGCTGGCCCGGTGACCCTGCTGAACTGCGACAACCTGCGCCACAACGGCGACCGCTCGCGCGGCGGTTTGCTGCAGTTCATCGAGCTGGTGGGTGATACCGAGCTGCTGGCCTGGGTGCAGACCCACACCAGCAGCCCCAACGCCATGGTGGACCGCATCACACCAAGGCCAACGCCCGACGTGCGGGAACGCGTGCTGGCTGCCACAGGCGTGGACGACCCGGCCGCGCTGATGGGCGAGAGTTTCAGCCAGTGGGTGATCGAGGAGAACTTCGTGGCGGGCCGACCGGCCTGGGAAACGGTGGGGGTCGAGATGGTGGATTCGGTGGACGCCTTTGAAGAGGCCAAGATCCGCCTGCTCAACGCCACACACTCCTGCATTGCCTGGGCCGGCACCCTCATCAACTTCCTCTATATCCACGAGGGCACCCAGCACCCGGTGATCCGCCAGTTCGCTCATGACTACGTGACCGACGACGTGATCCCCGTGCTGGACACGCCCGAGCACCCTTGCCCCATCAACCTGCCGCGCTACCGCGACGTGGTGCTGGACCGCTTCAGCAACCCCGCCATTTGCGACACCAACCAGCGCGTGGCCATGGACGGCTTCAGCAAGATCCCCGGCTTCATTGCACCCACCATCCGCCAGCGCCTCGCCCAGGGCGAGACCATTGACAGCGTGGCCATCTTGCCCGCGCTGTTTCTGGCCTACCTGCAGCGCTGGCACGCCGGGCAGCTGCCCTACACCTACCAGGACCAGGCCATGGACCCTGCTGTGGCGCACGCGATGTGCGATTCAAGCGATCCCGTGCTGGCCTTTTGCAGCGATGTGCCGCTGTGGGGCGAGCTGGCAGGAGACGCCCGCCTGGTGCAGGCGATTCGCCAGGCGGGCGAGCGGGTGACCCGCTTCGTCGCAGCCCATGCCGGGATTCCCACCGTGCCGGCATGAAGGAATCTGTGCAGAATCTCGGGATGGGCTCCCGAGAACGCACCCAGCCGAGACAGCTCAAACCGGAGCTGGAGCGCGACTACGCGCGATCGCCCGATCTGGGCTACGAAACAGCGGACACCGCGGGTTTTGTCCGCTGTCTCTCTCACGGTTTCCCCACGCCGCTGGCGCGCTGGCACTACCACGATGAGTACGAGCTGCACCTGATCACCTCGACTTCCGGCAAGGCGTTTGTGGGCGACTGGATCGGCCCGTTCCAGCCTGGTCATCTGGTGCTGACCGGGCCCAGACTGCCGCACAACTGGCTGTCGCTGGACACGCCCGATGCGGGCGTGGAGCTGCGCGATCTGGTGATCCAGTTCCAGCGCGAACCACTGATGCAATGTGCCTCGCACATCTCGGAGCTGGCCGAGCTGGATGCCCTGCTGGAGCGCGCTTGCCACGGCGTCGAGTTTTTCGACATGGGCGAAAGGGCCGAGCAGCACTGGCACCACATCAAGTCGGCACAGGGTCTGCGGCGCCTCACGGCCTTTCTGGACCTCATGTGCGAC
Organism: uncultured beta proteobacterium; assembly: GCA_963831255.1. Lineage (GTDB taxonomy): Bacteria > Pseudomonadota > Gammaproteobacteria > Burkholderiales > Burkholderiaceae_C > Hydrogenophaga. The sequence goes on along the minus strand of CAWHPI010000001.1, from coordinate 302,903 downwards.
CTGGCCGCCTGCACCGACTACCGGCTGCTCTCCAGCGTGCGGCTCCAGAGCAACGGCGACGACGAATCGATCGACCAGATCCATGCATTGGTGAGCCGCATCACCGACAACCTGTCCGAGCCGCACTCGGCGGCGGCCATTGCCGCCGAACTCGGCATGAGCGAGAGCCGTTTCAGCCGTTTTTTCCGCAAGGCCACGGGCAACTCCTTTACCGACTTTGTCAACCGGGTTCGCATCAGCCGCGCCTGTCAGCTGCTGATGGACAGCGAACAGGCCATCTCGCACATCTGCTTTGAGGTCGGCTTCAACAACGTGGCCAACTTCAACCGCCGCTTTCTTGACATCAAGGGCATGACCCCGAGCGAGTTTCGCAAGCAGTCGCACAGCCGGTTTCGCGGCGCGGTGTGAATGCTCCCCCCGCGCCGCTTCGCGTCACCCCCCGAGGGGGCGGCACTGGCCGTCCGGCAAAGCCGGCCCGGCGGTGCCCTGGGTTGAACCTCTTGCTCCGGTCGAGTCCTGGGAACAGTTGAGTCCCCGCTTGGATTGGCCGGGCGCCAAGTCCATCTCTCCCTCCAAACCACACCGCCCATGTTCCTCGGCCTCGATCTCGGCACCTCCGAACTCAAAGCCCTGTTGCTGTCTGAACAGCATCAGGTGATCGCCACCGAGCGCGAGCCGCTCACCGTGCAGCACCCGCATCCGCTGTGGTCCGAGCAGAACCCGGGCGACTGGTGGGCCGCACTGGAGCGGGTGATGGCGCGCCTGCAACGCGACCATCCCCAGGCGCTGGCACGGCTTCAGGCGGTGGGCTTGTCGGGCCAGATGCATGGCGCTGTGCTGCTCGACGCCGAGGACCAGGTCCTGCGCCCGGCGATGCTGTGGAACGACGGCCGCAGCAGCGCTCAGTGTGAACAGCTCACCCGCGACGTGCCCGACGCTCTCCAGCATCACCGGCAACCTCGCCATGCCGGGCTTCACCGCCCCGAAGGTGTCGTGGGTTCGCGAACACGAGCCCGAGGTGTTCAGCCGAACGCGGCGCGTGCTGCTGCCCAAAGACTGGTTGCGCCTGCGGCTCACCGGCGAGGCGGTGAGCGACATGTCCGACGCCGCTGGCACGCTCTGGCTGGACACCGGCAAGCGCGACTGGTCCGATCCCATGCTGGCCGCCACCGGCCTGAGCCGCGCCCACATGCCGCGGCTGGTGGAAGGCAGCGATGTATCTGCGCATGTGTTGCCCGCGCTGTGTCAGCGCTGGGGATTGCCCGGCCAAGTGCCCGTGGCCGGCGGTGCCGGCGACAACGCCGCCAGCGCCGTGGGCATGGGTCTGGTGCGCCCCGGACAGGGCTTCGTGTCGCTCGGCACCTCGGGCGTGGTGTTCGTCAGCGGCTCGACGTTCCAGCCCAACCCGGCGCAGGCCTTGCACGCGTTTTGCCATGCCTTGCCAGGCCGCTGGCACCAGATGAGCGTGATGCTGAGCGCCGCCAGCGCCGTGCACTGGGCCGCTGGCGTGCTGGGCTTTGAGGACGTGCCGGCGCTGCTCGGCGCGGCGCAAGGCCTGAACGCCGGGGAGCAGCAGCGCGCGCCGCTGTTCCTGCCCTACCTCAACGGCGAGCGCTCGCCGCACAACGACCCGCTCGCCAGCGCGGCCTGGGCTGGCCTGCGCGCCGAGCATGTCCGCGCGCATCTGGCCTACGCCGTGGTTGAAGGCGTTGGGTTTGGGCTGCTCGACGGCCTGGAGACGTTTCCCCCGGCCGACCCGCCACTCCAGCGCCTGTCCCTGGTGGGCGGCGGATCGCGCAGCCCCTGGTGGGCGCAGCTGCTCGCCGACACCCTGGGCCTGACACTGACGGTGCACCAGGATGCCGCCAGCGGCGCCGCGCTGGGTGCGGCCCGCCTGGCCTGGCTCTGTGCCGGCGGCGAATGAAAGTCAAGTCTGCACCACCCCCTCGGTGCTGAAGTCATTCCAGCCAGACGCCGCTCGGCAGCATACGTTGCGCCTCCGCCGTCAACGCTTCCTGAACTTGTCCCAAGCCGCCCGCCGTGTCTGAGTGAGGGCTCGGTCTGCATGATTTCCTGACGCAGCGCCCGCCTACTGAGCAGCGGTCCGGCCGAATCAGCTGCTCTCCCGCTGCACCAGCTCAAAGCCCAGATCCACCAGCCGCGGACCGTCGGCCTCACCCCGCATCAACGACAGCAGCAGCCGGGCAGCGGTGCGCCCGATTTCGGCCCGCGGTGTGCGCACGGTGGTCAGGGTGGGCAGCATCTGGTCGCTGCCGGTGAGGTCGTTGAAACCGGCCACCGCCACGCGCTGCGGCACCGCGATGCCGTGGCGCAACGCCGCCATCAGCGCGCCCTGGGCCAGATCGTCGTTGCAGAAAAAGACCGCGTCCACATCGGGCTGCTCGGCCAGGATCTGCAGAAACATCTCACCACCCAGTGCGAGCGATGACGACGCCGGGTTCAGCCATTCCAGCGCCGGGTCGTAAAGCGCCGCCAGCTCCAGTTCCTTGCGCCAGCCATAGAGGCGCTGCATGACGCGCTCGTCCAGCTGCGCCCCGGCAAACGCGATGCGCCGGCGCCCGCGATCGATCAGGTGGCGGGTGATGGCAGCACCCGCGTCGATCTGGCGAAAGCCCACGCAATGCGGCACCTCGGCTTGCCCCTCGGGTGGCAGGTCCATCAGGTGCACGCAAGGCACCTGGCTTCGCGCGATCAGCGCCGCCGTGCCCGCACTGCTGTGCAGACCGGTGAGCAACACGCCAGCGGGACGGTGCATGAGTTGCTCGCGCAGCAGCTGTTCTTCCTGCGCGGTGTCGTAATGGGTCACGCCAATCAGCGCCTGGTAACCCTCTGCCCGCAGGGTTTGCTGCGCGGCGTCGAGCAGGTCCACAAACAGGGTGTTGGACAGCTTGGGGATCAGGATGGCGACGTGGTCGCTGCGCTGCGAGGCCAGCGCGCGTGCCGCCGGGTCGGGCATGTAGCCCAGTCGGGCTGCAGCCGCCTGCACCTGCTCGACCAGTAGCGGGTCCACCGCTCGCTCGCCGCGAAGGGCGCGCGAGACCGTGATCGGGCTCACGCCCGCTTCGGCCGCCACCTCGGCCAAGGTGATCCGGCCGGTGGCACGGCGGCTCTTTCGAGCAGAAGGTAGGTGGTTCATCCTAGGGTATTTGCTGAGAGATCTGTTGCAGCACCGCCTTTAGGATAGCGCTATCTCATGAGCAAATCCAGCCCAATTTCACATCCTTTGCCGCATGAGCCCAGCAGGCTTACGGCCCAGATCGGTGATTTCTTTTTGTCTTTTGGATAGCGCTATCCAGCTGCCCTGATCAGAGAAACGCCTGCATCACAAGCCCCTTTTTCCCTGAAAGCCCTACCGTGTCTTTGCCTGATATCTACGCCGTCCCCGGTCTGCATCCCTTCTACATGAAGGCCCTGGCCACCCGGTTCACGGTGCACGTGGATCCCCTGGGCAGCGACCCGGCCGGGTTTGCCGCACTGGCGCCGCGCCTCGTGGGCCTGGCCGCGTCGGGAGAGTCCAAGGTGCCTGGCTCGCTGATGTCGCAACTGCCAGCGCTCAAGGTGGTGTCGGTGTTTGGCGTGGGCTACGACGGTGTGGACATCGCCGCGGCGCGCGAGCGCGGCATTGCGGTCACCCACACCCCGGGCGTTCTCAGCGACGACGTGGCCGACCTGGCATTGGCGCTGATGCTGGCGGTGGCGCGCGGCCTGCCCCGTGCGGATCAACACGTTCGTACCGGCCAGTGGCCACAGGGGGGACTGCCCCTGGGCCGCAAGGTTTCGGGCGCGCGGCTGGGTATCGTGGGCCTGGGCCGCATCGGCCAGGCGATTGCGCAGCGGGCCAAGGCATTTGACATGAGCATCGCCTACACCACGCGCACCGAAAAGCCGGGTTCCGGCTACACCTACTTCCCCAGCGCACAGGCGCTGGCGGCGGCCGTGGACTTCCTCATCGTCATCACGCCAGGTGGCGCTGGCACCCGGCACCTGATCAACGCCGACGTGTTGAAGGCCCTGGGCCCCGAGGGCTATCTGATCAACGTGGCACGCGGCAGCGTGGTGGACGAAGACGCGCTGGTGGCCGCGTTGGTCGGTGGCAGCATTGCCGGCGCCGGGCTCGATGTGTTCGCCAACGAACCCCGTGTGCCCGAGGCCCTGTGGACTCTGCCCAACGTGGTGCTCACGCCCCACATGGCCAGTGCCACGGTGCAAACCCGACAGGCCATGGCCGACCTCGCGTTCGCCAACATGGTGGCCGGCATCGAAGGCCAGCCGGTGCGCACCATGGTGCCGGAGCTGCAGTCCGCATGATCGAGGTGCTTGACCCTCGCTTGGCCCCCGTGGCACAGGGGGCGGGCACGCTGGAACGCCTGTGCACCGGCGCGGTGTGGAGCGAAGGCCCGGTGTGGATGCATGAGGACGGTTCGGTGCTCTGGAGCGACATCCCCAACAACCGCATGCTGCGCTGGCACGAAACCGAGGGCATGAGCGTGTGGCGCGACGCGGTGGAATTCACCAACGGCCACGCGCGCGAAGCCGACGGCTCGCTGCTGCACTGTTCACACGGGCAACGCGCCATCGTGCGCACCCGCTTCGATGCCGGCCTGTCGAACCCGCGCGATGAAGTCGTGGTGGACCGGTACCAGGGCAAGCGCCTCAATTCACCCAACGACGTGGTGGTGAAATCCGACGGCTCGATCTGGTTCACCGACCCGCCCTACGGCATCGTCTCCGACCGCGAAGGCCACCAGGCCGAAAGCGAACTCGGCGCCTGCTATGTGTTCCGCTTCGATCCGTCGAGCGGCGATCTGAGCCTGGTGAGCGACTTCGTCGAAGAGCCCAACGGCCTGGCGTTTTCACCCGACGAGTCGGTGCTCTACGTGAGCGACACCTCGGCCGCGCTGCGCAGCGACGGCAGCGGGCATCACCACATCGTGACCTTTGATGTGATCGACGGTCAGCGCCTCGAACGTCCGCGGGTGTTCGCGGTGGTCGAACCCGGTCTGGCAGACGGTTTCCGGATCGACAAGCACGGCTTTGTCTACACCAGCAGCGAAGACAGCGTGCAGATCTACCACCCGGATGGCACGCGCATCGGCCGCATCCCCGTGCCCGAAAAGGTGGGCAACCTGACCTTTGGCGGGCCCGAGCGCGACCAGCTTTTCATCGCGGCCAGCACCTCGCTGTACCGCATCCGCTTGAACACCCGCGGGATGCAGCGGCCATGACACCCGCCCTCACGCTCGCCTGGTGGCTGACCCCGTTGTCCGGCGCCAGCGAACACCACCTGCCCGACTGGGTGATCTGGCACGCGCGCACCATGGTGGCGGCCTGGGCCGTGCTGCTGCCGCTGGGCGTGCTGGCCGCGCGCTACTTCAAGGTGACGCCGCGCCAGGACTGGCCGCGCGTGCTGGACAACCGCGCCTGGTGGCACGCCCACCGCGGCCTGCAATACGGGGGGATGGCGCTGGTGGCGGTGGGCACCTGGCTGGCCTGGAACCAGGGCGCGCAAGCCAGCGCCAGCGCCGTCTGGCACCACTGGCTGGGCTGGGCCGTGGTGATTCTGGGCGCCGGTCAGCTGATCAGCGCCTGGACGCGCGGCAGCAAGGGCGGACCGACCGAGCCCACGCTGCGCGGCGACCACTACGACATGACGCCGCACCGGCGCTGGTTCGAGCGCCTGCACAAAGGGCTGGGCTGGCTGGCCATTGGCGCCGCCGTGCTCACCGTCGTGCTCGGTCTCGTCGCCGCCGATGCACCGCGCTGGATGGCGGGCGTGCTCACCGCCTGGTGGTTGCTCCTGGCCGCCTTCGCCTGGCGATGGCAGCGCCAGGGCCGCTGCATCGACACCTACCAAGCCATCTGGGGGCCTGACCCGAGCCACCCGGGGAACCAGCTGCCCGCCACCGGCTGGGGCGTGCGCCGCCCCGATGCGCCGCCGCGCGGCTCCTCCACCTGAACCTCAGACCACCCATGTCCACCTCGACCAACACCCCCGGCCTGGAGCTGCGCCGCATCGTCAAACGCTTTGGCGAAGTCACCGTGGTCACCCAGCTCGACCTGACCGTGAGCGAGGGCGAGTTTGTGGTGCTGCTGGGCGAATCGGGCTGCGGCAAGAGCACCACGCTGCGCATGATCGCCGGCCTGGAAGAAGTCACCGAGGGCCAGATCCTGATCGGCGGGCGCGACGTGACCCAGGCTGCGCCGATGGCGCGCGACATCGCCATGGTGTTCCAGAACTACGCGCTCTACCCGCACATGAACGTGGCGCAGAACATGAGCTTTGCGCTCGATCTGGCCGGCCGCCCCAAGGCCGAGATCGAGGCCCAGGTGAAGAAGGCGGCGCAGGTGCTCAACATCGAACACCTGCTTGCAGCGCAAACCCAAGGAACTCTCCGGCGGCCAGCGCCAGCGCGTGGCGATTGGCCGCGCCATCGTGCGCGAACCCAAGGTGTTTCTGTTTGACGAGCCGCTGTCCAACCTGGACGCCAAGCTGCGCGGGCACATGCGCGCCGAACTCGCGCTGCTGCACGAGCGCCTGGGCAAGACCACGGTCTATGTGACGCACGACCAGGTCGAGGCCATGACGCTGGCCAACCGCATCGTCATCTTCGACAAGGGCCGCATCCAGCAGGTCGGCACACCCAACCAGGTGTTCAACGAACCCGCCACGCTGTTCGTGGCCGCGTTCATCGGCACGCCGAGCATGAACCTCTTGAACGCCCGCTTTGTGAGCGATGACCGACAGGGCCGGCTGCTGGGCGAAGGCTTCGAATCGGCAGCACCAGACTGGCTGCGCAACCGCCTGAAATCGCCAGAGCAGGCGCTCACCGTGGGCATTCGTCCGCAGGCGCTGCAGGTCAGCGCCGATGCAATCGCGCTCACGCTGTGCGCCGACGTGGTGGAGTACCTGGGCACCGAAAGCCAGGTGGTCGGCCACCTCGACGTGCCGGGTGGTCAACGCATCACCGCCACCCTGCCTGGCGACGCGCATCCGCTGCTGCACCAGAAGATCACGCTCACCGTGAACCCCGACGATCTGCACATTTTTGACACCGCCAGCGGCCAAGCGCTGCGGCCTTGAAACCCCATCGAAGACGCCAACCGAGCGCCCTTTTCCGCAACCCCGACCCACCCTCCTGGAGACCCACCATGCAACGCAGAGACATCATCAAGAGCGCCGCCATCACCGTGTTCGGCGCCGGCCTTCCCTTCAGCGGCGCCATCGCGCAAAACCGCTTCGCCAAATACGCCGGCAAGACCGTGGTGATGAACATCCCGGCGCACCCGCATTACGACGCGATGCAAAAGCTCTTGCCCGAGTTCACCAAGGCCACCGGCATCAAGGTCGAGGTGGACAAGGTCGCCATCGGCCGGCTGAAAGAAAAGCAGCTGCTGGAAATGGCCAAGCCCAGCGGCGACTTCGACCTGGGCTGCTACATCGTGATGTGGAAAGGCGAGTACGTTGCCAAAGACCTGATCCACCCGCTGGATCCGTTCTTCAGCAACGCGGCCCTGGCCGACCCGGCCTACGACATGAAGGACATCGTGCCGATCTACCTGGAAAACCTGGGTCTGGTCGGCGGTCCCAAGGGCTACCTTGCCGGCCCCGGCGCCAAGCTCTACGGCCTGCCCTACGGCGCCGAGACCTCGGTGCTGGCCTACCGCCGCGACGTGTTCGACGAGTTCAAGCTCAAGCCGCCAGAAACCTACGACGAGTTCCGCAAGCTGTTGCCGGTCATCAAGGAGCGCACCGGCATGGGCGCGCTCACCAGCCGCGGTCAGGCCGGCCACCAGGCGGTGCACGCCTGGCTGCTGCACCTGAACCCGCTGGGCGGCAGCGTGTTTGACGACAACTGGAAGCCCCGCTTCAACGACAAGATCGGCGTGGATGCGCTGAAGTTTCTGCAAGAGGTGGTGGCCACTGGCCCGGCCGGCATCGCCGGTTACGGTCAGGGCGAAGCCAACACCGCGTTCCTGCAGGGCAAGGCCGCGATGTACCTCGACTCCACCTCGTTTGCCGGCGTGGTCAGCGACCCGGCACGAAGCCAGGTGGTCGGCAAGGTGAGCTGGGCGCTGCACCCCAAGGGTGTGCGCCGCGCGTCGCAATCGGGCGGCCTGGGTCTGGCGATTCCGAAAAATTCCAAGAACCCGGAAGCCGGCTTCCTGCTCATGCAGTGGCTGACCTCCAAGGCGCAAGACAAGGCGGTGACCATGCTGGGCGGCGCGCCCATGCGCAACTCCACCCTGCGCGATGTGGACGCGGTGCGCAAGTACCCCGAGTTCATCACCTTTGTGGAAGCGCTCAAATACAGCAACCCGGACTGGCGCCCCATCATCCCGGTGTGGGACAAGATCAACGTGCAGGCCCTGGGTGTGGCCGTGTCCGACGCGCTGACCGGCAAGAAAAGCGCCGAAGACGCGCTCAACGGTGTGGTGCCGCAAGTCACCGACATCATGCGCGAAGCGGGTTACAAAATCTAAACCCCAAGGGCTGCTGACCGCCATGCGCACACCCCGCTGGGTTCCGGCCCTGTATGTGGGCCCCGCCGTCCTCGTGATGGCGGTGGCCTGTCTCTACCCGGTGTTCACCGCCTTCCAGCTGGCCGGTTACGACTGGGCCATGGGCACGCCCTGGGAGAGCGCCCACTGGGTCGGCTGGGACAACTTTGTCTCGGCCTTTGGCAACCACCGGGTGTGGTCCTCGCTCTGGACCACGTTGCTGTTCGCGGCGGTGTGTGTGAGCGCGGAAATGGCGCTGGGCATCGCGCTGGCGCTGGCGCTGGAGCACAAGGTGCGCGGCATGGCGTTTTTCCGCACGCTGTTCATCCTGCCCATGATGATCGCGCCGATCGCAGTCGGCCTGGTCTGGCGCTACATGTTTGATGCCCAGTTCGGCCTGATCAACGCGGCGCTCATCGCCGTGGGCCTGGAGCCCAAGACCTGGCTGGCCGATCCCACGCTGGCGTTTGTCGCCATCGTCATCGCCGACATCTGGCAGTGGACGCCGTTTGTCTTCATCATGATGATCGCCGCGCTCGCCAACGTGGACAGCTCGGTCATCGAGGCCTCGCGCATCGACGGCGCGCGCTGGTGGCAGATGACGTTTCGCGTCAAGCTGCCGATGGTGATGCACGTGATCGCCATCACGCTGATGATGCGGCTGATCGACGCCTTCCGCGTGCTGGAGGTGGTGTACGTGCTGACCTTTGGCGGCCCGGGCGACAGCACCGAAATCCTGTCGCTTCACATCTACAAGACCGCCTTCATCGGTCAGCAGCTGGGCGTGGCTGCGGCCATCAGCGTGCTGCTGCTGGTGGTGGTGGCACTGCTCTCGTGGGGCGCACTGCGCCTGAGCAACCCCATGAAGGACGAACGATGAGCGATGAAGCGCCCGCTGCCGCTGGTGATCGGCCACTACGCGATGCTGATCGTGTTGGCGATCTTGTGCATCCTGCCCATCGTGGTCATCTTTGCCACCAGCCTGCGCCAGCAGGTGCAGATCTTTGCCGAGCCGCTGAATTTCATCTTCATGCCCACGCTGGAAAACTACCGCGCGGTGCTGGAAGAAGACCGGCTCGACCGCTATCTGTGGAACAGCCTGTTCGTGGGTGTGGTCTCCACCGTCATCACGCTCATCCTGGGCTGCATGGCGGCCTACGGGCTGGCGCGCTTCCGCTTCCCCGGCCGCCACACGGTGGCTTACACCACGCTGCTGCTGCGCACCGTGCCGCTGGCGGTGCTGGCCATTCCCGTGTTCATGATCTGGAACCAGTGGGAACTGGTCAACAGCCTGTGGGGCCTGGTGCTGCTGTATGTGGCGGTGAATTTGCCGTTCACCATCTGGCTGCTTTACGGCTTTGTGCTGCAGGTGCCGGTGGAACTGGAAGAGGCTGCTGCCATCGACGGCTGCGGCCCGATCCGCATCTTCACCAAGGTGCTGCTGCCGCTGATGGCGCCGGGCCTGGCCGCTGCCTCCATCTTCACCTTCCGCATCGCCTGGAACGAATTCATTCTGGCCCTGGTGCTGACCGACCGGACGACCCGCACCCTGCCCGTGGCCGCGTCGCTCTTCATCACCGACCTCGGTGTGGACTGGGGCAAGGTGATGGCCATGGCCAGCCTGATCGCGATCCCGCCGCTGATCTTCACCTTCGTGGCCGCGCGGCAGATCATCAGCGGCCTGACCGCAGGCGCGGTGAAAGGATGAGCACGGTGCAACCGCTTCGGCTGGTCGTGATGGGGGTTTCCGGTTGCGGAAAATCCACCCTGGCAGCCGCGCTGGGCGAAGCCTTGCACCTGACCACCATCGATGGTGACGACTTGCACCTGCCCGAGAGTGTTCGAAAGATGAGCGCAGGCATCGCGCTCACCGACGTCGACCGCTGGCCCTGGCTGGATCGCGTGGCCAGCCGCCTGGCGGCTGCACCCGACAGCGCGCACCCGGCAGGCTGTGTGGTCGCGTGCTCGGCTCTGCGCCGCGCCTACCGAGACCACCTGCGCGAACGCGTGCCAGGTCTGCGCTTCGTGTTCCTCGACGGCGCAGCCGCGCTGCTGCACCAGCGCATGGCGCAACGCGCGGGCCACTTCATGCAGCTGAAGTTGCTGGAGAGCCAGCTCAACACATTGGAAAAACCGGCCAGCGATGAGAGCGACGTGTTGACGCTCCCGGCCGACCAGCCTCTGGCAGACCATGTGGCCCAGGTGACTCAAACCTGGGTACCCGCCGCAAGCGGCGCGAACCACGCCCACCCCACTTGAGCGCAGTGCCAAAGGCTGTTGCCATTGGTCTGCGAAACCCTTTGAAAAATCCATGACATCCTCAACCCAGACCGGCAACCCGTTCAGCCTGCAAGGCCAGCGCGCCCTCATCACCGGTTCATCCGGCGGTATCGGCTTCGCACTCGCGCGCGCCCTGGGTCAGGCCGGCGCCTCGGTGGTGCTCAACGGACGCGACGAGGCCAAGCTGCGCAGCGCCCAACAAGCGCTGCGGGCCGAGGGCCTGCAAGTGGAGATCGCCGCCTTCGACGTCACCGACTCAGCCGCCGTCCGATTCGGCGTGGCCCACATCGAACAATCCCTGGGCGAGATTCACATCCTGGTCAACAACGCCGGCATGCAGATCCGCAACCCGCTGCACGAGTTTGCCGACGACGACTGGCACCGCCTCATGCGCACCAACCTCGACAGCGTGTTCTTCGTCAGCAAGGCGGTGGTTGGCGGCATGATCGCGCGCGGGCGGGGCAAGATCATCAACATCTGCTCGGTGCAGAGCGAGCTGGGCCGCCCGGGCATCGCGCCCTACACCGCGAGCAAGGGCGCCATCAAGATGCTCACCAAAGGCATGGCCATCGACTGGGGCCCGCTGGGCATCAACGTCAACGGCCTGGGCCCGGGCTATTTCAAGACCGAGCTCACCGCCAAGCTGGTCGACGACGCCACGTTCACCGCCTGGCTGGTGGGCCGCACGCCCAGCCGGCGCTGGGGCGAGGTGGAAGAACTGGGCGGCGCCGCGGTGTTTCTGGCCAGCGAGGCCTCGCGCTTCGTCAACGGCCATGTTCTTTATGTTGACGGCGGCGTGACCGCCACCCTTTGACACCTATCGCCATGCAAACACTCATCTGTCACGCCGCGCAAGACCTGCGCATCGAAGACACGCCACCGCCCGGCGCCCTGTTGCCTCACGAGGTGCTGGTGCGCGTGGCCTACGGCGGCATCTGCGGCTCCGACCTGCACTACCAGCAGCACGGCGGCTTTGGCACCGTGCGCATCAAGGAACCGATGGCGCTGGGCCACGAGGTCTCGGGTGTGGTGGAAGCGCTGGGCAGCGGAGTTCCAAACCTGAAGCCGGGCCAGCGCATCGCCATTTCACCGTCACGCCCTTGCGGCAGCTGCCGCTACTGCCAGCTCGGACAGCACAACCACTGCCTGAACATGCGCTTCTACGGCAGCGCCATGCCGTTTCCCCACATCCAGGGTGCCTTCAGCGAGCTGCTGGTGATCGACGCCGCCCAGGCGCACCGCGTGGCCGACCACCTGAGTCTGTCGGAAGCCGCGCTGGCCGAGCCGCTGTCGGTGGGTCTGCACGCCATCCAGCGCGCCGGTGGCGTGCTGGGCAAGCAGGTGCTGGTGACCGGCTGCGGCCCGATCGGCTCGCTGCTCATCGGTGGTCTGCGCCGCGCCGGTGCCGCGCGCATCGTGGCGGCGGACTTGTCCGATCTGGCGCTGGACTGCGCACGCCGCATGGGCGCCGATGAAACCCTGAACCTGCGCACCCAGCCCGATGCACTGGAACCCTACAAAAAAGACAAAGGCCAGTTCGACGCCGTGTTTGAAGCCTCGGGCAGCGAAGTGGCGCTGCGCAATGGCATGGACGTGATCGCGCCGCGCGGCACACTCGTGACCGTGGGCCTGGGCGGCGACATCAGTCTGCCCATGAACCAGATCGTGGCCAAGGAAATCGAGCTGCGCGGCAGCTTCCGCTTCCACCCCGAGTTCGCCACCGCGGTGCAATTTCTCAACCAGGGCCTGATCGACGGCAAGCCGGTGATCACCCGCATCCTGCCGCTGGCCGACGCAGTCGCGGCCTTCCAGCTGGCTGGCGACAAAAGCCAGTCGCTCAAGGTGCAGATCGCGTTTGGCAACGCGCCGACCACGCTGCAACCCATTCAGGAAATCGCATGAACACCACCACGAACAAGATTGCTGTTGTCACCGGTGCCAGCTCCGGCATCGGCAAGGCCTGCGCCCTGGGCCTGCTGCGAGAGGGCTGGACTGTGGCCCTGGTGGGCCGGCGCGAATCCGCGCTGCAAGAAGTGGTGGCGGCGGCGGGTGAGCATGCGGCGCATGCCATCTCCATGCCGGCCGACCTCACCCAGGAAGACGCGGTGCGCAACCTGTTCGACGCCGTGCAGCTGCGTTTTGGCCGGCTCGATCTGCTGTTCAACAACGCCGGCATGTCGCTGCCGTTTGCGCGACCGCACGAGCTCTCGGGTGAAGACTGGCGGCGCATGGTCGACATCAACCTCAACGGCGCTTTCTATTGCCTCTCGCACGCCTTCCGGCTGATGCAGGCGCAAAGCCCGCAGGGCGGCCGCATCATCAACAACGGCTCGATCTCGGCCCATGTGCCCAGGCCCGGCGCCATCGCCTACGCCGCCACCAAACACGCCATCAGCGGCCTGACCAAAGCGGCCGCGCTCGACGGCCGGGCCTTCGGTATCGCCGTGGGTCAGATCGACATCGGCAACGTGACCTCGGACATGACGGCCGCCATGGCCAAGGGGGTGCCGCAACCCGATGGCAGCCTCAAGCCCGAGCCCTGCATGGACATGAGCGCGGTGGTGGACACATTCATGGCCATGGTGCGCCTGCCTCCGTCGGCCAACGTGCTGTTCACCACCGTCATGGCAACCGGCATGCCCTTTGTGGGTCGCGGCTGAAGGTCGGGCGCTTCAGCGGCCCGGCGCGGCGGCGAAGCGTTCGGCAAACTGCTGCATGCGAGAGCGGTTTTTGCCGAAGTCGTACAAACCGAGGGTCGAGCGGGACCGGTAGTCCACGCGTCTCAGCGTCGGCTCAACGCGAAACATCACCTCGTCCTTGAAGCCAGCGGGCGTGGTGAACACCGCTTCCAGCACCAGGCCTTCCGCGCGAACGAGTCGGGCCTCCGGAAAGCTGGCCAGGACCGCACGCAACCGCTCCACCGCCTGCTCGGCTGAGCCCTCGAAATCCAAAGGCGTCGCACCGTCCACCGAGCTGACGCAGTTGGTCGGCAGGCTGCACGCCAGCACTTGCTGTGCGGGCGCGTTGGTCGCATCGGTTGGGACGGTGGCACAGGCACTCAGCAGCAGCGCGATGGCCAGCGCCACCGGGACATGCAGGGCAGCGGATGACAACAGTCGATCAGAACGCATGGTGAGTCTCAAGGGTCAAGGCAGTGCCAGCCAGATTTCGTTGCGCCGCAGAAACCAGGGCGTGATCGGCGGGTTGTAGCGCGAGAGCACCGGCTCGCCCACCCAGGGCTGGTCGGCTTCGCGCAAGGCGGTCTTCAGCAAGGCGAGGTGCTCCTCGTAATTGGCCTGCGACCAGAAGCCCGAGTAGCGGATCACCGCCACCCGGCTCGCGGGCACTTCCCGGAGCGCCACCCGGGCATCGGTGGGCTCTGGCGCCGACGCCAGGGTGATGCCTTTCGGCAGCACAAACTGCACCCGAAAACCGCCGCCCTCAGGGCTTTGGGTCACGGGCGCGGTCATCGCCATCTTCACCGGCTCGGCGGTCTGCGTCACCGGTGCCGTCATGGCCATGCGCCGTTCGCCCTTGTTGTTGCCAAAGATGTAGCCCGCCAGGATGGGAAACGCCGCTGAAGACGCCTCGTCCGCCGGGCCGCTCACCAGCACCTCGGCCACCACGTAGGGCGCGTAGGTGCGGATCTCCACACCGGCCCATTCGCGCTCCACGGTGTAGCTGGGCTCTTCAATGGCGTGGCTGACGAGCGGTGCGGCCAGCAAGGCCAGCAAGCCCAAAAGGCGCTTCATCATGGTGGTGGTGTGGTTTTGCATGGTTGGTCAGACCGGGCCGGCTGGTGGGAGTTCCTGGCTGATCTGGCTCAGCGGCCCGTCAAAGAATGGGCAAAGACCCATCGGGGATGGATACCGAACTGACACGCCGTTACAGCGCGAGGGAGCTCCCTCTACGCCGCCTTGACAGGGCGCCGGGATAATCGCCTGGCATGTACCGATTCCCTTCCCTGTTCCCTGCGTTGAAGCCATTGCTGGCGGTGGCTGCCGCCGTCTCGTTTCTGGTCACCGTGCCCGCGCCTGTGGCGGCGTTTGACCTGCCCGCGATTGACCGCATCGTCAACTACCAGCCCAAGCTGCCGCTTCAGGTGTTGACGGCCGATGGCGTGGAGATCGCGCAGTTCGGCACCGAGCGACGCGAATACGTGCCGCTGGCGCGCACGCCCAAGCTGCTGCAGGACGCGGTGCTGGCGGTGGAAGATTCGCGTTTTCGGGAACACAACGGCGTGGACCCCAAGGGCATGGCACGCGCGGCCCTGTCCATGCTCACCGGTGGTCGCAACCCAGGGCGCGAGCACCATCACCCAGCAACTGGTGCGCACCATGCTGCTCACCCGCGAGCGCACGGTGGAGCGCAAGGCCAAGGAAATCCTGCTGGCTTTCAAGGTGGAAGACGCGCTGTCGCAAAGACCGCATCCTGGAGATCTACCTCAACGAGATCTTCCTGGGCCAGCGCGCCTACGGCTTTGCGGCCGCCGCCAAGATCTATTTCGGCAAGCCCATGGAGCAGCTCTCGCTGGCCGAGACCGCGATGCTGGCCGGCCTGCCGCAAAACCCCTACTACGCCAACCCGGTGATCAACTTCGAGCGCGCCACCACGCGCCAGCGTGTGGTGCTCGAGCGCATGCGCACCGTGGGCGCCATCACCGAACAGCAACTCGCCCAGGCACGGGCCGACAAGCTGGTCATCCGCCCGCCTGGGCAACGCAGTGTGGACGCGGCGCACGTGGCCGAGATGGCGCGGCGCGCGGTGGTCGAGCGCTTCGGCACCGAGGCCTATTCCAGCGGCATTCGCGTCACCACCTCGCTGCGCGCTGCCGACCAGCGAGCCGCCACGGCCGCCGTACAGCGCGGCGTGATGGCGCTGGAGGCGCGAAGCCCGTGGCGCGGACCAGAAGACCAGATCGACCTGCCGAACGCCGACGACGCGTCGCTGGACAGCGCCATCGCCGAAGGCCTGAAAGACCAGCGTGACGACGATTTCCTGCGCCTGGCGCGTGGTGTTGTCGGCCAGTCCAAAAGCGGTGCAACTGCAGCTGGCCAGTGGTGAGCGCGTCACCATCCAGGGCGACGGCCTTCGTCTGGCAGCCGCCGGGCTATCGCCCAAGGCCAAGCCGCGCGCTGCGGCTG
The DNA here is from genome assembly GCA_963831255.1 of uncultured beta proteobacterium. Classification (GTDB taxonomy): domain Bacteria; phylum Pseudomonadota; class Gammaproteobacteria; order Burkholderiales; family Burkholderiaceae_C; genus Hydrogenophaga. Next base: position 286,959 of record CAWHPI010000001.1, on the reverse strand, counting down.
CAACGTGGCTCGGTCGTGCGCGTGATGGCCAGCGGCAAGTCGCTGGCCATCACCCAATGGCCCGAGGCCGAGGCCGCGCTGGTGGCGCTCGACCCGCGCACCGGTCGCGTGCGCGCCCTGGTGGGTGGCTTTGATTTCGGTCGGCAACCGTTCAACCACGTCACCCAGAGCTGGCGCCAGCCCGGCTCGGCCATCAAGCCGCTGCTGTATTCGGCCGCGCTCGAAGAGCGGGTGATGCCCGGCACCCTGGTCGACGATCTGCCCTTCACCGCCGCCAACGGCTGGAGCCCGGGCAACAGCAGCGGCGCGGGCACTGGCGCCATCACCATGCGCGAGGCCCTGGCCAAGTCGAGCAACCTGGTGAGCGTGCGCGTGCTGCAGCACACCGGCACCCAGCGCGCCCGCGACTGGACCACCCGCTTCGGTCTGGATGCACAGCGCCAGCCCGACAACCTCACCCTGGCCTTGGGCACCGGTCTGGTCACGCCGCTGCAGATGGCCCGGGCCTACGGCACGCTGGCCAACGGCGGCTGGAAGCGTGGAGCCGGTGGTGATCGAAAGAATCACCGACGCGCAAGGCAAGCTGCTGTTCGAAGCGCCGCCGCCCGTCGCCCTGACCGAAGACAACCGCGCCATTCCGGCCCGCAACGCCTATGTGATGAGCAGCCTGCTGGCCGACGTCACCCGCGTCGGCACGGCCGCGCGTGCCCAGGCCGCGCTCAAGCGCCCCGATGTGTACGGCAAGACCGGCACCACCAACGACGTGGTCGACGCCTGGTTCGCCGGCTACCACCCCACCCTGGCGGCGGTGGTCTGGCTGGGTCACGACAAGCCGCGCAGCCTGGGCGACCACGAATCCGGCGGGCGGCTGGCGCTGCCGATCTGGATCGACTACATGGGCGCTGCGCTCAAGGGCGTGCCGGTGAGCGCCGCCGGCCAGCCACCCGCAGGCCTGATCCGCGAAGGCGACGACTGGCTGTACAGCGAATGGCAAAACGGTGGCGCCGTGGCCGCCATCTCCGACGGCAGCGGCACGCAGTACGCCGGACCGCCCACGCTGATCGACGCCATCAAAGACTGGTTCAAATAGACCTCCCCCCTGCGCCGCTTCGCGGCTTCCCCCTCTCCTGCGGGAGGGGGGACGCTCCCTGTGGCCCGGCAAAGCCGGTTCCACGGGAGCCCTGGGCGGGGCAGGCGCTCCGGAGCCGAATGGGTGTTGCCCCGCGCCGCTTCGTGTCTTCACCTCTGAAAGAGAGCGCCACCTGTGGCCCGTCAAAGCCGGCTCCACGGACGCACCAAGCGGATGCCAGCCGCCCACGAAAAAGCCGACCCGAGGGTCGGCTTTTGCATGGGCGTGAGCGCGATCAACCGCCGCAGATGCGCGCCTTGGCTTCGGCGTATTCGCGCTTGAAGCGCGCCACCAGCTCGGCCGCAGGCATCACCTCGCGGATGGCGCCAATGCCCTGGCCGCAGCCCCAGATGTCTTTCCAGGCCTTGGCGGCGTTGGCGCCTTCGCCGGTGGCGAAGTTCATCTTGCTCGGGTCGCTCTCGGGCAGCTTGTCGGGGTCCATGCCCGCGTTCTTGATGCTGCCCTTGAGGTAGTTGCCGTGGATGCCGGTGTAGAAGTTGCTGTAGACGATGTCGTCCGAATTGCTCTCGGTGATCATCTGCTTGTAGCCGTCGACCGCGCGCGCTTCTTCGGTGGCGATGAAGGCCGAGCCGATGTAGGCAAAGTCGGCGCCCATGGCCTGCGCGGCCAGAATCGCGCCGCCCGAAGCAATGGAGCCGGAGAGCGCCACCGGGCCGTCGAACCACTCGCGAATTTCCTGCACCATGGCAAACGGGCTCTTCACGCTGGCGTGCCCGCCGGCGCCGGCCGCCACCGGGATCAGACCGTCAGCACCCTTTTCAATCGCCTTGTGGGCGAACACGTTGTTGATCACGTCGTGCAGCACCACGCCGCCCCAGGCCTGCACGCCTTTGTTCACGTCTTCGCGCGCTCCCAGGCTGGTGATGATGATCGGCACCTTGTACTTGGCGCACACCTGCATGTCGTGTTCCAGGCGGTCGTTGCTCTTGTGCACGATCTGGTTGATGGCAAACGGCGCGGCCTTGTTGTCTGGGTTGGCCTTGTCGTGCGCGGCGAGCGCTTCGGTGATCTCGGCCAGCCATTCGTCGAGCTGCGACGCCGGACGCGCGTTGAGCGCCGGCATGGAGCCGACCACGCCGGCCTTGCACTGGGCAATGACCAGCTTGGGGTTGCTGATGATGAACAGCGGCGAACCGATCACCGGGAACTTGATGTTCTTGCAGAACCGGGGGCAGGGTGCGCGCGGGTGCGGTCATGGGGTCTCCGGAAAGGGGTTCGCTGGATTCTGGACGCTGGGCCTGCCCTGCCGTGTCGATGCGGCGACAGCACGCCGAAGCGCTTGCACGAAAGCTCAGAACGCTTCGGCAGCCAGTGCCGTGACGGCCTCTGCACCTTCCACGATCGCGTCGCGCATGCCCGGGGCGCGGCTGAGGATGTGGTCGGCGTAGAAACGCGCGGTGGTGATCTTGGCTCTGCATGAAGACCGCATCGGTGCCCGCGGCCAGCTGGTCCTCGGCCACCAGCAGCGCGCGCGCCAGCTGCCAGCCCGCCATCAGGTTGCCCGCCAGCATCAGGTAGGGCACGCTGCCGGCAAAGGCGGCGTTGGGGTTGCTGCGGGTGTTGGCGGCGATGAACTCGACCACGTCCACAAAGGCCTGGCGCGCCGCCGTCAGCCGCTTGGCCACGGCCAGCGCGTTGGCGCTGCCGCGCGCCACCAGCTCGGCCTCGGTCTTTTCGATCTGTGCGGCGATCGCCTTGGCGCCGGCACCGCCGTCGCGCGCCGTCTTGCGTCCCGACGAGGTCGTTGGCCTGGATGGCGGTCGTGCCTTCGTAGATGGTCAGGATCTTGGCGTCGCGGTAGTACTGCGCGGCACCGGTTTCTTCGATGAAGCCCATGCCACCGTGCACCTGCACGCCCAGCGAGGTGACCTCCAGGCTCATCTCGGTGCTGTAGCCCTTGACCAGCGGCACCAGGAATTCGTAGAACGCGGCGTTTTCCTTGCGCACCTCCGCATCGGGGTGGTGATGGGCCGCGTCGTAGGCGGCAGCGGCCACGCTGGCCATGGCGCGGCAGCCTTCGGTGATGGCGCGCATGGTCATGAGCATGCGCTTGACATCGGGGTGGTGGATGATGGGCGCGGCAGCGCTCATGCTGCCGTCCACCGGGCGGCTCTGCACGCGGTCCTTGGCGTAGCCCACGGCCTTCTGGTAGGCGCGCTCGGCGATCGCGATGCCCTGCACGCCCACGGCGTAACGCGCGGCGTTCATCATGATGAACATGTACTCCAGGCCGCGGTTTTCCTCACCCACGATGTAGCCCACGGCACCGCCATGGTCGCCGTACTGCAGCACCGCGGTCGGGCGAGGCCTTGATGCCCATCTTGTGTTCGATGCTCACGCAATGCACGTCGTTGCGCTCACCGAGCGAGCCGTCCTTGTTCACCATGAACTTCGGCACCACGAACAGGCTGATGCCCTTCACGCCCTCGGGCGCGCCGGTCACGCGGGCCAGCACCAGGTGCACGATGTTCTCCGCCATGTCGTGCTCACCGTAGGTGATGAAGATCTTGGTGCCGAACACCTTGTAGCTGCCGTCGGGCTGCGGCTCGGCGCGGCTGCGCACCGCCGCCAGATCGCTGCCGGCCTGCGGCTCGGTCAGGTTCATGGTGCCGGTCCACTGGCCGCTCACCAGCTTCTCCAGGTAGATCGCCTTGAGCTCGTCGCTGCCCGCGGTGAGCAGCGCTTCGATGGCGCCATCGGTCGAGCAGCGGGCACAGCGCAAAGCTCATGTTGGCGCTGTTGAGCATCTCGCCGCAGGCCGCGCCAATGGTCTTGGGCAGGCCCTGGCCGCCAAAGTCCACCGGGTGCTGCAGGCCCTGCCAGCCGCCTTCGGCGTACTGCTTGAAGGCTTCCTTGAAACCGGGCGTGGTGGTGACCACGCCGTCCTTGAACGACGACGGGTTCTTGTCCCCTTCCCAGTTCAGCGGCGCCAGCACGCCCTCGTTGAGCTTGGCGCACTCTTCGAGCACCGCCTGCGCGGTTTCCAGCCCGGCGTCTTCAAAGCCGGGCATGGCCGCCACCTGGTCGATGCGCGCCAGGTGCTCGATGTTGAACAGCATGTCTTTCAGGGGGGCGGTGTAGCTCATCTTGTGTCTCGTCAGTCGCGAAAAGCGGATAGAAAAAAGGGCATCGCAAACGATGCCCTGTTCAGGGTCTGGTGTTTCAGAGTGCCTTGGTCAGCTCGGGCACGGCGTCGAACAGGTCGGCCTCCAGACCATAGTCGGCCACGCGCGAAGATCGGTGCCTCGGGGTCTTTGTTGATCGCCACGATGACCTTGGAGTCCTTCATGCCGGCCAGGTGCTGGATCGCGCCCGAGATGCCGCAGGCGATGTAGAGCTGAGGCGCCACGATCTTGCCGGTCTGGCCCACCTGCCAGTCGTTGGGTGCGTAGCCCGCGTCCACCGCCGCGCGGCTGGCGCCGAGGGCCGCGCCGAGCTTGTCGGCCAGCGGCGTCATCACTTCGTCGAACTTCTCGCTGGAACCCAGCGCCCGGCCACCCGAGACGATGACCTTGGCGGCGGTGAGTTCGGGGCGGTCGCTCTTGGCGATCTCGCTGCCCACAAAGGTGGTCTTGCCGCTGTCGGCCTCGGCGGCGGCGGTTTCCACCGCGGCACTGCCACCGGTGGCGGCGGCCGGGTCGAAACCGGTGGTGCGCACCGTGATCACCTTGGTGGCGTCGCTGCTCTGCACGATGGCCATGGCGTTGCCGGCGTAGATCGGGCGCTCAAAGGTGTCGGAGCTGTCACCTTGGTGATGTCGCTGATCTGGGCCACATCCAGCTTGGCGGCCACGCGCGGCGCGATGTTCTTGCCCGAAGCGGTGGCCGGAAACAGGATGTGGCTGTAGTTCGACGCGATGGCCAGCACCTGCGCCGCCACGTTTTCGGCCAGGCCATGTTCGAGGTACGCCGCGTCGGCGTGGATGACCTTGGACACACCCGCAATGGCAGCGGCTGCCTTGGCCGCCTCGCCCGCGTTGTGGCCGGCCACCAGCACATGCACATCACCGCCGCAGGCCGCCGCCGCGGTCACGGTGTTGAGGGTGGCGCCCTTGATGGAAGCGTTGTCGTGTTCAGCAATAACGAGAGAAGTCATGGTTCAAATCCTGCAAAAATAGTGTCGGAGCGCGATGTCCAAAACCCAGGGCGCCGTGGAACCGGCTTCGCCGGGCCGCCAGCGTCGCCCCCTGGGGGGTGACGCCGAAGGCGGCGCGGGGGGTCAAATCACCTTGGCTTCGTTCTTGAGCTTGTCCACCAGCGTGGCCACATCCGGCACCATGATGCCGGCGCCGCGCTTGGGCGGCTCGCTGACCTTGAGCGTCTTCAGGCGCAGGCGTCACGTCCACGCCCAGGTCTTCCGGCTTCATGATGTCCAGCGTCTTCTTCTTGGCCTTCATGATGTTGGGCAGCGTCACGTAACGCGGCTCGTTCAGGCGCAGGTCGGTGGTGATGACCGCTGGCAGCGTGACCGACAGCGTTTCCAGGCCGCCGTCCACCTCGCGGGTCACGTTGGCTTTGCCATCGGCCACTTCGACCTTGTTGGCAAAGGTGGCCTGCGGCAGGTCGGCCAGCGCGGCGAGCATCTGACCGGTCTGGTTGCAGTCGTCGTCAATGGCTTGCTTGCCCAGGATGACCAGGCCGGGTTGCTCCTTGTCGAACAAGGCCTTGAGCAGCTTGGCCACGGCCAGCGGCTGCAGTTCTTCGCTGGTCTCCACCAGGATGGCGCGATCGGCGCCAATGGCCATGGCGGTGCGCAGGGTCTCCTGGCACTTGGTATCGCCGCAAGACACAGCGATCACCTCGGTGACCACGCCTTTTTCCTTCAGGCGCACCGCTTCTTCGACCGCGATCTCGTCGAACGGGTTCATGCTCATCTTGACGTTGGCGATGTCCACACCACTGCCATCGCTCTTGACGCGGACCTTGACGTTGTAGTCCACCACGCGTTTGACGGGGACGATGATTTTCATGATCGGAAGCTCCTGAAGATGGGGAACAGAAAAATGGCGGGCACGTTGACGTGCACGTCAATCGAATCATTGTATGCGCGCCCTCTCGGCTGCTCGTAGACGATGTGGCTTGCGGTTTGGATTCGACTTGGGCATCCGTAAAACGAACGACCGTGCTTTTCTTGATTATAGGTCGGACCGGTGGCCAGGGCAGGGATCGTGAGGAATACCCCGAAACACGCACTCGGCAGCGCCGCAGGCCAGAAAGCTTTAATTGACCAACCGAACGGTCGGTTAATTCGGGTAAGTCTGGAGGCGGGCGCACGGTTGCCCGGCCTATAGTCGAAAAGTGCAGTTTTGAGGCGGCCACGCGGCCAACACGGAAATCGCCCGCCCATCCACTTGTTCAGACCCCGGAGAACCAGACCCATGAAATTTGTCCCCACCCTGCTCGCCATCGGCGCCACCACCTTCATGATCGGCGCCTCGGCCCAGACCACGTTCGCCGTGTCCACCTGGCTGCCGCCGACCCACACCGCCAGCGTGTCCCAGAAAACCTGGTGCGATCGCCTCGAAGCCGAGAGCAGCGGTCGCATGAAGTGCAACATCCTGCCCAAAGGCGTGGTGGCCGCGCCGGGTACCTTTGACGCCGTGCGCGACGGACTGGCCGACATTTCCTACACGGTGGACGGCTACACGCCGGGCCGCTTCGTGATGACCCAGGTGGCAGAGTTTCCGTTCCTCGGCAACAGCGCCACCGACACCTCGGTGGCCTACCAGCGCATCTACAACAAGTATTTCGCACCAATGGGCGAACACAAAGGCGTGAAGGTGCTGGGCGTGTTCACCCACGGCCCGGGCATCATCTTCAACGCCAAGAAGCCGGTGCTGTCGGCGGCCGATGCGGCCTCGCTGAAATTCCGCATTGGTGGCGGCAACATCAACGAACTGTCCAAAGCCATGGGCTGGAACACGACGCTCAAGGCGGCACCCGAATCGTTCGAATTGCTCTCCACCGGCGTCATGGACGGCACCTTCTTCCCAGACGAGTCGGTGACGTCGTTCAAGCTCAGCATGATCAAGCACGCCACCACCTTCCCCGGCGGCCTCTACAACACCAGCTTTGTCTTCATGATGAATCAGGCCAAGTACAACGCGCTGTCGGCACAAGACAAAGCGGTGGTCGACAAGCTCTCGGGCGAGCCGGCTGCGCGCCTGTTCGGCGAAGGCTGGGACAAACTGGACGCCGCCAGCCGCGAAAACCAGAAGGCGCAGGGTGTGCAGCGCGTGATGGCCGACAAGGCGTTCGTGAAGGCGGTCGCCGACAAGCAGGATTACCTGGAAACCAAATGGGCTGCCGCTGCCCAGGTCAAAGGTCTGAAAGATCCGAAAAAGGTGCTGGCCGAGTTCCGTGCCGAAATCGCCAAGGTGAAGTAAGCACCGAGCGTCATTTCGCACCACCAAGCCGGCGGGGCTGTCGTTCAATCGCAGCCCCGCCGGTTTTTTATTGATCTGGCCTGACACAAGCCCATGCTCAAAACCCTGGAAAAACTGCTGCGCTGGTCCACCGGACTGATGGCGGCCATGGCGCTTTTCGCCATCATGTGGCTCACGCTGCTGGACGTGATGGGACGCAAATTTCTCAACAACTCCATACCGGGCAGCCTGGAGATGACCGAGGTGCTGATGGTCATCGTGATCTTCGGCGCGCTGCCACTCGTGTCCTGGCGCGGCGAGCACGTGGTGTTTGACTCGCTCGACCCTTTCATTCCAGCCTGGCTGAAAGGCCTGCAAACCAGCATCGTTCACCTGATCTGCGCAGGCGTTTTCGGCTTCCTGGCCCGACTCATCCTGATGCGGGCCGACCGATTTGCCGAATACGGCGACACCACCGTGTACCTGCAACTGGCCCTGGCGCCGGTCGCGTGGCTGATGGCGGCCCTGCTGGGGGTCACCGCTGCGGTGCACCTGCTGTTTGTGTTTGTGCGGCCTGCGCCTGGCCATGTGGGCGCGCAGGAACCGGGAGCCGCAGCATGACCGAAGCGGTACTGGGTTTTCTCGCGGTCTTCGCCCTCGCTTTTTTGCGGGTACCGCTGGCGGTGGCGATGTCGATCGCCGGCATCGTCGGCCTGGGCCTGATGCGGGGCTGGCAACCGGCCTTCGCCAGCACCAGCCAGGTGGTGTTCGAGACCGGTTTTCACTACACCTTGTCGGTGATTCCGCTGTTTGTGCTGATGGGCAACTTCGTCGCCCGCGCCGGCATGGCGCGCGAACTGTTCAACGCCGCCAACGCCTTTGTCGGTCATCGGCGCGGTGGCCTGGCCATGGCCAGCATCATCGCCTCGGGCGGTTTCGGCTCCATCTGCGGCTCGTCGATCGCCACCGCCGCCACCATGTCGCGCGTGGCCTACCCGCAGATGAAAGCCCACGGCTACAAGGACACGCTGGCGACCGGCGCTATCGCCTCGGGCGGCACGCTCGGCATCCTGATCCCGCCCTCCACCATTCTGGTGATCTACGGCGTGATCACCGAGACCGACATCGGCCGGCTGTTCATCGCCGGCATCCTGCCGGGTCTGGTGGCCATCACCTGCCTGTGCCTGGCGGTGGTGTTCGTGACCTGGCGCGACCCAGAAGCCGGTCCGCCGGCCGAGCGCTACACCTGGCGCCAGCGCCTGGCCGCAGTCCGTGGCATCTGGGGCGTGGCGCTGCTGTTTGTGCTGGTGATCGGTGGCATCTACGGCGGTGTGTTCACCGCCACCGAAGGCGCTGGCGTGGGTGCGGCGGGCGCTTTCCTGTTTGCGCTGGCGCGGCGCACGCTGACCCCGAAGCTGCTGATGGAGGTGCTGATGGAAAGCACCCGCACCACCGCCATGCTGTTCACCATCCTGATCGGCGCGATGATCTTCACCAGCTTCATCAACTTCACCACGATGCCGGCCGACCTGCGCGACTTCGTGCTGCAGTTCAGCCCGCACCCCATCATGGTGGTGGTGATGATGATGGGCATCTACCTTGCGCTCGGCATGGTGATGGAAGAACTCGCCATCGTGCTGCTGACCATTCCGGTGTTTTTCCCGGTGATCACCGCCCTGGGTTTTGATCCGGTGTGGTTTGGCATCCTGATCGTGACCATCGTGGAGATCGGCATGATTTCGCCGCCAGTGGGGCTGAACCTGTTTGTGCTCAGTTCCCTGTTGCCCACGGTTTCTCTGAACACGATTTACCGCGGTGTCTGGCCATTTGTGCTGGCCGACATCGGCCGCCTGGGCATCCTGATCGCCTTCCCCGCCATCTCGCTGTGGCTGCCCAGCCTCATGGCTTAGCGGTGGTCTGACCGGTCGAACGCTGGATGTGCAGCACCCGCTGCGGGTAAGGAATCTCGATGCCGTTGGCCCGCAGCGACTGCAGGATGGTGCGGTTGACCAGCGAGCGCAGATTGAGCTGGCCGTTCTCAGGATCGGCGATCCAGTAGCCCAGCGTGAACTCCAGGCCGTCGGCGCCAAAAGCCGAGAGAGCCACCGACGGGCCAGGATCTCGCAAAACGCGGTCCTGTGACAGCGCGGCCTGCTCCAGCAGGTTGGTCACCTGGTCGACGTCGCTGTCGTAGGCGACCGAGACCACGGTCGATTGCCACACCTTGGGATCGGCCAGCGACAGGTTTTCCACCCGGTTGATGATCAGAATTTCGTTGGGCACGATGGACTCGCGCCCGGTCAGCGAGCGGATCACGGTGTAGCGCGCATTGATGTCGGTGATGCGGCCTTCGAAGTTGTCCACCCGCACGTTGTCGCCGATGCGCATGCTGCGCTCGGCCAGGATCACAAAACCGCTCACGTAGTTGGACGCCAGCTTTTGCAGGCCGAAGCCAATGCCCACACCGATCGCGCCACCGAGCACCGAAAGCGCGGTGAGGTCGATGCCCACGGCCGACAGCGCAATGATCAGGCCGACAAACATGAGCAGGGCGCGGGTGGCGTTGCTCACCGCCTTGCGCAGCGAGAGGTCGCCGCCGACCGCGGAGCGCAGCAGCCGGGTCTCGATCGCGGCCGAGATCCACAGAGAAAGAATCAGCACCGCCACCGCGGTGAGCGCACCTTCGATCAAGGTGCGCACGCTGATCTGCGAGCCACCCACTTTCCAGGTGATCTGATCCAGTTCGGCCAGCACCACCGGCAGCAGGCCGCTGACCCACAGCACCATGGCGATCCAGGCCAGCCAGGAGATGGAACGCTCCATGACTCGAACCCAGGGCGCCGACGCAAACGCCAGCTGCAACACCTTGACGCCAAAGCGGATCACCACCAGCGCGATCAGCACCGGGATCACCACCTTGAACGTGGCCACAGGCAAGAACTTGAGCAGCAGCGCGCGCGCGAGATAGCCCAACAGCAGCAGCAGCATGGGGAACAGCAGGCCATCGAACAGCCGACGCCCGAACAGCACCGAGCGTCGCTCATCCCGCATGCCCAGGGCCTGCCGCAAGGCAGCCGACAGCCCCCAGGCCAGCAGCACGCAGGCAAGCAGCGCGGCCACCTCGATCAGCACGGTGGGACGCAGAAAGCTGTCGACCCACACGCCAAAATCGTCGATGGGTGCCGGTATGGCGAAGACCGCTGGGGTGGGCGTTGGCGTGGTCGTTGCGGTGGTCGTCATGGGTCTGTCCGAACAGAAAGGCGGACGCGTCGAATGGGAACTGGCGTTACCCGCGCCAGCTCGGCGCGCGTTTGTCGATGAAAGCCTGCACGCCTTCCTGCGCCACATCGCCCGCCATGTTGCAGGCCATGGTCTGGCCGGCCATCTGGTAAGCGGCGGCCAGGCCGGTTTCCAGCTGGCGATAGAACAAGGCCTTGCCCAGCGCGATCGCCTCGCGCGGTTTTTGCAGGATGCGCTCGACCAACGCAGCCAACTCGGCGTCCAGCAACTCGGCCGGCACCACGCGGTTCACCAGGCCGCGCGACTTGCGCCTCTGCCGCGCGTGATGAAGTCGCCGGTGAGCAGCATTTCCATGGCCTGTTTGGGCAGGATGTTGCGCGACAGGGCCACGCCCGGTGTGGCGCAGAACAGGCCCACATCGATGCCGTTGACACCAAAGGTGGCGCCCTCGGCCGCCACCGCCAGATCGCACTGCGCCACCAGCTGGCAGCCCGCCGCCGTGGCCAGGCCTTGCACGCGGGCGATCACCGGCACCTCCAGCGCGCGGATCGACAGCATCAGCCTGGAGCAGCGCGCGAACAGCGCCTGGTAATAGGTCAGGTCCGGGCTGGACCTTCATTTCCTTGAGGTCGTGGCCGGCACAGAAGGCCCGGCCCTCGGCGCCCACCACCACCACCCGCGCCTGTGGGTCCGCCGCGATGGCGTCGATGGCGGCCTGCAGGGCGGCCAGCATGGCTTCGGACAGCACATTGAAACTGCGCGGTGCGTTCAGCGTGAGCGTGTGCACGCCGCGCCGGTCTTGTGTGTGCAACAGGATGGGATCGGTGATATCAGGCATCGGCCAGGACCCTCAAATGCGCCTCGACGCTGCGCGCCAGCGCACCGAGCGCGTAGCCGCCTTCCAGGCAACTCACGATGCGGCCCTGCGCGTGGCGCAGCGCCACGGATTTGATTCGCTCGGTGATCCAGGCGAAATCTTGCTCGCCCAGCGCGAGTTGTCCCAGATCGTCTTCCCGGTGGGCGTCGAAGCCGGCGCTGATGAAGACCATTTCGGGTTTGTGCTGCTCCAGCCGGGGCAGCCATGCGATGTCGATCAGCTCCCGCAGGTCCATGCCGCGCGTGTAGGCCGGAACCGGCAGGTTGACCAGATTGGGCGCGCTGGCATGGTCCCAGGCGGGATAAAACGGGTGCTGGTAGAAGCTGCACATGAGGATGCGCTCGTCGCCCAGCACGATGTCTTCGGTGCCGTTGCCGTGGTGCACGTCAAAGTCGACGATCGCCACCCGCTTCAGGCCATGGCGCTCCAGCGCGTATTTGGCGGCCACCGCCACGTTGTTCACAAAGCAAAAGCCCATCGCCTGGTTGCGCATGGCGTGGTGGCCCGGCGGGCGCACGGCGCAGAAGGCGTTCGCCAGCTCGCCAGCCATCACCGCGTCGGTGGCGTCAATGGCGGCACCGGCCGCGACCAGAATCGCGTCCCAGGAAAAGGGGTTGATCGAGGTGTCGGGGTCGATCTGGGCATGGCCGGGACCACCGGCCGTCATCTCGTCGCGAAGCCCGTCGGACAGCCCGCGCAGGGCAGCCAGGTGCATGCGACCATGCGCGAGTTCCAGATCGGCCAGAGACGCGGGTGTGGCTTCGCGCCTTGCCAGCGCCGTGTTCAGCCCGGTGCTTTTCAAGCGGTCTTCGATCGCGTCGAGTCGCTGTGGACATTCGGGGTGCCCGGCGCCCATTTCGTGGCGCCAGCAATCGGGGTGGGTGAAATAACCGGTGGCCAGGCCCATCAAACAAATTCCAGTAAGGTTCGCGGCATGCTCGCAGACACCAATATTCGTCAACTGCTGAATCAGCTTAACACGGTCATCGTGGGCAAAAACGCCCAGGTGAGCGACTGCGTGGCCTGCCTGCTGGCGGGCGGCCACCTGCTCATTGAAGACGTGCCCGGGGTGGGCAAAACCACGCTGGCGCATGCCCTGTCTCGCTCCTTCGGGCTGGGCTTCTCGCGGGTTCAGTTCACCGCCGACCTCATGCCCAGCGACCTGGTGGGCGTGTCGGTCTATGAGCGCGGCCAGGAAGGCTTCGTATTTCACCCGGGCCCGGTGTTTGCCCAGGTGCTGCTGGCCGACGAAATCAACCGCGCCAGCCCCAAAACCCAGAGCGCGCTGCTCGAAGCCATGGAAGAAAAGCAGGTCACGGTGGAGGGCGAAACGCGCGCCCTGCCCCAGCCGTTTTTCGTCATCGCCACCCAGAACCCGCACGACCAGCTCGGCACCTATGCCCTGCCCGAGTCGCAGCTGGACCGGTTTCACATGCGCCTGTCGCTCGGCTATCCCGATCGCGCCGCCGAGCGCGAGCTGTTGCGCGGCGAAGACCGCCGCCACATGGTGGACCATCTGAGCCCGGTGCTGTCGCCCGAGTCGCTGGCGCAACTGCAGCAGCAGGTGGCCACGGTGCACACGGCCGAACCGGTGCTGGACTATCTGCAAGACCTGGTGGCCGCCACCCGGTCCGGCCGCTGGTTTGCGCAGGGCCTTTCGCCGCGCGCCGCGCTGGCTGTGGTGCGCGCGGCCAAGGCCCAGGCCTTTCTGAGCGGGCGCGACTACGTGGCGCCCGACGACATCGCCGCCATCCTGCCGCAGACCACCGCACACCGCCTGATCCCGGTGGCCGACGCGGGACGTGGCTCGGTCGAGCAGGTGCGCGCACTGCTGGAAGCAGTGCCTTTGCCATGAATCCCCCCCGCGCCGGCTTCGCCGTCACCCCCCAGGGGGGCGGCACTGGCCGACTGGCGGAGCCAGATCGGCGGTGCCCTGGATCGAGACATTGCGCTCCGGAGAAACCACTTTCATTTGCGGCAACGAGGCGTTTGGGGTTCGTTCGTGAACGCCATCGCCGCACCTCCACTTTCCTGGCGCCGCTTCAACCCCGTGGCGCTGGTCCGGTCGCGCCTGCGCCAGTGGTTCCACAACCGCCTGCCCGCTACCGACACGCTGCTGCTGACCCAGCGCAACGTCTACATCCTGCCCACGCGGCCGGGCTGGATGCTGGGCTTCACGCTGGCGCTGCTGCTGGTGGCCAGCATCAACTACCAGCTCAATCTCGGCTACCTGCTCACTTTTCTGCTGGCAGGCTGCGCGGTGGTCGGGCATGCATGTGTGCCACGGCAATCTGCGCGGTGTCACGCTGCACCTGAACGCCCCGGCGCCGGTGCACGCTGGTCAGCCAGTGGCACTGGTGGTTCGGCTGTCCAGCGAGCGCAAGCGGACGCGTTTTGGCCTGGGCCTGGGCGTGGTCCCCGAGGGCCGTGAGCCGCCGCACCTGGCCTGGACCGATGTGCCCGCCCAGGGCAGCAGCACCTTGGAGGTGGCGTGGCCAGCACCACGGCGCGGCCTGCTGAGCCTGCCCGCGCTCACCGCACAGACGCTGTTCCCGCTCGGCACCTTTCGCGTCTGGACCGTCTGGCGCACGGCGGCTCAGGTGCTGGTCTACCCCGCACCCGAGCCGCATCCGCCACCGCTGCCACCCGGCGAACCGCTGGGCGGCGGGGCCACCGGCGCGCGGGCGCAAAGCACGGGCGAGTTCGACGGCGTGCGTGCCTACCGCCGTGGCGACCCGATGAAGGCCGTGGTCTGGAAGAAGGCTGCGCAGGCGTTTGCCAGCGGGCGCGACAACCTGGTGAGCCGCGAGGCGCAGACCGCGCAGCGCCAGCAACTCTGGCTCGACCATGCCAACTGTGGCGCGGGGGATCTGGAAGCGCGTCTATCGCGCCTGACCGCCTGGGTCTTGCTGGCCGAACGACTGGGGCTGGACTACGGCCTGAGACTGCCCGGCCGTGTCATCCCGCCCGACCAGGGCATGAGCCACCGCAACCGCTGCCTGGAGGCGATGGCGAGGGTATGAGGGAGCACCCCCCTGCGCCGCTTCGCGTCTTCCCCCCTCCCCTGCGGGAGGGGGGACGCAGCCTGTGGCCCGGCAAAGCCGGTTCCACGCCTGCCCCGAGTGGCTTCCCCTCTGCGGTGAGAGCGCTGTGCTGACCAAACATCCATCTTCTTCAGGGCCTGCAATTGCGGGTGCACAGCGGTGGAGCACGCGCATCAACAGCCTGCCCCGCGACACACGCGACACGCTGTTTCTGCTGGCCGTGATCGGCTGGGTGGTGCTCCTGCAGGTGGCGCACATTCCGTGGTGGTGCAGCGTGCTGACCGCGGGTGTGCTGATCTGGCGCGCACGCCTGGCGTTGCGCAATCAAGCACTGCCAGGCTGGCCGTGGCGGCTGGGTTTGCTGCTGATCACGCTGGCCGCCACAGCCTTTACCCACCAGACCCTGCTCGGGCGCGACGCTGGCGTGACGCTGGTGGTGGTCTTGCTGGCGCTCAAGACGCTGGAGCTGCGCGCTCGGCGCGATGCTTTCGTGGTGTTCTTCCTCGCCTTCTTTGCGCTGCTGACCCACTTCTTCTATTCGCAGTCCCTGCTGACAGCCGCCGGCATTCTCGTTGCGCTGCTGGGCCTGCTCACCGCGCTGGTCAACGCCCACTTGCCGGTGGGTCGACCGCCGCTCATGCAGTCGGCGCGCATCGCAGCCGGCATGACCGCGCTGGGCCTGCCCATCATGCTGGTGCTGTTCATGCTGTTCCCGCGCATGGCCCCGCTCTGGGGCCTGCCGGACGATGGCATGACCGGGCGCAGCGGCCTGTCCAACAGCATGCGGGTGGGCGAGATCGCCCGGCTGGTGCTGGACGACCGGGTGGCGCTGCGTCTGCGTTTTGAGGGCCGACCGCCGCCGCAGGGCCAGCTCTATTTTCGCGGTCCTGTGCTGAGCGACTTCGATGGCGTGGAATGGCGGCCCACCCGCTCCGGATTCCCCGAGAACATGGCCTTGCCAGCCAACCTGAGCGTGACCGGCGAACCGCTGCGCTACCAGGTGACGATGGAGCCCAACCAGCGGCCCTGGCTGTTTGTGCTGGAGGCCACGCCCCAGGCGCCGGTGTTGCCGAACATGGAAGCCACCATGACCGCCGATCTGCAGTGGCGCACCAGCCGCCCGATCGCCGAGCGGGTGCGCTTTGATGCGGTGAGCTACCCGCAACACCGCCACGGGCCGCTGCAGCAGGCGGTCGCGTTGCAAGACCACATTGAGCTGCCGCCCGGCTACAACCCGCGCACGCTGGCGCTGGCCCAGCAACTGCGGCGCGAGATCGGCGCCGGCCCGCAGTTTGCCCCTGCGCTGGTCGACGCGGTGATGGACAAGCTGCGCACCGGTGGCTACACCTACACGCTGGACCCCGGCGTGTACGGTGCCAACACGGCCGACGAGTTCTGGTTCGACCGGCGCGAGGGTTTTTGCGAACACATCGCCTCCAGCTTCGTGATCCTGATGCGCGGCCTGGACATTCCGGCGCGCATCGTCACCGGCTACCAGGGCGGGGAACTCAACGGGGTTGACGGCTACTGGACCGTGCGCCAGCGCGACGCCCACGCCTGGGCCGAGGTCTGGCTGCAGGGCCAGGGCTGGGTGCGGGTGGACCCGACATCGGCTGTGGCGCCCGGGCGCATCGGCTCGTTCGAGCGGTTGCAGGCACCCGAAGGCCTGTTCGCCGGCGCGGTGCGAACCCTCAACCCAACCCTGGCGGCGCAGCTGCGCGACATGTGGGAAGCGGTGAACAACCGCTGGGACCAGTGGGTGCTCAACTACACCCAGAGCCGCCAGCTCAACTTGCTGAAGTCACTCGGCTTCACCGCACCCAGCTGGACCGATCTGGCCTATGTGCTGATCGGCGTGGTGGTGGCCGTGAGCCTGGCCGGCGCCGCCTGGACGCTGTGGGAACGCCAGCAACACGACCCCTGGCTGCGGCTGCTGCGGCGTGCCGCCGTTCGGCTGCGGCGTCTGGGACTCACCGAACACGAAAATCTCACACCACGCGGCCTGGCGCAGCGCGTGCGCCAGCACTGGGGCGATACCGCCTTTGCCTACAACCTGAGCGACTGGCTGCTGCGCCTGGAGGCACAGCGGTATGCGCGCAGCAGCCCGCTCACGCTGGCTACACTGCAACGCGAATACCAGCAATTGGGCTGGCCCAGCAAGCCCCGAACTTGATCTTTTTCCCCGTGCAATCCGCCGTCTTCTTTTTCACCTCTCGCGCCACACCGTTTCTGGCTCGCCAAGCCACCGCCCTCTGCCTGGTCTTGGCGTTGCTGCCGATGGCCGCTCAGGCCAGTGGCAAGGTGCCGGCCAAGCAGCGCCCCGGCGCCGCGGCCACGTTTGCCTACAGCCAGAGCGAGGCCGCCATGGCGTTTGCCGACGATCTGGCCGCCCGCCGCGACCTTGATCCGGCCTGGGTGCGCGCGCAGATCGGCCAGGCCCAGCGGCTGTCGCAGGTGGTGCGCCTGATGACACCAGCGCCGCGCGGCACGCCCAAGAACTGGGCCGCCTACCGCGCCCGCTTCATCGAGCCGATCCGCCTGCGCGCCGGCCAGCGCTTCTGGGAAGACAACCGTGCCGTGCTGGCCCGTGCCGAGGCCGAATTCGGCGTGCCAGCCAGCCTGATCGTGGGCGTGATCGGGGTGGAAACCCTCTGGGGCCAGCACACCGGCAACTTCCGCGTGATGGACGCGCTCACCACGCTGGCCTTCGATTTCCCCACCAGCCACCCGCGGGCCGCCGCACGCACGCAGTTTTTCCGCGACGAGCTGGAGCAGTTCCTGAGCCTCACGCGCCGCGCCGAGCTCGACCCGCTGAGCCTGCGTGGCAGCTACGCCGGCGCCATGGGCTGGCCGCAGTTCATGCCCAGCAGCTGGGCGAAATACGCGATCGATTTCGACGGCAACGGCAAGGTCGACCTGTTCAACAGCACGGCCGATGTGATCGGCTCGGTGGCCCACTATTTCCAGGTGTTTGGCTGGCAAACCGGCCAGCCCACGCGCTACCCGGTCGAGCTCAGTCCGTCGGCCGACATGGACGCCCTGCTCGCGCCCGACATCCTGCCCACCTTCAGCGCGGCCAGCTTCACCGCCAAAGGCGCGCTGCTGGCCGGGCCGGCTTTGCAGCACACCGGCAAGCTGGCGCTGGTGGAGCTGGAAAACGGCGAGGCGCCGCGCAGCTATGTGGCGGGCACCGAAAATTTCTATGTGGTCACCCGCTACAACTGGAGCAGCTACTACGCGCTGGCGGTGATCGAGCTGGGCGAGACCATCGAAGCGCAGATGCGCCCCTGAGTCGCCATGCCTGTGCCTTGGCAACCGAGTCGCCGAACTGCCCTGCTGGGCACACTGGGTTGCCTGCTGGGTACCGCCCGCGCCCAGAGTCTGCCGTTGAACGAAGCGCCCTGGCCGCGCTCGCTCGCCGTGCCCGGTGGCGTGATCCGCCTGGCGCTGGGTGCGGCGCCCAGCCGGCCGCAGGCAAGCGCCGACGGCGTGCCGTTGCTGGTGCTTGGGCACCCGCTGGCCTGGACCGCGCTGGTCGGCGTGCCGCTGTCTGCGGCACCGGGCGAGGCGGTTGTGAAGTGGCAGGTACCCGGCGAGGCGACGCGCCAAACCCGCTACACCGTGACGCCCAAACGCTACGCCGAACAGCGCCTGCGCGTGGCACCCAAAACGGTGGATCTGTCGCCTGAAGACCTGGCGCGTTTCCAGCGCGAGCGCACGCACCAGCAAACCGTGATCGCCACGCTCAGCGATGTGCCCGCATCCTGGGACAACGACCCGATGGCGCTGCGCATGCAGGTTCCGGTGCCCGGCCCGCGTTCCAGCTCGTTTGGCTTGCGCCGCGTGTTCAACGGCCAGGCGCGAAACCCCCACAGCGGGATGGACATTGCGGCACCCACGGGCACCCCGGTGAGCGCACCGCTGGCCGCGCGCGTGATCGACACCGGCGACTATTTCTTCAACGGTCAGACCGTCTGGCTTGACCACGGTGGCGGTTTGCTGAGCATGGTCTGCCACCTGAGCGCCATCGGCGTGGCGGTGGGTGAAGAGCTGCGTGCCGGTGATCGGGTCGGCGCAGTGGGCGCCACCGGCCGCGTGACCGGGCCACACCTGCACTGGGGCGTGATGCTCAACCGCACCATGGTCGACCCGGCGCTGTTCATCGCTGAAAGCTGATCAACGACGAGCTGCGTTGGCTGTTCGCGATCTCAGCAGCGGCCAAGTCAGCGAGCAAAGAATTCACGCCTTTGACAAGGACAGAACTCAGCCACGCACGAACAGCGTCACCAGTGGCTCGTCACCCAGTTGCCGGCTGCGGTGCCCGTGCACGGCGGGGTCGAAGGTCGCACCGGCTGGCAGCGTGTCGGCCGAGTAGAAATGCTGGCCGGGGCCGAACACGCGCACGCTGCCGTCCTGCAGGCCAATCTCCATCTGCCCTTGCAACACGAACAGCCATTGCGGTGCGCCGGTGCAATGAAACTCGCTGCGAAAACCCACCGGGCTTTCACGCAACTGGCAGCCGCCGCTGGCCATCAGCGGTGAAAGCCGCGCGGCTGGCGTGCCTTCGCTGAGCGCCAAGGCCTCTTCGCGAAAGCGGGCGCGGCCGTCGGTGTCGGTGAACAGCACGACTTTCTGAAACGTGAGCATGGGACTCCTGAAAAACGGGGGGTGCTCGCGTCAGCGGTAGGCGCTGCGAGCCTGGACCAGGTCGATTTTGCCCTGCGCCACCTTCTCCAGCGCATCGTGGCGCAGGCTTCGCATGCCCTCCAGCACCGCGGCATCGAAAATTTCAGACGGGCGGGCGCGGGCCTGGATCAGCTGACGAATGCCGCGGCTGTTCTGCAGAATTTCGTAGATGCCCAGCCGGCCTTTGTAGCCCTTGCCGCTGCAGTGCTCGCAGCCCACCGCGTGCCGCAGCCGCACCGCCTCGGGCTCGTCAACCCCCGCCGCCTGCAGCAGCCGCGCCTGGGCGTCGGCCTCGCTGAGTGGGCTGCCGTCGGCGTATTCCTGCACCAGCGCATGCCATTCGGCCGGGCTGGCCACGCGCTCCTGCGCGCAGCGGGGGCACAGGCAGCGCACCAGCCGCTGGGCCACGATGCCCAGCAGCGAGTCGGCGAAGTTCATCGGGTCCATGCCCAGGTCGAGCAGCCGCACCACGCTTTCGCTGGCGTTGTTGGTGTGCAGCGTGGAGAGCACCAGGTGTCCGGTGAGCGAGGCCTCGATCGCGATCTTGGCGGTCTCGGCATCGCGAATTTCGCCAATCATGATGATGTCGGGGTCGGCGCGCAGAAAACCGCGCATGGCGCTGGCAAACGTGAGGCCGATCTTGCTGTTCATCTGCACCTGGCGCAGGCCGGGCTGGGTGATCTCGATCGGGTCTTCGGCGGTCCAGATCTTGCGCTCGGCGGTGTTGACCTCGGCCAGCATCGAGTGCAGCGTGGTGGTCTTGCCCGAGCCGGTGGGCCCGGCCGCCAGCACCAGGCCAAAGCTGCGCTGGGAGAAACCGGCAATCAGCGCCTGGTCACGCGGCTGCAGGCCCAGCTTGGCCAGCGGCAGCGGCTTGGCAGATTCCAGCAAGCGCAGCACCACGTCTTCCAGGCCATCGTGGGTTGGCATGACCGCCACCCGCAGCTCCAGCGCCTTGCCGCCAAATTCCGAGAAATCGATCTTGCCGTCTTGCGGACGGCGGCGCTCGGCGATGTCGAGCCGGGCCATGATCTTGATCCGAGAGACCAGCGGTGCGCGCAGCCGCGCCGGCACCCAGAGGTAGTGCTCCAGCTCGCCGTCGCGCCGAAAGCGGATCGCGGTCAGCGCGTCGCCGGCGTTGGCCTCGATGTGAATGTCGGAGGCGTGGGTGCGCTGCGCCTCGGCGATCATGCTGTTGACCAGCCGCACCATGCCCGCCGATTCGCTGGCCGAGGCCAGTTGTTCGGCCTCGGCACCGCTGCCCACCTCCACCATGGCCTGCATCACCAGCTCTTCCAGCGGGTTGCCGGGCGCATGCCCCCCGCCCGGCGGCTGGATCATGCTGCGCTGGATTTCGTTGGCCAATGCGCCCGCAACCTGGGAACCACCGGCCGCCTGTGCCACGCGCTGCTCCAGCGCGAGCCGGCGCTCGATCGCCTCGCTGCTGGCCCAGACCAGGGCAATTGAATGCCCGGTCATGGAACACAGCTGCCGATGCAGCTCGCTGCTGGTGGGGCAGTGGGTGGCGACAAACAGGCGCTCTTCCGCCATGCCCAGCGGCACCACCTGCAGATCGCGCGCCTGGCGCAGAGACACCATCTCGAAGGCATCGCGCTCCACCTCAAACCCCAGCACCTCCACCTCCACCAGTCCCGCCACACGGGCCAGCGCGCGGTGCCATTCGTCGTCGGTGAGCAGCACGCGCTGCACCAGCTCGGCCGAGCGCGAGCGCAGCAGGCTCGGGTCTTCTCGCTCCAGCGCATCCAGCGCGCTCTCGTCGAGCAGGCGCAACTGCCGCAGCACCTCGCGCAGGCTCACGATTGGCTGCCGCTGCTGCCGCTCGATGGCCAGCAAGACCTCGGGCAGGTTGTGCGCCGGGCCCTGCGGCGCGAGGGCGGGCGCATGCGGGACGGCGGGGGTGGCGGTGGGCGAAACGGCGCTCATGGAACTCCTGTGGAATGCGGTGCGGGCGGCGCCGACACAAATCGTTACTCCCCGGAGTGTCGCAAAACTTCGCGGAAACAGGCTTGATATCCGGCAAACCGCCGGCCACACTGCGACTGTTCAAAGCACAAATCGGAGCCACACATGAAATACCGCACAGTCGGCCTGAAGCGCCTGAGCGCTTCCTTCGCCATCGGCCTGCTGCTCACCGCCTGCGCCAGCAGCGGCCCGGCCACACCACCCGCGCCCGAAGCGGCCTCGGGCATCACGGCCAAGCCGGGCTGGACATTCCAGCGCCAGGCGGTGGCCGCGGCCAACCCGCTGGCCACCGAAGCGGGTGTGCAGATCCTGCGCGCCGGTGGCAGCGCGGTGGACGCAGCCGTGGCGGTGCAGATGGTGCTCACGCTGGTGGAGCCGCAGTCCAGCGGCATCGGCGGCGGCGCCTTCTTGCTGCACCACAACGGCCAGCGGGTACAGGCTTTCGACGGCCGCGAAACCGCACCGATGGCGGCCGGCGAGCAACTGTTCATCGGCGCCGACGGCAAACCGATGCCGTTCATGCAGGCGGTGGTGGGCGGGCGCTCGGTGGGCGTGCCCGGCACCGTGGCCATGCTGGCGCTGGCGCACCGGCAACACGGCAAGCTGCCGTGGGCGCGCCTGTTCGAGCCAGCGATTCGGCTGGCCGAACAAGGCTTTCCGGTGAGCCCGCGCCTGCACACCCTGCTTGCCGCCGAGACCGCCCTCAAAGCCGACCCGGTGGCCGCCGCCTACTTCTACCAGGCCGACGGCCAGCCACACCCGGTTGGCCACCGGCTGAAGAACCCCGAGCTGGCCGCCGTGCTGCGCGCCATCGCCGATCAAGGCGCTGCCGCGCTCAGCCAGGGCACGGTGGCCCAGGCGATCGTGAACAAGGTGCGCCAGCACCCGGGTAACCCGGGCGTGATGGTGCTGGACGACCTGGCGCGCTACCAGCCGCGCGAGCGCGAGGCGCTCTGCCACGAACACAAGGCCGCCGCGCGAGCGCTTCGGATCTGCGGCTTTCCACCGCCCAGCTCGGGCGCCATTGCGGTGGGCCAGATCCTGGGTCTGCTCGCGCGAACGCCAGCGGGCGCCGAGCCGCTGGGTGCCGATGGCCTGCCGGGTCCGGCCTTCCTGCACGCCTACACAGAGGCAGCGCGCCTGACCTTTGCCGACCGCGCGCAGTACCTGGCCGATCCCGATTTCGTCAAGCCCCCCGCCGGCCGCTGGACCAGCCTGCTGGATGACACACTACCTCGACGACCGGGCCCGCCTGATCACCCCGGCGCGCATGCCGCAGGCACCGGCCGGCGTTCCGCGCGGCGCGGTGGCGGCCTGGGCACCCATGCCGGACCAGCCTGAGTACGGCACCAGCCACATCAGCATCGTCGACGCGCTGGGGAATTCGCTGGCCATGACCACCACCATCGAGTCCGGCTTTGGCGCGCGGCTGATGGTCACCACCGATCCCGGCCGGCCGGGCGGCTTTCTGCTCAACAACGAGCTGACCGATTTCAGCTTCGCGCCCAACGACGCGCAGGGCAAACCGATCGCCAACCGGGTCGAGCCGGGCAAGCGCCCGCGCTCTTCGATGGCGCCCACGCTGGTGTTCGACAACGCCAGCGGCGAGCTGCTGATGAGCGCCGGCAGCCCCGGCGGCGCCTTCATCATCCATTTCGTGGCCAAAACCCTGCTGGGCACGCAGCAATGGGGTCTGAGCCCGCAGGCCGCGATCGACCTGCCCAATTTCGGCAGCACGGGCGGCGCGCTGATGCTGGAAGACAAGCGCTTTGCGCCGGCCACGGTGGAAGCGCTTCGCGCCAAGGGCCACACGGTGAACGAGGCCGCGCTCACCAGCGGCCTGCAGGCGCTTGAGCGCGGCACGGCCGATGGCCGAAAGGTCTGGCTGGGTGGCGCCGATCCGCGGCGCGAGGGTGTGGTGCTGGGCGACTGAAACAACCATCCGGCGCGGAGTCCACCGGGCCAGGTTGCGGTGGGTCCGGCTTTGCCGGTCCACTCGCAACGCCCCCTTGAGGGAGTAGCGACGTCAGTCGCTGCGGGGGTGGGCCAACAGAGCCAGTTTCCGCAGCTCGAACTTCTGGATCTTGCCGGTGCTGGTTTTGGGCAGCTCGCCAAACACCACCGCGCGCGGCACCTTGAAGCCGGCCAGGTGCTGTTTGCAGTGCGCCACGATGTCTTCGGGCGTGACCTGTGCACCGATCTTCAGCTCGACGAAGGCGCAGGGCGTCTCGCCCCACTTCGCATCGGGTTTGGCCACCACTGCCGCAGCGAGCACGGCCGGGTGGCGGTACAGCACGTCTTCCACCTCGATGCTGGAGATGTTCTCGCCACCGGAAATGATGATGTCCTTGCTGCGGTCCTTGATCTTGAAGTAGCCGTCGGGGTACTGCACCGCCAGATCGCCGCTGTGGAACCAGCCACCGGCGAAGGCTTCCTGCGTTGCCTTGGGGTTCTTGAGGTAGCCCTTCATGGCGATGTTGCCTTTGAACATGATCTCGCCCATCGTTTCGCCGTCTTGCGGCACCGGCTTCATCGTCTCTGGGTCGAGCACGCGCACATCGCGCTCCAGGTGGTAGCGCACGCCCTGGCGCGCGTTCAGTCGGGCGCGCTCGCCGATGTCCAGCGCATCCCAGGCTTCGTGTTTCGCGCAGACGGTGGCGGGGCCATAGACCTCGGTCAGGCCGTAGACGTGGGTGAGATCAAAACCCATTTTCTCCATGCCTTCGATCATGGAAGCCGGAGGCGCGGCGCCCGCCACCATGGCCTTCACGCCGGCGGGAATGCCGGCCTTCATCTCGGCTGGGCTGTTGACCAGCAGGCCGTGCACGATGGGCGCGCCGCAGTAGTGGGTGACGCCGTGGTTGCGCATGGCCTCAAAAATCGACTGCGCATCCACCTTGCGCAAACACACGTTGACACCCCCGCGCGCCGCCACCGTCCAGGGAAAGCACCAGCCGTTGCAATGGAACATGGGCAGCGTCCAGAGATACACCGCATGTTTCGGCATGTCCCACTCCAGCACGTTGCTGATCGCGTTCATCGCCGCGCCCCGGTGGTGGTAGACCACGCCCTTGGGGTTGCCGGTGGTGCCGCTGGTGTAGTTGAGCGCGATCGCGTCCCACTCGTCGCCGGGCAGCTGCCAGGCGAACGCCGGATCGCCAGTGGCCAGAAAAGCTTCGTAGGTGGCGCTGCCAATCGGCTCTGTGTTGCCCGTGAACAGCGCGTCTTGCACATCGATCACCAGCAAGGGCGCCGTGCCTTTGCGCAGGGCCACCGCCTTTTGCATCGTCGGCGCGAACTCGGGATCGACGATCACCACCTTGGCCTCGCCGTGGTCGAGCATGAAGGCGATGGTTTCGGCATCCAGCCGGGTGTTGAGCGCGTTGAGCACCGCGCCGGCCATGGGCACGCCAAAGTGCGCCTCCACCATGGGCGGCGTGTTGGGCAGCATCACCGCCACCGTGTCGTTCTTGCCAATGCCCGCGCGCTGCAAGGCGCTGGCCAGGCGGCGCGCCCGCTCATACGTCTCACCCCAGGTCTGGCGCAGGTCGCCGTGCACGATGGCCAGCCGCTGCGGGTAGACCTCGGCGGTGCGCTCGATGAACGACAGCGGGGAGATCGGCGCGAAATTGGCCTCGACGCGGGGCAGGTCCTGGTCGTAGATGCTGGTCATGCTCATGTCTCCTGGTTCTGGACTCGTGCGCGAGAATACCCCGTGGCCATCCCCCAGACCTTCATCCAGGAACTGCTCAACCGCGTCGATGTGGTCGACGTGGTTGGCCGCTACGTGCAGCTCAAGAAGGGCGGCGCCAACCTGATGGGCCTGTGCCCGTTCCACGGTGAAAAATCGCCGAGCTTCAGCGTCAGCCCCACCAAGCAGTTCTATCACTGCTTCGGCTGCGGCGCCAACGGAAACGCCATCGGTTTCCTGATGGAACACGCCGGCATGACCTTCATCGAGGCGGTGAAAGACCTGGCGCAGCAGACCGGCCTGCAGGTGCCGGAAGACGAGGCCTCGCCGCAAGACCGCGAGCGCGCCGCCCAGCAGCGCCAGAAGCAGGCCACGCTCAACAGCGTGCTCGACAAGGCGGCCCACGCCTACATTGAGCAGCTCAAGGTCACGCCGCGCGCCGTGACCTATCTCAAGGGCCGCGGGCTGTCGGGCCAGGTCGCCAAAACCTTTGGGCTGGGCTACGCGCCCGAGGGCTGGCGCAGCCTGGCCAGCGTGTTCCCCGACTACGCCGATCCGCTGCTGGTGGAGTCGGGCCTGGTGATCGAACACGCCGACGAAAAAGGGGCCGATGGCGAGGCCAAGCGCTACGACCGCTTCCGCGATCGCATCATGTTCCCGATCCGCAACGTCAAGGGCGAGTGCATTGGCTTTGGCGGGCGCGTGCTCGACAAGGGCGAACCCAAATACCTGAACTCGCCCGAAACCCCGGTGTTCAGCAAGGGCCGCGAACTCTACGGCCTGTTCGAGGCACGCACCGCCATCCGGGTGGCGGGCTACGCGCTGGTCACCGAGGGCTACATGGACGTGGTCGCCCTCGCCCAGCTCGGCTTTGCCAACGCCGTGGCCACGCTGGGCACCGCCTGCACGCCCGACCATGTGCAAAAGCTGTTTCGCTTCACCGACGCGGTGGTGTTCAGCTTCGACGGCGACGGCGCGGGCCGCCGCGCCGCGCGCAAGGCGCTGGATGCCGCCCTGCCGCTGGCCAGCGACACGCGCAGCGTGAAGTTTCTCTTTCTGCCCGCCGAGCACGACCCCGACAGCTTCATCCGCGCCAACGGCAGCGAAGCCTTTGCCCAGGCCGTGAAAGCGGCGGTGCCGCTCTCGCGCTTTCTGATCGACGCCGCCGCCGCCGACTGCGATCTCGGCTCGGCCGAAGGCCGCGCCCGCATGGCTTCGCAGGCACGCCCGCTCTGGAGCGCCCTGCCCGATGGCGCCCTCAAGCGCCAGCTGATCGGCGAACTGGCCGAGGCCTGCGGCCTGGGCAGCGCCGATTTGCTGCAGCTGTGGCAACACGCGGCCGGCGGCCGCCCCGCGCTCGCGCCGCCCCGCCCAGGCCGAGGCATCGCAAGAGGCCGCACCACCCGGCTACGAAGGCCACCGCAGCGCAGGCCCGGCGATCCACCCGGCCGACGATCCCTATGCCCAGACGGTGGCGGCAACGGGCCACCATGCGGGCGCCGGCGGCAGCGCCAAACCGTTCAAGAAGTGGCAGAAAGACTGGCGCAAAAGCCCGCCACCACCGCGCATGCTGGGCCAGCGCCTGACCGGCGGCAGCCGGGCCGACCGCGCGGTGGGCCTGCTGCTGGCCAACGCGCAAGCCTGGGACCAGCTCTCGGCCGACGACCACGCCATGCTGGCCCACCTGCCCGAGCCCCACGGCCCGGTCTTTGCCTGGCTCGAATCGCAGTTGCATGAGCATGGCCCGCAGCCCTGGGCGGCTTTGCGCGAGGCGCTGCGGGGCAGCGAACACGAAGCCTTTGTCTGCGCCCAGGTCGAGCAGGCCACGGCTGGCGCGGATCCGGCGCTGGAACTGGCCGAACTGGCCGATGTGATGGACCGGCTGCGCGGCGATGCGCTGGAGGCGCTGGCGGGGCTGCTGGCGGCGCGGGTGCAAGGCGGCGATGCCTCGGCCTACGAGGAGTTCAAACGGATCAACGAACAGATCAAGGCGCGCAACAAGGCCTTGAAAAGCGGCCAATCGGTATAATCTGCGGTTTTGCACCGCAAGCGCGACAGCAGCACCTCCGGGCCCGGCCTGACCCCAACACAGGGGCGACACGGAACCTCTTCCTGGCCACCTCGGCGACCCCACCGGTCCCGACGGAACCCCGCAAGGACTGCACACCAAATGTTCGCCCCAACAGCTTGCGAGCCCGTCTTTTCCGGCAAGAGCCGGGCCGTCGTGCCGACCCCGTAACCCAGCGCCCTCGCGCACTGGTGGCCTCGGGTGGTGATTTTTGTGCTTCCTGCCGGTTCCTTTTTTCTGTCCATTTTTTTGAGGTCCTCATGCCTGCGAAGAAGTCCAGTACGCCTGCCGTCCCTGCCACAAAAGTTGCCACCAAGGCCAAGACCAGCGCCGTGACCAGCGCCAAAGCCAGCGTCGCTTTGCCCAAAGCGCCGACCAAGAAAGCAACTGCCCCTGTGACCACCAAGACCCCCGCCAAGGCGCCCGCGAAGACCGCCGCCGCCAAACCCGCCGCCAAGGCTGCCGTGCGCAGCAAGGCACCCGCCGACGAGATCGAGACGCTGGACGCCGCTGCCGTGCCCAAGAAAAAAGCCGGCCGCCCGGCCAAGGCAGCCACCGCCAAACCGGCCCCAACGGGCCGCAAGCCAGGCGCCAAGGGCAAGTCGCGCAATGACGACGACGACACCGACATGTCCGACATCGAGGACGACCTGGAGGGCGAACCGGAAGAAGCGGTCACCGACACCACCCAGCCGGTCGAGAAGGTCAAGCCGCTGCGCATGAAGATCAGCAAGGCCAAAGAGCGCGCGCTGATGAAGGAATTCGGTCTGGACGAGACCGTCCTGTCCGAAGAAGAAGCCAAGAACCGCCGTGACCACCTCAAGACCCTGATCAAGCTGGGCAAGACCCGCGGCTACCTGACGCACGGCGAAATCAACGACCACCTGCCCGACAAGCTGGTCGATGCCGAGACGCTGGAAGTCGTGATCGCCTGCTGAACGACATGGGTGTGGCCGTCTACGAGCAGACGCCCGACGCCGAGGCGCTGATCTCACCGACAACGGCCCTCCGGCTGCCACCGAAGAAGAAGCCGAAGAAGAAGCCGAGGCCGCCCTGTCCACCGTGGACAGCGAGTTCGGCCGCACCACCGACCCGGTGCGCATGTACATGCGCGAAATGGGCACGGTCGAGCTGCTGACGCGCGAGGGCGAGATCGAAATCGCCAAGCGCATCGAAGGCGGCCTGACCGACATGATGGACGCCATCAGCGAGAGCCCGGCCACGATCGCCGAAATTCTGGCCATTGCCGAAGAGATCCGCGACCCGACCAGCAAGGTCGGGATTTCCACCGTGGTGGACGGTTTTGCCGACGCCAACGAGGCCGACGACTACGTGGCCGAAGAAGACTTCGACGAGTACGACGAAGAAGACGACGACGACGGCAAGGGTGGCTCCAAGGCGCTCACGCGCAAACTCGAAGAACTCAAGCGCGAAGCGCTGGAGCGCTTCGATGCCATGCGTGCGCTGTTCGAGAAGCTGCACAAGATCTACGACAAGGAAGGCTACGGCACACCGGCCTACCTGAAGACACAGCAGGCGATCACCGAGAAGCTGATGTCGATCCGCTTCACCGCCAAAACCATCGAGCGCCTGAGCAACACCATGCGCAACCAGGTGGACGAGGTGCGCAAGAAAGAGCGCGAACTGCGCCGCATCATCGTGGACAAGTGCGGCATGCCGCAGGAAAAGTTCATCGCCGACTTCCCGGCCAACCTGCTCAACCAGAAGTGGGTCGAGAAGCAGGCGGCAGCGGGCAAGCCGTGGAGCGTGGTGATGGAGCGCAACATCCCGCCGGTGCAGGAACTGCAGCAAGGTCTGGCCGACATCCAGGCCAGCGTGGTGGTGCCGCTGTCGCACCTGAAAGACATTCACAAGCGCATGAACGAGGGCGAGCACACCTCGCGCGGCGCCAAGAAAGAGATGATCGAGGCCAACCTGCGCCTGGTGATCTCGATCGCCAAGAAGTACACCAACCGCGGCCTGCAGTTCCTCGATCTGATCCAGGAAGGCAACATTGGTCTGATGAAGGCGGTGGACAAGTTCGAATACCGCCGCGGCTACAAATTCTCGACCTACGCCACCTGGTGGATCCGCCAGGCCATCACGCGCTCGATCGCCGACCAGGCGCGCACCATCCGCATTCCGGTGCACATGATCGAGACCATCAACAAGATGAACCGCATCAGCCGCCAGCACCTGCAGGAGCACGGTTTTGAGCCCGATGCGTCCATCCTGGCCGAAAAGATGGAGATGCCCGAAGAGAAGATCCGCAAGATCATGAAGATCGCCAAAGAGCCGATCTCCATGGAAACGCCGATCGGCGACGACGACGATTCGCACCTGGGCGACTTCATCGAAGACCAGGCCAACACCGCGCCCATCGAGGCCGCGATGCAGGCTGGCCTGCGCGAGGTGGTCAAGGACATCCTCGACAGCCTCACGCCGCGCGAAGCCAAGGTGCTGCGCATGCGTTTCGGCATCGAAATGTCCACCGACCACACGCTGGAAGAAGTGGGCAAGCAGTTTGACGTCACGCGCGAGCGCATCCGCCAGATCGAGAGCAAGGCGGTGCGCAAGCTCAAGCACCCCAGCCGCTCCGACAAGCTGCGCAGCTTCATCGACTCGATGTAATCGAGCCCGATCGCCAGAACAGAAGGGAGCCCAAGGGCTCCCTTCTTTTTTGGGTACATCGCCTCATGCGCAGTCGGCATGGGCGTTTCCGGTACGCGGCTTGAAAGCCTAGGGTTAACCCTTACCCTAAGGACTTCTGTTGTTGAAGCCGTTCCCCGGCACCGTTTTCCATGTACACCGTGTTTGCTTTCCTGACCCGCCTTCGCTACTTTCGCAAGGGCCAGCCCCGTTTCTACGCCACGCCAGCCGCGCGCCAGCCCCGCGCCTGAGCATGCCGAGGTGACTGCGCCGCGAACAGGCGCAGACCACAATGGGCCTTCCCTCTGGAACGCCCATGAACACACCCCACCCCGAGTCGTCGCCCGCTGGCCCCAAGCCAGGCCATGGGCCCGCGTTTGACGCCCCCTTCGCGCCGGTTCGCCCGGTGCGCACGCCCGCCGATGTGCGCTTGCTCGAAGCCACCCCGCTGGCCGAGGCCATCCGCCCGCGCAGCACCTACGAGCTGATCCGCAACAGCGCGCACGCTTTCGGCGACAAGACCGCCCTCACCTTCCTGCCCTCGGCCGAGCCGGGTGCGCCGGCCGTGCGCTGGTCGTATTCGGAACTGCTCGCGCGCGTTCACCAGACCGCCAACGCCCTGCACCGCCTGGGCTTGCAGCCCGGTGACGCGGTGGCGGTGTTGCTGCCCGGCTGCCTGGAATACCACCTGGCCCTGTGGGGTGGCGCGGCCGCGGGCATCGTGCAGCCGCTCAACCCGCTGCTGAGCGACGAAAAACTCGCCTCGCTGATGAACGCGGCCAAGGCCCGCGTGCTCATCGCCTGGGGCGACGACACCACCGAAGGCGACCACAGCCTGTGGGCCAAGGCCCTGCGTGTTCGCGCGCATGTGCCCACGCTGCACACCGTGTTGCGGGTCACGCCGCATGGCGACATGGCGGCAACCGACCTGCCTGCCGGCTGTGCCGATTTCCATGCCCTCATCGCCGCAGAGCCAGACGACCACCTGGTCAGCGGTCGCCGGATTGCGCCCACCGACATCGCCGCCTACTTCCACACCGGCGGTACCACCGGCGCGCCCAAGCTCGCGCGCCACAGCCACGGCGCCCAGGTCTTCACCGCCTGGGTCTGCGTGCAGCTGCAAGGCGTGCGCGTGGACGACGTGGCCATCAACGGCTACCCGCTGTTCCACGTGGCCGGCGTGCTGCCGGGCTCGCTCACCTCGCTGAGCGCCGGCGCTGAAACCGTGATCCCCACGCCCGCGCTGTTCCGCAACAAGGCCGTGATCGCCAACTTCTGGAAGCTGGTGGAAGCCCACCGCGCCACGGTGCTCACCGGTGTGCCCACCGTGCTCGCCGCGCTGGCCAACGTGCCGGTGGGCGATGCCGACATTTCCAGCCTGCGCTACGGCCGCACCGGTGCCGCGCCCATGCCCGGTGAACTCGCCGCCAAGCTCAGGCAGCTGATCGGCATCCAGGTGCACGAAAGCCTGGGCATGACCGAGATGGCCGGCATCTCCACCATCACCCCGCCCGGCATGAGCGCCGCGCCGGGCCGTTCCCAAGCAAGCTCGCACCGCAGCCCGCAGGGCGAAGGTCCTCCAGTTGTCGCGCCCCCGGGCTGCGTCGGCATCCGCCTGCCCTACACGCAATGGCGCATCGTGGCGCTGGACGAACAAGGCGGCGCCAGCAACCGCGAGCTGCCACCCGGCGAGAGCGGCATGGTGCTGTTCAAGAGCCCCAACCTGTTTTCCGGTTTTCTGGACGAGGCAGACAACC
The DNA here is from genome assembly GCA_963831255.1 of uncultured beta proteobacterium. Lineage (GTDB taxonomy): Bacteria > Pseudomonadota > Gammaproteobacteria > Burkholderiales > Burkholderiaceae_C > Hydrogenophaga. The sequence continues at coordinate 255,450 of CAWHPI010000001.1, read as the reverse complement.
GCCACGCGTTCACGCCAGATGGCTGGCTCGCCACCGGCGACCTCGGCTTCATCGACGAGCAGGAGCGCCTGCACCTGAGCGGCCGCAGCAAAGACCTCATCATCCGCAGCGGCCACAACATCGACCCCAAGGTGATCGAAGACGCCCTGGCCGCCCACCCCGCCGTGTTGCTCTGCGCCGCCGTGGGCGCCCCCGACGCCTACGCCGGCGAACTGCCCGTGGTCTTCGCCAGCCTCATCCCCGGCGCCGTGGCCACGGAAGACGAGCTGCTGGCCTTCGTGTGCGCCGGGGTGGACGAACCGCCCGCGAGACCCAAGCGCGTGACGATTCTGGACGCCCTGCCCATGACCAACGTGGGCAAGATCTACAAGCCGGATTTGCGGGCGATGGCGGCGGCCAACCCCGTGGATCGCTGAGCGCAGACGCTCAGGCTGGTTCGCTTACCTCTGCGCCGAGGTCGCCCGCAATCAGCTTGAACTGCTCCAGCGCGGCCTGCAGGTCTTCCACGATTTCCTGAGCGATCACCTCGGGGGCGGGCAGGTTGTCGCTGTCGGCCAGCGAGTCGTCCTTGAGCCAGAAGATGTCCAGGCTCGCTTTGTCGCGGGCGGTGATGTCTTCATGGCTGTAGGCGCGCCAGCGGCCTTCGGGCTGCTCCGCGCTCCAGGTGGCCTGGCGCTGCTGGCGATTGGCCGCGTTGTAGAGCATCACGAATTCTTCAAGGTCCTCGCGCCGCAGCGGGTTGGTCTTGAGCGTGAAGTGCTTGTTGGTGCGCAGGTCGTAGATCCAGAGCTTCTTGGTCCAGGGCGTTTCGCTGGCCGGCTTCTTGTCGAAGAACAGCACGTTGGCCTTCACGCCCTGCGCGTAAAACAAACCTGTGGGAAGGCGCAGCAGCGTGTGCAGATCGCACTCGTGCAGCAAGCGTCTGCGAATGGTTTCGCCCGCCCCGCCTTCGAACAGCACGTTGTCGGGCAGCACCACCGCCGCGCGGCCGTGCGTGGCCAGCAGCGTCTTGATGTGCTGCACGAAGTTGAGCTGCTTGTTGCTCGTGGTGGCCCAGAAATCGTCGCGCTCGATGATGTCTTTTTCGGTGCTGGTGCGACCGTCTTCGCCCACGATCACCGTGCTGCTCTTCTTGCCAAACGGCGGGTTGGCCAGCACCACGTCAAACCGCGTGCCTGGGTCGACCCCAGTGCATCGCCCACCACCACCGGTACCGACTTTTCAGAGCCAATGCCGTGCAGCATCAGGTTCATGGCGCAGACCCGCGCTGTGGCCTGCACCAGCTCGTAGCCGATGAAGGCCTTTTCCTTCAGGTGTTTGAGCTGGTCGCGCGTGAGGTTCTTGTGGTGCGCGGTGATGTGGTTGTGGGCGGTGAACAGGAAGCCGCCCGTGCCACAGGCCGGATCGCAAATCGTTTCGCCTGGCTGCGGTGCGATGCAGTCGACCATGGCCTGGATGAGCGCGCGTGGCGTGAAGTACTGGCCGGCTCCGCTCTTGGTGTCTTGCGCATTGCGCTCCAGCAGGCCTTCATACGCGTCACCCTTCACGTCGGCGCCCAGGATTGTCCAGGTCTCGGTGTCAATCAAATCCGCCACCACCCGGCGCAGCTTGGCTGGGTCTTGAAACTTGTTCTGCGCCTTGGCAAAGATCAACCCCAGCGTGCCGCGCTCCATGCCCAGCCGCTCCAGCGTGTGGCGGTAGTGGTCAAACAGCGCGTCGCCATCGCGCGCCAGCAGCGTCGGGCCAGCCGTAGCCCTCGGGCACGATGCTCGGCTGGTTGTGCGGCGGCTGGCTGCGCTCGTGTGCCATCTTCAGGAACAGCAGGTAGGTGAGCTGCTCCACATAGTCGCCATAGCTCATGCCGTCGTCGCGCAGCACGTTGCAGTAGTTCCAGAGCTTCTGGACGAGGGAATGGGTGTTGGTGTTCATTCGTTGTATTGGTCGTTAACCCTGCGGAGGTGGCTTTACGGGTCTGGGTGAGTCGGGATCAAGTAGGGTCTGCAGGCGCTCCCGCGCCATTCCGCGCTCTCTGGCCCGGCCCACGCGCAAAGCATCCAGCAAAGCCAACATTTCATAGAGCTTTGCATCTTGCATGGCCGCGAAGGGCGCGCAAGGGTGCAACGGTTCGATGCCCAGACCGCGAACCTTTCCATTTGGGTGAGGCCATACACAGTCCTGCGAACCAGGGGCGAACACCCCTGCGAAGGCCGGCGCACTGTGGCTTGTCGGCACCCCGGTAGTGACCGGCGTGCGCTCCGGCACAAACGCAATTCGGGCGCCGTAAATGGCGAACTCCGACAACACCCGAGGGTGTGGCCGCGCGGGATTGTCGGACACCAGGGCATCACGACTTCGGCGTTGGCGACCACGCACCTTGTAAATGCGATCGCTCAACACATCTTCCCGCTCGACCTCCCCCAACAACTGGATATCGTGGTTTTGCAAAAGCAAACCCGAGCGCAACCCGCGTTGTACGCATGCATGGGACTCCGAAACGCTCAACCCCAAGTCCTTTGCGAGGCGCGCATAGGTCCACCGCTCACCACCCAGGGCAACCAACTTGAGCGCAACCAGCAAGTCTTGGGGCTTCAGCAGCATTGATCTTTATTCGCGAATAACGAATACAGAATGTAGCGTCAGACCAAACTCACTGCAAGCAACATCTCATGTGTTCGAAGCCTCAACGGGCCCCACGTCACAACCCCAACGGCAGCTCGCGCGCATCCAGGCCCATGGCTTGCAGTTCGCGGCGGAAATGCGTCATGGCCAGCGGCACTACCTGGGCCACCAACACGTATTGATAGGGCTCTGTGACAAAGCGGGCCGCGATCTGCTCTTCTGTCACACCAGCAGGGTACTCAAACTTGCCCTCATAGCGACCCTCAAACTCTGCACCCGTGGCGGCGCCTTCAGGCGTCGTGGCTGAGGCCCGCAGTGCCACCTTCACCAAAGCCAGCATAGGCCCATCAGACGCAAGGGAAGAACCCAAGCCAACCTCGATCTCCTGCGTCAGTTCCAGCTTCAACTGTTGCGGCGGGTGAGCCGGGGCCGTGTTATCGCCATGGAAGTGCGTCACTCGCAGCGACATCAAGCGCGGGCGCTGCTCAACTACTTCCATGCCAGCGCTCCGGCGTCATGCTCAGCACCATGCGCACCAGCCTGATAGGCATGCATCCCCGCAGACGGCGAAGGCCGAAAGCCCCCGTTGCCGAAGTTGGCCACGATCACATTGCTGGAGAGCTTCCTGGCAAAGACGATGTGCTCCGGCGCCTTGGCTGGCTGCAGTTCAGCAGTCAGGCCCTCTTGCTCTGCCAGCTCCCAGAAGGCGGCCTCGCTTCGCGACACAAGTCGCAAAAGCTTGTCCATCGCCTCCGAGTGAGCAACGTCGTCGTTCTCGTATTTGCTGAACGCCACGGGGCCGCCGCCAAACAGACGCGCTGCCTGCTTCTGGTTGAGCTTGTAGCGCGTGCGAAGTGCAACGATCTCGGCACCCGTCAACAAGCCATCGACCTGCTTGCGAAACGCCATCACGGCGCGTTTGTTGGCACGCATCTCGTTCGCGCCAGCAAAGTCGGAGCCGCAGGCATCGCACAACAGGTAGTGCGATGGCACCTTAGCCTTTTCACCTTTGTATTCCGTTTCCAGATCGTCCACGTGAGCTGTCACGTGCCCAGCCCCGCAAATGGGGCATTGCAATTCTGTGTTCATAGAGACCTCCAGGTCTTCAGGTATGGCAGGACACGGTCAACACCAATGCTCCTGTCTTCCCAATCGCAAATTTCAAAAAATACCGAATGTCAAATTCTCTGTGAGCAGCAGCGACCCACTCGCGGCGTAGAACCTCGTATGCGTCGCACGCCGCCCATGCGCCCTGCCCGTTGTCACACCATTCCGAATCGATGTAGTGCTTGGCCGTCAAACTGCCAAGCATCTGTGCAACATCATCGGCATCCCAACCCAGGTTCTGCACGTCTCGCCGACACTTGCGCGTCCACAAAACCACCTGCCCCGCGCCAGCAACCAAGGCTTGAATCCTCTGCAACGCATACAGCGGACCGCTACCGATCTTGACCCTGTCTCCAGGTTCCGGACCACCACTGTACTCGGAAAGGATGCTGAAATTTACCATAATGGTAATTTTAAAGGATGGCAATCTGGTGAACTGTATTTATACACAGTCCCTCAACCAAGCTTCGCCATCAGGGATACAACACCAGATCACCCACCACCTGGATCACCTTCGCCGCCTCCAGCCGGCGCGAAAGGGCATCGGCATCGGCCTCGGTTGCGCCCTGCCCCACGATGGATTTCAGGTGGCGCAGCAGCTTGCCGAGCTTGGTCGGGCGATTCTTGCCCATCTTGGACAGTGCTTTTGTGGCCCGCTCCAGCACCTTGTCTGCCGGGCTCGCCGCCGCGTTGGCCGCAGGCGCCTGCTTGGTCGGCGCCGCTTTGCTGCGGCTTTCTTGGCTGCGGCCTTCTTGGCGGGTGCTTTCTTGGCAGGCGCCTTTTTGGCCGGCGCAGCCGGGGCCGCCGCTGACTTGACCGGTGCCTTTTTCGCTTCGGGCGCCTTGGCGGGTTGCACGGCTTTCGTCGCTTGCTTCTGCGGCGCCGGCGCCGCTTTCGCCTTCTTGGCAGGCGCCTGCTTGGCTGCCGCCACCTTCTTGGCGGGCGCTGCGGCCTTCTTGGCCGCAGGCGCCTTCTTCGCCTTGAAGCCCACGCGCGTGGCGGTGAAGCCGAGGTCTTTGGCGTGGCCGATCATGGCGTCGTAGCCCTTGTCGTTGGCCACCACCATCAGGTTGGCCTCAGGGTGTTTGGCCGCCACGTAGCCCAGGTAGAACGACAGGTGAAAGTCCAGCGCGTTCTTGCCCTTGCCCGAGTGCGGCACCAGCGTCACGCGTTCGTGCGCCGCCTGCAATTGTTTGGCGCGCTTGATCTGGTTGGGCCCGTGAAACAGCCACACATCGGTGAGCTTGGGCGCCAGCTTCAGCAGGTCTTCAATCGATGGCTGGACGTTTTCGTAGTCCACCAGCAGGTGTTGTTCTTTCATCTACCCCTTCCTGAAGTCTTGTTCGCGTTGAATTCGAGATCCGGTCGAACTGGAAAATCCATGAACTCCACCCGGTACCATGGGTTCAGCGGGTACCACCGCTGGCTTCCATTTCCGCAAGAAAGGGCTGGCACGCTCGCCAGACAGCGGCCACCGCATCGGCGATCTTCTCGGTTCGCACAGCTTCACAGCTCGCGTACATGAACTCCGCCCCGATCTGGAGCTGGAGGTTCGACTTCCGGCTCTCCAGAACCTCATAGGCCAGGCGCAGCCATTGCGGCTGCGGCTTGACGTCCACCTTCACCCCGTGCGCCGGCTCAAAGGCCGTCCGCGGGTCAAACCGCAGCACCGCGTCATAGATGGGCTCCGACCGCTGCGAAGGGTAATGCCGTTGGACCAGGTTAACGACCGGCCGCAAGCCCGGCGCCATCTTCGCCACCGCCGCAATCCCCCGCGTGGCGCTCTCGACCCCGGCGCTCGAACGCCTCGAACGACTGGCCAAGGATTGCGCGGCGAAGCGACGCCGGCACGCCATTGGGCACCGTCAGCATCGCCTCAAAGCGGTCGTCCAGGACGCCAAGAGTCAAGTGGGGATACTTGGTGAAGGCATCCACGCCCTGGGCACCAACAAAGCCAATGAAGTCCCAGACCAGCCGGCCTTTGCTGCCGGTAATGGCACCTCGCCCGGGATTCAAGGCGTCAACCCCCAGGTCGCGCTTGAGCGCCTCATCTTCCAGCAAGAGTGTCCGCAGCAAGCCCAGCACCCGCTTGGCTTGCGGGTAGCTGTACGGTCGTTCCTCGTCAAACGGAATACCAGCAAACATGGTGATGGCCCCTCCAGACAGCCCATTGCGCTCGATCAGCTGCGCCTCGATCACTTCAAAATACTCGCGGCACCGGCGCGCCCATTCTGATGCCGCCGTATGGGTATGTAGCCAGGTGTACACCTCACTCCAGGTCTCCGCCACACAGCCCGCTGGCACGGTCTGCGTGCTGCGACCTACCGTGAGGCAAAGCATGGTGATGTCCACCAGACCGTGACGCTCGGCACTCGCGCGATGCCGCCGCAGTTGTTCCGGGTCCCAGCGGTTGATGAGCTTGCTTTCAATGAGCAGCGCCCAGCCAGCGCCATCGGTAATGCAACCATCCGGGATACCGCGCCGATCGCCCTCTCCAAGCGCGGGCATGGCATCGCCGGGAAGCGTCTGCTCCAGCACCTCCAGATCACCCTTGCCGCTGGACGCACCCGTGACCCAACGCACGAAAGCGGCGAGCAAACGCCTGTCCGCGTCCAGACTGCACAGCAGCGCATGCGTGAGCCGGTTTTCCGGCTGCTCGTACTGGTCAAAGACGTTGCGCATCAGACGCCGGGGGTGGGAAAAGCTGATTGACCAGATCCGTCACGATCTCAAACGTACCCAATACTGTCGCGTGCAAGTTTGAACTGCCGTGCGCATGCATATTCCGAATCGCAGGCAAGGTCTCCAGATAGGTTGCAAGCGCATCCCAGGAATAGTCCTGCTCCATAGGCGCCGCACTGTCCGGGTCGTATTCGACAAACTCCGCCCCGCTTTCCATCAACTGTCGCGTGGCGCCATCGGAAACCCGCTCGCGTGCGCGCCCCATCGCGTGACGGTGATATGCCCGCATGCCATGGTTAGATATCAACTTGTCATCACGCGCTTGTTTGAACATCTTGGCCAACCCTGGTACCCATTCGACGCCACGCCCGTACCGATCTGGAGACAACAGCACCAGGCGTTCACGCAGCGCGAACTCAAGGGTCGCCAAGACATGCTTCTCGGCCACCGGGAAGAAGCGATAGACGAACCAGGCATAGAGATAGAGGTTCTTCGCCGTCTCGAAATGCACCCGCACGTCAAGCGGAACCGCCTCGCTCAGCACACACGTCTTGATCACGTCGTAGCGGTCCTCCAGCGTGACCGTGCCGATCGACCCATCCGGTCGCAGCCCACCCAAACCGTCGCTGCGGCGATCGGGCAGCAATGCCGCATGCGGCATGCGCAACTGGTCAGACTCGACGACCGGTTCGTGCTTAGACATGGACGGCCGCAAACATCTTGCTCAAGGTGGCTTGCCGCAAGGCCTGCGCGCGCTGGAGGTTCGCATCGACCTCGGCTTCGACTTCGCCGACGATGGACAGACGGCGATCAAGCTCTTCAACAATACGCAGTTGCTCATTCAACGGGGGCAAGGGAACTACAAATTGCCGAATGTGGGCCAACCCCAAATCTGGTTGAGCTGTGGCACGCACATCTCGCTTGATTTGGGCCACCACCACCTCAGACCGCAACGCAGCGGTCAAGAATCTGATCGGTACCAGCTTCCGAACGGGTTTGAGGATCGCAACGCTGTACGAAGCTTGAAACGGTAGATCGCCAGTCACAACTCTGACCTCGCCGACCGTGCCATATCGCGAGAGTAGAACGTCGCCACTCTCAGGCTTCACTTTGCGACAAAGCGCCTCATAGTTCTCAATTGAAATGCGCTTCGCGCCAGCGAAATCGATGCCTTCATCACCAAAAAAATCTTTGGTACTGACATATGGGATGCCGTCCGCCTGTGCCTTTGGCATCTTGTGATCCACGTCGGCAATCTGCAAATGCAACTGCTCTAGCGTGACCCACACCCATCCCTTAGGCAAATCGATACGGCTCGTTACGGGCAGCACCCCTGGTTCCTTGTACTTGCCCCGTCCGATCCATTGGCTCCGCCGCTCCTCCAGAATCCGCTGCAAAAGCTGTTCACCAGTTTCGTAGCTGCGCCCTTCGCGGTGGGCGAGGCTGGCTTCGGTTTCTACGAGGCGGCCTTCGACGGCGGCTTTGAGGACGGCGGCTTTGTAGCGTTTGAGGTTGGCCTTGACGCGCTGGAGGTTGGCGACGGCTTCGTCGAGACGGGAGAACTGCTTTTCGATTTCGGCGACGATTTCCCGCTGAACGTCCAGTGAAGGAACTGGAATCGGGATCTGAACCACATCGGACTCTGCGTACAGACGGAACGGCAGTTGCTTGGGACAGCTCGCCGAGGTCGACCGTCTGCATGAAGTAGTAGATGTACTCCGAAGTGACAACACCGCTTTTCGGTACGAGACCCATAACGTTGTTGTCTACGAGCGATGCTTGCGCAAGAACGGCTCGCCGATTGAGCTTTAGCCCCTCACCAATCTTTGCGAACACCGTCGTCCCAACAGGCATCAACTTGGTCGAAAGACGGCGCGCCGTATCAGAGCTTACGTTGTTCCGTGAGTTGCGCAGAAAGCGAGTACCTGCCTTGACCGCGTTCGAAATATCTCCAACCTTAAAAACTGGGACATCACCGTTTGCGAGCCCCTGAAGCTCTTTGGGAAACCCAACGCCTGAGACCACTTCCGCAACTTCACCCAACTGCGCACTGACCATCACGCCGCCAACTCCCGATTCAGCGCTTCAATCACCTGCGGCAGCTCCGCGCCAAACAGCTGGTGCACCTTGCCCAGCCCGCCTTCCTGCTCAAAGGGGGCGTAGCTGAAGTCTTCCATGTCGATGCCGAGGTTGGCGGCGATGTGGTCGCGGATCATTTCGAGCCAGTGTTGTTGTTCGGGGGTGAAGGGCTGGCCGTGTTGCGCGAGCCAGGCCTTGAAGTTGGCCTGCACGCGCTCGGGGTACGGGACGAGTTCGTTGTCTTGCTGCATGGCAAAGCGCACGAGGCTGACGATGTCGGTGAGCAGGCGTTTCTGGTTGCTCCCTTTGACCTTGCCTTTTTGCAGCGCGGCGTAGGCCTGCCAGAGGGCGGACTCGTCAATGAGGTGCGGCGGGCTGTGCAGGGCGTCGGCCAGGGCCTGGATGTCTTCAAACTTCAGCGGCGCGCGCACCGGGCGGTTGTAGAGGATTTGCAGCGCGGTGATTTCGTCTTTGTGCTGCTGGATGAAGGCTTCGAAGCTTTGCACCAGCGCCTGGGCGCGGTCGCTGCCTTCGGCAAAGCCGGCGCTCACCAGCTTGTCGCTGGTGACGGTGTCGATGATGAGATCGGCCTTTTGCTTGAGCTTCAGGATCAGCTCGCGCAGCGCGGGGTTGCTGAAGGGTTGGGCGGCCTGGCGCAGGGTGGCTTCTAGCTGGGCGGGGCTCTGGTCTTCGCTGTTGGCCTCGGCGTTGAGCGCGTTCACGATGCCGCGCGCCAGGTCTTTGAGGCTGTGGCCGCCGCTGGCTTCGATGACTTTGGCGTGGTCGGCTTCGCTGATGTCTTTGCCCAGGCGGCTCAGGCGGGCGGCCACGCTGGAGAGCACTTCGTCTTCCACATTGCCCAGGGCCACGGCTTGCAGCAGCTTGTCGAGCGGCACGCTCTTTTCTGGTCCATGGGGCGGCTGTCGGTCTTGTCGCGCTCGCAGACGCCCACGCAGTCGACGATGACGAAGTGGTCTTTGCGCAGCTGCTCGCCGGGGTTGACGGCCATGAGGTCGGTGGGCTGGCACACGCGCACGCCCCGGCCTTTCATCTGCTCGAAGAAGCTGCGGCTTTTCACCGAGCGCATGAACATGACGATTTCGACCGGCTTGATGTCGGTGCCGGTGGCGATCATGTCCACGGTCACCGCCACGCGCGGGTAGTAGGCGGTGCGGAAGTCTTTGATGAGCTGTTCGGGGCTGGCTCCGGTGGTGCGGTAGGTGATCTTCTGGGCGAACTCATTGCCGCGCGCGAACTCTTCGCGCAGGATTTCGACGATCTTTTCGGCGTGGTTGTCGTCCTTGGCAAAGATGAGGGTCTTGGGCAGTTCCTGCGGCTGGGGAACAGGTCCACCTGCCACTGGTCGCGCAGGGTGCGCACCACGGTGCGGATCTGGTCGGGCGTCTGCACGGCGCGGTCCAGCTCGGTGGGCGTCGTATTCAAAGTCTTCGTCGAGCTGCCAGGCGGTCTTGCGGCGGGTGGCTTTGTCTTGCGTTTCCAGCCAGTAGCCTTTGTCCACCTTGGCGCCGGCTTCGGTCACTTCGGTCTTGATGCGGTAGACGTCGTAGTTGACGTTGACGCCGTCGGCCACGGCCTGGGCGTGGCCGTATTCCATGACGAGGTTCTGGTTGAAGAAGCCGAAGGTCTGTTTGTTGGGCGTGGCGGTGAGGCCGATGAGGTAGGCGTCGAAGTACTCCAGCACCTGGCGCCAGAGGTTGTAGATGCTGCGGTGGGCTTCGTCGGTGACGACGATGTCGAAGCTCTCGATGGGGATGGCCGGGTTGTAGCCGATGGGCTCGGGGTCTTTGAACAGGGCCTCGGCGCCTTCGGTGCTTTCTTCGTCGGCCTCTTCGGGCAGCTCTTTGCCCTTGAGCATGCTGAACATGCGCTGGATGGTGCAGATGACCACGCGGGCGCTGCCGTCGAGCTGGTTGCCCTGCAGGTGCTGGACGATGAACTCTTCGCCGAACTTGTAGGCGTTGTGCGGGCGAGGCGTAGGCGTCGAACTCTTTCTTGGTCTGGCGCGCGAGGTTGCCGCGGTCCACCAGAAACAGCACGCGCCGCGCGCCGCCGAACTTGATGAGCCGGTAGATGAAGCTGATGGCGGTGAAGGTTTTGCCGCTGCCGGTGGCCATCTGGATCAGGGCGCGCGGCTTGTTGGCGGCGAGGCTGGTTTCCAGGTTGTGGATGGCGGTGATCTGCGCGGGCCAGAGCTGGAAGCTGGCGCCGCCCTGGCCCCATTCGGTGACCAGCGGGGGCATGTGCTGCAGGCGGGCGAGGAAGGTGGCCGGCGTCCTGGTCGGGTCGGTGCGGCGGCGACGTTGCCTTGCGGCTGCAGGCGGCAGGTAGGCCAGCCACTGCACCAGCAGCTCGGGCCGGAAGAAGGCAAACACGGGCGGGCGCGGGGCGCGGGTCGAGCCCGTTGGTGAAGCGGGTTTCGACCCCGGTGGACTCGAACACGAAGGGCAGCGGCCGGCGCCAGGCGGGCAAGGCGGCGGGCAGGCCCTGGGCGTAGCGGGCGCTTTGCACCTCCACGCCGCTGAGCGTGGCGCCTTCCTTCTTGGCTTCGATCACGCCGCAGGCTTTGCCGTTGACGTAGAGCAGGTAGTCGGCGAAGCCGTGGCCGGGGTTGAGGGGGAATTCGCGGATGGCGACGCCCACCGCCGCGTGGATGTTGGCGTTGGCCACATGGCAGACGTGCCAGCCCGCCGCGGTGAGCAGCGCATCGATGGTCTGGCGGGCACGAGCCTCTGGCGTCATTCGATCGACTTTGTCGTTGTTTCCTCTTGTTGCATTCTAGGGGTGGCGCTCATGCGCGTTCCGCTGTGGACAGCTGCGGCAGGTATTCGCTCACGAGTTGCTCCACGGTGTTGGCTTGAAGCGTGTCGCGGCCCGACTTGAGCGGGTCGCGGTCTGGCCGCTGAGACAGCCATTGTTTGAACTTCACAAACGCGAGCGGGTGCACCGTGTTCATGCGCGCCATGTGGCCGGTGGCTCCCACCACCATGGCCGAGAAGCGCTGTGCGCTGACCAGTTGTTCGGCATTGGGGGCCTGCACCACCCAGAAATCTTCTTCGGCGTCGGTGAGTTTGACCGGGTGTGGGTCTTGCTCCTGGGTCTCTCGGCGCAGGATATCCACCTCAAAACCGTTGCTGTTGACGGCGGTGTAAAGCTGGTCGTCGATGAGGGTGAAGGTTTTGTCGACCTTGCGCAGCAACGACAGCATCGACGAGTCCAGGCGTTTGAGCTGCGTGGTGAGTTTGAGGTGCTTGCGGGTGTCCCAGAGCAGGTCCACATCGCGCGTGGCCACCGCCGCGCTTTCCACCCGAACACCTGCGGCAGCTTCGTAGGCGTACAAGGCATGGGTACCGACCACGGTGAAATGCTCCGCAACGCCCGTTTTCTTCAGCATGTTGAGGATGTCGACCACGATGGTGGGCACGCGGCCCACAAAAAGCGCGCGGTTCATGCGCTGGTGGCGGGTGAGCGCTTCGCGAAGGTCTTTTGTTCGCGCCTGGACTTCGGCCTTGCGGGCCGTGAAACCAGGTGGATGGCTTCGGTCTCGGCACTTCGCGGCCCCAGGCTCTTCTGCGCATTGCCGGCGCTTGTTCGCACCAAATAGTCGGCGCCTTTGGCGCTTTTCCAGTACATGCCGCCGCGCACGGTGGCCGCCTTTGCTTCGGCTGCTTCCAAGGCTTCAAAAGTGGCGCGAGCGTCGATGTACTGGCGGCGCGCGTCATCGCCAATGTCTTGAAAGGTGATGTGTTTCCGTTCAATTTCCATAAACTGGAATTTATACGGAAACTGGTTTTAAATCAACGATTTACCTTCAACCAAGCGCCCCAGCGCCGCCACACCCACCGGCGCATCAGGCAGCCAGGGCAACACAAACGTGCGCTGCGCCAGACCGTTGGCGATGCGCTCGGTCTGCCGAATTTCGCCCGCCAGCCGGGCCTGCAGCAGCGGGTCGGTGGTGCCGGTGGCGGCGATGCTTTTGTTGATGACCCAGGCCCAGGGTTCGATCTGGGCGCGGCGCAGGTCGTCTTGCAGGGCGGCGGCCTGGCTCACGGGCGTGACTTCGGGCAGGGTGACGATGATCACGCGGGTCAGAGAAGCGTCTTGCAGGCGCATCAGCGGCGTGATGATGTGTGCGCGTGCCTGCCTTGCCTTCGTATTGCTGCACCATCTGGCGGTGGTAGGCGCCGGTGGCGTCCATGAGCAGCAGGCTGTGGCCGGTGGGCGCGGTGTCGAGCACCACAAAGGCGGTGCGCGCTTCGTTGACGACGCGGCTGAAGGCGTGGAACACGGCCACCTCTTCGGTGCAGGGCGACTGCAGGTCTTCGAGCAGCAGGGCTTGGCCCTGTTCGTCGAGCGCCTTGCCACGCGTGGCCATGATCTTGGCGATGTAGGCCTCGGTCTCGGCCTTGGGGTCGATGCGGCCGACCTTGAGGCCTTCGAGGCTGCCGTTCAACGCGTCGGCCACGTGGGCCGCCGGGTCGGTGGTGGTGAGGTGCACGCTGTGGCCGCGCTGCACCAGGCCCACGGCGAGCGCGGCGGCGATGGTGGTTTTGCCCACGCCGCCTTTGCCCATGACCATGATGAGGCCGTGGCCCGTGGCGGCGAGTTCGTCGGCCAGGCGGGCGAGCGGTTCGGCGGGCAGCGCGGGTAGCTGGGTTGCGAGCCCTTCGACAGGCTCAGGGCGAACGGTGGTTGTCAGCCGAGCAGCGCGCGCAACGCCGGCAGGCCCACGGTGTCGAAGGCGCGCAGCGGCACCTCGTCGCGCGGCAGGCGGGCCAGGCTGTCGGGCATGGTGGCGAGCGCCTGCTGGCCGAGCGCTTCGATGGCGCGCGCAATCGGGTCATTGGGGTCAGTCGCATGGAAGACGCCGTTGATGGCCAGGCGCTGGTTGGCCAGGCCCAGGTGCCGCAGTTCCTCGGCGGTGCGCGCGGCTTCCTGCATGGGGCGCGGGTCGGGCCGGGTGACGAGCACCACGGTGGTCAGCGCCGGGTCGCTCAGGGCTCTCAGCGCGGCGTTGAAGCGGGCTTCCTGCATCTTCAGGCCCGAGTGCGGCCCGAGGCAGGAAGCGCCGCGGTCGTTGCCGGCGAGGAAACCGGTCCAGGCCTTGGGCAGGCTCAGCAGGCGCAGCGTGTGGCCGGTGGGCGCGGTGTCGAACACGATGTGGTCGTACTGGCCCTCCCCGCCCTCGCCCGCCAGCAGCGCGGCGAACTCGTCGAAGGCGGCGATTTCGGTGGTGCAGGCGCCCGAGAGCTGCTCGCGCACGGTCTGGCGCTCTTCGTCGCTGGCGTTGGCTTCCAGCTGCGCCAGCACGCGCTGGCGGTAGGCCTCGGCGGCGGTGTCGGGGTCGATGTTGAGCATGTGCAGCCCGCTGCACGCCGGGCACGGCCACCGGCTGGTTGGACAGCGGCACGCCGAGCATTTCGTCGAGGTTGGAAGCCGCGTCGGTGCTGACCAGCAGCACGCGCTGGCCAGAGTCGGCCAGCGGCAATGGCGGTGGCGGTGGAGAGCGAGGTCTTGCCCACGCCGCCCTTGCCGGTGAAAAACAGGAAGCGGGTGGGCGCCGTGACAAAGCCGGGGAGTTGGGTGGGGTTCATGGTGTCAGCATGGCACACCAGGCGTGTGCAGGGGCTGATGCGAATCAAGCCCAGGCGCGGGTCAGCAGCTCGTCCAGCGCATCGGTGATGGTTTGGCCCTGCTCGGCCAGCGACCCGACATGTTCGCCCAATTGATCGACGGCCACAGACACCATGTCCAGCGGGTGCAGAACCAGCTCGATATCCAAGATGCGCAGCAGTGGATTCATGCGCGTGCCCGCGGTGGGCATGTGCGCTGGCAACGCGCTGCGGCGCACCAGCGGCACCACGACACGGCGGCGGTAGCGGTCAAACTGGGCCGACTGGACGAGCACCACGAAGGGGATGGTGTCGCGCAACGCACCTTGGTTGCGGTGAACGTCGAACTGGGCCATGGCAGCCGGTTTACAGGGTGCTGTGCTCGTCGGCAAAGGAGCCCAGGCGGTCGTGCAGGGCGTTCCAGTCGGCGGCACACGCGTCGGCCTGTTGCTGGCGCGTGCGGCCGGCTTGCTGCTGCTGGGCCACGAAGTCGGCCAACAGGCTTTCCATGGTGGCAGACAGGTTGCTGGTGTAGGCGCGGGCCTGGTCCACCAGGGCTTCGTTGAGCGTGAGATTGACCGGGCGTTTGCGCACGGGGGCAATGCTGGGCATGGGGCGGCTCCTGAACCAATGCAGACATGCGCATGATATGCGCATACTGGCCAACGGCCGAGCCGGTCGGTCAGCCTGGCAGCGTCACCGTGACCGCCAGACCCGGCTGCGCGTTGCGCACGTCAAACGTGCCGCCGTGCGCCTGCGCCACCAGCTTGCAGAGGTAGAGCCCCAGGCCGACGCCGCCGGTGCTGCGCGTGCGCGCGCTCTCGGGTCGGTAGAAAGCCTGGGCCAGGTGGGGCAGCTGGTCGTCGGGCACGCCGGGGCCGTGGTCGCGTACCTCGATCTGCAGGCCCTTGCCCCGCTTTGCGCAGGCTGAGCTCGGGCGGCATGCGGCGCGCCGGCGCTGTGGCGCAAGGCGTTGTCGAGCAGGTTGCGCAGCAGCAGGCGCATGCGGGTGGGGTCCAGGTGCAGGCGGGGCAACGTCGGGATCGGTGTGCAGCGCGACCTCGGGCCGCGCGCCAGCGCGCTCGGGCTGACGCGCCAGCACCTCGGCCACCACCTCGGCGGCCAGGGCGGCCAGGTCCACCGGCTCGCGCTGCAGCGCGGCGTGGTTGCCGGACAGGCGTTCGCTTTCCAGCAGGTCGCTGATCAGCGTGGCCATCTCTTGCAGGTCGCGCAGCAGCGCCAGGCGCTGCGGGTTGACGTCGGCGGACTCGGGCAGCAGTTCGGTGTTGAGCCGGGCGCGGGTGAGCGGGCTGCGCAGCTCGTGGCTGATGGCCAGCAGCAGCGCGCGCTTGGCTTCGAGCATCTGGTGAATGTCCTGCCCCATGGTGTTGATGGTGGCGGCGAGCTGGCCCAGTTCATCGGGCCGGCCGGGGCGCTGCACCGGAATGGGCTCGCCGAACTCACCCGTGCCAAAGCGCTGGGCTCCGGCGCGGATGGCGTCCAGCGGGCGCAGCAGGCGGCGCACATACCACCAGGCCAGCAACGTGAGCGCCAGCAGCGCGGTGATGGCCACGCCGAACAGGCGCGGGCGGCGCTCGAACACGGTTTCGTTGATGCCGAACTCGATGGTGTGGCCGTCCGCCGTGGTGCGCTGCAAGATGCGTTGCCAATCTCGATCCCCGTCCCAACCCTGCGCATTGGAACGGTCCCAGCGCTCGCGATGCCCGTCGGCATGCTGCTGCTCGGGGTGCGAGGCCCAGTTGACTTGCGGCCCGGTGATGCGCACGGTGAGCGGCAGGCGCTGGGTGAGCGCCAGCGCGGCGGCTTCGCTGGGCGTGCCGCTGGCGGTGATGTCGGCGGTGAGGTGGTCCACATAGTCCACCAGCAGCGGGCGGGCGGCTTCGCGCCAGCCGAGCGTGAAGGCCTGTCGCGCACCGCCCACAAACACGGTGGTCATCGCGGCGGCGAGCAGCAGGAACAACACCACCAGGCGCAGCTTGATGGAGGTGCCGAGGGCCTGGCGCGCGCGGCGGTGCCAGGGCTGTCTGGCCGCCGTGTTCATGCCGCGCGCCGCAGGGCCAGCGCGTAGCCGGCGTTGCGCAGGGTCTTGATGCAGTCCAGCGGCTCCAGCTTTTTGCGCAGGCGGCTGATCACGATATCAACCGCGCGGGTCAGCAGCTCGGCCTCGTGGCCGCGCAGGTGGTTCAGGATGTCGTCGCGGCTGTGTACCTTGCCCGGCTCGCGGGCCAGCAGCAACAGCAGCTCGAATTCGGTGCCGGTGAGCTCGATGGTCTCGCCCTGGCGCTGCACCTGCCGGCGCACCGGGTCGATCACCAGGCCGTCAAAAACCAGCTCGCTGGGCGCACGCGGTGCGGCATTCACGGCGGCGCTGCGCCGGCGCAGCAGCGTCTGGATGCGCGCCACCAGCTCGCGTGGCTCGAAGGGCTTGGGCAGGTAGTCGTCGGCGCCGAGCTCCAGGCCCACCACGCGGTCCATCACATCGCCGCGGGCGGTGAGCATGACGATGGGAATGTCGCTCTCCTTGCGGATGGTGCGACACAGCTCGAAGCCGTCCATCTCGGGCAGCATCACGTCAAGAATGGCGGCGTCAAACGGCCTCTGGCGCAGCAGGGCCAGCCCGTCGCTGGGTTTGAGCGCGTGGCTCAGCACCAGATCGAAGCGCTGGAAATACTGGGCCAGCGGCGGGCCGAGTTGCGTGTCGTCGTCGATCAGCAAAATGCGGTACATGGGGAATTGTCACACCCTGAGCAGGTAAGGCCGGAACGGGCTCCCGACGGTGAGCGTCCCAACCTGGCCTCGCCAGCGTGCAACATGGTGCTCAGCCATTCGACACCGGTTGCGAACCCCGCTCGGCCAACAGTGCGCGACCCCGAAGCGCGAGGCCCACAACGGCGCCCACCGCCGCGACCGCATAGGCAAAAGTAAACATGGCGAATTTGGCGGCAGCCAAGCTGGAATACACCAGCGCCCAGCCATCGGCAAACTCGATCGGACTGGCCAGCATCACGTACGACACGGCGTTCTCCAGCGCATCAAACAGCGGGGCCAGGGCAGACAGAACGGCCGCCACCACCATCCATCGGCGCAGCCGAGAACCTTCGGTGAACAGGCGGGAAATCAGCAACAAGGCCAAACCATGCAGCATCAGAACCGAGACGATGAACACAAAGTCGATGTTCTGGGTTTGCACGTAGGCGCCCAGCGTGCCGTGGTCCGCCAGATAGGCGTACCAGCCTTTGAGCTTGTCCGCATCAAACGACAGCTGAGCCTCGAAATAGGGAACGGGAAACAGCGACTTCGCGTAGCTGGCGTTGAGGATCTGGGTGGCGTAGGTGTTGAAAACCAAAGCCAAAACGGTTCCCACGACCAGCCAGGTCGTGCTGGGCCGGCTTTCAAGTTGTTGAATCATTTGGTGCTTCTCTGATCGATTTATTGGGAAGCAGGCGCTGGCCAAAAACGGCAGCCCCCGCTCAAGAGGGAGGCCACCGAAATGCGGCCTTCCTTCAGCCGCGACCCCACCAGCCGCGGCGCTTGTCCAGGCGCTCGCGCACCTGCGCCTGCTGGGCCGGGTTGAGGCTGTCGTAAAAGTCGGCCATGGCAGAGATCAGCTTGGGACCACCGGCCTGCACCACCTCGGTTTTCTGCGTCAGCAGCGTCTGGGCGCGGCTGCGGTCAAATTTTTCGCCAGCCACCAATGCCTTCATCTCGGTGCGCGGATCGGCGCTGTCGCCCCGCATGGCCTTGCGCTGCGCGATCATTTCGTCGGCCAGCACGCCGAGCTTGAGCTTCTGCGCTTCGTTGAGTTCGAGCTTGTCGCTCACGCGCTCGATCACCTTGCCACGCATCTCGACCACGCGCTCCTCGCTCATGGGGCCGCGCTCATGGCCGCCGCGGTGGCCGCAGGCCGAGAGGCCGCCGAGCAGGATGGTGGCGCCGGCGAAGCCGATGAGGGTTTTCTTGATCCAGGGTTTCATGATGGTGTTCCTTTCAGAACGGGTTGAACATGAACGCCATGGTGCCCGGGGGCGAAGTGCAATGGGTCTCAGCGTGGTGTCGCTTTTTTTCGTTTTGTATCGGGCTGGGTGAGCGCACGCACCCGTGCCAGGTAGTCGATCACATGCTGGCCCAGCCGCTCGGCCACGATGCGCGCCACGCGAGACAAAGGCCGGTTGGCGCTGATGGCAACCGCCACCGTCTGCGCCAGCGCGCTCTTGTCGAGCACCGGCACAAAGCGCAGGCTGCCATCGAGAATCTCGGGGCCCGCGTCCAGCTCGGAGGTAAGCGCCACATGGGTACCGCTACACGCCAGGCGCTTGACCAGCTGCAAAGAGTTGGTCACCAGCGGCGGGCGGGCTTCTTCGAGCAGCCAGTGGTGGCGCCGATCCAGGTAGCGCCGGATTGCAAGGGCGCGGCTCTGCGCGGCCAGCGGCCAGGCCGCCACATCGCGAAAGCTCAGGTGCGGCTGGCTGGCCAGCGGATGCTGGGGCGCCATCACGCAGCCCAGCGGCAGGTCGGCGGTGGCGACGATGTGCAGGTCGCGGCTGGCCTTGAGATTGAAAGCAACCAGCAAGTCCACATCGCCCGCCAAGAGATGGCGCACCGCGTCGTCGGTATTGACGATCTCCACATCGAGCTCCACACCGGGGTACTCGGTATGGACGGTGTGCACAAACTCGGGCAGCAAACCGTTGGCGTGGCTGTCCATGGCGGCGATTCTGAGCTGTCCCTGGTTCACCCCTTGCAACTGCTGGATGTCAGACAGGGTTCGGTTGAGGTCGGCCTTCCAGCGCTGTGACAGGGCCAGCAGCAGCTCACCGGCCGCCGTGGGCCGCATGCCACGCGGCAGGCGCTCGAACAGCGGCACGCCCAGGTCTTGCTCCAGCAACAAGATCTGACGGTCGATCGCCGATGCCGAAATCGACACCTCGCGCGCCGCCGCCTGCACCGAGCCCAGCTGCGCCACCGCGCTGAGGTAGCGCAAAGCCTTGGGATGAAGGGGGTTGTTGGCGGCGTTTGTCATGCGAATTATTAGAACGCAGAAAGCTGGATTCCGCGATGGACAGCAACGCAAGGCCACCGCACACTGCGGCCAACCATGTCAATGCAACCTCGCCCGCCCCTGCCTTTCCGAGCCATTGAGGCTCTGGACCACCCCGGCTTTGTCGCTCTGCTGGGACCGGTGGTGGAGCACTCGGCCTGGGTCGCGGCCGAAACCTGGGACGCCCGCCCATTTCGGGACTGGGAGGGCCTGCTGCAGGCCATGACGAGCACCTTGATGCGCGGCGATACCGCCCGCCAGCTCGCGCTGCTGCGCGCCCACCCGGAACTCGCAGGCCAGGAGGCTCAGGCCGGCACGATGACGCCCGAGTCGCAAAGCGAACAAAGCAGGCTGGGCCTGGACCGCCTCAACCATCATGCCTTCCAGCGCCTGACCTCGCTCAACCGGCGGTATCAGATGCGCTTCGGTTTCCCCTACATCGTGGCCCTCAGGCTGCACGCCTCGCTTGACTCGCTGTTCGCCGACGGTGAAGCCCGGCTGAGCAATGCACCGGACACCGAGCGCGAGTTGGCACTGGCGCAGGTGATCCAGGTGATGCGCGGGCGGCTGGCCAATGCCGTCTCGCCCGCCGTCCCGTACGACCACACCCATCCCTCATAACCCTTGTCAACCCTCCCTAGAAAGCCCGCCATGACCGCCTCCCGCCTCCACCTGATCGCCACCGCGCTGCTTTGTCTGGCAGCCCTGCCTGCGCACGCCCAGACCTGGCCACAAAAGCCGATCAAGATCATCGTCACCTTCAACCCGGGTGGCTCCTCCGACATCGTGGCGCGCCTGCTGCAACCCGGCCTGCAAGAGAAGCTGGGCCAGCCAGTGATCGTGGAGAACAAGCCAGGCGCAGGCAGCACCATCGGCGCCGATGCGGTGGCCAAGGCCCCGGCCGATGGCTACACCCTGCTGCTCTCCAACACCGCGCCGATCAGCATCTCGCCCTTCATGATGGACAAGGCGCCCTACGACCCGGTGAAAAGCTTTGCCCATGTGGCGCACATCGGCTCGGTGCCCAACGTGTTTGTTGTTCACCCGTCAGTGCCTGTGAAGACCATGCCAGAGCTGGTGAAGTGGATCAACGCGCAAGCGACCCCGGTGAACTACGGATCGGGCGGCGTGGGGTCGATCGGCCACATCGTCGGCGAGATGTTCAAGCAGCAGTACCAACTCAAGATGGAACATGTGCCCTACAAGGGCTCGGCTCCGATGCACGCCGACCTGCTCGGTGCCCGGCTGCAGTTTGCTGTTGACACGCTGACCCAAAACGTCCCCTTCATCCAGGACGGCAAATTGGTCGGTCTGGCCGTGACCTCGCGCAGCCGGGCGGCAATGGCGCCCGCGCTGCCCACCGTGGTCGAAGCCGGCTTCCCCAAGCTGGTGGCCGACAACTTTCTGGGTCTCTCTGCACCCGCTGGCACACCAGCCGAGGTGGTGGACAAGCTGAACAAGGCCGTGGCCGACGTGGTCGCGCAGCCCACGGTGGCCAAGCGCCTGGCTGAACTCGGTGTGACGCCGGAACCCATGAGCGCCGCCGAGTTCACGAAGTTTGTCGCCGATCAGGTGTCGGTCTGGGCGCCTGCGGTCAAGGCGTCTGGCGCGCGCATGAACTAAGGGGAACCTCATGTCTGGCGGCATCTCGATTCATTGTGTGGACGTGGCCAGCGGCCGCGTGGCCAAAGGCCTGAAGGTCGCCCTGCACCGGCTCGACGCTCAGGGCGAGCCCATCACAGAGCCCCTGGCGCTGGGCGAAGTGGGCAGCACCGGTCAGCTGCAGCAGCCTGCCCTCAACAGCGACGCGATCGACGCAGGTGGCTATGAAGCGGTGTTCTGGGTGGGTGACTTTTACCGCGCGCTGGGCGCCCAGATCCCGCAACCGGCGTTTCTGGAGCGGGTTGTCTACCGTTTTCACATCGCCGACGTGGCACAGCATTACCACCTCCCATTCAAGTTCACCGCCTGGGGTTACTCGCTGTTTCGCGGCGGCGCCTGAGCGCGATCTTGCAGGTCGGTGCCAACCTCAGAACAACTCGGTATCGACCTCGCTGTTGGACTGCGCACCATAACGGTCCCCGGCCACCGTGTGCTGGTTGATGTGGGCGTCCAGCCGGGCCAGCACATCGCTGTTCAGCTTCACATCGGCTGCGCCGAGGTTGTCTTGCAGGTGGGCGACGGTGCGTGTGCCGGGAATGGGCAGCACATGGTCGCCCTGGTGCAGCAGCCAGCCGATGGCGAGCTGGGCGGGGCTGCAGCCGACCTCGCGCGCAATCGCCTCGTAACCCGGCAGCAGCGCCTGGTTGCGCGCGTGGTGGTCGGCGGAGAAGCGCGGCATGCTGCGCCGGAAGTCGGTCGGCGCCAGGGCGTCCACATCGATGGCGCCGCACAAAAATCCGCGGCCAACCGGGCTGAAGGCGACGAACGCGGTGCCGAGTTCGCGGCAGGCGTCCAGCATGGCGATCTCGGGGTTGCGCGTCCACAGCGAATACTCGTTCTGCACCGCGGTGATGGGGTGGATGGCGTGCGCCTTGCGCAAGGTGGCGGCCGACACCTCGCTCAGGCCGATGGTCTGCACCTTGCCGGCGCGCACCAGATCGCTCAGCGCGCCCACGCTGTCCTCGATCGGCACGCGCTTGTCCCAGCGGTGCAGGTAGTAGAGGTCGATCACGTCGGTCTTCAGCCGCTTCAGGGCGGCCTCGCAGGTGGCGCGCAGCGTCTCGGGTCGGCCGTCGATCACGCGTGCCAGCTTGCCGTCGCCGTTCACGTCCACGCCCTGCATGCCGCACTTGCTGGCCAGGGTGAAGCGCTGCCGCTCTGCAGAAAGGAACTTGCCCACCAGGGTCTCGCTGACGCCAAAGCCGTAGAGCGCAGCGGTGTCAAAGTGGGTCACGCCTGCGTCCAGCGCAGCGTGCAGCAGCTTGCCTGCCTCGGCTTCGGAGACCGGCTCGCCATAGGCGTGGCAGATGTTCATGCAGCCCAGGCCAATGGCGGAAACGGTGAAGGGGCCCAGTTGCCGTTGTTGCATCTCAATATTCCTTTTTCACTTGCTTCGTGACACGCTAAATGGGGTCAGAGCACACCGCCGCTGCGCGACGGGTGATCCGACCCCATTTTGCTTTGGGTGCCAGTCAGGCCTGCAGCTGCTGTTCCAGCCGGTGCAGCACCTGGTAGCAGTTGAGCACCTGCGCCACGCTGCTGTTGGGCTCGCGGCCTTCGCGAATGGCGGCGAAGAACTCGCGGTCCTGCAGCTCGATGCCGTTCATGCTGACCGCAACATTCGACACGTCGATTTTGTCTTCCTTTCCGGTGAAGAGGTCGTCGTAGCGCGCGAGGTAGGTGGCGGTGTCGCCGATGTAGCGGAAGTAGGTGCCCAGCGGGCCATCGTTGTTGAAGCTCAGGCTCAGGGTGCAGATGGCGCCATTGGCCGCCTTGAGCTGGATGCTCATGTCCATGGCGATGCCGAGCACCGGGTGGATCGGTCCCTGGATGGCATTGGCCTGCACGATGGGAGAGCCAGCCTGGTAGGCGAACAGGTCCACCGTGTGCGCGGCGTGGTGCCACAGCAGGTGGTCGGTCCAGCTGCGCGGCTGACCCAGCGCGTTGGTGTTGGTGCGGCGAAAGAAATAGGTCTGCACATCCATCTGCTGGATGTTGAATTTCCCGGCCTGAATTTGCTGGTGCACATACTGGTGGCTCGGGTTGAAACGGCGCGTATGGCCACACATGGCCACCAGCCCGGTCTGCTTCTGCAGCGCCACCACGTCGTTGGCGTCCTTCAGGCTGTCGGCCAGCGGAATCTCCACCTGCACGTGTTTGCCCGCTTTCAGACAGGCCAGGGTTTGCTCGGCGTGCATCTGCGTGGGCGTGCAGAGGATGACGGCGTCCACCTCTTTCATGGCCAGGCTGTCGGCCAGATCGGTGGTGACGTGGCCGATGCCGTACCTGGCAGCGACTTCCTTCGTCTTGTCCAGATCGCGGCTGATCAGAGAAACCACTTCGACGCCGTCGATGTTCTGGATGCCGTCGAGGTGTTTGATGCCGAAGGCGCCGGCGCCAGCAAGGGCTACTTTGATGCTCATGTTTTTTTCTCCAGTTGGGGACAGCGCTGAAGGTCTGTCCCGCCAATGCACGTTCAAACGTTCTCAAGAATCAGGTGGCCGACCGCTGTGTTGCTGGCGGGCACGTGATAGAAGCGGTGAACCATTTTTGGCGCTGGTCCCTGCACCTTGCCGTCGACCACGTCCGACATCGCACCGCGCGCGATCAGCCACATCACGAGTTCGATGCCTTCGCTGCCCGCCTCGCGCACGTAGTCGATGTGGCCGCGCTGCGCGCAGGCGGCGGGATCGGCAATCATCTGATCGAGCCAGGCGTTGTCCCACTCGCGGTTGATCAGGCCGGCGCGCGCGCCCTGGAGCTGGTGGCTCATGCCACCGGTGCCCCAGATGTGCACGTTGAGGTCTTCATCAAAGCTCTCCACCGCTTTGCGGATCGCCTGCCCCAGCATGAAACAGCGCCTGCCCGACGGCACCGGGTACTGCACCACATTGACCGCGAACGGAATCACCGGGCAGGGCCACGCGCCTTTCTCGGGGTCTTGCTCGCCGCACATCAAGGAAAGCGGCACGGTGAGACCGTGGTCCACGTCCATCTTGTTGACGATGGTGAGATCGAAGTCCTGCTGGATCACGCTTTGCGCGATGTGCGCCGCCAGCTCCGGGTGGCCCACCACCTTGGGTACCGGGCGCGGACCCCAGCCCTCGTCGGCCGGCTGGTACTCGGCTGCGGTGCCGATGGCAAAGGTGGGAATCATGTCCAGGCTGAAGGCGGTGGCGTGGTCGTTGTAGACGAGAAAGATCACATCGGGTTGGTTGTCCTTCATCCATTTCTTGGAGAAGTCGTAGCCGGCGAACACGGGCTTCCAGTAGTCCTCTTGCGTTTTGCCCAGATCGAGCGCGGCGCCGATGGCTGGCACATGCGAGGTGTAGACGGATGCGGTGATTCTGGCCATGTCAGTGTTTCCCTTGCGGCTGGTGCTGCGCCTGGGCGTCGCCGTCTTCGCCGATGTAGCGGTTGCCTTCCACCGAGCGGCCGCCGCGGATCATCATCTGGCGGTATTCGGCCTCGGTCATGCCGGTCATGGAGCCGGCCATCTGCTGAAAGCTCAGGCCATCGGTGGCACCGATCTTGGCCAGGAAGTAGATGTTGCCTCCCGTGCGCATGCACCAGTTGAGATCGCGCGCCAGCACCGCCCGCTTCTGCTCTTCGGTCATCGCCCACTCGTCCAGGTAGGCGCGCTCATCGGCCTTGAAGCGCTCGCGGTTCTCGGCCTTCATGAGCGACATGCAGAACTGGTTGAGCCAATAGCCTTTGCGGCTTTGCTCGGCATCAAAAATGATGGTGCCGGGCACGTCGAGGTAGGGTTTTTCAAGTGCCAAGTATTTCCTTCCTCAGACGGAATCGCCGCCGGCCCCCTCGGGCAGCGATCCGCGCAGCGGTGGAGCGTGGAGGTCACGTTCGGCCAGAGCTTCATCGGGTTCGCCACCAGCAGCTTCTGTTGCAGCTCGGCGCGTCACTGCGATGTGCGGGATGAAATCGACCAGCAGCCCGTCGTCGGGCATGTGGTCTTTCAGGTTGGGGTGTGGCCAGTCGGTGCCCCAGAGCACGCGATCGGGGAACTGCTCGACGATGCGGCGCGCGAACGGCACCACGTCGCGGTAGGCGTTCTGCTCACCTGCCAGCGCTTTCGGGCCTGTGAGAGACAGGCGTTCCGGGCAGCTCACCTTGCTCCACACATTGGGATGCTCGCGCATGAACTTCTCAAACAGCGCGAACTGCGGGCCATCCACCGGCAGCGACACATCGGGCCGGCCCATGTGGTCCACCACCACGGTGGTCGGCAGCGCGGTGAAGAAGTCCCACAGCTCGGGCAGGTCCACCGCTTCGAAGTAGATCACCACGTGCCAGCCCAGCTTTTGGATGCGCGCGGCGATCTCCAGCAGCTCGTCCTTGGGCGTGAAGTCGACCAGGCGCTTGACGAAGTTGAAGCGCACACCGCGCACCCCCGCCGCGTGCAGCGCCTGCAGCTCGGCGTCGCCGATGCTGCGCCTGACCGTGGCCACGCCGCGCGCCATGCCTTGCGAGTGCACCAGCGCATCGACCATCGCGCGGTTGTCGGCACCGTGGCAGGTGGCCTGCACGATCACGTTGCGCGCAAAGCCAAGCCGGTCGCGCAGCGCAAACAGCTGCTGCTGGCTGGCGTCGCAAGGTGTGTACTTGCGCTCGGGGGCATAGGGGAACTCGGCACCGGGGCCGAACACGTGGCAGTGCGCATCTACCGCGCCCGCGGGAACTTTGAACCGGGGTTTGGCGGGGCCGTCGAACCAGTCGAGCCAGCCTGGGGTTTTGGTGAAATCACCGGAAGTGGGTTTGCTCATGGCGGGCATTCAATCGATGTAACGCAAACCCGCTTTTTCCAGCGGTTCACGCATCTGGTACATGTCCAGCCCCAGCACGCCGGCCTCGAATTTCGCGCGTTTTTCGCCCTCGAAACGCTCGCGTTTTTCAGCGGCATCGGCCACGGCCTGCGCCATCGCGGCGGGCACCACCACCACACCATCGGTATCGGCCACGATCACATCGCCCGGGTTCACCAGTGCGCCGGCGCAGACCACCGGAATGTTGACCGAGCCCAGCGTGGCCTTGATCGTGCCCTTGGCGTGAATCGCTTTGGCAAACACCGGGAATGCCATCTTCTGCAGCTCGTCCACGTCGCGCACCCCGCCATCGATGACCAGGCCGCGCGCGCCGCGCGCCTGGAACGAGGTGGCGAGCAGGTCGCCAAAAAAGCCGTCGGTGCTCTCGGTGGTGCAGGCAGCCACGGCCACGTCGCCGGGCTGCAGCTGCTCGGCGGCCACGTGCATCATCCAGTTGTCACCGGGCTGCAGCAGGATGGTGACGGCGGTGCCGCACAGCTTGGCACCGCCATAGATCGGCCGCATGAACGGCTTCATCAGGCCGACGCGACCCATCGCCTCGTGGATGGTGGCGACGCCGAAGCGCGCGAGTTTTTCCACCGCGGCCGGGTCGGCCCGCACGATGTTTCGTTTGACGATACCGAGCTGGGTCATGTCAGCGTCCTTGGGTTTTCAGGTGCGCGTCCAGGCGCGGGAACACGCGTCGCGCATTGGCTTCATAAACCTTGTGCCGGTCGTCGCCGACGACGATGGTCGAGTTTTCGATGTAGCGCTTGGTGTCGTCGAAGTAATGCCCAGTTTCGGGGTCGATGCCGCGCACCGCGCCGATCATTTCCGAGGCAAACAAAATGTTGTCGACCGGGATCACCTTGGTGAGCAGGTCGATGCCCGGCTGGTGGTAGACGCAGGTGTCGAAAAAGATGTTGTTCAGCAGGTGGTCTTTCAGCAGCGGTTTTTTCAGCTCTTGCGCCAGGCCGCGAAAGCGGCCCCAGTGGTAGGGCACGGCACCGCCACCGTGCGGGATGATGAATTTCAGCGTGGGGAAATCGGTGAACAGATCGCTGGTGAGGCACTGCATGAAAGCGGTGGTGTCGGCGTTCAGGTAGTGCGCGCCGGTGGTGTGAAAGCAGGCGTTGCAGCTGGTGCTCACATGGATCATGGCCGGGATGTCGTGCTCGACCATCTTCTCGTAGATCGGGTACCAGGCGCGGTCGGACAGCGGTGGCGAGGTCCAGTGGCCCCCCGAGGGATCGGGGTTGAGGTTGATGCCCACGTTGCCATAGTCCTTCACGCAGCGCTCCAGCTCGGGGATGCAGGTGGCGGGGTCCACACCCGGGCTTTGCGGCAGCATCGCCACCGGCACGAAATGCGCCGGGAACAGCTGGGCGACCCGGTAACAGAGCTCGTTGCAGATCGCGGCCCAGGTGCTGGAGACCTGGAAATCGCCAATGTGGTGCGCCATGAAGCTGGCGCGCGGGCTGAACAGGGTGATGTCCGAGCCACGCTCCTTCATCAGGCGCAACTGGTTGGTCTCGATGGATTCGCGCAGCTCGTCGTCGCTGATTTTCAGCTCGGACACCCTGGGCATGCTGGCCGGGTCTTTGATGCCGGCGATCTGCGCGTTGCGCCAGGTCTCCAGCGCTTTGGGTGCCGTGGTGTAGTGGCCGTGGCAATCGATGATGAGGGGCGGTTTCGGGGTCATTCGGGCATCCATGGCGGATTGGGGTGACCCGATTCTGACCAATGCGGCGCTCGCCGGCCACCCCAACCCCAGGCTAGCAGCTATCACTTGTCGCGATACCTATCATCTCGGTATTGATAAAACAGCAGGGCAGACCATGGACCTCAAGCAACTCGAGTACTTCGTGCGCGTGGCCGAGCTGGGCAGCTTCACCCGCGCCGCGCAAGCGCTGGACGTGGCCCAGCCCGCGCTCTCGCGCCAGGTGCGGCTGCTGGAGGTGGAGTTGCGGCAAAACCTGCTGGTGCGCAACGGCCGCGGCGCCAACCCGACCGAGGCCGGCCTGCTGCTGCTGGCGCACGCGCGCGGCATCCTGCACCAGGTGGAGCGGGCGCGCGAGGAACTGGGCCGGGTGCGCGGCGCGCTGGCCGGGCGGGTGGCGATTGGCCTGCCACCCAGCCTGTCGCGGGTGCTGGCGGTGCCGCTGATGCGCGCCTTTCGCCTGCAACTGCCGCAGGTGAGTGTGTCCATCAGCGAGGGGCTGTCGGTCAACATGCAGGAATGGCTTGCCACCGGGCGGCTGGACATCGCGGTGCTCTACAACGCCCAGACCGCGCCGGGCCTGGAAATTGGCCCGCTGCTTGAGGAAGAACTGGTGCTGGTGCAGGCGCGGCCGGCCGGGCTGCCGCCGCACCTGGCCGACGAGGTCGGGCCCGGCCCGATCGCGCTGCGCAAGATCGCCGCGCTGCCGCTGGTGATCCCGAGCCGGCCCAACGCGATCCGCATGCAGGTGGAGGCCGAGCTGGCGAACCTGGGCGAACGCCCACAGATCGCGCTGGAGATCGACGGCGTGGCCGCCATCCTCGATCTCGTGGCCGATGGCGCCGGCGCTGCCCTGCTCTCGCGCAACGCGGTCAGCAGCTCGATCCGACCCTCGGCTTACCAGGTGCGCGCCATCGTCGAGCCACCCCTGCGCACCCGCTTGTGCCTGGCAACCAGTTCGCAGCGGCCGTCCACGCTCACCCAGCAAGCCTGCGCTGAACTTGCTCAAATCGACCGCACTCAGCCTGATCCCAATCGGCTGAAAGCCCCGAACCACGGGGCCTGCGGGCCGATACCGCCCATCGGGTTGACGGGAAAAGCTGGCAAAGTTATACTGCCAGGTGTCATCTGCTGTCATTTGCGTCGAATTTTTTCGACAAGTTTTTGATGCCGCTCGTTTGAGCCGTCGAAAAGTCTCACAGCAGCCTTCGAACCTGGCGCCGTTCAACCTGTTTTTTATGGCGCCGCTTCGGTCAAGCACCCAGCGGGTGACTTGAGTTTTTTGTAGGCCGCCCGCCATGGGTGGCCGCCAGATCTGCCTCCGCGTCATCAGACGCTTTCCCGGGTGGATCGCATGTCGGGGTGGTGCCTTTCCAAGGCCTGGCTCCGGCCAGCTCCAGGAATCACCCCGCGCATGACGCTACCCGGCAAGACCACCCACACCCACGCTTTAACGCCCCCCCTTCATTTCCGCAGCGCCGTCCCCGCCGACGGTGCCTCGCTCTGGCGCCTGGTGCAAGCCACCGGCTCGCTGGAACCCAACACCCCCTACGCGTATTTGCTGCTGGCCAGCGATTTCGGGCGCACCTGCCTGGTCGCCGAGCAAGAAGGCCACGTGGTCGGTGCGGTGATCGGCTACCACCCGCCAGATCAGGCCGAGACCGCCTTTGTCTGGCAGGTTGGACTCCTGCCCGCGCTGCGTGGCAAGGGGCTGGGGCTGGAGCTGCTGCAACGCTGGATCGCGCTGCCCGCCAACCAGGCCTGCCAGTGGGTGACCGCCACCGTGGCCGACGACAACCTGGCCTCGCAGGCGCTGTTCCAGCGCTTCGCTGCGTTGCATCGGGTGAACTGCTCGGTACAGCCCCACTTCACCGCCGACCTGTTCCCCGCCGAGCACGCCCCTGAGCCGCTGTACCGCATCGGGCCGCTCAAGCGCAGCACGGGCGCAGCAGCACCAGCAACCGAGCCGGCCGAGGCCACCGCATAGGCCCGCCGCCCAGGACCGCCCGCGACGCGCAACCCCATACCCAGAAACCATCTCCAGGACAAAAGGACCTCCCATGAAAAACCTGTTTGAACAACACGAATCCGAAGTTCGCGGCTACTGCCGCAATTTCCCGGCCGTCTTCACCAGCGCCAAAGGCGCCTGGATGACCGACGAGGACGGTCGCCGCTACCTCGACTTCTTCGCCGGCGCCGGCGTCATGAACTACGGCCACAACCCCGACAAGCTCAAGACCGCGCTGATCGACTACCTGCAGCGCGACGGCATCACCCACACGCTGGACATGTACACCACCGCCAAGCGCGACTTCCTCGAGCGCTTCCAGCGCGTCATCCTCAAGCCGCGCGGCCTGAACTACAAGATGCAGTTCCCCGGCCCGACCGGCACCAACGCGGTCGAAGCCGCGCTGAAGCTGGCGCGCAAGGTCACCGGGCGCGAGCAGGTGGTCAGCTTCACCAACGCCTTCCACGGCATGACGCTGGGCGCGCTGGCCGTGACCGGCAACGGCTTCAAGCGCGCCGGTGCCGGCGTGCCGCTGCAGCACACCTCCTCGATGCCGTTCGACGGCTACATGGGCGATAACTCGGACACGCTCGATTTCTTCGAGGCCATGCTGGACGACAGCGGCAGCGGACTGGACAAGCCGGCCGCCGTGATTGTCGAAACCGTGCAGGGCGAGGGCGGCGTCAACGTGGCCGCGATCGATTGGCTGCAGCGGCTGCGCCAGATCACCGCAGAGCACGACATCGTGCTGATCGTCGACGACATCCAGGTGGGCTGCGGTCGCACCGGCACGTTCTTCAGCTTCGAGGAAGCCGGCATCAAGCCCGACATCGTGACGCTGTCCAAGTCGCTCTCGGGCTACGGCATTCCGATGGCGCTGGTGCTGATCAAGCCCGAGCTCGACCAGTGGGCGCCGGGCGAGCACAACGGCACCTTCCGCGGCCACAACGCCGGGCTTCGTCACCGCCACCCAGGCACTGGATTACTGGGAAAACGACTGGCTGGAGAAGTCGGTGGCCCACAAAAGCAAGATCGTGCACGACCGCCTGCACGCCATGGTCAAGCGACTCGGCGTAAAGGCCGAGGTGCGCGGTCGCGGCCTGATCTACGGCGTGGCGTTCGACAACGCCGCACTCGCCAGCCAGGTGTCGCAGGCGTGCTTCGAGGCCGGCATGGTGGTGGAGACCGCTGGCATGGAAGACCAGGTGCTCAAGCTGCTGCCCAGCCTGACCATCAGCGACGAAGACCTGGTGCTCGGTCTCGACACGATCGAGAAAAGCCTGACGGCGGTGCTCAAGAAAAACGACCGTCCGGCCGCCAACACCAGCAACGGCGAACGCAAGTCGGCCTGACGCCCAACACCCCACCCAATCCAACGAAACCAAGGAGAGAAACATGATCGTCAAACACCTCGACCAGATCCTCGGCACCGAGTCCGACGTGGACACCGAAGGCTGGACCAGCCGGCGCCTGATCCTGAAAGACGCCGGCATGGGCTATTCGGTGCACGACACCGTGATCAAGGCCGGCGCCGAGCTGGACATGCACTACAAAAACCACCTGGAAACGGTGTACCTGACCGAAGGCGCGGGCGAAATCACCGATCTGGCCACCGGCCAGACCCACCCGCTGCGCGTGGGCTCGATCTACGCGCTCAACCAGCACGACCACCACATCCTGCGTGCCAACAAAGGCACGCACATGCGCATGGTCTGCGTGTTCAACCCGCCGATCACCGGCCAGGAAGTGCACGACGAATCGGGCGCCTACGCGCTGGTCGACTGAGGCCGCGCCAAGCCACCACCTGCAAGCCCAAGGAGCCCGAACGATGACAGAGACCGCCTTGCAAAGACAAGCCGCCGCCACACGCCCCGTCGACCGCTACCCCTCGCGCCACGCGCCCGAGGCCCGCATCACCAACCGCCTGGACCCGGTGGTCTACGGCGGTGCAGAGACCGGCCCGCTGGACGCCAGCCAGCTCGGCTTCTACCAGGACAACGGCTACCTCAGCCTGCACCAGTTGTTCGGCGCCACCGAACTGGCCGAGCTGCCTGGCCGAGTTGCAGCGCCTGCGCAGCGATGACGCGGCCAAAAGCGCGCCCGAGGCGGTGATCGAACCCGAAAGCCGCGAACTGCGCTCCATCTTTGCGGTGCACCAGAGCAGCGCCGTGCTGGGCGCCCTGTGCCGGCATCCCCGAGTGGTGGCGATCGCGCGCCAGCTGCTGGGCAGCGAGGTCTACATCCACCAGTCACGCATCAACTACAAAAACGGTTTTCGGGGCAAGGAATTCTTCTGGCATTCCGACTTCGAGACCTGGCACGTGGAAGACGGCGTGCCGTCCATGCGCATGGTGAGCTGCTCGATCAGCCTCACGCCCAACACCGAGCACAACGGCCCGCTGATGCTCATTCCCGGTTCGCATCACCGCTTTGTCTCCTGCGTGGGCGCCACGCCCGAAGACCATTACCGCGCCTCGCTCAAGCGCCAGGAAGTCGGCGTGCCAGACGACGCCAGCCTGACCCAGCTGGTGCACGAATTCGGCATCGCCTCGCCACACGGCCCCACCGGCTCGGCCACCTTCTTCGAGTGCAACACCATGCACGGCTCGAATTCCAACATCACGCCGCTGCCACGCTCCAACGTGTTCGTGGTCTACAACAGCGTGGAGAACACGCCGGTGGCGCCGTTCTGCGGCCTGGCCCCGCGCCCGAACTTCATCGCCGAACGCACCGACTTCACGCCGCTGACCTTGCCGGGCCAGTGAGCCCAGGCACGCCCGAACGCACCACCCCAACCACCCACCCCACCCAAGGAGCACCCATGCAACAACGCCACCTCAACCTCAGCCTGTCCCGCCGCGCCCTCACCGCCGTCATCGGCGCCAGCGCCCTGCTCGGCAGCAGCATGGCCATGGCAGAAACCACGCTGGAACGGATTCAGAAACAGGGCTACATCCGTGTTGGCTTTGCCAACGAGGCGCCCTATGCCTTCGCCACACCCGATGGCAAGCTCAGCGGCGAATCGCCCACCGTGTTTCGCCACGTGATGAAGCAGCTCGGCGTGAACGAGGTGGACGGTGTGCTCACCGAATGGGGCGCGCTGATCCCGGGCCTGAAAGCAGGCCGGTTCGACGCCATCGTGGCCTCGATGTACATCACGCCCAAGCGCTGCGAGCAGATTCTGTTTGCCAACCCCACCTACGGCATCGGTGAAGCCTTTGTGGTGAAAAAGGGCAACCCGGACAGCATCAACACCTACGGCGATGCGGTGAGCAAAAACCTGAAGATTGCCTTCGTCGCCGGTACCGCCGAAATCGAACACGGCCGACTGGCCGGCATGAAGCGCGCACAAGAAGTCACCGTGCCCAACTTCGCCGCGGCGGTCGCCACGGTGAAAGCAGGCCGCGCCTCGGCCGCCGCCTTCACCTCGCTGACCGCCAAAGACCTGGCCGGCAAGGACGACGCCATCGAGCGCGCCACGCCGTTCACCTTCGAGCACAAGGGCAAGAAGTACAAGGGCGAAGGCTCGTTCGGTTTCCGCCTGGCCGACACCAGCCTGCGCGATGCGGTCAACGTGGAACTCGCCAAGTTCCTCGGCACACCGGAACACCTGAAGATGGTGACCGCCTTCGGTTTCGACGCTTCCAACATGCCCGAGAAAACCGCCGCCCAGCACTGCGCAGGCGATTGATTTGAGGAGCAGCCACTCGGCGACGCTGGTCGCGGCCATCCTGAGCCTGGCCGCGGGCCTTTGGATCGCAGGCTTCTCCAGCCTGCGCGACTTCCTGCCCGAGCTGCTTCGTGGCGTCATCGTGACCCTGCAGGTGACGGCTGGCGGTGCGCTGGTGGCGGTGCTGGCCGCGCTCGGCGCGGCCCTGGCACGGCTCTATGGTCCCAGGCCCCTGCGCTGGTTTGCCACCACCTATGTGGAGGTGTTTCGCGGCACTTCGGCGCTGGTGCAGCTGTTCTGGCTGTTTTTCGTGCTGCCCCATTTCGGCCTCACGCTCTCGCCGCTGGTGGTGGGAATTGCTGCGCTGGGCCTGAACGTGGGCGCCTACGGCGCTGAGGTGGTGCGCGGCGCCATCGGCTCGGTGGGTCGTGGCCAGTGGGAAGCAGCGACCGCGCTCAACCTCACCCGAGCCCAGGCGCTGCGCCGCATGATCCTGCCGCAGGCCTTCGTGGCCATGATTCCGCCCTGGGGCAACCTCTTCATCGAACTGCTCAAGGCGACCTCGCTGGTGTCGCTGATCACGCTGTCCGATCTCGCGTTCAAGGCGCAGCAGATCAACCAGAACACGCTGCGAACCGCCGAGGTGTTTGGCAGCGTGTTGCTGATCTACCTGGCGCTGTCGGTGCTGATCACGGTGGCGATGCGAGCGCTGGAAACCCGCGCGGCGCGCGGCCTGCGGCGCGGGCGTGTGGCATGAACAAGCTCTGGGACTGGGCCTACGCCTGGGAAGTCCTGCCCATCCTGGCCGAGGCCTCGGTGATCACGGTCAAGGCCACGTTGATGGGCTTTGTGGTGGCGCTCAGCGTGGGCCTGCTGTTTGCCATTGGCCGCATGGTGGGCCCCATGTGGATGCGCTGGACGGTGGGCGGTGTGGTGGAGTTCATCCGATCCACGCCGCTGCTGATTCAGATTTTCTTCCTCTACTACGTGATGCCCGAATTCGGACTGACGCTGGACGCCATGCTCACCGGCGTGGTCGCGCTCGGTCTGCACTACGGCACCTACTGCTCCGAGGTGTACCGCGCCGGTCTGGCCAATGTGCCCAAGGGCCAGTGGGAGGCCAGCATCGCGCTCAATCTCTCGACCTGGACCACCTTCAAGAACGTGGTGCTGCCGCAGGCCATTCCGCCCGTGGTGCCAGCCCTGGGCAACTACCTGGTGGCGCTGTTCAAAGAGACGCCGCTGCTGTCGGTGATCGCGGTGCTGGAGCTGATGCAGACCGCCAAGATCCTGGGCTCGGAGAGCTTTCGCTACGTGGAGCCGATCACCCTGGTGGGCGCGTTTTTCCTGGTGTTCAGTCTGGTTTCTGCCGCGCTGATCCGCCGCCTGGAGCGCCACCTCAACGCCAGCTTTGGCCGCCGAACATGACCACAGACCAAACCAACGACGCCGGCGAGGCCGTCGCAGCCCCGCCGATGGTGCACTTCGAGAAAGTCACCAAGCGCTACGGCCCGCTGACCGTGCTCGACCAGCTCGATCTGGCGGTCGCCGCGCACGAAAAGGTGGCCATCATCGGGCCGTCTGGCTCCGGCAAGACAACGGTGCTGCGCATGCTGATGACACTGGAGACCATCGACAGCGGGCTGATCTCGATCGACGGTGAACCGCTGACCCACATGCAGCAAGGAGAGAAGCAGGTGCGGGCCAACGCCTCGCATCTGCGCCGCATGCGCAGCCAGATCGGCATGGTGTTCCAGCACTTCAACCTGTTCCCGCACATGACGGCGCTCAAGAACTGCATGGAAGCGCCGGTGACGGTGCTCGGCCTGAGCAAGGACGAGGCACATGCGCGCGCAGCCGACCTGCTGGCCCAGGTGGGCCTGGCCGACAAGCTGGACCACTACCCGGCGCAGCTTTCCGGCGGTCAACAGCAGCGCGTGGCGATCGCGCGCGCGCTGGCCATGCGGCCCAAGGTGATGCTGTTCGACGAAGTGACTTCCGCCCTGGACCCCGAGCTGTGTGGCGAGGTGCTGGCCGTGATCCGCAGCCTGGGGCAGGAGCACCAGCTCACCATGCTCATGGTCACGCACCAGATGGGTTTCGCGCGCGAGTTCGCCGACCGCGTGTGCTTCTTCCACGCCGGGCGCATCGAGGAACAGGGGCCGGCGCAGGCCCTGTTCGAGAACCCGCAGAACGAGCGCACGCAGCAGTTTCTGCGCGCGGTGATGGACGCGGTGTGATCAGTCCCTGCCTCGCGCCTTGAGCAGCGCGTCGGCAAAGTGTTGCCAGTCGGGTTGAGCCGGCAGACCCTTGAAAACACCACCCCGCGATTGCTCGGCCATCCAGGCGTGCTTCTCGGCGATGGCCGAGGCCATGAACGGCTCGAAGCCGACCTCGCGCACCGTGGTGGCCGCCTCGCGCATTTCCTCGGCGCGGCGCTGACCATGTTGCGCCACCCGGCTGAAGAAGTAGCTGCCCTGCTGCGGTCCAGTCGATGCCCGGGAAGGTCTCCTGCAGCGTGGCGATCATGGCGTCTTCCACGCCGTGGGCGCGCGCGGTCGTGAAGCTCTCGATCACCAGCGCCTCCAGGCCTTTGATCATCACGCTGCGGCACATCTTGGTGGCCGAGGCCACACCCACCCGTTCGCTCACCACCGTGGCCCGCATGCCCAGCGCCGTCAGCAGCGGCAACAGCGCCGACGCATGCGGCCCGCCAATCAACATCGGCACACCCATGCCGTGCGGCGGCACCGAGGTCATCACACCGGCCTCCACGTATCGGCCACCTGCCGCATCGATCAGTGCGGCGGCCTGCTGCTTGGTGCCCGGCGAGGCGGAGTTCAGGTCCAGAAAAAAGGCCCCGGCCTTCAGGTGGTCGGCCGCTTCTTGCGCCACGGCCAGCGTGCTGGACGCGGTGACAGCCGAGATCACCAGCTGCGAGCGTTGGCACAGATCGGCCAGGTTGCTTGCAACGCGCAGTCCCTGGTCTTGGGCCTGTGACCGCACGGCGGCATCCGAAAATTTCAGATCCCAGGCGCTGACCGATGCCACCTGCGGCAGCAAGGCAGCCGAAAAAATGCGGCCCACCTCACCATGGCCGATCAGTCCAATCGACAGGGCGCAAGGCGGTCGATCCAGCGGGTTCACAGCCGCAACACGAACAGCGTGATCGAGGGAAACGCCACCAGAATCGCGGTGCGAATGAAGTCGCTGGCCACGAACGGCAGGATGGCGCGGTAGGTCTGGGTGATCGGCGTGTCTTTGGCGAGCGAGTTGATCACGAACAGGTTCATGCCCACCGGTGGTGTGATCAGCCCCACCTCCACCACGATCAGCACCAGGATGCCGAACCAGATGGCGAACTCCTCGGGCGGCAGGCCGAAATCGAGCGCGGTGACGATGGGGAAAAACACCGGAATCGTCAGCAGGATCATGGACAGCGAGTCCATGAAGCAGCCCAGGGCCACATACAGCAGCAGGATCACCACCAGCACCACCGTCGGGACTCACGCCCCAGCCAGAAACCGCATTGGCCGCCTCCTGCGGCAACTGCGACAGCGCCAGAAAGGTGTTGTAGACGCCAGCGCCGAGCACGATCATGAAGATCATGCCGGTGGCCACCGCAGTGCCCAGCACCGCAGCGAGCAGCGTCTTGCGGTTCAGACCGCCGCTGAACCAGGCCGACAGGCCAGTGCCGAAAGCGCCGATCGCCGCACCCTCGGTGGGCGTGAACAGGCCGCTGTAGATGCCACCCACCACCACCAGAAAAATCACCATCACCGGCCACACCCTGATGGTGGCAGCGATGCGGTCTTTCATGGGCATGGGCGGCAGGCTGCCCACGTCTTCGGGCTTGAGCCGCGCGTAGATCGCGATCACGATCATGTAGCCCAGGGCCGCCAGCAGGCCGGGCACAAACGCGGCCAGGAACAGCTTGGCGATGTTCTGCTCGGTCAGGATGGCGTAGATCACCAGCACCACCGAGGGCGGGATCAGGATGCCCAGCGTGCCGCCGGCGGCCAGACAGGCGGTGGAGATGCCACCGGCGTAACCGGCACGCTTGAGCTCGGGCAGTGCCACCTGGCCCATGGTGGCCGCCGTGGCGAGCGAGGAGCCGCAGATGGCACCAAAGCCCGCGCAGGCACCCACCGCCGCCATCGCCACGCCACCCTTGCGGTGGCCGATCCAGGCCTCGGCGGCCTTGAACAGCGCCTGCGACAAACCGCCAAGCGCCGCAAACTGCCCCATCAGCAGGAACAGTGGAATCACCGACAGCGAGTAGCTGGAAAAGGTGCTGTAAGTGATCTGTTTGAGCTGGCTGAAGATCGGCATGTAGGAGCCGTAGACCACCCAGGCGCCACCCAGGCCGCACACCAGCATGGTCAGGCCGATGGGGATGCGGATGAAGATCAGGAACAGCAGCAGGGGAAAAGACCAGAGGGCGAGTTCAACGTTGCTCATGGGAAGGTGTTCTGCGGCTGAGGTCACAGTGAAGGTTGGGCGCGCGTTCAGTGGCCGGCGTGGGGCTCCACACGGAAGCCTTCGGGGTCAGAGGCCAGCCCGAACTGGGTCAGGGTTTTGGCCGCGTAGGCCAGGCAGCCGATCACCGCGCCCACCAGCAGAACGCGTAGGCCCACCAGACCGGCATCTGCAGGATGAAGGTGGTCTCCAGGTACTCCTTCTTCTCCAGCATGCCCTCGCCAAGCTTCCAGGTCAGCACCAGCCAGACCACCAGCATCAGCACGTCGCTCACGATGTCGACGGCCCGCTGCGCCCATTTCGGCGTGTGCATGTAAAGCAGGTCCACCGTGGCGTGACCGCCGCGCAGGTAGCACCACGGCAGAAGAAGAACACCGCAATGCCCACACCCACCTCGACCAGCTCGAAGTCGCCCGGCACCGGCGCCAGCCCGACGCCGATCAGCGCGCGACCCGCCACGCTGGCCACCACCATCAGCATCAACGCCACCAGCACCACGCCGCCGACCACGGCGGTCCAGCGGGAAAGGCGGTAAATCCCATCGATCATCATGTTTCCTTGCGGTTTGGCGGCGCGGCGATTGTCCAGGGTGGTCGTCGGCCGCTTGCGGGGTACAGGCCAGACCACCGGTCCTGAAACAAACGGGACACTGGCTGCCTCGCCCGGCGCTGCGCCAGAATCATTTCATTTAGGTAAACGAGTTTATCCCAGCGAAATGATCAAACCCGGATTGGCGCACCGGTGAGCCAGTGATTACTTGGCGTACTTCAGCACCATCGCGCGGGCCTCGGCGGCCAGCTTGGCGCCATCGATGCCCTTGCCCTTCACGTCGGCAATCCATTCGGACTCGACCGCGGCAGCCGTTCGGCGCCAGCGCTGGGTCTCCGCCAGATCCAGCACCACGATGTTGTTGCCCGCCTTCTCGGCGATCGCTCTGCCCACGATGTCGCCTTCGTCCATGGCGCGCCCAAACAGGGCCGCGGTCTCCAGCCCGGAGTTGTTGTCGATCACCTTCTTGAGATCAGCCGGCAGCTTGTTGTAGGCCGCCTTGTTCATGGACAGCGCAAACGTGGTCACATACAGACCGTTGTTGCCGGCAAAACTGGTGTGGTTCTTCACCAGCTCCGCGATCTTGAGCGCCGGGGTAACTTCCCATGGCACGGTGGTGCCATCGAGCACACCCTTGGACAAGTGCTTCGGTCACGGCCGGCACCGGCATGCCGACCGGCGTGGCACCCAGCTTGACCAGCATGTTGTTGACAATGCGCGTGCCGCCGCGGATCTTCATGCCGCGCAGGCTCTCCAGCCCGGTCACTGGCGCCTTGGTGTGGATCAGGCCCGGGCCGTGGGTGTGCACCGTGATCAGCTGAACGTCCTTGAATTCGTCTTGCGCATTCGCCTGCACGTAGTCCCACAGCGCCCTGGACGAGGCTTCGGAAGAAAGCCCCGTGCCATGAACGGCAACTCGAACACCTCGGTCTTGTTGAAGCGACCCGGCGTGTAGCCGAGCACCGTCCAGGTGATGTCAGCGATGCCGTCGCGGGCCTGGTCGAACAGCTGGGGCGGCGTTCCGCCGAGCTGCATCGAGCTGTACATCTGGATCTTGATGCGGCCGTTGGACTCGGTCTCGATTTTCTTGGCCCAGGGCGCGATCGCCTTGGCGGGAATCGTCGCCTGCGGCGGCAGAAACTGGTGCAACCGCAACGTGACCTCTTGCGCCAGCGCAGCGCTGCTGGCCAGCAGCGACAGGCCCAGGCAGATTGCGGTTTTTTTCAGTGAAATCATGGTTTGTCTCCAGAAGTGGGATGAGGCAGAACAGCCGCACGGCACGCCGCAGCATCTCCGCGACAGGCAGCCCGACTGTGTTTCTTGGTCGGCACCAGGGCAAGTGCAAAAGGCTTCCAGGTGATATGCCAAAACGGAACATCGCACGCCAGGCGTTCTCTTGAAACCCCTGCCGCCGCCCCGCAAGCGCGTACCCGTTGCATTGCCCTGCCGGTTTCAGTCGATTCAAAAAACCTCGACCGGGACACGCGTTTTTTGGTTATCATTTATAACCATAATTCAAACGCCACCGCAAGCGCCGAAACCCCAAAGCCATGACCCAAGCCCACACCTGCCTGAGCCTCAAGATTCGAGGTGACCACAACGAGATCGCAGTGGTCACCCTCACCCGGCCAGCCAAGCGAAACGCCATCAACGATGAACTCGTGATGGCCTTGCGCGACACGTTCCAGAACCTGCCCGCCACTGTCCGCGCAGCGGTGGTGCGCGGGGAGGGCGATCACTTCTGCGCCGGGCTGGATCTGTCCGAGTTGAGCGAGCGAGACGCGGGAGAAGGTGTGATGCACTCGCGCATGTGGCACACCGCACTGGATGCGCTGGAGAAGGGCCGTGTGCCGGTGGTGGCTGCGCTGCATGGTGCCGTGGTGGGTGGTGGCCTGGAGCTGGCCAGCGCCTGCCACATCCGGGTGGCCGACGAATCGGCCTTCTTCGCCTTGCCCGAGGGCACCGCGGCATTTTTGTGGGCGGCGGCGGCTCGGTGCGCGTGCCCAAGCTGATTGGCGCTGCGCGCATGGCCGACATGATGTTCACCGGCCGCGTCTACCAGGCGGCCGAAGCCGAGCGCGTTGGCCTGGCGCAATACCTGGTGCCGTTGGGCGGCGCTTTTGACAAGGCGCTCGAGCTCGCCACGCGCATTGCCAGCAACGCGCCACTCACCAACTACGCGCTGATGCACGCGCTGCCGCGCATCGCCGAGCAACCGGCCGACCACGGCCTGTTCACCGAATCGCTGGTCGCCGCCATTGCGCAGTCCACTCCCGAGGCCAAGGCGCGGGTGCGCGCCTTTCTGGACGGCAAGGCAGCCAAGGTCAGCAAAGACCTGAGCCGCTTCCCGCTCCCGCAACCCGGCACCAGACCGGGTGCCGATCCCTCCCCGACAACGGAGAGAGAGACATGAACCCAGCAGTCCACTCTGCCACGCTACCGCCCGCTGCGCTTTGGCGTCACGCGCGCGGTGTTGCGCGACGGCGCGCCCGGCGTGAGTTATCTGAGCGCCGATCAGGCATTGCTGCCCTACCCCGATCGCATCACCGACCGGCTGGTGCACTGGGCGCGAGAGCGCCCCGATCAAACGCTGTTTGCGCAGCGCGTCAAACTGGCCGACGGCAGCAAGGGCGACTGGCGGCACATCAGCTTTGCGCAGGCCCTGGACGCGGCGCGCCGCATTGCGCAAGGCCTGCTCGACCGCGGCCTCAGCGCCGAGCGCCCGGTGCTGATCCTGAGCGAGAACGACCTCGAACACGCGCTGCTGGCGCTGGGTTGTCTGATCGCGGGCATTGCCTACTGCCCCACGTCGCCCGCCTATTCGCTGATCAGCCAGGACTTCGACAAGCTCCGGCATGTCGTCAAGACGCTGACCCCGGGCCTGGTGTTTGCCAGCGAAGCAAGCCGATACAGCCGGGCCATGCTGGCCACGCTGGACGACAGCGTGGAACTGGTCACCACCAGCGGCAGCGTGCCCGGCCGCGCCACCACCTCGTTTGCCGCGCTGCTGGCCACCGAGCCCACGCCGGCGGTGGACGCAGCCATGGCCGCGACCGGGCCGGACACGATTGCCAAGTTTCTCTTCACCTCGGGCTCGACCAAGATGCCCAAGGCGGTCATCAACACCCAGCGCATGTGGTGTGCCAACCAGCAGCAGATGACGCAGTCGATGCCGGTGCTGACCGATGGCCCGCTGGTGCTGGTGGACTGGCTGCCCGTGGAACCACACCTTCGGTGGCAACCACAATTTCGGCATGGTGCTGTTTCATCGGCGGCACGATGTACATCGACGAAGGCAAGCCCACGCCAGCCCTGATGGCCGAGACGCTGCGCAACCTGCGTGAAATCGCGCCCACCGTCTACTTCAACGTGCCCACCGGCTTCGACGCGATCGCACAGGCCATGGCAGACCGACGACACGCTGCGCAAGACGCTGCTGTCGCGCGCTGCGCATGTTCTTCTACGCGGGCGCCGCCCTGGCGCAGCCGGTCTGGGACAGCCTGTTTCGCAGCGCTGAGCGCGAGATCGGTGAACGCATCGTGATGACCGCCGGCATGGGCATGACCGAGTCCGAGCCCGTTCGGTCTGTTCGTGGTCAGCCCGAACGTGAAAGCGGGCGACCTCGGCCTGCCCACCCCCGGACTGGCACTCAAGCTGGTGGACACCGAGGGCAAGACCGAGCTGCGATACAAAGGCCCCAACATCACGCCCGGTTACTGGCGCGCCCCGGCAGACACCGCCGACGCCTGCGACGAAGAAGGCTTCTTCAAGACCGGCGACGCGGTGAAGTGGATCGACGAGACCGACATCCACCAGGGCCTGTGCTTCTGATGGCCGCATCGCCGAGGACTTCAAGCTCGCCACCGGCACCTTTGTGAACGTCGGCCCGCTGCGCGCCCGGATCATCGCGGCCGGCGCGCCCTGCATCCAGGACGTGGTGATCACCGGCATCAACCTGAAGCGAAGTGGGCGCCATGGTGTTCCCCACCCCGGCCGTGCGCACCTTGAGCGGTCTGGGCGCAGAGGCCTCGCTGCACGAGGTGCTGGACCACCCGGCCGTGCTCGCACACTTCCAGAGCGTGGTGGACACCCTGGCCAGATCCGCCACCGGCAGCGCCAACCGCATCGCGCGCCTGTGCCTGCTGGCCGACCCGCCCACCATCGACCGCGGCGAGGTCACCGACAAAGGCTCGATCAACCAGCGCGCCGTGCTCGCTCACCGGGCAGACACGGTTGCCAAGCTGCACGCGGACGAGCTGCACTTCATCTTGAAACCACAGCGAAGGCTGACACCCCATGACCCCACGCGGATTTTTCAACGCCTTTGACGACATCGTCATCCTCGATGGTGTGCGCACGCCCATGGTCGACTACTGCGGCGCGCTGGGCCACATCTCGCCCACCGACCTCGGTATCAAGGCCGCGCGCTCGGCGCTGCAACGCGCGGGCGTTCCGGCCGGGCACATCGGCTCGGTCGTGGCTGGCAACATGGCACCCGGCGACTTCGACCAGTTCTTCCTGCCGCGCCACATCGGCCTGTACGCCGGCGTGCCAGTGGAAGTACCAGCCATCATGGTGCAACGCATCTGCGGCACCGGATTCGAGCTGTTCCGCCAGGCGGGTGAACACATCCAGGGCGGCGCCTGCGAGGCCGCGCTCGTGGTCGGCACCGAAAGCATGACGCGCAACCCGATCGCCGCCTTCGATCACCGCACCGGCTTCAAGCTCGGTGCGCCGGTCGGCTTCAAGGACTTCATGTGGGAAGCGCTGAAGGACCCGGCGGTCGGCATCAACATGATCCAGACCGCCGAGAACCTGGCGAAGCAAGTACGGCATCAGCCGCGACGATGTCGACGCCTTCGCCTCCGCCTCGTTCGCCAAGGCGGTGGCGGCGCAGGAAAGCGGCTTCCTCGCGGGCGAGATCGTGCCGGTGGTCACCGAGCAGTTCGAGGTCGAGGGCTACCAGCCGCGCGGCATCCGGCTGCAGGGCAAGCTCACCGAAGTGGCCAGCGACACCCACCCGCGCCTGTCGCCCAAGGAGGTGCTGGCGAAGCTGCGCCCTGTGTTCGAGGGCGGCGTGCAGACCGGCGGCAACAGTTCCGCGCTGGTCGATGCCGCAGCGGCCTGTGTGGTGAGCTCGGGCGCCTATGCCAAGGCACAGGGCAAGCAGCCGCTGGCGCGGATCGTGGCCGCCGCTGCCGTGGGTGTTCCGCCCGACATCATGGGCATAGGCCCGGCGCCCGCCATTCGCCTGCTGCTGGCGCGCACCGGCCTCCAAGCTCGAGCGACATCGCCCGATTCGAAATCAACGAAGCGCAAGGCGCACAAACGCTGGCCGTGGCCCGAGAGCTTGGACTCGATCTCGACCGGCTCAACGTCAACGGCGGCGCCATCGCCCTGGGCCACCCGCTCGCC
Organism: uncultured beta proteobacterium; assembly: GCA_963831255.1. GTDB lineage: Bacteria > Pseudomonadota > Gammaproteobacteria > Burkholderiales > Burkholderiaceae_C > Hydrogenophaga. The sequence goes on along the minus strand of CAWHPI010000001.1, from coordinate 211,951 downwards.
GCCACGGGCGTTCGCCTGACGCTCACGCTGGCGCGCGAACTGCAGCGTTCGGGCCGAACGCTATGGCATCTCCAGCGCCTGCGTGGGTGGCGGGCAAGGCATGGCGTTGCTGATCGAAAACCCAGAAGCCGCCTCCTGACCCCAGACACCACACGAAAGACCCACCATGAACATCCAAGGACATTCCGCTCTCGTCACCGGCGGAGGCTCTGGCCTCGGTGAAGCCACCGCCCGCGAACTCGCCCGCCTCGGCGCCAAGGTCGCGGTGCTCGACCTGAACCTGGACAACGCACAGCGCGTCGCGACAGGAGATCGGCGGCATCGCCTGCGCTTGCGACATCACCGACAGCGAGAGCCTGCAGGCCGCCATCGACGCCGCCGCCGCCGCGCACGGCCCTGCCCGCATGCTGATGCACATCGCGGGCATCGGCAGCGCCAAGCGCGTGGTCGGCAAGGACGGCAAGGCCGCACCGCTGGAAGACTTCGCCAAGGTGATCAACGTCAACCTGATCGGCACCTACAACGCGGCCCGCCTGTTCGCCGCCGCCTGCGCCCAGCTGGACCCCATGGAAGACGGCGAACGCGGCGTGATGGTGTTCACCGCCAGCGTGGCCGCGTTCGACGGCCAGGTGGGCCAGCAGGCCTACAGCGCGTCCAAGGCTGGCGTGGTCGGCATGACCCTGCCCATGGCGCGCGACCTGGCGCAACACGGCATTCGCGTCTGCACCATCGCGCCCGGCCTGTTCGCCACGCCGCTGATGCAGACCTTGCCGGAGCCGGTGCAGGCCTCGCTGGCCGCCAGCATTCCGTTTCCGCCGCGCCTGGGCAAGCCAGAAGAGTTCGCCCAGCTCGCGGCGCACATCGTCACCAACGGCCACCTCAATGGCGAAGTGATCCGCCTCGACGGCGCACTCCGCATGGCCCCGAGATGAAAGCCACGACATGAGCAAAACCGTTGTCTACGAAGTGGACGTGATGTTCGGCGACTGCGATCCCGCCGGCATCGTGTTCTTTCCCAACTTCAGCAAGTGGATGGACGCGTCTTCGCTGAACTTCTTCGTGCAGTGCGGCGTGCCGCCCTGGCGCGAGCTGGTCAAGACCACCGGCATCATCGGCACGCCGCTGCTCGAAATCCACACCAAGTTCATGAAGCCTGCCACCTACGGCGAGCGGCTGCAGATCCACACCAGCGTGATCGAGTGGCGCGACAAGGTGTTCATCCACCAGCATCGGGTGAAGCGCGGCGACACCCTGCTGTGCGAGGGCACCGAAACACGCGCCTTCTGCATGCGCCTGCCGGAGGACCCGGACCGCATCAAGGCCATTCCGATCCCGCAGGACATCCAGGCCCTTTGCAGCTGAGCCCCCAAAGGAGACTTCCATGTATTACGAACCCGGCAAGACACCCCACGGCCTGCCACACGACCCGTTCAAGTCCTGCGTGATCCCGCGCCCCATCGGCTGGATCTCCACGGTGGACGCGCAGGGCCGCGACAACCTGGCGCCCTACAGCCAGTTCCAGAACGTGACCTTCGACCCGCCCATCGTCATGTTCAGCGCCAACCAGACCACCCAGGGCGAGCGCAAGGACTCGGTGCGCAACGCCGAGCAGATGGGCCAGTTTGTCTGGAACATGGCCACCTACGCGCTGCGCGAGGCGGTCAACATCAGCGCCGAAGAGCTGCCGCACGGGGTGGACGAATTCGAGCGCGCCGGGCTGGAGAAGCTGCCCAGCCGTCTCGTCAAGCCCATGCGCGTCAAGGGCTCGCCGATCCAGTTCGAATGCGAATACCTCAACACCGTGCGCTTCCCCGGCAAGCCGCCGATGGGCACGGTCGACGTGGTGTTCGGCCGTGTGGTGGCGATCCACATCGACGACGAGGTGCATCAACGCCCACGGCCTGGTGGACGTGCTCAAGATCCAGCCGCTGGCCCGCATGGGCTACTACGACTACACCTATGTGGACAACCAGTTCCGGATGGTGATCCCGGGCAACAGCCAGGCCTTGCTGGCCGGTCTGGAAGGCTCGCCCGACAAAGCGGCAAGTGCCGGCACACCCGGCGGCGAGCGGCGCTGAATCCGCGCCTGGGCTCCCCACGGTGCCTGCGCCGGTGCAAGCCGTATCCTTGAAGCCCATGCCCGAAACATTCCCCGCCCCCGCCAAGCGCGTGCCGAGCGCCCCGCGAGTGCCCAGAGCGCGCTTGTCGGCCCCGACCCCGGCCTCAAGTGAGACCGCTGCCAGCCTGGACACCCGCTACCTGGAAACCCTGCTGGGCTACAACGCTCGGCGCACCGCGCTGTCCGTGATCACGGTGTTCTTGCGCCGCATGGCACCGTTTGATCTGCGCCCGGTGGACTTTTCGGTGCTGACCCTGATCGCGCACAACCCTGGCGCCACCTCCCGCCAAGTTTGCGCGGCGCTCGACATCCTGCCGCCCAACCTGGTCGGTCTGATCCGGCAACTGGAGGCGCGCGGCCTCGTGCTGCGCAAGCCCCACCCCACCGACAGGCGTGCCCAGGGCCTGCACCTGTCGGCGGCGGGCAAGCGACTGCAACGTTTGGCCGAGGCTGAGGCAACGCGGCTGGAGAGCGAAGTCGCCGGCGTGTTGTCCCCCAAAGAGCTGGACACACTCAACCACCTGCTTCGCGCGCGTCTACCAAAGCAGCCCCGGCACCGCGCCCTGCGGGTAAATCCCAAGCGGCCAGCTCCTTGGCTGCGGGCATGATGAATTTCAGCCGGCCCGCCCCGGGGCGGTCATGCGGCATTCGAGCCGCCTGCGGCCCAGCGCCAACAAGAGCGCTGTCCGACCAAGGAGTTCAAGAAATGGGTGCCAAGGACAACGCTGCCGTGATCCAGCTGTTCGATCTGCTGGAATCGCGCTACGCCATGCGGGTGATCTGGGCGCTGTCCGATGGACACCCGCAGACCTTTCGCCTGCTGCAAGACAGCGTGGGCGGCGTCACCCCCAACACCTTGAACACCCGCCTGAAGCAGCTTCGCGCGGCGCGCCTGGTGGACCATGGCCGCGAGGGCTACCGGCTCACCACCCAGGGTGCCGACCTGGCACGCCGCATGTCCGATGTGCAAGGCTTCGCCAGCAAATGGTCGCAGCAGCAAGCGCGCTCGGTCGCGCCGCTCAACCCGGCTCTCAACGGCGCCAGCAGCCAGCCATCAGCGGCCTGACCAACTTGGCGCGCTTGCGAAGCGCCTCGGCGGCGATCAGCCCGCAGGGCTGTCCACCACCACCTGGCGCTGCTCACCCAGGCCACGCCCGCCCAGCGTGATCACGTCGCCCGCCTTCAAATAGCATCGGCGGCTTCATCCCCATACCAACGCCCGGCGGCGTGCCGGTGGCGATCAGGTCGCCGGGCTCCAGGGCCATGAAGCGGCTCAGGTAGCTCACGATGTGGGCCACGCCAAAGATCATGGTGCGGGTGTTGCCCCGCTGGCGCGGCATGCCGTTCACGTCCAGCCAGAGATCAACCGCCTGCGGGTCGCCCAGCTCGTCGGGCGTGACCAGCCAGGGCCCGATCGGGCAGTGGGTGGGGTAGCTTTTCCCCTTGGTCCATTGGCCCTCCAGCTCCATCTGGTAGGCGCGCTCGGACACATCGTTGACCAGGCAAAAGCCGGCCACATGGCCCAGCGCCTCGGCCTCGCTGACATGGAAGGCTCGTTGCCCGATCACGATGCCCAGCTCAACCTCCCAGTCCAGCTTGACGGCGCCGGGCGGCAGCCAGACATCGTCGTTCGGGCCGCCGATCGACCCGCGGTGCTTGTTGAACACGATGGGCTGGCCGGGTGGCTTCAGGCCCGCCTCGGCGGCGTGATCGGCGTAGTTCAGGCCAATGCCGATCACCGTGCCGACCTGGCCCACGCACGCGCCCAGACGGGTGCCAGCAGGCAGCAGGGGCAGTGCCGACGGATCGAGGGCCGCCAGACGGGCCATAGAATCGGGACCGAGCGTGGATGGGCCGATATCGGCCAACACCGCCGAGAGATCGCGCAGCGCACCGCTGGCGTCGATCAAACCGGGTTTTTCAGCGCCGAGCGGGCCATGGCGAAACAGCTTCATGGGTGAATACCGTGCAAAAAACGGCATTCTCACCCCGAGCGCGGCCTTCAGACCCGCCAGTCCCTTGAAAACCCGGCCTCCGAACCCAAATACCGCCAGACAGCCTCTTTTGGCATTGCTTTTTTCGTTCAAGACCACGACCTTATGAGCCAGACGCCGCCCAACCACCCCCCAGCCTTCGAGCCCGAGTCCGATCACCAGGCCCCGTTTTCACCAGAAGAAAAACTGGCCGCTGCCGCATCCGCCGAAGTCGATGCGCTGGCCAGCCTGACCAACGAGGTCAGCGAGCTCAAGGCCAAGAACGCCGACCTGGCCGAGCAGTTCTTGCGCGCCAAGGCCGAGGCCGAGAACACCCGCCGCCGTGCCGAGGAAGACATGAGCAAGGCGCGCAAGTTTGCGGTGGAGAGCTTTGCCGACAGCCTGCTGGCCGTGGCCGACAGCCTGGAGGCTGGTCTGGCCGTGCAGGAAGCCACGCGCGAGCAGCTGCGCGAGGGCTCAGAAGCCACGCTCAAGCAGCTGAAAAGCGCGCTGGAGCGCCACAAGGTGATCCAGATCGACCCGGCACAAGGCGCCAGATTCGACCCGCACCAGCACCAGGCCATCAGCGTGGTGCCCGCCGACCAGGAACCCAACACGGTGGTGACCGTGCTGCAAAAGGGCTACCTGATCGCAGAGCGCGTGCTGCGCCCGGCCCTGGTGACCGTGACAGCACCGAAATAAACCCCTTCGGACGACCAGCCCCCTTGAAAACGCGCTGAGTTATCCACACCTGCTGCACAGCGGGTCCACACCCTTTCAACACACTTTTCAACTTTTCGAACCGGAGCACAAAAATGGGAAAAATCATTGGCATCGACCTGGGCACCACCAACTCGTGCGTGTCCATCATGGAAGGCAACACCACCAAGGTGATCGAGAACAGCGAAGGTGCGCGCACCACGCCGTCCATCGTCGCCTACCAGGAAGACGGTGAGGTGCTGGTGGGCGCCAGCGCCAAGCGCCAGGCCGTGACCAACCCCAAGAACACGCTCTACGCGATCAAACGCCTGATCGGCCGCAAGTTCACCGAGAAAGAAGTCCAGAAAGACATCAACCTCATGCCCTACGCCATCGTGGCAGCCGACAACGGCGACGCCTGGGTGGAAGTGCGCGGCAACAAGATCTCGGCCCAGCAGGTCAGCGCCGACATTCTTCGCAAGATGAAGAAGACCGCCGAAGACTACCTGGGCGAGCCGGTGACCGAAGCCGTGATCACGGTGCCGGCCTATTTCAACGACGCACAGCGCCAGGCCACCAAAGACGCCGGCCGCATCGCCGGCCTGGACGTGAAACGCATCATCAACGAGCCCACCGCCGCGGCCCTGGCCTTTGGCCTGGACAAGCAGGACAAGGGCGACCGCAAGATCGCGGTGTACGACCTCGGCGGCGGCACGTTCGACGTCTCCATCATCGAGATTGCCGACGTCGATGGCGAGAAGCAGTTTGAGGTGCTCTCCACCAACGGCGACACCTTCCTGGGCGGTGAAGACTTCGACCAGCGCATCATCGATTTCATCATCGGCGAGTTCAAGAAAGACCAGGGCGTTGACCTGAGCAAAGATGTGCTCGCGTTGCAGCGCCTGAAGGAAGCGGCCGAGAAAGCCAAGATCGAGCTGTCTTCGTCTGCCGCGACCGACATCAACCTGCCCTACATCACGGCCGATGCCTCCGGCCCCAAGCACCTGAACATCAAGCTCTCCCGCGCCAAGCTCGAAGCTTTGGTGGAAGAGCTGATCGAGCGCACCATCGCACCTTGCCGCACCGCCATCAAGGACGCCGGTGTGAGCGTGGGCGAGATCAACGACGTGATCCTGGTCGGCGGCATGAGCCGCATGCCCAAGGTGCAGGAAAAGGTGAAGGAATTCTTCGGCAAGGAACCACGCAAAGACGTGAACCCCGACGAAGCCGTGGCCGTCGGCGCTGCCATTCAGGGCCAGGTGCTTTCGGGTGACCGCAAAGACGTGCTGCTGCTCGACGTGACCCCGCTCTCCTCGGCATCGAGACCATGGGCGGCGTCATGACCAAGATGATCCAGAAGAACACGACCATCCCGACCAAGTTCGCGCAGACCTTCTCGACCGCCGAAGACAACCAGCCGGCCGTGACCATCAAGGTGTTTCAGGGTGAGCGCGAGATCGCCTCGGGCAACAAGCTGCTGGGCGAGTTCAACCTGGAAGGCATTCCGAACGCTGCCCGCGGCATGCCGCAGATCGAGGTGTCGTTCGACATCGACGCCAACGGCATCCTGCACGTGGGCGCCAAAGACAAGGGCACCGGCAAGGAAAACAAGATCACCATCAAGGCCAACTCCGGCCTGTCGGAAGACGAGATCCAGCAGATGGTGAAAGACGCCGAGCTCAACGCCGCCGACGACAAGAAAAAGGTCGAGCTGGTGCAGGCGCGCAACCAGGGCGAAGCCATGGTGCACAGCGTGAAGAAGAGCCTGGGCGAGCATGGTGACAAGCTCGAAGGCGGCGAGAAGGAAGCGATCGAGACCGCGATCAAGGACGTGGAAGAAGCGCTCACCGGCGAGGACAAGGCCGCGATCGAGAGCAAGACCGAAGCGCTCATGACCGCCAGCCAGAAGCTGGGCGAAAAGGTCTACGCCGCCTCGCAGGCCGAAGCCGCTGCGGCAGCTGGCGGTGCGTCGCCGAGGGCGATCCCCAGGGCGGCAACACCAGCAAGGCCGGCGCCGACGACGACATCGTGGACGCCGAGGTCAAGGAAGTGAAGAAGGGTTGAACGTCACCGGCCTTAGGGCCTGAGACCCGCCGCCGCGTCCGGGCACTGTCAAGTGGCCCGACGCGGCGTTTGTGTTCCAACAGATCCGCAACAGACCATGGCAAAACGCGATTTTTATGAAGTGCTGGGCGTTCCCAAGAACGCCTCGGACGAAGAGATCAAGAAGGCGTATCGCAAGCTCGCGATGAAGCACCACCCGGACCGCAACCAGGGTGATGCCGCCAAGGCCGCCGAAGAACGGTTCAAAGAGGCCAAAGAGGCCTACGAGATGCTGTCGGACCCGCAGAAAAAAGCGGCCTACGACCAGTACGGCCATGCCGGCGTGGACCCCAACATGCGCGGCGGCGCTGGTGGCCCCGAAGGCTTCGAGGGCTTCTCCGGCGCGTTCGGCGACATCTTTGGCGACATCTTCGGCGGCCAGCGAGGTGGCCAGCGCGGTGGCCGTCAGGTCTACCGGGGCGCCGACCTGTCTTACGCCATGGAAATCGACCTTGAAGAAGCGGCGGCCGGCAAGGAAAGCCAGATCCGCATTCCCTCCTGGGACAACTGCGACATCTGCAAGGGCACCGGTGCCAAGCCTGGCACCAGCGTCAAGACCTGCACCACCTGCCACGGCCAGGGCGTGGTGCAGATGCGCCAGGGTTTTTTCAGCGTGCAGCAGACCTGCCCACACCTGTCACGGCACCGGCAAGATCATCCCCGAGCCCTGCATCGCCTGCGCCGGCCAGGGCAAGATCAAGAAGCAGAAAACGCTGGAAATCAAGATCCCCGCCGGCATCGACGACGGCCAGCGCATCCGCTCCAGCGGCAACGGCGAACCCGGCCAGAACGGCGGTCCCTCGGGCGACCTCTACATCGAGATCCGCCTGCGCAAGCACGACATCTTCGAGCGCGAGGGCGACGACCTGCACTGCCACGTGCCCGTGCCCATGACCACCGCCTCACTCGGCGGCGAGATCGACGTGCCCACCCTGCAAGGCAAAGCCACCATCGACCTGCCCGAAGGCACGCAGAGCGGCAAGACCTTCCGCCTGCGCGGCAAGGGCATCAAGGGCGTGCGCAGCAGCTACCCTGGCGACCTGTACTGCCACGTGGCGGTGGAAACCCCGGTCAAGCTCACCGAACACCAGCGCAAGCTGTTGAAGGAGCTGGACGAGTCGTTCAAGAAAGGCGGCAACAAGCACAGCCCGAACGACCAAGGGTGGTTTGAGAAGGCGAAGAGCTTTTTCAGCTGAGATTGCGGGGGATCGCTGCGTTCTGCACATTGCGCTGCGGGGCCAGCGCCAAGCCCCGCCGCACATGCGGCCACCGCCGATCAGGGCGCCTCGATGGGGCGCCCCCTTTTTCTGGCGCCTGGCCAACCCGACGACGCTGACGGTGGCCGTACCATCACCCGCATGGTCACTTCATCTCCCGACTTCCTCATCCTCGGTGCCGGTATCGCCGGCGCCTCCACTGGCTTTTTCCTGAGCCCCCACGGCCGCTGCGTGATGCTGGAGCGCGAGTCCCAGCCGGGGTACCACAGCACGGGCCGTTCGGCGGCCCAGTTCATTGCCAGCTACGGGCCGCCCCAGGTGCGCGCGCTGTCACGCGCCAGCGAGCCGTTTTTTCTGCAACCGCCTGCGGGGTTTTCGGAAGCGCCGCTGCTGCAGCCGCGTGGCCTGCTCACGGTGGCGGGTGAAGACGAGTTGCCGGCGCTGGAAGAAGCCTGGGCGGTGCTGCAGCAAACCTCGAACAGCGGCCAGTGGCTGACCAGCGAGCAGGCCCACGAGTTGGTGCCTGCGCTGCGGCCGGACAAGGTGCGCGCGGCCATCCTGGAGCCCGACAGCTTCGACATGGACGTGCACGCCATCCACCAGGGCTATCTGCGCGGCTACAAGCGGGCGGGTGGCGAGCTGGTGACAAACGCCGACGTGGTGGCCATTGAGCGTGTTGGCGGCCATTGGCAAGTGCGTACCGCCACCGGAGAGATGCACGAGGCGCCGGTGCTGATCAATGCCGCGGGTGCCTGGTGCGACGTGGTGGCGGCGCTCGCGGGTGTGACACCCATCGGCCTCGTTCCCAAGCGGCGCAGCGCCCTCACCTTTGCGGCACCGGCCGGCATGGACACGCGCGGCTGGCCGCTGGTGCTGGCGGCGGATGGGTCGGTCTACTTCAAGCCCGACGCCGGCGCGCTGCTGGCCTCGCCCGTGAACGAAGACGCGACCCACCCGCAAGACGTGCAACCGGAGGAGCTGGACATTGCGCTGGCGATGCACGCGCTGGACACCTGGACCACGCTGCCGGTTCGGCCCACCCACACCTGGGCGGGCCTGCGCTCCTTCGTGGCCGATGGCGATCTGGTGGGCGGCTTCGATGCCCACGCGCCGGGCTTTTTCTGGTGCGCTGCGCAAGGCGGCTACGGCATCCAGACCAGCGCGGCCATGGGCGAAGCCTGCGCGGCGCTGGCGCGCGGCCTGTCCTTGCCCGCGCGCATCGCAAGCGCAGGGTTGACCGGCGACATGCTCTCGCCCGCACGCAAGTCCCTGCGCGGCTAAACCAGCGCTGCCCTGCGGCACACTGGCGGCTGCCATGGCCAGCACCGACTCCGACCTCATCGTCGCCCGCCCCGAAGGCCTTTACTGCCCGGCGGGCGACTTCTACATCGACCCCTGGCGGCCGGTGGACCGCGCCGTGATCACGCACGGCCATTCGGACCATGCGCGCTGGGGCCATGCGCACTACCTGGCGCACACGCTGAGCGCGGGCACACTGCGCCAGCGCCTGGGCGCTGACATCAACCTGCAGACGCTGGACTACGGCGAGGTCGATCGAACACCACGGCGTGCGCCTGTCGCTGCACCCGGCGGGCCATGTGCTGGGCTCGGCGCAGGTGCGGCTGGAGCATGGCGGTCGGGTCTGGGTGGCGTCCGGCGACTACAAGACCGAGGCCGACGGCACCTGCGCGCCGTTCGAGCCGGTGCGCTGCGACACCTTCATCACCGAATCCACCTTCGGCCTGCCGATCTACCGCTGGCCCACACAGCCGGTGCTGTTCGCCGACATCAACGCCTGGTGGCAGCGCAACGCCGATGAGGGCCGCGCTTCGGTGCTGCTGGCCTATGCGTTTGGCAAGGCGCAGCGCATTCTGCAGCGGCGTGGACGCGAGCATCGGGCCCATCGTGGTGCACGGCGCGGTCGAGCCGCTGAACGCGGTGTACGCCGCCGCCGGGGTTCACCTGCCGCCCACCCACCGCGTGACCGAGCTCGACAAGGCGCAGCTGCAGCGCGCGCTGGTGATCGCGCCGCCCTCGGCCCAGGGCACGCCGTGGATGAAGCGCTTTGGTGCCGACGCGGTGGACGCATTTGCCAGCGGCTGGATGCAGGTGCGCGGCACGCGGCGCCGGCGCGGCGTGGACCGCGGCTTCGTCATGTCCGACCACGCCGACTGGCCCGGGCTCATGAGCGCCATCGCCGGCACGGGCGCACAACACATCCGCGTCACCCATGGCAGCGTGCCGGTGCTGGTGCGCTACCTCACCGAGCAGGGGCTGGACGCGCAGGCGTTCGAGACCGAGTACGGCGATGAAGACGTGGCGGATCAGCGCCCAAAAGACGCTGTCGAGAAGCCCACGGCATGAAGCGCTTCGCCACGCTCTACCGCGAGCTCGACGCGTCCACCGCCACGCGCGAGAAACAGGCCGCGCTGCAACGCTACCTGCAAGACGCCACCGCGGCCGACGCGGCCTGGGCGGTGTATTTCCTGGCGGGCGGCAAGCCGCGCCAGACCGTGCCCACGCGCCAGCTGCGCGAGCTGGCGCGCGACCTGACGGGTCTGCCCGAGTGGCTGTTTGAAGAGAGCTACCAGACCGTGGGCGACCTGGCCGAGACCGTCTCGCTGCTGCTGCCGCCGGCCCGCGACCCGTTGCAGCGCGGCCTGGCCGAGTGGCTGGTGCAGCACCTGCTGCCGCTGCGCGGCCAGGCACCCGAGTTGCAGGCACAAACCCTGCGCGCGCAGTGGGCCGTGTTGCCCGATGACCAGCGCTTCGTGTACTTCAAGCTCATCACCGGCGGCTTTCGCGTCGGCGTGTCGCGGCTGCAGGTGACGCAGGCGCTGGCCGCCGTGGCGGGCGTTGATGCCAAGCGCGTGGCGCAGCGGCTCATGGGCTACACCGCCACCGGCCGCCAACCGTCAGCGGCCGACTACCTCGCACTGATTGCGCCAGAGTCCGACGCCGACTCTTTGCCCGCCCAGAATGGCCAGCCTTATCCGTTTTTTCTGGCGCACCCGTTCAACGAGCCGGTGGAGCAATTCGATCAATTGCTGGGGCCGCCGGCTGACTGGCAGATCGAGTGGAAATGGGACGGCATCCGCGCCCAGCTGGTGAAGCGCGCGGGCCAGGTGTGGCTGTGGTCGCGCGGCGAAGAGCTGGTCACCGACCGCTTTCCAGAGCTCGCCGCCGCGGGGCGAGGCGCTGCCCGACGGCACGGTGCTCGACGGCGAAATCCTGGTGTGGCGAGACGAGCAGCCTCAGCCCTTCGCCGACCTGCAGAAGCGCATCGGCCGCAAAACCGTCGGACCGAAGCTGCTGCGCGAGCTGCCGGTGGTGCTGCTGGCCTACGACCTGCTCGAACACGGCGGCGAGGACTGGCGAGAACACCCGCTGCACGCGCGCCGCGCGGCGCTGGACGCCTTGCTGTCGTCGCTGAACCACCCGCAGCTGCCCATCAGCGCAGCGCTGAGTGGCACGAGCTGGCAGCGAGCTGGCCAGCCTGCGCGAAGCAGGCGCGCGAACGCGGCACCGAAGGCTTCATGCTCAAGCAGTGCGAGAGCCGCTACGGCGTGGGCCGCACCAAGGCGGCGGGCACCTGGTGGAAATGGAAGATCGACCCGATGAGCGTGGATGCGGTGCTGATCTACGCGCAGCGCGGCCACGGCCGCCGGGCCAGCGTCTACAGCGACTACACCTTCGCGGTGTGGGATGCGCCCGCGGACCACACCGACCGCAAGCTCGTGCCCTTCGCCAAGGCCTACTCGGGCCTGACCGACGCCGAAATGGCCAAGGTGGACGCGGTGGTCCGCCAGACAACGGTGGAGAGCTTCGGGCCGGTGCGCAGCGTGCGGCCCACGCTGGTGTTCGAGCTGGGTTTTGAAGGCATCTCGCGCAGCCCGCGCCACAAAAGCGGCATCGCGGTGCGGTTTCCGCGCATGTTGCGCTGGCGCGAAGACAAGCCGGTGGCCGAGGCCGACACCTTGCAGACACTCTCCCTGCTGCTGCCAGCAAACGCAACATGACGCTGACCACCGCCGTCGCCTGGATGGCCGCGCGCGGCTGGAAGCCGTTTGCCTTTCAGCGCGAGGTCTGGCGCGCCATGCGCCAGGGCCAGAGCGGCCTGCTGCACGCCACCACCGGTTCGGGCAAGACCTATGCGGTGTGGCTGGGAGCGCTGCAGGCGCTGGCCAAGGCCAAGGCGTCAACGAGCGCACCCCCGCTCACCGTCATCTGGCTCACGCCCATGCGCGCGCTGGCCGCCGACAGCTTGCGTGCGTTGAAAGAACCCTTGCCCGACATGGCTCCCGGCTGGACCGCCGGCGCGCGCAGCGGCGACACCACCAGCGGCGAGCGCGCCGCGCAAAACAAACGCCTGCCCACCGCGCTGGTGACCACGCCCGAGAGCCTGAGCCTGCTGCTCTCGCGCGCCGACGCACAGGCCACGCTGGGCCGCACCGCGCTGGTCGTGGTGGACGAGTGGCACGAGCTTATGGGCAACAAGCGCGGCGTGCAGGTGCAGCTGGCGCTGGCGCGCTTGAAAGGCTGGAACCCGTCGCTGATGGTCTGGGGCATGTCGGCCACGCTGGGCAACCTGGACGAGGCCCTGCACACGCTGCTGGGCCCCGACACGCCGGGGGCCCTGGTGCAGGGCAAAACCGCCAAAGACCTGGTGATCGACACCTTGCTGCCGCCGCGCGCCGAGCGTTTTCCGTGGGCGGGGCACCTTGGCCTGGCCATGTTGCCGCAGGTGGTGAACGAGCTTGAGCGCAGCGGCAGCACCCTGGTCTTCACCAACACCCGTGCCCAGGCCGAGCTCTGGTACCAGGCGCTGCTGGACGCCAAGCCCGACTGGGCGGGCGTGATCGCCTTGCACCACGGCTCGCTGGACCGCGCGGTGCGCGAGTGGGTCGAGGCCGGTTTGAAAAGCGGCGCACTGCGAGCCGTGGTCTGCACCAGCAGCCTGGATCTGGGCGTGGACTTCCTGCCGGTGGAGCGGGTGCTGCAGATCGGCTCGCCCAAGGGCGTGGCGCGCTTGCTGCAGCGCGCGGGCCGCTCGGGCCACGCACCAGGGCGGCCGTCGCGGGTGAGCATCGTGCCCACGCACAGCCTGGAACTCATCGAAGGCGCGGCCGCGCGCCATGCCGTGCAGGCTGGGCAGATCGAGGCGCGCGACCCACCGCAGCAGCCGCTGGATGTGCTGGTGCAGCACCTGGTGACGGTGGCGCTCGGTGGTGGCTTCGTGCCCGACGCGCTGCTACGACGAAGTGCGCAGCACCGCCGCCTACGCCGATCTGTCCGCCGAGCCGCCTGGCAGTGGTGCCTGGACTTCGTCTCGCAAGGCGGTGCCTCGCTCAGCGCCTACCCCGACTACCACCGCGCACAACCCGACGCCCAGGGCATCTGGCGCGTGCCAGACGCGCGCCTGGCGCGCCGCCACCGCGCCAACATCGGCACCATCGTGTCCGATGCCAGCATGGTGGTGCAGTACCTGGGCGGCGCCAAGCTGGGCACGGTGGAAGAGAGTTTTGCAGCGCGCTTGAAGCCGAAAGATTGCTTTCTGTTTGGCGGGCGCTTGCTGGAGCTGGTGCGCGTGCAGGACATGACGGCCTGGGTCAAACGCGCCAGCGGCCGGCGCCCGGCCGTGCCACGCTGGAACGGCGGGCGCATGCCGCTTTCAACCACCTTGGCCGACGCGATGGTGGCGCAGCTCGAACAGGTGGCGCTGGGCCAGATCGACAGCCCCGAGCTGCAGGCCGCAGCGGCCATGCTCACGGTGCAACGCGAATGGTCGGCCCTGCCCACGCCGCAGACGCTGATCGCCGAGGTGTTCACCTCGCGCGAGGGCACGCACCTGTTCCTCTACCCCTTCGCTGGCCGCCATGTGCACCTCGGGCTGGCCAGCTTGCTGGCCTGGCGCGTGGCGCGAACGACCCCCAGGACCTTTTCCATCGCGGTCAACGACTACGGTTTTGAGCTGCTCTGCGCCGATGCGGTGGACTGGCCCGCGCTGCTGCCCGGCCTGCTTGCGCCCGCCACCGACGACGCCACGCTGCTGCAGGAGGTGCTGGACAGCCTGAACGCCAGCGAACTCGCGCAGCGCCGCTTTCGCGAGATCGCGCGCGTGGCCGGCCTCATCTTCCAGAGCCACCCCGGCGAGCAGCGCAGCAGCAAGCAACTGCAAGCCTCGTCTTCTCTGTTCTGGGAGGTTTTCAAAAAATACGACCCCGCCAACCGCCTGCTGCACCAGGCACAGGCCGAGCTGTTGTCGCAAGAACTGGAGATGGGCCGGCTGCGCCAGAGCCTGGCGCGCATGGCAGATCAAACCTTGCGGGTGCAAACATTGGCGCGACCCACGCCGTTCGCCTTTCCGCTGATGGTCGAGCGGCTGCGGGAGAAGCTCAGCAACGAGCAGGTGGCGGATCGCATTGCGCGCATGGTGGCGCAGCTGGAGAAGGCAGCGGGTGGGGTTGCTGGCTCACCTGCCGCAGGGGCTGTGTTGGAGAGCCTTGCGCATGGGCGGGATGCTTTGGCGGATGGGGCTTCTCGACGGCCCCGGCGGGTCAGGAAAGTTTCTCGGCCTTTGCCGCCGCTTTGAGTGCTTTGTCTTTGTGTTCTTGCTTGCTGGGCAGGCCGGGCCGACCCCCGGCTCGCCCAGCAAACTGAAACGCCAAGACAGCCGCTAAGCTCCATGCAATGGATACCCAAGCCAAGCCCCACAGCACCGTGCAATGGGCCAAGGAAACCCTGCACCTCCTTCCCGCCCCCGCCCTCTGGTGGCCAGCAGAAAACACCCTCTTCATCGCCGACCTGCACCTCGGCAAAGCCGCCAGCTACCGCGCGCTCGGTCAGCCCGTGCCCAGCGGCAGCACGCAGGACAACCTGGCGCGCATCACCGAATTGATCACACAGAACCAAGCGCAACACACCGTGTTCCTTGGCGACTTCCTGCATGCCGCCTCGGGCCGCACCCCCGGGCTGCTGCAAGCCGTCACGAACTGGCGCGCGCAACATGGCAGCGTTGCGATGACGCTGGTGCGAGGCAACCACGATGCCCGCGCAGGTGACCCGCCCGCCGAGGCGAACATCCGGGTGGTTGACGAACCGTGGCTGATCGGTCCCTTCGCCTGCTGCCACCATCCACAAACCCACCCGACGCACTTTGTGCTCGCCGGGCATGACCATCCGGTGCTGAACCTGAGCGGCCCAGCGCGCGACCGCTTGCGTCTGCCCTGCTTCGTGAGCGACGCCAGGCGGGCCACGCTGCCCGCTTTTGGCGCCTTCACCGGCGGCCATGCGATCACACACCGCAGCGGGCAGTCGCTGCACGCCGTGGGTGGCGGCCGGGTCTGGGCCGTGCCCGCCTGACCAGAACGCTGCGGGAACCTTGAAGCCTGCCAGCCCTCCGACACCGGAACCTTTTGACATCCTCCAGAAAAAAAGCATGCCCCAACCCGAACCCGCCTTCATCGAAACCCGCCAGCTCAGCATGTCCTACCCGCTGGCAAACAGCCGCGTGGAGGTGCTGCGCGAGGTGAACATCACCATCGCAGCCGGCACGCGCGTGGCCATCGCCGGCCCATCGGGCTCGGGCAAGACCTCTCTGCTGCTGCTGCTCTCGGGCCTGGAGCGGCCCAGCAGCGGCCAGGTGCTGGTCGATGGCATCGACCTGGGCACGCTGGACGCCGATGGCCTGGCCGACATGCGGCGCGAGCGGGTGGGCATCGTGTTCCAGAGCTTTCACCTGCTGCCCTCGCTGAGCGCGCTGGACAACGCGGCCTTGCCGCTGCAGATGGCGGGGCGGCGCGATGCGCGCACATTGGCCATGGCCATGCTGGAGCGCGTGGGCCTCGGTGGCCGCATGGACCACCTGCCCAGCCAGCTCTCGGGCGGCGAGCAGCAGCGCGTGGCGATTGCGCGCGCGCTGGTGCACCGCCCGCGCCTGCTGCTGGCCGACGAGCCCACCGGCAACCTCGACGACCACACGGCCGAGTCGGTGCGCGAACTGCTGTTTGAGCTCAACCGGGAGCTCGGCACCACGCTGGTGCTGGTCACGCACGACCTCGACTTCGCCGCCCGCTGCGACCGCGTGCTGCGCCTGCACGACGGCCAGCTGCACGAGACGCCCGCCACCGCTTCAACGGACACCCGCGATGCGCTTCCTGCTTAGCCTGGCCTGGCGCGACCTGCGCGCCAGCGGCCGCCATCTGTGGATTTTTGTCGCCTGTCTGGTGCTGGGCGTCTCGCTGGTGGCCGCGGGCGGCGGCCTGTACCGCCAGGTGGCCGACGCGCTGCGGTCCGACGCGCGCCTGCTGTTCGGGGGCGATGTGGAGGTGGAGTCGGCGCAGCCGCTGGCGCCCGAGGTGCTGGCCTGGATGCAGTCACCAGACCAGGGCGCGGCCACCGTCTCGCGGCTGATCGAGCTGCGCACCATGCTGCGCAGCGCGGACGGTCGCGCCCAGCTCATCGAGCTGCAAAGCACCGACGCGGCCTACCCGCTGTATGGCGAAGTCACCTTGGCGCCAGCCGGCTCACTCGACACCGCGCTGGCGCAGCGCGAAGGCACCTGGGGCGCCGCGCTGGACGCCACGCTGGCCGAGCGCATGGGCATCGCCGTGGGCGACGCGGTCGAGGTCGGCGACCTGAGCCTGAGCGTGCGCGCCCTCATCACGCGCCAGCCCGACCGCAGCCTGCGCGCCGACTGGGGTGGCGCCCCGGTGCTGGTGGCCGAGGGTGCGCTTGATGGCCACCGGTCTGGTGCAGCCGCTGAGCCGCGTCGACTACCGCTACCGCGTGCGCACCGACCAGCCGGCAAGCGCCTGGCGCGACGCCTTCATGGCGGCCTTCCCGGCGCTCGACGTTGAAGTCGACACCTTCGACGAGCGCAGCGAGCGCATGGCCGAGGTGCTGGGCCAGATCGGCTCGGGCCTGCTGCTGATCGGTTTCTCGGCCCTGTTCATTGGTGGCCTCGGCGTGTTCAACAGCGTGCAGGCCTACCTGCAGGGCAAGCTGACCTCGCTGGCCACCTTGCGCGCGCTCGGTCTGCGAGACGGTCGGCTGGCGGCGATGGTGCTGCTGCAAATCGTGATGCTGGCGCTGCTGGCCAGCGGTGTGGGCGTGCTGGTGGGCAATGCGCTGGCGCTGGCGGGCGCGCTCGCCACGGCCGAGCGCCTGCCGATCGGCCTGCTGCTGGGTGGCTTGTGGCAGTCCTCGCTGGTGGCGCTGGCCTTTGGCGTGCTGACCGCGCGTGGCGTTTGCGCTGCCCGCGCTGGGTCGGGCGCTGTCGGTCACCCCGGCCGCGCTGTTTCGCGGTGTGGATGCCCAGGCGCTGCACACGCCGCGCCGCGCCTGGTGGCTCACCGCGGCCGTGGCGGCGCTGGTGGTGAGCCTGCTGGTGATCACCCTGCCCGACCCGCGCTTTGGCCTGGCCTTTGTGGTCGCCACCGCGCTGTTGCTGGGTTTGCTGGACCTCGTCACGCGCGGCCTGCGCGCGCTGGCGCGGCGCCTGCAAACGGGTCGTGGCTGGTCGCCGCCGCTGGCGTTGCAGCTGGCACTGGCCAACCTGCAGCAACCGGCCTCCCCCATGCGACCGGCCCTGCTCTCGCTCGGCTCGGCGCTCACCTTGCTGGTCGCCTGCACGCTGGTGGTCACCACGCTGCTGCGCACGGTGAACGACACCGTGCCGGCCAACGCGCCGGCGCTGGTGTTCTACGACGTGCAGACCGAGCAGATTCCATTGCTGAACGACACCCTGGCCGCTTCGCCGGGCTTGCAGCAGGTGCGCACCGCGCCGCTGGTGCTGGGGCGGCTGGCGGCGGTGAATGGCGAGGCGCTGCGCGAAAGCGGCGACGGCGAGCGAGCCCGCGAAGCGCGCGACGAGCACAAGCTGAGCAACCGCGCCGGCAATTTTGACGACGTGATCATCGACCGCGGCGCCTGGTGGCCCGAGAACCACACCGGCGAGCCGCTGGTGGCGATGGAAGACCGCGAAGCCGACCAGCTTGGGCTGAAGGTGGGCGACCGCCTGCGCTTCGACATCTTGGGCACGCCGGTGGAGGCCACGCTCAGCGCCATCTACAGCCAGCGCCGCATGCAGTCGCGTCTGTGGCTGGAAGCCATCTTCAGCGACGGCGTGCTGGAGCCCTTCATCACCCGCCACGTGGGCGCGGCCTACCTGCCCGCAGGCGAAACGCTCGCGGCGCAAGACCGCCTGGCGGCAGTCGCTCCCAACATCGCCACCGTTCGCACCGAGTCGCTGCTGCGCGAGACCCGCGCTTTGATGACGCGCGCCAGCAGCGGGCTGGCTGTCGTGGCGCTGGTCTGTCTGGCGGCCAGCCTGCTGGTGCTGGGCAGCGTGGTGGCCGCCAGCCGCAGCCGCCAGGTGTTTGACGCCACCGTGATGCACGCGCTGGGCGCGCGCCATTCGCTGCTCAAGCGCGTGCTGGTGTGGGAATACGCGCTGCTCGCGGCGGTCACCTCGCTGTTTGCCATCGTGGCCGGCAGCGCACTGGCCACCGGGCTGCTGCGCTGGCGCCTGGAGATGGACCCGATCGGCCTGTACTGGAGCGGCGCCCTCACCGCGCTGCTGGTCAGCGCCATCAGCCTGGGCCTGGGCGCGCGCTACCTGCTGCGCCAGATGCGGCTCAACCCCGCACTGCTGTTGCGCAGCGGGGGTTGAGAAAAGAGCGCGTAGCAACCAGCCCGGCCGGGCTGGCGACGCTCGCTCAGGAGCCGCTGAACGGCAGCGACGAGTGGTGCACCACGATGCGCAGCGCGCCCTTGTCGTCCTTCACAAAGCCCCAGGTCTTGTCAACGCTGGTGATTTTGCCGTCGGGCCCGGTGAAGCTGACATTGCCCATGGTGGTGGCCGAGTCACCGGCGATGAACACCGCCGAGTTGGCCACTTCGCACTTCGACCAGCCTTTGAGCGCAAACCCGGTGTCCTTGGGGAAGGCGGCATTGCCGCCGACAAAGTAGGCCAAGGCGCCTTCGCGGGTCGGGCGGAAGGTCTGCGGCACCACCGTCAGCGTGGGCTTGAACAGCACCGCGCCCATCTGGTAGCCGTAAGCGGCGTCGATCACCTTTTCGGCCAGGGCTTTGGCTGCCGCCTGGCCGTCGCGCTTGTGGGTGGCGCTGATGTCCACCAGCGCCTGGCACCAGGCCTTCTGGCCGGCGAGCACCTCGGCTTCGGAGATGCCCTGGTTGACCACCGGGGCGCTGGCCAGCGCCATCGGGCTCAGGGCAACAGCAAACAGGGCAGCGGCGATGCGGGTGGGGTTGTTCATGGTGTTTCCTTTTTGAAGATGAGACTGGAGAGATTTCAAACATGGTCAGCGGTTTGCTTGTCCACACCGCCATTGAACGCGGCTGGTTTGAACCTCAGTTGAATCGGTGATGAACCTGCCCTGAACCCAACATGAACGCCAGATGACAAGCGCAATACGCTGCTCGCCTGCACCACAATGCCCGCATGCTGCGCAAACGCCTCACCATGGCCCTCGCCCTGCTCGCCCTGGCCGCCGTGCTCGAAGGGCTGGTGGCGCTGTGGGCGCTTAACGTGGCGGCCCAGCACCTGGAGCGCGGTCGCGTGGTGGGCGACATCCAGCTCGGTTTCGTGGAGCTCTCGGTGACCAAGCAGCGCCTGCGCACCTGGGTCTCGCAGCGCCAGCTCGATGCCGGGGCCGACCCGGCCGAGCGCGATCGGCTGCTGCAGTCCATGCGCCAGACGCTGGCGCAATTGCAGAACCTCTCCGTGCGCGCCCAGTCCCTCGATCCTGGCGCAGACACGCGCGCCGAGCACCTGCAGCGGCAAGACGCGCTGGCCGTGCTCACGCGCAGCGTCGACGCCCTGGCGCGCGAGATCGAGCGGGTGCAGCCGCTGCAACCCGGCAGCGACGCCCGCATCACCTGGGACGCGCTCAACGAACGCTTCGACGTGAGCGATGGCCGCGACCTGCGGGAGATGCTGGCCCAGGGCAGTGCCCGAGAAACGGCGGCGGTGCAGCGCGAGCGCAGCGCCGCCGACCGCACCCTGGCCTGGATGCGCGCGCTGTGGATGGCCGCCGCCTCATCGCTGGCGCTGGGCGCGCTGCTGCTCGCCGCCTACCTCACCCGCGCGCTGCGCCAGCCGCTGGAGCGGCTGAGCGAGGGCGCGCTGGCGCTGCAGCAGGGCAACCTGGCGCACCGCATACCCGATCAGGGCAAAGACGAGTTCTCAGCCGTGGCGCGCAGCGTCAACGCCATGGCCGCCGAACTCGCCCAGCACCGAGCCGCGGAGCAACAGACCCGCACCCGGCTCGAAGAGCAGGTGCAGACGCGCACCGCCGAGCTCGAAGGCGCGCTGCAAACGCTGCGCGATGTGGACGCGCGCCGGCGCCAGCTCTTTGCCGACATCAGCCACGAGCTGCGCACCCCCACCACCGCGATCCGGGGCGAGGCCGAAATCACGCTGCGCGGCCAGGCCAAGCCACCCGCCGAGTACCAGGCGGCGCTGCGCCGCATCGTGGAGGCATCGGGCCAGCTCGGCCTGGTGATCGACGACCTGCTCACCATGGCCCGCAGCGACATCGACGCGCTCGCCCTGCAGCGGCGCGCCATCGACCTGGCGCAGCCGCTGGAAGAAGCGCTGGCCCAGGCGCAGGCCCTGGGCCGGGAGCGGCAGGTGAGCGTGCAGACCGCACCGCTGCCCGCAGGCGCCCTGCCGCTGCTGGCCGATCCACAGCGCCTGCGCCAGCTGCTGACCCTGTTGCTGGACAACGCGATCCGCTACTCGGCTCCAGGCGGCGTGGTGAGCGTGCAGGTGCGCCGCACCGACGAGCCCACCCCGCGCTGCAGTTTTGAGGTGCACAACAGCGGCATCCCCATCGCCGAGCACGAGCTGCCGCGCGTGTTCGAGCGCAACTTTCGTGGCGAGCAGGCGCGGCGCCACCGGGCCGACGGCAGCGGCCTCGGCCTGGCCATCGGCGCCGCACTGGCGCGGGCGCACGGCGGCGAGATCCGCCTCGTGAGCCACGCCCGAGCGCGGCACCACCGCCACCCTGTGGCTGCCCATCGCCACCCACCTGGAACCCGAAACAGCATGAACATCCTGGTGGTGGAAGACGACGCGCGCATTGCCGACTTTCTGCAGCGTGGCCTGCGCGCCGAAGGGCACCGCGTGCAGGTGGCGCGCACCGGGCCCGAAGGGCTGGCGATGGCGCAGGAAGCGGCGCGTGAGGCGCGCACCAGTGGCGACGTGACCGTGGTGCTGCTCGATGTGATGCTGCCCGGCATGAGCGGCCTGGAGGTGTGCCAGACGCTGCGCGCGGCCCAGGTGGCGCTGCCCATCCTGATGCTCACGGCCATGACCACGCTGGAAGACCGCGTGGCCGGTCTTCGCCTGGGCGCCGACGACTACCTGTGCAAGCCGTTTGAATTCGAGGAGCTTCTGGCCCGCATCGAGGCGCTGGCGCGGCGCGGCCGCGCACAGGCCCAGGCCACGCCCACGCGCCTTTGCGTGGCCGACCTGGCGCTCGACCGCGAGACCATGCGCGTGACCCGAGCCGGCCGTGCCCTCACGCTCACCGCGCGCGAGCTGGCGCTGCTGGAGCTGCTGATGTCGGCACCCGGGCGCCTGTTCAGCCGCGAGCGCATTCTGGCCAATGTGTGGGGCACCAGCGAAGATCCGCTGACCAATGTGGTCGACGTCTACATCCGCCGCCTGCGCAGCAAGATCGACGACGGTCACCCTTCGCCGCTGATCCACACCCTTCGCGGTCTGGGTTACCGCATGGAAGACCTGGGGCCTGCCGAACCCTGAGCGTCGATAGCCCCCGGGGGTAAGATGAACCCATGACCGTCACCATCCGCTTTCTTGGTGCCGCTGGCACCGTCACCGGCTCCAAATACCTGGTCGAACACGACGGCCAGGGCCTGCTGGTCGACTGCGGGCTGTTCCAGGGTTACAAGCAGCTGCGGCTGCGCAACCGCGACCCGCTTCCGGTGCTGCCCAACCACATCGGCGCCATGTTGCTGACCCATGCCCACCTCGACCACAGCGGCTACCTGCCGCTGCTGGCCAAGGAAGGTTTCAAGGGCAAGGTCTGGGCCACGCCAGCCACGCGCGATCTGGCGCAGATCCTGCTGCCCGACAGCGGCCACATTCAAGAGGCCGACGCCGATTTCGCCAACCGCCACGGCACTTCAAAACACAAACCCGCGCTGCCGCTCTACACCGAGAGCGACGCCAGGGAAAGCCTGAAGCTGTTTCGCACCGCGAACATGCACGAGACGTTTGAGCCACTCAAGGGCTGGCGGGCGTGTTTTCATGACGCGGGCCACATCCTGGGCGCGGCCAGTGTGCTGATCGAGGTGGGCGGCAAACGCCTGCTGTTCTCGGGCGACCTGGGCCGGCCGGACGATGCCCTGATGAAAGCGCCCGAGCCCGCGCCCGAGGCCGATGTGGTGGTGGTGGAATCCACCTACGGTGACCGCGAACACCCCACGGAAGACGTGTTTGCCGAACTCGGGCCCGCGCTCAAGCGCTGCGCCGCGCGCGGTGGTGCCGCCGTGGTGCCGGTGTTTGCCGTGGGCCGTGCGCAAGCGCTGCTGCACGCGATTGCCGAGCTCAAAGGCAAAGGCGAATTGCCGCGCGACCTGCCGGTCTACCTCGACAGCCCCATGGCCATCAACAGCACCGAGCTGTTTGCGCGCCACATGGGTGAGCACCGGCTCACGGCCGCGCAGTGCCAGGCCATGGACGCCGTGGCCAAGATGACGCGCACGGTCGACGAGTCCAAGGCCATCGCCACGCAGCACGGGCCCAAGGTGATCCTCTCGGCCAGCGGCATGGCCACGGGCGGGCGCGTGCTGCACCACCTGATGCAGTACCTGGGCGACCACCGCAACATGGTGGTGCTCACCGGCTACCAGGCGCCGGGCACGCGCGGCGCCATCGCTCGCTGGCGGCGCGCAGCAGTTGCGCATTTTCGGGAAAGACCTGCCGGTGCGCGCCGAGATGGTGCAGCTCACCTCGGCCTCGGCGCACGCGGACAGCAACCAGCTCATGGACTGGCTGCGCACCCTGCCGCACGCACCTCGTCGCGTGTTCGTGACCCACGGCGACCCCGAAGCGTCTGACCGCCTGCGCTTTCGCATCGAGCACGAGCTGCGCTGGCAAGCGCTGGTGCCGGAGCATGGCAGCATGTGGACGGTCTAGAAATCCCCCGCGCCGCCTGCGGCGTCACCCCCAAGTGGGCGCAGCCAGCGGCCCGGCAAAGCCGGTTCCGCGGCTGCCGCTGGAAGGCTCCCCCTCGAATTCGGAGTTGTTCACACCCATGAAATTGATCAAGCCTCTCCTTTGCGCCGCCCTTGTCACCTCCGCGCTTCCCGCCCTGACCCAGACCCCCTCGGCCGAATCGCCCGAATTCGCCCGCTGCATCGCGGGCCTGGAAGACCCGGCGCGCAAGGCGGGTGTGTCGGGCGCAACCTACGAGCGGCTCACCCAGGGTCTGGTGCCCGACATGAGCGTGATCGACAAGCTCAACTTCCAGCCCGAGTTCCGCACCGCCGATCTGGGACTACCTCGCCGGCCTGGTGGACGACGAGCGCGTGGCCGAGGGCCAGGCCATGCTGGCGCAACATGCCGAGACCCTGACGCGCGTCGCAGCAGCGCTACGGCGTGGACCCGGCCACGGTGGTGGCGGTCTGGGGCGTGGAGAGCAACTTCGGTCAGACCTTCGGCAAATCGCCGCTGGTGCAGTCGCTGGGCACGCTGTCGTGCTTCGGCCGGCGCCAGGCGTACTTCCGCGGCGAGTTTTTCGCCGCCCTGCGCATCCTGCAGGCCGGCGACATCGCGCCCGAGCGCCTGGTCGGCTCCTGGGCCGGCGCGTTTGGCCACACCCAGTTCATGCCCAGCACCTTCGAGCGCCTCGCGGTGGACTTCGACGGCGACGGCCGCGCGCGACCTGATGGACAACGCCGCCGACGCGCTGGCCTCCACCGCCAACTTCCTGGCCAGGGCCGGCTGGCGCACCGGCCAGCCCTGGGGCTTCGAAGTGAAGCTGCCGGCGGGCTTCAACACCAGCGGCGAAGGCCGGCGCAGCAAGCGGCCGCTGGCCGACTGGACCGCGCGCGGCGTGCAGCGCAGGTCGATGGCATCGCCGCTGCCCGACCGGCGCTGGGCAGCGCCGGCCTGCTGACGCCGGCGGGCGCCGCAGGGCCCGGCCTTCCTGGTGTTCCGCAACTTCGATGCGATCTACAGCTACAACGCCGCCGAGAGCTACGGCCTGGCCATCGCCCACCTGAGCGACCGCCTGCGCGGCGCCGGCCCGTTCGCCACGCCCTGGCCCACCGACGACCCGGGCCTTTCGCGCGCCGAACGCCGCGAGCTGCAAGGCCTGCTGATCCTGCGCGGCCACGACATCGGCGAGGTCGACGGCATGCTGGGCGAGCGCAGCCGCGCCGCGATCCGTGTCGAGCAGCAACGGCTCGGGCAGGAAGTCAACGGGCGCGGCGGGCAGAAACTGCTGAAGTCGCTGCGCGGCGGCGGCTGACCAGCACGGCCCATGGCACCGCTCGCCGAGGCTTTGCTGACAACCGCTGCGGCGTCGGCGTGCATCCCGCTCGGGGGCCTGTTGGCGTTGCTCGCGAGGCGAAAGAAGAAATGGCTGGACGCCGAGGTGCGCCACTTCGTGGTGGCCCTGGGCGGGGGCATTCTGATCGCGGCGGTTTCGCTGGTGCTGCTGCCCGAGGGCATGCAGCGGGTACAGGAGCCGCTGGCGGTGGCTGCCCTGTTTGTGGCCGGCGGCGCAGCCTGCTTTGCGCTGGAGCGCCGGCTGGGCGCCAGCCGCCGCGAGTCGCCCCAGCTGGCCGCGACCTTGCTCGACTACGTGCCCGAGTCGTTGGCCCTGGGCGGCATGTTTGCCGCAGGTGCGGCTTCCGCCCCGCTGCTGGCTGTTCTCATTGGTCTGCAAAACCTGCCCGAAGGTTTCAACGCCTATCTGGAGCGGGTGGCGACTGGTGAACACAAGCCCCGCACCGTGCTCTGGCAAATGCTGCTGCTCGTGGCACTCGGGCCGGTGCTGGCGGCACTGGGCTGGTTTTTTCTGTCGGCGCATCCCGAGGTGCTGGGCGCGGTCATGATCGCTGCGGCGGGCGCCATCCTCTACCTGATCTTCCAGGACATCGCCCCCATGTCCCACATGCGAAACCACTGGTTCCCGCCGTTTGGCGCGGTCTGTGGTTTTGGCCTGGCCATGCTGGGCCAGCAGTGGATGGGCGGCTGAGCCGCGGCAATGGCCCGCGCTGCGCGGGGTGACGAAACGTCACAAACCTGACACGCAAGGCAACTACAAACAGGGCTTGTCCCTTGACCTGTCTGAACTGCCCACACCATGCCATTTCGCGCCACACGCCACCTGTCCCACACCCGTCTCTTGTCGGCGGCCCTGCTGCTCACACTCGCCGCCTGTGGTGGTGGTGGCGACACCACGCCAGTCGCACCAGCGCCAGAGCAGACGCCCCGCCTGCTCACGCTGGAAAAAATTGGCGGCTTTGCACACAGCGGCGGTGCGTCGTCAGCCGAAATCACCGCTTACGACCCGCTGAGCAAGCGCCTGTTTGTGGTCAATGGGGCCAACGCCTCGGTGGATGTGCTCGACCTGAGCAACCCCACACTGCCCACCCTGGTCGGCTCGCTCACCGCGCTGGGTCTTGCCCCGGGTCTGGCCAACGTGAACAGCGTGGCGGTGTTCAACGGTGTGGTGGCGCTGGCGGTTGAAGCCACCACCAAGACCGACAACGGCGCCGTGGTCTGGGTCCGCGCCAGAGACCTGGCGGTGCTCGGCAGCGACACCGTCGGCGCCCTGCCCGACATGGTCACCTTCACGCCCGACGGCAGCCATTTGCTGGTGGCGAACGAAGGCGAGCCCAACAGCTACGGCCAGCCCGACTCCGTCGACCCGGTGGGTTCGGTGAGCATCATCGCCGTGAGCGGCGCTTCGCCCAGCGCCACGGCCACCACGCTGCTGCGCACCGTGAGCACCGCCGGCTTCGACAGCTTCAACGGCCAGATCGCTGCATTGCGCAGCAGCGGCGTGCGCATCTTCGGGCCTGGCGCCAGCGTGGCGCAAGACCTGGAGCCGGAATACATCGCCGTGTCTGCCGACAGCCGCACCGCCTACGTGACCTTGCAGGAGAACAACGCGGTGGCCGTCGTTGATATCGCCAGCAAGACCGTCACCGAGATCAAGCCGCTGGGCTTCAAGGACCACAGCCTGGCCGGCATGGGCATGGATGTGAGCGATGAAGACGGTGGCTTCAACACCAACAGCGGCTCTCCGGTGATCAAGATCCAGCCGGTACAGGTCAAGGGCATGTACCAGCCAGACGCAATCGCCAGCTACACCGTGGCGGGCCAAACCTACCTGATCACCGCCAACGAGGGCGATGCCCGCGAGTACACCGGCTTTGCCGAAGAGCAGCGCGTGCGAAGTTTTTGCGGCGTACCCGGCCTGGACCCGACCGTGTTCAGCGATGCGGCCAACCAGCTGTTCGACAGCAACCTGGGTCGGCTCAACGTCACCAACACGCCCAACGGCAATGTCACCGGGAAAAACGCGGCCGGCCAGTGCACCGAGCTCTACGCCTTCGGCGCGCGCTCCTTCAGCATCTGGAACAGCGCCATCTCCCGCGTGTTCGACTCGGGCGACGACCTGGAGCAACGCACCCTGGCCTTGCCCAATGTGGCCTTCAACAGCAGCAACACCAACGACGCGCTGGACGACCGCAGCGACAACAAAGGCCCAGAGCCCGAGGGCGTGACGGTTGCCACCTTCGGCAGCAAGACCTTTGCCTTCATCGGCCTGGAGCGGGTCGGCGGCGTGATGGTGTACGACGTCACCACCCCCACGGCCCCGACCTATGTCACCTACCTCAACAGCCGCACCGGCGCCACCGGCGACCGCGGCCCGGAAGGCCTGACCATCATTCGCGCCACCGACTCGCCCAACGGCAAACCGCTGCTCATCGTGGGCAACGAAACCAGCGGCACCACGGCCGTCTTGCAGATCAACCTGGCCTACTGAGCGTCGAGCCGACGCCGCCAGTACACGCGTTGGTTGGGCCGGGTACCGAGCGCCAATCCGCACCAAGCCGGGCCCGGGGTTGATCCTCGCGGCCCGGCTTTCCGCTTCCGGGCTCTGGCTGCGGTGCTATCGTCCCCCGCACCAACCCGGACAGACCCCGCCCATGCCACACACCCTGGTCATTCATGCCCACCCGAGCCCGCGCCATTCGGTGGCGGTGCGGGCCATGCAGCAAACCATGGCGAGCGCGCCAGACACCAGCGTTCGCGAGCTTTACCAGCTCTACCCCGATTTCGACATCGACGTGTCCGCCGAGCAGGCGGCGCTGGCGCAGGCCGATCTGGTGGTGTGGCTGGCGCCGGTGCACTGGTACAGCGTGCCGGCGCTGCTCAAGCACTGGTTCGACCAGGTGCTGGCCCACGGCTGGGCCTTTGGTCCGGGTGGTGACGCGCTGCGCGGCAAGGCCGCCTGGTGGGTGGCCAGCGCAGGCGGGTCGCTTGCCGACTACGGCCCCGGCGGTGTGCACCAGCGGCCGTTTGCCGACTTCGTTGCGCCCATCGAACAGACGGCGCGCTTTTGCGGCATGCGCTGGTTGCCGCCCCACGTTCAACACGGCCAGCGCGAACCGATCGACGCCGATCCGCCAGCGCCGGGGCCTGGCCTGGCCGAGCAACTGGCCGCCCACCAGGCCGCGCTGCTGTTGCCCGAAGGTCACCCATGAACCAGGCCATTCTGTTCTTGCTGGCCGCGCTGGTCATCGTGCCGATTGCGCTGCGCCTGGGGCTGGGTTCGGTGCTGGGCTATCTGCTGGCCGGTGTGGTGATTGGCCCGGTGGGGCTGGCGCTGGTGAGCGACCCGGCGGCCATCTTGCAGGTGTCCGAGCTGGGCGTGGTGCTCATGCTGTTCGTGATCGGCCTGGAGCTGGAGCCCAAGCGCCTGTGGGCCATGCGCGGCGCGGTGTTTGGCGGCGGCGCGCTGGAGATGCTGGTCTGCACCGCGCTGCTGCTGCCGGTTCCGCTGCTGCTGGGCTGGAGCTGGCAGGCGTCGCTGGTGGCTGCGCTCGCCATGGCGCTGTCCAGCACCGCGATCGTGGTCGGCCTGCTGCAAGAGCGCAACCTCATGGGCACGCCCATGGGGCAAAAGGCGTTTGCCATGCTGCTGTTTGAAGACATCGCCGCCATCCCGCTGCTGGCACTCGCCGCGGTGCTGGGCACGGCGGCGGTGGCGGCCGCGCCGGGCGCGCACGCGGCGGGCGATCCGTTCACCAGCCCCTGGGCGCAGATCGGTGCGGTGCTGGCGGTGATCGTGGTGGGGCGCTATGTGGCCTACCCGGTCATGCGCATCATCGCGCGCCAGCCGGCGCGCGAGCTGTTCACCGCGGTCGCCCTGCTGCTGGTGCTGGGTGTGGCCGCGCTGATGCACCGCGTGGGCCTGTCGATGGGCCTGGGCGCTTTTCTGGCCGGCGTGCTGCTGGCCAGCTCGGAATACCGGCACGCGCTGGAGAGCGACATCCTGCCGTTCAAGGGCCTGCTGCTCGGCCTGTTCTTCATTGCGGTGGGCATGAGCATGCAGCTCGGCCTGCTGGTGAGCGACCCGCTGCATGTGCTTGCTCGGCCTGTTGCTGGTGGTCGGGCTCAAGCTGCTGGGCATGTGGCTGGTGGGCCGCTGGATTCGCCTGCACGGCTCGCCGCGCAGCCTGTTCGCGGTGCTGCTGTCGCAAGTGGGCGAGTTCGCTTTCGTGGTGCTGGCAGCCGGCAAGCTCTCGGGCGTGTTGCCCGCGGCCGATGCCGACCTGCTCACGCTGATCGCCGCGCTTTCCATGGCCACCACGCCGCTGCTGCTCATGGCGTTTGACCGCCTGGCGCGCGAGGAAGCCAGCGAGCGCGCGGCCGACACGGTGGACGAGCCCGAGGCGCCGGTGATGCTGGCCGGCTTTGGCCGCTACGGCCAGATCGTGGCGCGCACGCTGCTGAGCGCCGGCATCAAGCCGACCGTGATCGACCACAACGCCGACACCGTCGACATGGCGCGCCGCTTTGGCTACAAGGTCTACTTCGGCGACGCCACCCAGCCCGACCTGCTGCACGCCGCCGGCGTGGGCAAGGCGCGCGCCATCGTGATCGCCATCGACGACCCGGCGCAGTGCAACCGCCTGGTGCACGAACTCAAGCAAAGCCACCCGCACCTGCCCATCGTGGCGCGGGCGCGCGATGCCGTGCACGCCATGGAACTGCAAGAGGCGCAGGTGCACCACGTGCAGCGCGAGCTGCTGGAAAGCTCGCTCAGAAGCGCGCGCGCCACGCTGGAGCTGCTGGGCTTCGACCGCTCACACGCCCGCCAGCTGGCCGACGACTTCCGCCGCCACTCCGAGCAGTTCCTCACCACCCAGGGCAATCAGCGCAACAACGAAGACGATTTTGTGCAGCGCGCCCGCGAGGCCCGCGAGCAGTTCGAGCAGCAGATGTTGCGAGACCTTCAGCGCCAGGCCGAGCGCCGCAGCCAGGCCGGGTGGGACGCGAAGCCCTGAAGCCCGCGCCTCAAAGCGCGAAAAACGCGTAGCTCAGCAGCGCACCGGCCAGCCCGGCCGCCAGCGTGAAACCCAGCAACACACCGGGCGAAGAGCCCGAACGCTCGGGCGCGGCCGGCGGCATCAGCAGCTCGATCGGTATCGGCCTGGCCGCCGCTGCGGTGGCTGGCGCGGGCGGCGCTGCCCGTTGCGGCGAGCCCTGCGAAGCCCAGCCGGCCCACAGCGCATGGGCCTGCGAAGGCACCACCGCGCCAGCCTCCACCGCGGCTTCCAGATCGCGCCAGCTCAGCGTGACGCGCACGGCAGGGTCGAACACATCGTCCACCTGGGTGGCGGCCCAGCGCGGCGTCTCGTCTCCCAGCTGAATGGTTTCGGGGCCTTCGTCTTTTTCCATGGCGTGTTCCTGGCTTGTTCGGGCTTGGCGGGGCGAACCTGCATTTCGGCCCGCGCGCGAGCACCGGGCATGGTGTTGCACCGCTTGAGCTTACCGGCAACGGCCGGCCGCCTGTTGGCACGGCAAAACCCCTCGTCGCCGGGCAGCCACCTCCTAGAATCGCGCCATGAGCCCCACCGCACCACCCAACGCCCCGTCCGCCAAGCCCGCAACCCACGCCGCCGAGGGCACGGAACACAAGGTCAGCAACTTCCTGCGCCAGATCATCGAAAAAGACCTGGCGCAAGGCACCTACGCCAGCCGCCGCTGGGGCGGCAGCCCGGGCAATGCCGCCCACCACGCCAAGGGCCAGCCCGACCCGGCCAAGATCCGCACCCGCTTCCCGCCCGAGCCCAACGGCTACCTGCACGTGGGCCACGCCAAGAGCATCTGCATCAACTTCGGCCTGGCCGAGGAATACGGCGGCGTGTGCCACCTGCGCTTTGACGACACCAACCCCGAAAAAGAAGACACGGAATACGTCAACAGCATCATCGACGCGGTGAAGTGGCTGGGCTTCAGCTGGAACGGCGAGCCTGGCCAGCCGAATGCGGATGCCCTGCCCTACCAGGCCAGCGACTATTTCGACTTCATGTACGAGGCAGCCCTGTACCTGATCGGCGCCGGCCTGGCCTATGTGGACGAGCAGACCCCCGAGCAGATGCGCGCTGAACCGCGGCGACTTCAACACCCCCGGCACCGACAGCCCGTTCCGCGCCCGCACCCCCGCCGAGAACCTGACCCGCTTTCAGGAAATGCGCGACGGCAAACACGAAGACGGCTCCATGGTCTTGCGCGCCAAGATCGACATGGCCAGCCCCAACATCAACCTGCGCGACCCGGCCATCTACCGCATCCGCCGCGCCACCCACCACAACACCGGCGACAAATGGTGCATCTACCCGATGTACACCTACGCCCACCCGATTGAAGACGCGCTGGAGCAGATCACCCACAGCCTGTGCACGCTGGAGTTTGAAGACCAGCGCCCGTTTTACGACTGGCTGCTGGAGCGCCTGGCCGAAGGCGGCCTGCTGCCCAGCCCGCCGCCGCGCCAGTACGAATTTGCCCGCCTCAACCTCACCTATGTGATCACCAGCAAGCGCAAGCTCGCGCAGCTGGTGTACGACCACAAGGTCAGCGGCTGGGACGACCCGCGCATGCCCACCATCGTCGGCCTGCGCCGCCGCGGCTACACGCCCGAGAGCCTGCAAGCTGTTTGCCGAGCGCATTGGCGTGACCAAGAGCGACAGCTGGATCGACTACAGCACGCTCGAAGGCTGCCTGCGCGAAGACCTGGACCCGAAAGCCCCGCGCGGCATGGCCGTGCTCGACCCGGTGAAGCTGGTCATCACCAACTGGGACGCGGTGATGGGCGAAGGCACGCTGGACGAATGCAGCGCCCCGGTGCACCCGCACATGGAGGTATTGGGCAAGCGCACCCTGCGGTTCGGCAAAGAGCTCTGGATCGAACGCACCGACTATGAAGAAACCCCGCCCAAGGGCTTCTTCCGATTGTTCCCGGGCAACAAGGTGCGCATGAAATACGGCCACATCATCGAATGCACCGGCGCCGACAAAGACGCCGAAGGCAACGTGACCGCCGTGCACGCCACCCTGATCCCCGACACCAAGAGCGGCACCCCCGGCGCCGACAGCGTGAAGGTGAAAGGCGTGATCACCTGGGTGGGCGCCACCGAAGGCGTGCCCGCCGAAGTGCGCCTGTACGACCGCCTGTTCCTGGAAGAAATGCCCGACGCCGGCGGCAAAGACTTCATCGAAGCCCTGAACCCCGAGAGCCTGCAGGTGGTGAACGGCTACGTGGAGCCCTCACTGGCCCAGGCCCGCAGCGGACGAAAAATTCCAGTTCGAACGCCACGGCTACTTCGTGGCCGACCGGGTGGACCACGCGGACGGGCAGGCAAGCTGGTGTTCAACCGGGTGACGGGGTTGAAGGATAGTTGGGGTAAATAGTATAATTATTCAATGACACCCCTCTAATTAATAAAAAGAGAAACATATGTCTAATAACCGAATGACAAAACACCGCCATGAAGTAGATGCCTACGATCATGAGCTCAATACGATCCACTATAAAAGCCCTATCATCAAAAGAAGAATTTTGTTTAGCAAAAAATCCCTGTCACTTGCTGTACTGTTGATCATTTTGAGCGTAACTTGGCTATCAGGGTGCAAAGACGTTAGCATTGCCTCCCATCCGATCGCGACAAAAGTTTCGCAAGTACAAGGCAAAATTGCGGGTGACCCATTCCCTGAGGAGAGTGTTGACGCTGTACTTGAAAATCATAGCTTTGCAGCTCTCATCGAGGGTGCAGAGCGGGGCAATTCGAAGGCTCAATACGTGGTTGCGTATGCTTACACATTTGGCATCCATGTTCCAAAAAATTTCGAATCTGGTCGAAAATGGGCGTTGCGTGCTGCAAATCAAGGAGTCGCACCTGCACAACTTTTGATGGGACAATATTGGCAGACTATGGAGGCCAAACGGGAAGGACCTATATTCGACCTTAATATTTCTGCGCGACAGCAAAAGAACTTCTCAATCAGAATTGTATCGGCGCACCAGTGCAGGTCTTATAGTTTGTACACAATATCCTTCAATTGATACGAAAATACAGCGCGCAAGAATCGCTTTTAAAAAAACTGTATGGAGGCCCTATCCATGTTGTCACAAAGAGTAGGGAATTTGACATTTCAAACGTAGTAGCTTTTGCAGGCCCTGGTTTTTGGGTCAGATTCCAATTATTGAAACAGAAATATTTAAGGGAGCACAAAAATGGCAAAGTTTCTAACCACAACTGGCACCAACTACCACTTGGAAGAGTTGATCAAGGCGCCTCCGACCGTCTGATCCTGATCAGCCCATTCCTCAAGCTCAACGACCGCATGAAGGAGCTTCTGCGGACAAGAACCGCTTGAAGATCGACGTGCGCATCGTCTACGGCAAGAGCGAACTGCAGCCCCAGGAGATCGAGTGGCTGCGCGGCCTGACCTACATCCGCACCAGCTTCTGCAAGAACCTGCACGCCAAGTGCTACATGAACGAAGTGTGCATCATCACCTGGCTGAACCTCTACGAGTTCAGCCAGGTGAACAACAACGAGATGGGCATCCTGATCCAGCGCGGAGAATGACAGCCAGCTCTACAACGACGCCTATGAAGAGGCGCAGCGCATCATCCGCATCAGCGACGAGGTGCGCATCTCGCTGGAGCGCGTGTCGAGCGAACCCGAGGCTTCCGTCGCCGAAGCCGACAAGGGCGCCGAAGCCGAGCCAGCCAGCGACAAACTGACCTCATCGAAGATCGCCGCCAAGCTGGGCATGAAAACCGCCCAGTTCATGGACCGCGCCACCGAGCAAGGCTTTCTGGCCCTCGACGGCGACAAGCATGTGAAGACTGCCAAGGGCGAAAAGGCGGGCGTGGAGTTTGTGGCGAAGTCCCGCTTTGGCCCCTACTTTCTCTGGCTGCAGGACTTTCATCCCGTCTGAGCAGCACAAGCCCCCTCATTCAGCAAGGAAGCACGTGACCCAGCCCGCTCCCATCGTCCAGATCGTTGAAGTGATTGGTCCTGCCGAGCAAGGCAAGTCAATTCCGTTTCTGTGCGGTGGCTCGGACGGACACCGCTATTACGTGAAGGGACAGCAGACCAACCGCTCCAGCCTATGGCGGGAATGGATCTGCGGGCCGCTCGCAAAAGAGCTGGGCCGCCGCTGCCCCCATTTGCGCTGGTTCAGCTGGACCCAGCACTGGTCAAGGAGCTGCCCAAAGACCAGCAGGCCATCGGCTCGCTGCCGGCATTCGGTTCCCGCGAGCAGCCCCACACCGCCTGGCTGGAGCTGGGCATCAGCAAGCGCGTTCCCTTGGAGCTGCAGCGCGATCTGCTGGTGTTCGACTGGTGGGTGCGCATCACTGACCGCCTGCGTGGTAACACGAACCTGTGTGGAACACCGCACATGAAGGGCTGGTGGTGATCGACCACAACCTGGCGCTGGACAACGATTTCAACGCCGCGGAGTTCCAGGACCAACATGTGTTTGCCGACCAGTGGCCAGCGCTTGCTCAGGACCTGGTGACGTAGGCGCAATACCTTCAGCGTCTTAGCCTCGCGCTTCCGGCAGCTCACAAAGCCATAGCCCTCGCCCCGGACCAGTGGCTGCGGGAAAATTCCGAGTTCGACATTCCCACCCGTTTTGACCGCGCCGAGGCGCTGCGGGTGCTGGAACGGTGTGCAAACCCTGACTTCTGGAGAACGGTATGAAACTGGTCGCGTGCCGATACGCCGTGGTTCAGTTCGCGCCTTACCGCGAAACGGGGGAGTTCGCCAACGCAGGCGTGGTGCTGATGTGCCCTGAAACGGGTCACTTTGATTTCAAGCTGCAAACGCCGCACCAAACGCATCACCGATTTCTTTGACGAACTGCCGCGTGATTTCTACTTGCGCGCCGTCAAGGCGATGGGAGACGAACTTCTGCGGATGGCCAAAGTAGTAGCCGATGCACCCAGCCATGGAGGCGCCGACTACCTGCGTGGCGTCTTCGACAGCCTGATCCACCCTCGCGAAGCCATGGTGCGCTTCAGCGCGCCACGGGCGGTGATGACGGCCGACCCAGCGGTCGAGCTGAACAAACAGTTTGATCACCATGTGGATCGAGCCTTCGCCACGCCCGAGACGACGATCAGTTGATCAAAAAACGGATCAAGGGTCGGCGGGGCGGTCTGCCTGCCGGCCCCCTTCGTGCCTCAGCGTGTTGGAAACGATGATTTCATGCCGATTCCAGGTGTTCAGCGCTGGACGGAGTTCTGGCGAAAATCATCAAACCCTTCCACCTGAATCAGGCGGAGACCGTGGGTATCTACGAGCACGGCGACGCCTGGTTGCAGAAGATCAAACGCCTGCTCGACCGCAGGCTGTTGCCCGAGGCGGTGCTGTTCGCAGTCAAAGCACCACCGCCATCCGACGCGAAACGCCACGCGGCCTACAACGAAATTCGTGGGGACCTGCGGTATCTGGATATTTGGGGTCGATGAAAGCCCTGACCGGCGATCCCATTTCGCCTTGGACTGACCTGGCCGTTCAGCCCACCTGGGCGGTTTGAAGCCGCGCGCCAAACCGCCCGGCCCCACCCAAGTCAATGATCAGCTGCGGGTATTGGGGTCGGTATTGGGGTCAGATTCCAATTTCTGCCCTGCCCTCACGTTGCACCTAACTCATACAGCGCGCGCAAGCCAGAGGGAGCAGTCACCTCGGCGGTCTCTGGGCTGACCCGGATCATTGCGCGGGAAGAGGAGAGCGAACGAGCGCGACGCCACCGTCTCGGCGCGAGATCCCACGTCTGCTGACGAATGAGGCGCACGCTCGATACACTGCCACCACCATGCACCCCGCCATCGCCCAACACCGCCCAGGCATCGCCGTCATCTGCCAGCGCTTCGGCATTCGTCGGCTGGAGGTGTTTGGCTCGGCCGCTCGGGCAGACGATTTCAACCCCGAGAGCAGCGACGCCGACTTTTTGGTGGAGTTCGCACAAGGCTCGAACCCCGATTTGCACACCTTTTACGGCGCCAAGGCAGCGCTGGAAGCGCTGCTCGGCCGGGGCGTGGACTTGGTGGAGCCTGGCGCGGTGCGCAACCCCTACGTGCTGCAGAGCATCAACCGCAACCGCGAATCGGTGTATGCAGCAGCGTGACCCGCGCGCGTTCCTGTGGGACGTGCGCGAAGCGGCGCTTGCGGTCCAAGCGTTTACGGCTGGAATGGACGCCGTTGCCTATGTCAACAGCGAACTGGTTCAAGCGGCGGTAGAGCGCAAATTTGAAGTGATCGGCGAGGCCCTCAACCAGCTGGCCAGGCTCGATTCTCTTCTCGCTGAACGCGTGCCCGACTTGCCCCAGATCGTGGCCTTTCGAAACCAGTTGATCCACGGTTACGCCACGGTCAATCCGAGCACGGTGTGGAACATCGCCCAGAATGCGCTGCCGGGTCTTCTTGTATCCGTGCAGCAGCTGCTCGACGAATTGGCCTGAGGCTTTGGCGCGTTGGCGGCGCTGAAGATGTTTGGTATCCGGGGTCTGGTATCTGGGGTCAGATTCCAATTAATCGCCCATGTCCCCGGCTTGCAGACCAGCGGCACGCGCGCTTAAATCGCGTGTCGCTGCGCACACTGCAAATGCCACCGATTGGCTAAACTCAACCTCATGCGTCCTTCCCTCGCTCTTGCCCGACACCGCTCGCAGATTCGCGAGATCGCGCTGCGTCACCACGTGGCGGGCGTGAGCGTGTTTGGCTCGGCGATTCACGGGGACGACGTGGAGGGCAGCGACCTGGACTTGCTGGTGGAGCCCACACCATCGACCACGCTGCTCGACATTGGCGCCATTCGCCATGAACTCAAGGCGCTGCTGGGCATGGAGGTGGATGTGTTGACGCCCAACGGCCTGCCAGCCAGCTTTCGCGAGCAGGTGCTGCGCGAGGCGGTGCGCCTGTGACGCGCAGCAAACCGCTGCGCACCGCGGACTACCTGCGCCACATCGCCGAGGCGATCGACAACATACAGAGCTACACGGCCGGCCAGGATGCGGCCAGTTTCAAGGCGGATCGAAAGACGCAGGACGCGGTGATCCGCAACCTGGAGATCATTGGCGAGGCCTGCAACAACGTGGGCAAGCACGACCCAGCCTTCGCGCGGCTGCACCCACAAGTGCCCTGGGGCGTTGCCTATGAAATGCGCAACGCGCTGGCGCACGGCTACTTCACCGTGGACCTGGACATCGTGTGGGCCACGGTGACACATGACCTACCCGGCTTGAAATCTCAGCTGGCAGCGCTGACGCGTTGAAGTTCACAGCCAGGGTTTCTGGGGTCGGGCATTCAGGGTTAGGTTCTCGTTGGCCAACCACTGCTGTCGGAAAAATGGATTTCCACACCCGCGTTTGTCACCACCTCAACGGGATTGAACATGCCCTCTGCCAACATCAACGACATCTCCATCCACTACCAGCTTGAAGGCGACCAAGACGCCCCGGTCTTGATGCTGTGCAACTCGCTCGGCACCACGCTGGAGATGTGGGAGCCGCAGATGGCCACCCTGCTGACACGCTTTCGGGTGTTGCGCTACGACGTGCGCGGGCACGGCCAGTCTGATGTGCCGGCGGGGCCCTACCGCATTGAACAACTGGGGCTGGACGCGATTGCCCTGCTGGACCACCTGGGGTTGACCCGCGTGGATTTCTGCGGCCTCTCCATGGGTGGCATGACCGGCATGTGGCTGGGCACCCACCACCCGCATCGCATCAGGCGCCTGGCGCTGTGCAACACGGCGGCCCAGCTGGGCTCACCCGAGCTCTGGCATTCGCGCCTGGAGGTGCTTCGCAAGGAAGGCATGGCGCGCTTGGCGGCACCCATTCTGGACCGCTGGTTCACCCAGGGTTTTCAGCAGCGCGCGCCGGAGGTGATCGAGCGGGTGCGCGGCATGTTGCTGGGCACCACACCGGCGGGCTATGAGGCCAATGTGGAGGCCATCATCGCGATGGACCAGCGCGCGGACATCGGCCGCATCGATCTGCCCACCCTGGTCATTGCCGGGCGCCACGACGGCTCCACGCCGCCCGAGCTGGGGCTTGAGATCCACCACCTGATCGCTGGCTCGCGTTATGTGGAGCTGGATGCGGCGCATTTGTCCAACTGGGAGCAGGCAGACGCCTTTACCGCTGCGCTGATGGACTTTTTGAACCCAGGCGGGTGATATCCGGGGCCAGATGCACAGCGGCATGGCCCCTCAAACAAACCCAAAACGGGTATTATCAAACCCAATATGGGTATGAATACCGCCACCTCCCAAACCTCTGTCGCCGACGCGCTCTTTTCCAAGGTGCGCCAGCGCGTGCTGGCCGTGCTGTTTGGTGCGCCAGACCGCAGCTTCTACACGAACGAGGTGATCGGCCTGGCGCAGTCGGGGGCGGGCGCGGTGCAGCGCGAGCTGGCCGTTCTGGCCGGGGCGGGTTTGCTCACGGTGCGCAAGCAGGGCAACCAGAAGCACTTTCAGGCCAACGCAGCTTCGCCGGTGTTTGCCGAGCTGCGCGGGTTGGTGCTGAAGACGATGGGGCTGGCCGACGTGTTGCGCGCTGCGCTGGCGCCGCTGGCGCCGCAGATTGAGCAGGCCTTTGTGTTCGGCTCCATCGCCAAACAGCAGGACACGGCGGCGAGCGATGTGGACTTGCTGGTGGTGAGCGACACGCTGGGCTACGGCGATGTGTTTGGCGCGCTGGAGGTGGCGAGCCAGACGCTGGGCCGCACGATCAACCCGGCGCTGTACACCGCCGCCGATTTCAGCGCCCGGCTGCAGGGCGACAACGCGTTCATCAACCGCGTGATGCAGCAGCCCAAGATATGGCTGATCGGCCAGGAGGAAGCCGCGCCCCATGAGCCCGACCCACCCGCTTGACAACCTGAGCCGCCCTGGCGGCTCGCTCAAAGCCGAACCACCCGACGCGGCCGAGATCGCCGGCCTGCTGCGCACGGGCCGCGCCCGGCTGGCAGATGCCCGCAACACCACGCTGGCGCTGGAGAGCCGCTTCGATCTCGCCTACAACGCGGCCCATGCCTTGTGCCTCGCCGCCCTGCGCGCCAAGGGCTACCGAGCCGGCAACCGCTACATCGTCTTTCAGGTGCTGCCCCACACGCTGGGGCTGGGGCCGGAGGTGTGGCGCGTGCTGGACCTGTGCCACAACAAGCGCAACCTGGGTGAATACGAGGGCCTGCTGGAGGTGGATGAACGGCTGCTCGGCGACCTGATCACGGCGGCGCAAAGCGTGGCGACAGCACTGGCGTAGCGCCCATCAAAGTTCAGGCGACAAAGCGCGTCGCAAACTGCCCGCTGCCACTCAAGCCAATGATCAGCCGCTGCGTGGCCCGCGTGGCCCCCACGTAAAACAGCCGCGCCTCGTCGATCTCGCTCTTCGTTCTGCGCGGGCATGTGGCCCACGCCCACCAGCGCCACCACCGGAAACTCCAGCCCTTTGCTGGCGTGCATGGTCAGCACCTTGATGGTGTCGGCGGCGGGGTCGAAGGTGCCCGCGCCTTTGCGCACCTGGTGCGGCAGGCCGCGCCGCGCAGCACGCCGGCGCATTCGTCCATCTCGCTCCAGTGGCGGCAGATGATGGCCATGTCGCCCCAGGCGTGGCCTTCGCTGTGCGCGGCGCTGAGCTAGTCGGCCACGCGCCACTTCTGCGCGCAGGCTGGGCAGGCGGATGATGATGCGGCGCTTCGCCATCGCGCCCGCAGCTCACGGGCTTGAGCAGCGGAATGCCGTCTTCGTCTTTGTCTTCGGCGGTCAACAGCTCGGCCGCAATGAGGTTGGCGGTCTGCAAGATCTGCCGCGTGTTGCGGTAGTTGATCTTGAGGATGGTGGTGCGCCCCTGCGCCTGGATGCCCACGCTCTTGAAGCTGAACTGCTTGCTGCGGCTGCGCTCGTAAATGCTCTGCGCGTCGTCGTAGAGCACGAGCAGGCTGTTGGTGGTGGGGTCGACCATCTGCGTGACGAGCTTGAGCCATTCGGGCGCGAAGTCGTGGCCTTCGTCGATGAGCACGGCCTGGTACTGGCCGCTGGGGATTTGCTTGCGGTCCACGCCTTCGATCACGCGCTGCACCATGTCGGCATCAAAACATTCCCTGGGCAGGTTGTTGCGGTGGCAGGGTCTGGCCAAAGGCCACCAGTTGCTCGCGGCACCATTTGTGGAAATGCCGGGCGTGCACCTGGGCGGCCAGACCCTTGGCCGCCATCACGCTGGCCAGCTTCACGGCCAGCGGCTCGTTGTAGCAAAGGATGAGGATGGGCTTGCTCGCCGCGGTGTGCGCCTTGGCCAGGTATTCGGCGCGGTAGCCCAGCACCATGGTCTTGCCCGAACCCGCCACGCCGTGGATGACGCGGTGGCCCTCGCCCAGGCTGCGCGCCAGCTGCTCCTGCTGCAGGTCCATCACGCGCATGATGCTGGGCATTTCGGCGGCTTCGTCGCTGTCGTCAAACAGGCTCTCCTGCGTGGGCACGCGAACCTCGGGGAACATGATCCAGCGCACGCGGTCGAGCTGCGGCAGCGACATGACGCTGCCGAACGCGTGGGGAAACATGTTCCACAGGCGCTGCTGAAACTGCTCGGGGTCGGCGATCTCCGTCATCTCGTCGGAGCAGATCACGTAGTGCGGCTCAATGGCCTCGCCCAGGCCGGCCGATTCAAACTGGCGGCGCGTGATGCGGGTGAACACCACGCCATGGCCCCAGGGAAACGCCAGCTTGCCCTGGTGGGCGCCGCTGGGTTGCACCAGCTGCGGGTCGCGCTCCAGCGCGTTGACCACCTGAATCGCGCAATGGCGGGCTTGCGCCAATGGGTTGATCACGACCTTGGCTTGTCCGTCGGGCGCGATTTCCCACATCTGCCGGGTGGCGCGCTGAACTGTCTCCAGCTTCCAGTCTTTGGTCTCCAGAATCAGCAAGCCGCGGCGCGGGTGGATGACGACGAAATCGGGATGCGACTGCTTGGGGCCCACCGGCACGTCGTACCAAAGCAGGTAGTCGTCGTCGAGCTTTTGCTCCAGGCGTTCCGCCAGGCGTCGCTCGCCACTCGTCATGCGCGAAACGCAACTGCCCAGCGCCGGAATCAGTGTTGCCATGTCTGTGTGTTTGTTGACCTGCCCTGGCCCGATCATGCCGGGGAACCAGGCCTCCCCCTTATTCGCTCAGACTGAGCAGAAAGGCCAGCAGATCAGCGGTCTGTTGAGGGCTCAGCTTGAGCGGACGCAAGATGCGCTCGCCATCGGTGTGCAGGCGCTCTTCGGGCAGATTCGAATAGTGGTTCACCACGGCTTGCAGCGTGGTGAGGCTGCCGTTGTGCATGTAGGGCGCGGTGTGTTGCAGCTGGCGCAGGCTGGGCACGCGGAATTCGCCATAGTGGCGGGGTTCCAGCGTGACATGGCGGGTGCTCACGGCGCGGGGGTCTGCCTTTGGGTCGCCCGCGTCGTTGAACTGCCCCAGGCGGTTGTAGGGGCTGGCGAGCAGGGCCTCCAGCCCTTTGTAGCGTCCGCCGTCGGCACCACCGGGCACAAAAAACGGTATGCCGACATCACCAAATTCGCCGTTGGTGAAGCTGGGGCCGGCATGGCAGGTGGCGCAGCGGCCTTCGCCGAGAAAAAGGCGCAAGCCGCGCTGCGCGGCCATGGGGTAGCGGGCCGCGCCGTTGGCGTCGCCGCTTTGCAACGCATCGCGAAACGCGTCGAACGCGGTGCGCGGGGAAACCAGCGTGGCCTGGTAGGCAGCGAGTGCCTTGCCGAGGTTGACCACGAGGGTGGCATCGTCTTCGGGCAGCGGGGCTTGATAAGCCTCTCTGTAGCCAGCGGCGAGCTCGGGCGTGGTGCGCACACGCTGGGCCAGGGCGGGCACGCTCTGGTGCATCTCGCCTTCGGAAAGCAGCGGCGCAAGGCTGGCGGCCCAGAGGGAATCGTGAGAGCCGCCCCAGCCAAACCAGCGCCATTGCGCCGCGTCCAGCAAGCCGGGTGTGTTGCGTTGCCCCGCGGTGCGGCCCATGGCAATGGGCAGCCCGTCTTGAAAGGCGCGGTTGGGCTGGTGGCAACTGGCGCAGGACAGCCGCTGGTTGCCCGACAGGCGCGCATCGAAAAACAGGGAAGCTCCCCAGGCGATGGCACGCTCCTGGCCGACCACGCGGTTGGAGACATCGGCCCGCGGTTTGGGCGGCCATGGGCCATGGGCGGCGATCTGGGCGCGCTCGGTGGGGGTGAAATCCAGCAGCTTGGCCGCGGCCCCGTTGCTCCCGGCCCAGGCCGGGCCGAGCAGGCCAACAAAGAAACCGGCAGCAAACAGGCCCTTCCAAGCACCACGAAGGGCCCAGGCGCAGGCCTTGCTCACTGCAAATTCACCGACTGCGTCAACGTGAAGGGCTCACCTTGGAGCTGGGTATCGAGTCGCAGCTCCCAGCGCCCAGACATGTGCCACACCATGCCCTCCACA
This sequence comes from uncultured beta proteobacterium, assembly GCA_963831255.1. Taxonomy (GTDB): domain Bacteria; phylum Pseudomonadota; class Gammaproteobacteria; order Burkholderiales; family Burkholderiaceae_C; genus Hydrogenophaga. The sequence continues at coordinate 169,789 of CAWHPI010000001.1, read as the reverse complement.
CGCCAAACGCCTTCGCCCAGCGACTGGAAGCTGGGCTCGTAGTTCATGCCATGGCGGTGCTCGGGCATGGTGGCGCCCACCCGCAGCAGCCTGGTGTCTGCAGGGCACAGGGTGAGCCGCATCACAAAAGGCTCGCCCACCTCAAGGCGCGCGGGCTCGGTGGACCAGCTGGCCTGTACCGGGCCCGCGCTGAGGCTGGGCGACACACCGGCCGGCAAGGGACAGGCTGCATGGGCCGCGCCCGCGCACACCAGCAGCGAACTCAAGAACCTGGCCGGCACCTTCATGTGGCCCTGCCCGGTTTGGCGAGCATGGCGGCAAACAGGGCTTCGCCATTGCGGTAGCCAATGCGCTCGGCCACATCGCGCGGCAGATCGCTGAGCCAGGCGCGGGTCCAGTTGGCGTGTTCGACCACGAAATACCAGCGTTCGGGTGTGAAGGTGTCGGTGCCGACCACGAAACGATCTGGATAGGCCAGGAAAGCTTCGCGCCAGCCGCTGTTGACTTTGCCCATGGCAGCGTGGTCGCTGCGGTAGGCCAGATCGCACCACAGGTTTTTGTGCTTCGCCAACATGGCTTGCACCATGGCAGGCGAGTCGAAGCCCGAATGGGCCCAGAGCACGCGCGCGCCGGGGTCTTGCTGGAAATGGCGCTCGATGGCGTCGGCGTCGGAATGCGAATGCAGAAAGAGCTTGTGTTGCCTGGCCAGTTGCACCACGGCGCGCATCACGGGCAGATCAGCGTCTTTACCGAAAATGTGAAATTCACCAATGGCCACATACCGGTACTTGGCCAGGCGCTGCTCCAGCATGGCGGGCACGGTGGCGTCGTTCATCCAGGTGCCGGTTTCGCCGCGCCTGCGATAGGGGCGCAAGACCGGAAGGATCAGGTCGGGCGCTTCTTGAAAGAGGAGCTGGGTGCCCTCGTCGCTGCTGCTCGACACCATGGCCCGCTTGAGCCCAGCCTTGCGAAGAATGGCAATCGCATCTTTGGGCGGCAGCTGTTCCACCGCATCGTGGCTGTAGTGCAAATGGGCATCAAAAATCGGCATGGGTGCTGCCGCATCGGCCGCACGCAAAGGGTTGGAGGCCACCATGCCAGCCGCTGCCGCGGCGGTGCCAACCATCCAGCGGCGGCGACTGAGGGGCAATGTGGCGATCGGTGTTGGCTGGTCGGTCATGGTGGGGGCTTTTGTGGATGGGCGTCGGCCGGCACGGGCGAAGCTTCGCGGGGTGCGAAGCACGATTTTGAGGGAATTCCAAAAGCCCGTGGGCACGACCTGGCGCGACAGCGACGTTGCAACGGGTCGCAGACGTCGTGTGGCACCGGGAACAATTGGCGTCAGGCTGCCATGGTTTCAGCCATGATCTGGCGCACTTCCTGCTGCAGCGATTGCGATGGAATGACCACCATCTGCTTGCCGCCGAATTCAGCCGAATAACGCGGCGAGTCGCTGGCCTGTTCGTAGGCATCGCCGAGCCGAACGATGAGCTTGCCCATCTCCAGCTGCGACAGATGGTGCTCTTCGGCGAGCTCTTTCAAACCGGTCACCTTGCCTTCGTGGATCCAGGCGATGCCGAATTTTTTGGGTGGTTTGCCGAGGAAGACAAAGGCCTCCTGCCCGGCCGGCACCACCTCCATCTGGTCAGACACCTTGTGTGCCAGCTCTTCCAGCGGCGCCTTGATTTGCCTGAGTGCAGCCATCGCCTCGTTGCCCGCAGGCAGCGGCGGATGGTTGACCTTGTTGCCCAGCAGTTTGTCGAGCAGTCCCATGGTGTTCTCCTTTCAATGGGGTCAAAAAGAGCCTGGCAACTGCTCATGATCTCGGAGCGTGCGAGGGCAGATGGGCTGCCAGACGGTTTCACCTTAGACCATCGGGGCGATTTTTCCAAATCGGGGCTGGCTGGGCTTGCCCGGCGCCAGCGAAAATACGGCATGGCCCGCACACCACGCACCCACCACAGCGTCTACGTGATCGAGCTCTCGAAAGACGTGCTGCTTGAAGCGCGCTTTCGCAAGAACAACCCGGGCTACATCGAAGGCAAACCCTGCGTGTACGTGGGCATGACAGGGCTGGACCCGGATGTGCGCTTTGACAAACACAAGGCCGGCATTCAGGCCAACGCCTACGCGCAAAAATACGGCCTGCGTCTGCTGCCAGACCTCTACGAGGGCTTCAATCCCATGCGCTACCAGGACGCGGTAGACAAGGAGATCGAGGTGGGCATCGACCTGCGTTCGGCGGGGTTCGGGGTGTGGCAGGCGTAGCCCACCAAGGCCTGCTGCAACGACCCATGCGGGCACCCCCAGAGCGTCACTGCCTGAGCACCTGACGAATGGTGGCGGCGAGTTCGGTGGCCACAAATTTGGCGATGTAGGCGTCTGCCCCCACCGACTTCACGTGGGCCTCGTTGGCGGTGCCGGTGAGCGAAGAATGGATCACCACCGGGATCGATTTGAAGCGCGGGTCTTGCTTGATGTTTCGGGTGAGTGTGAAGCCGTCCATCACCGGCATTTCCAGATCGGTCAGCACCAGCGCAACCTTGTCTTGCGCGGTCTTGCCCTCGGCCTTGGCTTCTTCATCAATCGCCTGCAAGCGTTCCCATGCTTCCTGGCCGGTCTTGGTCATGACATAGGGCGAGCCCATGGCGTTGAGCCCTTGTTCAATCATCATGCGCGCCACCGCAGAGTCGTCGGCCGCGAGGATGATGGCGCCCTCGGGCAGGTGAACCGCAGTGCCCACAGTCTGCGCGGTGATTTTTTCTTCTGCCTTGGGCATGACGATGCGCAGGATTTGCTCCACATCGAGCACCTGGGCCAGGCGCGATTTGTCGGAATCGCCATCGAGCTTGGCGATGCTGGTCACCAGATCGCCGCCATTGCCCTCGGCAGCCAGCACGTTGCTCCATTCCAGCCGAATGATTTCGTCCACCTCTTCCACCGCAAAGGCCTGGGTGGTTCGCGCGTATTCCGTCACCATCAGGATGGTGAGGCCGCGCTTGGGCACACAGCCCACCACCGCGGGCAGGTCGATCACCGGAATGATCTGGCCCGCGAATGTTGGCCACGCCAAGCACGTGGGCGGGTGCATTCGCAATGGCCGTCACGGTGGGCATCACCAGAATTTCGCGCACCTTGAAGACGTTGATGCCGAACAGTTCCCGGCTGATCGGTTCCCGGTGCCTCACCGAGCCGGAACAGCAGCAGTTCGAACTTGTTGTTGCCGGTGAGGTTGGTGCGCTCGTCGGCGTCGTTGACCGAGGTCTTCATGAGGGGCCTTCCCGATTTTTGGAGTCCCTCAGAATAATGACCAATCCCATGACGCCAACCCGACAAGAGCAGCGGAAATCGACCGCTGTTCGAGATTTAGCCGCGCGTCATGGCAACCCGGCTTGAGAGCCGTCCCGGGACCATTGAAGGCTTCAGCGGCAAAGGTTTCGGTTGCTGCTGGCGCCCATGCAATGGGCGGAGCGGTACTTGTCGCGGGTTTGTGCGGCCGCCTGCGAAGCGCTGAGCACCGGGGGGCGACTGGGTGAACTGCCAGAAGACGATGGCGTGGGCAGACGGCCGCCGTTGGCTGCCTTCCAGCGGGCATCTGCTGCACCAGCCTGATTGGTACCGGCACCAAACGTCCCTTCCAGACCGGTGCCGCGTTTGGCCATTTCTCTGTCGGCTGCCGCGCGCACCGGGCCGTCGCGGAACCAGGACGCAAGCGCATAGAGATCTTGCGTTCCCACGTCTGACATGCGCCCGGCCCTGTTTGCAGCCAATGTGGCCATTTCGGCGTATTGCACCGAGCCGAACCTGTACAGCGCCATGTTGACGGCGGCACCATACTGGCCACTGCCCAGCAGGTTGTCCATGGCGGCCTTGCGCTCGGCCACCTTGGCTTCGTACACAGCCAGCTCGCTCAAATACTTTTTGAGGGGAGCAATGGAGGCGCAGGCGGTCGAAGCGCTGTCGAGCTTGCAGGCCTGCTCATAGGCAGCAACTGCCAAAGGCCAGTCTTCAATTGAGTCGTAAATGCGGCCGAGATTGGAACAGGATCCTGAGCGGCCGTTGTCGCAGTTCATCCGCGTATACCGGATGGCCTTGGAGGCCTCAAACGCTTTGGAGCTGGGATCGGCAAAGACGTTTTCGGCGGACCAACAGAATGCGTTGATGCCCTTGTAGATGTTGGACGCATCGGCACATGCTTTTTCCACCAGCGGTGCGGCGCGTACGAGGTCGATGTGCCCGGGGTACTGCCCGCGGCGACCGTCGTACAGCAAATCGGCCGCCTGGGCGCAGGCCTTGGGCGCACCTCGCTGACAACCGGCTTCCAGAATGGGAATGAGACGGGCAATATCGAGCTGATCCTTGCTCTTCAGAACGCCGTTGATGCTGGCGCAGCCTTCAACATGCCCCATTCGGCAGGCACGTTCGTAGAGGTTTGCCGCCTGGGGGAGGTTCTCAGGCACGTCGCCTTCCCCGCGCGACTGGATGTTGGCGCTGTAGTAACAGCCATCAGGGATGCCCTTGTCGCAGGCCATCAGAAAGAACTCGACAGCCTTTTGTTTGCTGGCTGGCACACCCTTGCCCTGGGCATATTCAGCGGCGGTGTAGAAGCAGCCCTCTGCCTTGCCGGCTGCGCACGAAGCCTCGGAAGGTGACTGCGCCTGGGCGGCCGAGCCGGCAAACGCCAGCAAAGAAAGAAGAAGGGTCGACAGCCACGGGCGCATTGTTTGACATCCTTGAAAAACCACGGTCAAGGACGAAGTGTAGGAACGGCGGCGAGCGCTGGCACTCCTGCGAACTGGGGGTTGACGCGCACCGGCGCGCCACCAAGCCAACGGCGCAGCGCCTGCGCCTTCCCTGTCGAGAGGTCTGCCGATGGGCTTGATCAGTGCCGCTCGGGCACCTGCTCGGCTTCATCGCCCCACACACGGTTGATGCTGCGCCCGCGGGCCACCGCCGGGCGGGCCGCGATGGCGGCGGCCCAGCGCTGCACGTGCGTGTATTCGTGCACAGAAAGAAACTCGGCCGCGCTGTAGAGCTTGCCCTCCACCAGGCCGCCGTACCAGGGGTAGATGGCGATGTCGGCGATGGTGTATTCGTCGCCCGCCATGTAGGGCCGATCGGCCAGGTTGCGGTTGAGCACGTCGAGCTGGCGCTTCACCTCCATGGCGAAGCGGTTGATGGGGTATTCGAACTTTTCCGGCGCGTAGGCGTAGAAGTGGCCGAAGCCACCGCCCAGATACGGTGCAGATCCCATCTGCCAGAACAGCCAGTTCATCACTTCGGTGCGTTGCGCACCGGGTTGGGGCAGAAAGGCGCCGAACTTCTCGGCCAGATACAGCAGGATGGAGCCGGACTCGAACACGCGCGTGGGCGGCTCGGTGCTGCGGTCGAGCAGGGCCGGAATTTTTGAATTCGGGTTGATCTCGACAAAGCCGCTGGAGAACTGGTCGCCTTCGTTGATCTTGATGAGCCAGCCGTCGTACTCGGCGCCGGCGTGGCCCAGCGCAATCAGTTCCTCCAGCATGATCGTGACCTTCACGCCATTGGGCGTGGCCAGCGAATACAGCTGCAGCGGGTGTTTGCCCACGGGCAAGGCCTTCTCGCTGGTGGGGCCGGCGATCGGGCGGTTGATGTTGGCAAACTTGCCGCCGTTGGCCTGGTCCCAGGTCCAGACGGAAGGCGGGGTGTACGTGGTGGTGTCGGTCATGGGTGGAGCGGCTCGGTGGGTTTTAAGGGGTAGGCATTTTGCTGTGCGGCGCGCGAGCGGGGCCAGCGGTGGCGAACAGATGGACCTGAAGCAAGCGCTCAGGGCTTTGCATCGTATGCCTTGCCGGCCAGCTCTGCAGAGCCGCCTCGTTGCGACCTGTCACCTGTTTGACGGGCCGGCCCCGCCAGCGCCCTTCGGCCCGCTGTGATAGATCGGCTAATGCGCAGCGCCCGCGCCCAGCGCGGCATCTTGCGCTTGCAACAACGCACAGCGCACCAGCAGCGACAGCCCGCGCACCATCTCGTCCAGCGCCATGCTGGGCGTGCCCTGCCCGGGCAGCCAGGGCACGTGCACAAAGCCGCCGCGGGTGTGGCGCAGCGCGGGGCGGGTGGCGAGCGCGTGCATGAGGCCAAAGAACACGTGGTTGCAGACAAAGGTGCCGGCTGTCTGCGACACCTCGGCGGCGATGCCCTCGCGCTGCAGCGCGGCCCGCATGGCCTTGATCGGCAGGCTGCTGAAATAGGCCGCAGGTGCGCCACTCACCACCGGTGTGTCGATCGGCTGGGCACCCGCGTTGTCGCCCAGCGGCGCGTCGTTCACATTGATCGCCACCCGCTCCAGCGAAATCGCGCTGCGCCCGCCGGCCTGGCCCACGCAAATCACCAGCGCTGGCTGGTGCTGGATCAGCAAGGCGCGCAGCGCGGCCAGCGATTCGCCAAACACCGTGGGCAGCTGCGCGGCCACCACGCGGTGGCCCGCGATCTGGCGGCGGTGCAGCATCTGCACCGCCAGCCAGCTCGGGTTGATGGCCTCGCCACCAAAGGCATCAAAGCCGGTGAGCAAGACCTTGCGGCTGGCATGGGCGAGAGAAGGCGGTGAGCGCGCGGGCATGGTGGCAATTTACCGCAGCCGCAATGGCCAGGGTGCGCCGCCCTACGGCTTCACGAGCCGCTCGCGAATCTCTTTCAGCTTGGTCTGCAGGCGCGCCTGGTTGTCGGGCCCGGTGCGCATCAGCATCTTTCGCCCGGCCGACATGGCCTCCAGCGCCGGGTCGGCGTACTCATAGCGGACCCAGGGGCGCAGCGAGGGCACCGTGCCTTTCACTTCCACCAGCGTGACGGCCAGCGGCTGGGGTGGCAGCGGTGTGGCGATGAGGTGGTCGAGCACCTGAACCAGGCGGTCGTTGAAATAGCGGTCGGGGAAACCGAGCTCCTGGTAGGCCTGCTGAAACAGGGGATAGAGCCGGCGGTACAGGGCCACGGCCTGGGCGGTGTCGACCGCTTCGATCATTTTCACCAGCGGCTGGTAGCGCTGGCTGTTGTTGGCGGCAATGGTTTCGCGGCCGTCGCTGCCTGGCTGCGTGAGAAAGCGCTGTGGTGTGGGTATGACGGGCCAGCGGTTGGCCGGCGCGTGCGAGCGCGGCAGGTTGTCCACCGTGGCCACAACGCGGCGCACAAAGCCGTCGAGCTGCAAGAAGCTCAGCAGGTTCTGGCGGCTGAGCAGACTGCTCAACCCTTCGCTGACCAGCGCATCGGAATCGCCCAGCGCCGGCAGCGCAACGCTGTCGCTGGCGGGCGGCTCCACCGGGTGTTCGATGGCGGGCGGTGCGGCGGGCGCCTGGGCCAGCGGTGGCGGCGCGGCGATGGGCTGCGCCGGGGCCAGTGCGGGCATGGTCTCGGCCGGGTCGGGTGTGCGCTGGCTGTATTGCCACCCGAAATAACCGCCCACGATGAGCGCGATCAGCGCCGTGATGAGCAGCGGCATGCGCCACGGTGAAGCGGGGGAGGCTTGGGATGCGGGAGATGGTTTCATGGCCTCGTTACCTGGGTTGGGGAGGCTTCCCATCCTACGCTGCGGGTTTTTCCACCGCTTCGTCGAGCCGGCAGCAGGGCCGACAATGGTTGCTGAAACGAGGAACTGCCATGTCAACCCGCCAGAAAAAACCGCCCCACCCCGACACCGCCACCGACCCGGGTTCGGTGTTTGCGCAGGCCATCCTGCCGCTGTTTGCGCGCTTGCCCAGTTCGACCGAGAAAAAGAGCCAAACACCACTGGAAGACGCGCGCAAAAAAGCCAATGCGGCGGCCGCGAAAGCCGCGCTGGCCGCCGGCGCACTGGCGCTGCCGCCGGGGGCGCTGGGCTGGCTGACCATCCTGCCGGAGATGGTGGGCGTGTGGAAGATCCAGAAGCAGCTGGTGGCCGACATTGCCGCGCTCTACGGCAAGCAGCAAACGCTGACGCCCGAGCAGGTGGTGTATTGCCTGTTTCAGCACAGCGCGGCGCAAGGCGTGCGCGATCTGGTGGTGCGGGTGGGCCAGCGAACGCTGGTGCGCCGGGCCTCGCCGCGGCTGATCGGCGCCATCACGCGGCGCATTGGCGTGATCCTGTCCCGGCGCGCGCTGGGCCGCGGCGCCACGCGCTGGCTGCCGATCGTGGGCGCGGTCGGCGTGGGTGCCTACGCTTACCACGACACCGCGCAGGTGGCGGCCACCGCCATCGACCTGTTCGACGGCGTGATCGAGGTGGAGGCGCAGCTGGTGGACGAATCCGACTGAAAAGCCTTCATTCGGCGCGGGGACTTGCCAGAAAGCCGATGGGTCCGTACACTGCAAAAACTGTGTTTATAAACAGTATTTTGCTTTTCAGATTTTCACCCCCATGCCGCCCGCCTCCACCTGGTTGGCCGATTCCCCGTCGGCCAGCGCCGCTGTCCCTCACGCTGTTTTCGATACCAGCGCCCTGCCGCCAGGGGTGGCGGCGGCGCTGTGGCGCGGCGACCAGCTGGGCGCACCGGTGGCCACCGTGCACCCGAGTGGTTTCCATGCGCTCGACGCCGAACTGCCCGGCGGCGGTTGGCCGGGCCACAGCCTCACCGAAATTCTGAGCCCGCAGAGCGCCACGCTGGAGTGGCGGTTGCTCGGCCCCGCCTTGGCGCGGGTGACCGCCGCCGGGCGCTCGGTGGTGGTGGTCGGCCCGCCACGCTCGCCGCACCTGCCGGGTCTGCGGCTGGCGGGCTTGAGCGAGCGGCTCCTGATCTGGGTGCAGGCCGAGACACCGGCCGAGCGCCTGTGGTCGGCCGAGCAATTGGTCAAGGCCAACGCGGGCGGTGCCCTGCTGGTCTGGTTGCCGCAGGTGCGGCCCGAGCAGGTGCGCCGCCTGCAGGTGCTGGCCGCCGGCCACGAAGGGCCGGTGTTTCTGTGCCGGCCCAGCACGGCGGCGCTTGAGTCTTCTGCGGCGCCGCTGCGCCTGCTCGCCCGCGTGGGGGCGGACTGGGCGCTGCAGGTCGACTGTGCTCAAGCGCAAGGGGCCGCCGCTGGTCAACACGCTGCACCTGCCCTCGGTGCCCGCCGGTCTGCAGACCATCCTCACGCCACGGCTGCAACGGCCCAGCGCCTGGCGGCTGCGCCCGCCCGCGAGCGGTGTTGTGCCAGCGGTCGCTCACACCACGGGCCACGCACCCGCACCGGTGGCGTCTCCCACCGCCTCTGATCAGGCCGACCATGCTCTGGTCCGCGCTGCTGCTGCCCCGCCCCGACGACGCGTGCCCTTCCATTGACGCGGCGCTGCAGGCGCTGGCGGTCTGGGCGCTGCAGTTCACGCCCCGGGTCGCCGTCGCCGACGAAGCCGTGGTCATGGAGGTGGCGGGCAGCCTGCGCCTGTTCGGTGGCCGGCGCGCGCTCGCCGAGCGCGTGTGGGCCGAGGGGCAGGAACTCGGCGTGCAGCGCCTGGCCTGGGCACCCAACAGCCTGGCCGCGCTGGCGCTGGCGCGCGCCGGCATTCAGCACGATGGGCGCGCTCCCTTGTCCACCGTGCTCGACGCGCTGCCGCTCGCTGTCTTGAGCGCGGTGCGGCCGCACGCGGTGACGCTGGCGCACATCGGCTGCCGCACCCTGGGCGACCTGCGCGCGCTGCCGCGCGGCGGCGTGGCCAGGCGCTTCGACAAACAGCTGCTGCACGCGCTCGATCAGGCCCATGGTCTGGCGCCCGAGGTGCACCAGTGGATCGAATTGCCCGAAACGTTTGACGCCCGGCTGGAGCTCATGCACCGCGTGGAAGACGCCAGCGCCCTGCTGTTCGGTGCGCGGCGTTTGTTGCTGCAGCTGTGCGGCTGGCTGGCCGCGCGCCACAGCGGCGTGACCGCCTTCACCCTGCACTGGGCGTTTGATGCCATGCGTTCTCGATCCGTGGGTGAGGGCGATTGCTGGACCGTGCGCACCGCCCAGCCCATGCGCGATGTGGAGCACCTTTGCCGCCTGCTGGCCGAGCACCTGGCGCGGGTGGAACTGGCCGCGCCCGTGGGCGACCTGCGGCTCACCGCCGACGAAGTGCACAAGCTCCAGCCTGCCAGCCACTCGCTGTTGCCCGACACCGCGCACGCTGGCGAAACCCTGCACCTGGTTCTGGAGCGCCTGGCCGCGCGCCTGGGGCCTGAGCGCGTGCTGCGCCCGCTGCTGGCAGAAGACCACCGGCCCGAGTGGATGTGTCACTGGCAGGCCGCCTCGTTGCCTCTGCCGCGCAAACCGGTGCGGAGCTCGCCGGGCTTGGGGCGTCGAAGCGAAAAGCTGCCCCAGCGAGCACAGTTTTTGCCGGGTTTGCCGCCTCATGGCCCAGCCATGGGGCAAAAAGCCGGTGAAAAATGGACCGCTGCGGCACCTTTGCAGCCGACGATTCCCAAGCTCGGCGAACTCCTTGGCCCTGAAGGTCCGCAACCCACTTTCGTCTTGCCGCAACCGCTCAAACTTGCCATGCGCAGCAACCGGCCGATCTACCAAGGCGAGCTGCAGCTGCTGGCCGGTCCGCAGCGGGTGGAGGGCGGCTGGTGGGACCGCGTGCCCGGCGCCGCTGCGGTCGAGGGTGGCACGCGCAACGTGGCGCGCGACTACTGGGTGGCGCTGTCGGAACACGCCGGCGTGCTGTGGGTGTTCCAGACCCGGCTGGATGAAGCGCCCGCCTGGTACCTGCATGGGCACTTCGCATGAGCATGAAACAACCCCGCCGCGCTCCGCGCGACCCCCTCAAGGGGGCGATGCCTGTGGCCCAGCGGAGCCGGTTCCACGGCATCTCTGGGTGGTGGGCACGTGCGCCGCAAAGGTGCTTTCCGATTCAACCATCCCCGTTCGCCCTGAGCTTGTCGAAGGGTTCATGCGGTGCTGGGTCGCAGGGCTTCGACAGGCTCAGCCCGAACGGGTAGTGGAGAGCCAGCCCAAACGGATGGTGACGCTGATCGCTTGGGGGCGTGCATGAACCCCATCCCGCCCTACGCCGAGCTGCGCTGCCTCTCCAACTTCAGCTTTCTGCGCGGCGCGAGCCGCCCGGAAGAGCTGGTCGAGCGCGCCAAGGCGCTGGACTACGCCGCGCTGGCGCTGACCGACGAGTGCTCGCTGGCCGGCATCGTGCGCGCGCACGTGGCGGCGAAAGAGCAGGGCCTGAAACTGCTGGTGGGCAGCCAGTTCAGGATCGACTGCGGTCATCCGTTCACGCTGGTGGTGATCGCCGTCAACGGCAACGGCTACGGCAACCTGTGTGAGTTCATCACCCGGCTGCGCCGGGCATCGCCCAAGGGCACGTACCACCTGGTCCTGAGCGGCATCGGCGCGCAGGCGCTGGCCGACTGCCTGGTCATCGCCGTGCCCGATCGCGGCAACACCCAGGCGCAGATGGACGACACCGCCCGCTGGCTGCTGCAGCATTTCATGGGCCGCTGCTGGCTGGGGGTGGAGCAGCTGCGCCGCATCGACGACGAGATGCTGCTGCACCGCCTGCGCCAGAGCAGCGCGCTCACGGCCGTGCCGCTGGTGGCGGTGGGCGATGTGCAGATGCACCTGCGCTCGCGCAAGCCGCTGCACGACGTGCTCACCGCCACGCGCGTGGGCCGGCCGCTCACCGAGTGCGGCTACGCGCTGGCGCCCAACGCCGAGCAGCGCCTGCGCTCGCGCCTGGCGCTGGCCCAGCGCTACCCCGACGACCTGCTGCGCGAGACGCTGCGCGTGGCCGAGCGCTGCACCTTTTCGCTCGACGAGCTGCGCTACCAGTACCCCGACGAGGTGGTGCCCGCCGGCGAAACCCCGGCCAGCTATCTGCGCCGCCTGGCCTGGGAAGGCGCCGGGCGGCGCTGGCCGCAGGGCGTGCCAGCCTCGGTGCACCACCAGGTCGAGCACGAGCTGGCGCTGATCGCCGAGCTGCGCTACGAGCACTATTTTCTGACGGTGTACGACATCGTCGCCTTCGCGCGCGCGCAGGGCATCCTGTGCCAGGGGCGCGGCTCGGCGGCCAACAGCGCGGTCTGCTACTGCCTGGGCGTGACCGAGGTCGACCCGGCGCGCACGGCGGTGCTGTTTGAGCGCTTCATCTCCAAAGAGCGCAACGAGCCGCCCGACATCGACGTGGACTTTGAACACGAGCGGCGCGAAGAAGTCATCCAGTACCTCTACGCCAAATACGGGCGCGACCGCGCCGCGCTCACCGCCGCCGTCATCAGCTACCGGCCGCGCAGCGCCATCCGCGACGTGGGCAAGGCGCTGGGCTTTGACGAGGCCACGCTCGTCGCGCCGTGGCCAAGGGCCACTACTGGTGGGACGGCAAAGCCATTGACCCCGAGCGCCTGAAAGAAGCCGGGCTGGACCCGGACGACCTCGCCGTGCGCCAGCTCGTTCGCCTCACCGCCCAGCTCATGGGTTTTCCGCGCCATCTGTCGCAGCACACCGGCGGCTTTGTGCTCACGCGCGGGCCGCTCTCGCGCCTGGTGCCGATCGAAAACGCCAGCATGGCCGAGCGCACCGTGATCGAGTGGGACAAGGACGACCTCGACGCCATGGGCCTGCTGAAGGTCGACGTGCTCGCGCTCGGCATGCTGACCGCGATCCGCAAGTCGCTCGATTTCATCGGCGCGCGCCAGGGCCAGGTGTTCCAGATGCAGGACATCCCGGCCGAAGACGCCAGCCACCTACGACATGATCTGCGCCGCCGACACCGTGGGCGTGTTCCAGATCGAGAGCCGCGCGCAGATGAGCATGCTGCCGCGCCTGCGCCCGCGCTGCTTTTACGACCTGGTGATCGAGGTGGCGCTGGTGCGCCCCGGGCCCATCCAGGGCGGCGCGGTGCACCCCTACCTGGAGCGGCGGCAAGGCAAGGAGCCGGTGAGCTACCCGAGTGCGGCGCTGGAGCAGGCGCTGGGCCGCACGCTGGGCGTGCCCGTGTTCCAGGAGCAGTGCATGCAGATCGCCATCCTGGCCGCCGGCTTCACCCCCGGCGAGGCCGACGGCCTGCGCCGCGCCATGGCGGCGTGGAAGCGCAAAGGCGGCCTGGGCAAATACGAGCGCCGCCTGATCGACGGCATGACCGAGCGCGGCTACACCGCTCGAGTTTGCGCAAAGCGTGTTTGAACAGGTCAAAGGTTTTTCCAGCTACGGTTTCCCCGAAAGCCACGCCGCCAGCTTCGCCCTGCTGGTCTACGCCAGCTGCTGGATCAAGCACCACCACCCGGCCGAGTTCCTGGCCGCCATGCTCAACAGCCAGCCGCTGGGCTTTTACACGCCCAGCCAGCTGGTGCAGGACGCCAAGCGGCATGGCGTGGAAGTGCGGGCGGTGGACGTGATGGCCAGCGACTGGGATTGCACGCTGGAGGAGACGGCTGGCGAGCAACCTGCGGTGCGCCTGGGGTTGCGGCTGGTGGGCGGCCTGGCCAAAGAAGCGGTTGACCGCGTGCTGGTCGCGCGCAGTCGAGGCACCTTTTGAAAGCGCAGACGATCTAGCGCGGCGCGCGGGCTTGAACCAACAAGACATGCGCCAGCTCGCCGCCGCCGACGCGCTGCATGCCTTGAGCGGCCACCGCCGCCAGCAGGTGTGGGACGCCGCCGCGCTCAAAGCCACGCCCGCGCTGCTCAGCCACGCACCGGTGGAAGAAGACGTGCTCGAACTGCCCGAAGCGCCCGAAGGCGAAGCCATCGTGTGGGACTACGCCAGCCTCGGCCTCACCCTGCGCCGCCACCCGCTGGCGCTGCTGCGCCCGCTGCTGCACAAGCGCCGCCTGCAGACCGCCGAAGAACTGCAAGGACGCGCCCAACGGCCGGCTGGTGCGCCACTGCGGCATCGTCACCCTGCGCCAGCAACCCGAGACCGCCCACGGCGTGGTCTTCGTCAGCCTGGAAGACGAAACCGGCGTGGTGCAGGTCATCGTCTGGAAGGCCCTGCGCGAACGCCAGCGCGCCGCCCTCACCCGCTCAAGACTGCTCGCGGTCTACGGCACCTGGCAGCGCGAAGGCGAGGTGCGCAACCTGATCGCCGGCCACCTGGAAGACCTGACACCGCTGCTGGGCCGGCTGGCGGCGGGGCGCAGCCGGGATTTTCATTGAAAGACCAGATCACCCTTCGATGACTTTGGGGCCAAGGCCTTCACACGCCATGCCCTGGCGTCAGCACGCCAACGGGGCGACTGTCAAACCCCGGCAACCGAGCCTGCCAGCGCCCGCAGCCGCCGATGGGACTCGCTCTCGCGGTCCAGCGGCAGGTTGCGTTTGGCGCTGAGGTAGTGGGTGGTGAAGACGTCGAGGTAGGCGGCAAGCGTGTCGGCGGCTTGCGGCTCCCCAGCCAGCGCGAGGCACTGCGCGGCCACCTCGGCGGTGCAGAAATGGTCGGAGCGCGAGGAGCGGCGCAGCCGGTAGTTGGAAGCGGTGCCGGGCTGCAGACTGAGCACTGGCAGCGGGTCGAGATACGGACTCTTGCGAAACATCTTGCGCGCCTCGGCCCACGTGCCATCGAGCAAAACAAACAGCGGGCGCCGAGATTCAGGCTCCGCATCCGAGACCCCGTTGTCCGACTGCGGCACCAACTGCGTGACCACGCGAGAAGGCTGGGCGAACTCGCCAGGGAACACCAGATGGGGTTGCCACTTCGGGTCGGCCAGCAAGGTGATCAAGGCCGGGTCGACCGCGGTGCGTGACCAGCCGAAGGCGAAGGTGTCGCGCACAAGATCGGCCACCAGCCAGCCGGTGTTGCTGGGTTTGATCGCCTCGATGTCACCCATGATCAGGCACACGCCGGCGCATGTGGGCAACACCGGGCGCAGCGCACACAGGCAGTGACTGACGACGAGACGACAACCCGGGCAACGACCGCCGCCCGAGCCGCGCGCCACGAACGGCTTGGCACTGGCCGCCAGACGCGCCGCACGCAGTCGGGCCACCGCGTGGGCGGGGGCAGAAACGGTGACAGGCGAAGGGTCGGTCAACATACGGCGGATGGGAGAACACAGGCAAGGCGCCAGCGGGCAATGTAGCCCGGCGCGGTACCATGATCCGGCAGCCGGCCTGGACGCGACTGCCCGATGCCCCACCCACTGGCCCGCGCCAAAGCCCACCCCCGATTTCATGCCACTTTCCGAACTTGTCATCTGGTCTGCCATGCTCGGCGGCCTGCTGACCATCCCAGTTCTCTCAGCCCTCGGTGACTCGCGCCAACGACCAACAGCCCCAGCAACACAGCGGAGCAAGCTTGCCTGCTGGCGCTGACCGCGTGGACCAAACGCCCGTTGTCTCGAAGCAAGAATCCATGACCTCAGCACCCCAAGACATTTCGGCCATCCGCGGTTACCACGCCCATGTGTATTTCGATGCCGGCAGCCTGACGCAGGCGCGCGCGCTGTGCGAAGCCGCCGCGCAGCGCTTCGATCTGGCCATGGGCCGGGTGCACGAAAAACGGGTGGGCCCGCACCCCGACTGGAGCTGTCAACTCGCGTTCACCGCCGAGCAATTCGGCACCGTGGTGCCCTGGCTGGCCCTGAACCGCAATGGGCTGGTGGTGTTTGTTCACCCCGAAACCGGCGACGACCTGGCCGACCACCGCGACCACGCCATCTGGCTCGGCGACTCTCGGCCGCTGAACCTGAGCATGTTCGGCTGGCCCTCACCCCCCTGATCCGCCTGCCCACAGAACAATGCGATGCACGGTACACCGAGGCTCCCCTTGAAAACCGAGACCCCCAGGCTGAGACTCCGGCCGGTGAACGCGGGCGTGTTCAGCGTGCACGGTCCCGATGGCGCCCACCTGGGCAATCTCAAGCTGATCGGCGCCAGCTGGAAGTTCAAAGCCGTGGGGCACGATGCCCGCGGCCAGCTGGAGCCTGGCGGTGGCCCGCTGACCGATGGCCACAATGCGGTGTTCGCGACGCCCGACGAGGCGGCGGTGAATGCCGCGCTGGGGCACTTGCTCGCGCAAAACCCCTAGTGCATCACCCACTCCGTCATCCGAGCTTCTTCCCCGCCCTGCCCCACCGCAACCCCTCGCCACCACACCGCATGCTCGCCAATCTCACGCCTTTTCTGCTTCACTGGGCCATCACCGCCACCTCGCTCTGGGTCGCCAGCCACCTGTTCAAGGGCATGCATTTCGGCAGCACATCGGCGCTGGTGGTGTCTGCGCTGCTGCTGGGTCTTGCCAACGCCGTGGTGAGGCCGCTGCTGGTGTTCTTCACCCTGCCGCTGACCCTGCTGACGTTTGGTTTTTTTCTGCTGGTGATCAACGCGCTCATGCTGCTGCTGGTTGCCAAGCTGGTGGAAGGCTTTCGCCTCACCGGCTTCTGGACCGCGTTCTGGGCCAGCATCTTCATCGCCTTGCTGAGCTGGGTACTGGGCGCGTTCGTGCTCGGCGGCACGCCCGAATTCACCATTCGGACCGCTCCGGCGCCAGGCCAGGTCTGGCTCTGAATCGCTCGCCGGCTCAAGACTTGAAGGCAAAACAGGCTTTGAACGCTGCCAATCGCCGCTGCGCTGCGGGCTGGTGCGGTCGGGAAAAACCCGCATCGCACTCGACAAACCGGCTGGTCTGCGTATGCTGGCGCTGGCGGTCACACACACACGAGATCGGGCATGCACACAACCCGCTCAACGCTCGCGCTGGCCGGCGCAGCATCTGGCTGGCGACCAGCATCACATTCCCTGCCAGCAGAGGGTGATATGCAGCCGGCTTAACATATGCGCTACTCCCAAGAGTACCGCCCCCACCACCCGAAAAACCGGAGACACCCATGAAATCAGCTGCCGAGTTGCTTGCGTCCCAGGCCAAACCTTTGTGCACCGTGGCACCCGAAGCCACGGTTTTTGAGGCCCTTCACATCCTGGCCAAGAACGAGGTTGGCGCATTGGCGGTGGTGGATCCGCAGGGCAAGCTGATGGGCATCATCTCCGAGCGCGACTACACCCGCAAAGTGGCGCTGCAGGGCAAGAACTCGCGCGAGGCCCACGTGGCCGACATCATGACGCGTGAGGTGCTGGTGGTGAACCCCAAAACGCGGGCCCGCGAATGCATGGCGCTCATGAGCAGCCGCAAGATTCGCCACCTGCCGGTGGTCGATGACGAAACCTTGATCGGTGTGCTGTCGATCCGCGATCTGCTCGACGCGATCATCGCCGAGCAAAAGCAGACCATCGAGCAGCTGGAGAGCTACATCCACTCGTGATGCGGCGCCAGTCAGAGGATCGGCCTGGAGCCTTTGCGGCGCCCCAGGCTTGAATCGCACTCAGTGCGTCGGGACCAGGAAGTCCTTGCTGATTCGCGCACCCAGCGTGTTCACGCGATCGAGAAACTGGGTCAGGAACGCGTGCAGACCGGTGGCAAGAATCTCGTCGATGTTGGCGAACTTCAGGTCGGCCTGGAGCTTGCCGGCGTGGCGCAAGGTTTCTGCGGACTGGTCGTTGGCCACGATGTTGAGGCGGTCGACCACCTCGTTGATGCAGGTGGTCATGCTGCGCGGCATGGCCGGGTTCAACACCAGCAGCTCGGCCACCTTGAGCGGGGTGATCACATCGCGGTAAACCTTGCGGTAGACCTCAAAGGCGCTCACGCTGCGCAAAATGGCACTCCACTGGTAGAAGTCGAAGTCTTCTTCCATGGCTGCGGCATCGCTGGTGTGGTCCTGGTAGGCGGCGTGGTACTTCACATCGAGCAGGCGCGCGGTGTTGTCGGCACGCTCCAGGAAGGTGCCCATGCGGTAGAAGTGAAAGGCCTCGTCGCGCAACATGGTGCCAATGGCCACACCGCGTGAGAGGTGCGAGCGGAACTTGACCCACTCGAAGAACTGGCTTGGGTCGCGCTCAAAAGCGTTGCCCTTGAGCATGCGTGAAAGCTCCAGCCAGGTCTGGTTCTGGGTCTCCCAGTATTCGGTGGTCAGCGTGCCGCGAACGGCGCGCGCGTTCTCGCGCGCGCCGCGCAGGCAAGAGGCAATGCTCGACGGATTGAGTTCGTCACGCACCATGAAATCAAGCACGTTGGCCGGGACGATTTCGGCGCCGTATTTCTTGGCGTAAGCGGGCATGAGCTCGCTGATGCGCAGCAGGCCCTCCCAGGCGGCCTGGGCTTCCTCGCTGGACTGCGGCATGAGCGAGGTGTCGTAGTTCACGTCCAGCAAGCGCGCGGTGTTTTCAGCGCGTTCGGTGTAGCGGGACATCCAGAAGAGATGATCGGCGGTTCTTGACAGCATCATTGTGTTTCCTATTTGGTGGCAGGCAGGCGGCAAGGGTGACGCGCTCAGCGGCCTTCCATGATCCAGGTGTCTTTGGTTCCGCCGCCTTGCGACGAATTGACCACCAGCGAGCCTTCCTTGAGGGCGACCCGGGTCAGGCCGCCTGGCACCATCTGCACCTCGGTGCCCGAGAGCACGAAGGGGCGCAGGTCGATGTGGCGCGGCGCGATGCCTTCCTTCACGTAGGTGGGGCAGGTGGACAGAGACAGCGTGGGCTGGCCGATGTAGCCATCGGGTTTGGCGAGGATGGCCTTGCGGAAGTCTTCGATCTCGGCCTTGGTCGAAGCCGGGCCCACCAGCATGCCGTAGCCGCCGGCGCCGTGCACTTCCTTGACGACCAGGTCTTTCAGGTTGTCCAGGATGTACTTCAGCTCGTCGGGCTTGCGGCCCATGAAGGTCGGCACGTTGTTCAAAATGGGTTTCTCGCCCAGGTAGAACTCGATCATCTTGGGCACGTAGGGGTAGATCGACTTGTCGTCGGCCACACCGGTACCCGATGCGTTGCAGATGTTCACGTTGCCGGCGCGGTAGGCATCCATGAGTCCTGCACAGCCGAGCGTGGATGTGGGCCGGAACACCTTGGGGTCAAGGAAGTCGTCGTCGACCCGGCGGTAGATCACATCGACCCGCTGCGGGCCCATGGTGGTGCGCATGAAGACAAAGTTGTCTTTCACGAACAGGTCTTGCCCTTCCACCAGCTCCACGCCCATTTGCTGGGCGAGAAAGGCGTGTTCAAAGTAAGCGCTGTTGTACATGCCGGGGGTGAGCACGACCACGGTGGGTGAACCGGCTGCCGCGGGCGGTGCCACCGCACGCAAGGTTTCCAGCAGAAGGTCGGGGTAATGCGCCACCGGCGCGACGCGGTTCTGCCTGAACAGCTCGGGGAACAGCCGCACCATCATCTTGCGGTCTTCCAGCATGTAGCTCACGCCGCTGGGCACGCGCAGGTTGTCTTCCAGCACGTAGTACTCGCCCACGCCAGTCGGCGTTGGGCGCGCGCACCATGTCCACCCCGGAGATGTGCGAATACACGCCGTTCGAGCAGATCAACACCCTTCATCTCGGGGCGGTACTGCGCGTTGTTCAGGATCTGCTCGGCCGGGATGTGACCGGCCTGGATGATTTCCTGATCGTGGTAGATGTCGTGCAAAAAGCGGTTGAGCGCGGTGACACGCTGCACCAGGCCAGCTTTCATGTTGCGCCACTCGTCGTTCGGAATGACGCGCGGGATGAGGTCGAAGGGAATCAGCCGCTCCGTGCCAGAGGCGTCTTCGTCTTTGTCGCCGTAAACAGCAAACGTGATGCCCACGCGTCGGAAGATGACTTCGGCCTCTTCACGCCGGTCGGCCATCACCTCGGGCGGCTGCTCAGCCAGCCAGCGCGCATAGCCCTCGTAGTGGGCGCGGACCTCGCCAGGCGAGGCGTACATTTCGTCAAACATGGGTCGGTTCATGGTTTTTTCTCCTGCACCCAGCATAGCAAGGTCCGCGCCAGGCTTCCGGGATTCGCAAAACTTTTGGTGTGTCGGGTCGCGTTGCGCACACGAATCAGTCGGCGTCTGGTTCGGCTGCCTCGGGGGGCTGCGCCCCAGGCCGATCGGCGGGTCGGTGGTGCCAGTAGCGCAGCCCACGCTCGCGCTCGCACAACACCTCATCGGGCTGGTTGCTGCGCCAGGTGGCGGCACCGCAATCGGGCGATGTCACCCAGCGCAGATGCCGCGCCCGGTAGCGCGTCCAGCACCTCGGGCGCCGGGTGGCCGAAGCGGTTGCGGTAGCCCGACTGCACCAGCACCCATTGCGGACGCAAGGTGTTGAGCAGCACCGGACTGCTGGAGCTGCGGCTGCCGTGGTGCGGCGCGATCAGCAGCGTGGCGCGCAGTTCGGGCCGCGCCAGCGCCAGCCGGGTTTCGCGATCGGCATCCAGGTCGCCACTGAGCCAGGCGCTCTGTTGCCCGGCGCTGATGCGCAAGGTGCACGACATCGCGTTGCTCGGCAAAGCCGCGCTGCCGTCGGCGCGGTAATGCTCGGGCTCGGGATGCAGCATCTCGAACTGCACGCCGTCCCAGTTCCAGCGCTGGCCGGCCAGGCAGCGGCGAGCCGCATCGGCGTCAAACGACGACAGCCAGCGCGCTTGCGGCCAGACGGCACGGACCGACTCGGCGCCACCCGCGTGGTCGCTGTCTTTGTGGCTGATCACCACCGCGTCGAGCCGCTCGCCCAGCGCACGCAGCAGCGGCACCACCACGCGCTCGCCGGCATCGCTGTCCACGCCGTAGCGGGGGCCGGCGTCGAACAGCAGGCTGTGGCTGGCGGTGCGCACCAGCAGCGCACTGCCCTGGCCGACATCGATCGCCATCACCTCGAACACCCCGGGCGCAGGCCGTGCCGGGCTCCACAGCAGACCGGGCGCCATCAAGAACAGTCCGCCCACGCGCCACACCACTGGCAGCCGCAACACCAGCAGCACGCCGCCCAGCACCGCGGCCAGCGCCAGGCCCATGGGCGCAATGGGCCGGTGGATCGCGGCCCAGGGCCATTGACCCAGCCACGCCAGCACCACGCCCAGCCCCTGCACCGCGAGAGCGGCCGCGTCCCACAGGGGCGAGATCAGCACACCGAGCATGGCCAGCGGCGTGATCACCAGCGTGACCCACGGAATCGCGATCAGGTTGGCCGCCAGCCCCACCAGCGAAAACTGCCCGAACAACAGCAGCGCCAGCGGCGCCAGCGCCACCGTGACCACCGCCTGCTCGCGCAGCAGCCCCAGGCCCGAGCGAAGCGCGCGGTAGCTCAGCCGCGGTGGCTCGATCGCACCGCTATCGGTGGTCGGTGCAAGACGGCGTCCGGGATCGGACGCAAACAGAATGCCGACCGCCACAAAGCTGAGCCAGAAACCCGGCTGCAGCAGCGCCCACGGGTCGAGCAGCAACACCGCCCACATGGCCAGCAACCAGACCATGGGCCAGGGCCAGCGTCGGCCCGAGAGACGAAGCACCACCACCACCGCCAGCATGAGCACCGTGCGCTGTGCCGGCACACCCCAGCCGGAAAACAGCGCATACGCCGCGGCCAGCGCCACCCCGCCTGCGCCAGCCGCCAGCGGTACCGGCACCGCCAGCAGCGCACCAGACCAGTGCAGACCCAGCCGCCGCCAGCCGCGCCCGATCAGCGCCATCGCGAGCCAGGCGAACATGGTCACGTGCAAACCGGAAATGCTCATCAGATGGGCCACGCCGGTGGTGCGAAACAGATCCCAGTCATCGCGCTCGATGGCGCTCTGATCGCCCACCACCAGCGCCGCCAGCACACCGGCGCTGCGCGGCTCGGCCACCCGCGCAGCGATGCGCTGAGCCACCCACTGCCGTGCCGCCAGCACCGGGTAGCCCGCGCGCTCGCCCAGCCGCTGCGGCGGCGCGTCGCGCGGCCCACTGCGCACATAGCCGGTGGCCCCAATGCCCTGCTCCCAGAGCCAGCGTTCGCGGTCCCAGCCATGCGGATTGCGGTTGCCATGGGGCTGCCGCAGGCGCAGGGTCAGTTGCCACAGTTCACCCGCGCGCAGCGCCGGCGCCAGCGCGGCAGCACCACCACCTCGCGCCCGGCCGTGTACCAGCTCAGTTGCAGGCGCGGCGGCAGCGTGACCGGCTGACCATCGAGCACGGCCGAATCCACGGCGAGTTCAAACCGCTGACCCAGCGGGCTGGACTGGGGCAACGACGCTATGCGACCGGTGACGCGGATGTCGCGCCCCTCAAGCACCTCGGGCAAGGCCTGGGCCAGGTACCAGGCAGCGCGTGCGCCGGTAAGCCCACCGGCACACAACAAGCCAGCCAGCAACACCAGTGCCCAGCCAGCCCCGTTCGGCCGCCATGCAACCCAGGCCAGCAAAACCAGGCCCAGAAACAGCGCCAGCAAATACACCGGCAGCGACCACAGCACCGACTGCTGCAGCTGCAAGGCCACGCCCAGCACCCATGCCAAGGGGAGTATCAGCCAGGCGAAGCCGGCACTCACGGCGCCCACCCGGGCAATGCCATCCTGGCCACGGAGCGCCCACGGGCCAGCCCGTTGCCTTCAGGGTATGGCCCGGGAGTTGCTAGTATGGAGAACATCTCCCGCCGGCTTTTGCGTCCCCGCGGAACCATATTTTTTGCCCCTGACGCTTCTTGATTTTTGGAAAGTTACCTGATGGCCATTCATGCTGCCCTGAGCCACATCACCCATTATCGGTACGACCGCCTGGTCGAACTGGGCCCGCAGATCGTTCGACTGCGCCCCGCGCCGCACTGCCGCTCAAAGATTGTTTCTTACTCGCTCAAGGTGGAACCCGCGGGGCATTTCGTCAACTGGCAGCAAGACCCGTTTGCCAATTACCAGGCCCGCCTGGTGTTTCCTGAGAAAGTGAGCGAATTCAAGGTCACGGTGGATGCGGTCTTCGAGATGGCCGTCTACAACCCGTTCGACTTCTTTTTGGAGCCCGAGGCCGAAGAGTTCCCGTTCACCTACGACCCGGAGCTGAAAGAAGAACTGGCGCCCTACCTGAAGCCCGATCCGGTGACGCCGCTGCTGCAGGCCTACCTCGACAAGATCGACCGCACCAAGCGGCGCACCGTGATTTTTCTGGTTGAGCTGAACCAGATGCTCAGCCAGGACATCAAGTACCTGATCCGCATGGAGCCAGGCGTGCAGACGCCCGAGGAAACCCTGGCCCTGGCCAGCGGCTCTTGCCGCGACTCGGGCTGGCTGCTGGTGCAACTGCTGCGCAACTGCGGTCTGGCCGCGCGCTTTGTCTCGGGCTACCTGATCCAGCTCAAGTCGGACGTGAAAGCGCTTGGACGGCCCCAGCGGCACCGAGGTCGATTTCACCGACCTGCACGCCTGGTGCGAGGTCTACCTGCCCGGCGCAGGCTGGATCGGCCTGGACGCCACCTCCGGCCTGATGGCCGGCGAAGGCCACATTCCGCTGGCCTGCACGCCGCTGCCCTCGGGCGCGGCGCCGATCGAAGGCGGCGTGAGCAAGAGCGAAGTCACTTTTGCGCACCACATGGGCGTGACCCGCATCTACGAATCGCCCCGCGTCACCAAGCCTTACACCGAAGAGCAGTGGGCCGCGGTGATGGCGCTGGGCGACAAGGTGGACGCCGAGCTGTTTTCCAACGACGTGCGGCTGACCATGGGCGGCGAGCCCACCTTCGTGGCCGACAGCGACCGCGACGCTGCCGAATGGAACACCGACGCCATGGGGCCGACCAAGCGCGGCTTTGCCACCGAGCTGGTTCAAAAGCTGCGCGACGAGTACGGCAAAGGCGGCTTCCTGCACTTCGGTCAGGGCAAGTGGTACCCGGGCGAGCAACTGCCGCGCTGGGCACTCAACATCTACTGGCGTGCCGACCGCGATCCGGTCTGGGCCAACCCGGCGCTGTTCGTGGACGAACGCCACCCGACCCACTACACGAGCAAAGACGCAGAGCGTTTCACGCAAACCCTGGCGCGCAAGCTCGGCATCACCGACCAGTTCATTCAGGCCGCCTACGAGGACGTCTGGTACTACATGTGGCGCGAGCGCCGCCTGCCGGTCAACGTCGACCCCTTCAACTCGAAGCTGGACGACGAAATGGAGCGCGTGCGCCTGCGTCGCGTGTTCACCCAGAAGCTGGACTCGGTGGTGGGCTACCTGCTGCCCATCAAGCCGGCGGATGCGAAACAGACCAACGACGTGCGCTGGACCACAGGCGCCTGGTTTCTGCGCGACGAGCGCCTGTACCTGATGCCGGGTGACTCCCCGATGGGCCTGCGCCTGCCGCTGGACTCCCTGCCCTGGGTCAACGAGGCCGACTATCCCTACCTGGTGGAGCAGGACCCCTCAACACCGCGCGCACCACTGCCCCTGCACGGCGCCATCGCCGCACGCTACGTGGCAGGATCCGATCGGGCGAGCGAAGCACCGCGCAAATTCCAGACCCCCAGCGGCTTGTCGGCCCGCATCCCCACCCTGACCGCGCGGGCCGACGGACAGGTTGAACCGGCCAACTTCGACCGCGCGCCAGCGCTCAACGAGTCAGCTCACTGGATCACCCGAACCGCGCTGTGCGTGGAGGTGCGCGACCCGCGCCGCGCCAGCGGCCCCAAGGCCGAAATGGTGGGCAAGGCCTCTGCCGTGCTCTACGTTTTCATGCCGCCGCTGGAAAAGCTGGAGCAATACCTGGAGCTGCTGGCCGCCATCGAGGCCACGGCCGAAGAGCTCAAGATGCAGCTGGTGCTGGAAGGCTACCCACCACCGCGCGACCCGCGCATGAAGCTGCTGCAGGTCACGCCCGACCCGGGCGTGATCGAGGTCAACATCCACCCGGTGACCCATTGGAGCGAACTGGTGAAGAACACCGAGTTCCTGTACCAGGCAGCCTTTGAGTCGCGCCTGTCGGCCGAGAAGTTCATGACCGATGGCCGCCACACCGGCACCGGCGGCGGCAACCACTTCGTGATGGGCGGCGCCACGCCGGCCGACAGCCCGTTCCTGCGCAAACCCGAGCTGCTGGCCAGCCTGCTGCTGTACTGGCACAACCACCCGGCGCTGAGCTATCTGTTCAGCGGCATGTTTGTGGGCCCGACCAGCCAGGCGCCGCGCGTGGACGAAGCACGCAACGACCAGCTCTACGAGCTGGAAATCGCCATCGAGCAGATCTACAAGAACCGCGAGATTTACGGCCAGACCATGCCGCCGTGGATCGTCGACCGCACGCTGCGCAACATCCTGATCGATGTCACCGGCAACACGCACCGCAGCGAGTTCTCGATCGACAAGCTGTACTCGCCCGATTCGGCCACCGGCCGCCTGGGCCTGCTGGAACTCCGCGCGTTCGAGATGCCGCCACATCCGCACATGAGCAGCGTGCAACAGCTGCTGCTGCGCGCGCTGGTCTCGCGCTTCTGGAAAGCGCCATTCCGCGCGCCCGCCACCCGCTGGGGCACCGAGCTGCACGACCGCTTCATGCTGCCGACTTTCATCCAGCAAGACTTCGCCGATGTGATCGCCGACATGAACCGCGCCGGCTATGCATTCGACGCCAGCTGGTTTGCGCCGCACTACGAGTTCCGTTTCCCGCTGATCGGATCGATCCAGTCGGCCGGCATGGAGCTCACGCTGCGCAACGCGCTGGAGCCGTGGCACGTGATGGGCGAAGAAAGCGCGGCGGGCGGCAACGCCCGCTATGTGGACTCGTCGCTGGAGCGCATCGAGGTGCGCATGACCGGCATGAACCAGAGCCGCTACGTGGTGACCTGCAACGGCAGGGCCTTGCCGCTGCAGAACACCGGCACCGTGGGCGAGTACGTGGCCGGCGTGCGCTACAAGGCCTGGAACCCGCCAAGCAGCCTGCACCCCACCATCGGCGTGCACGCGCCGCTCACCTTCGACATCGTGGACACCTGGTCCAAGCGCTCCATCGGTGGCTGCCAGTACCACGTGGCCCACCCGGGCGGTCTGAGCTACGAGAACCTTCCCGGTGAACTCGTTTGAAGCCGAAAGCCGCCGGCTGTCTCGCTTCAAGTCCATGGGCCACACACCGGGGCCCATGGTGATTCCACCGGCCACCATTCACGTGCCCGGCAGCCGCGAGTTTCCGTTCACGCTCGACCTGCGCCACGCCAGTTAAGCAACCACCAAACAACACCCAATCATGGCAACTCTCAATTTCATCGGCGGCGAAAAAGGCGGCGTCGGCAAGTCGGTCGCTGCTCGCGTGCTGGCGCAATACTTCATCGACAAGGGCCAGCCCTTCACCGGCTTCGACACCGACCGCTCCCACACCTCGTTCGCCCGCTTCTACGCGGACTACGCCTCGCCCGTGGTGGTGGACACCTACGAGGGCCTGGACCAGGTCGCGAGCATCTTCGAGGAGGTGCCAGCCAGTGGCGTTCGCTCGAGCGTGATCGTCGACCTGGCGGCGCAGACCGCGGCGCCGCTGTCGCGCTGGATTCGCGACTCCGACCTGCTCCCGCTGCTGGCCAGCATGGGCGTCACGGTCAATTTCTGGCACCTCGCCGATGCCGGCCAAGACTCGGTGGAGCTGCTGGACCGTCTGGTCAACACCTTTGGTCCAGGCCCCAACTACTTCGTGGTGAAAAACGAAGGCCGGGGCAGCGATTTTTCGCAACTGGAGCGGTCGCCAGCGCTGAAAAAAGCCTATGCCTTGGGCGGCAGGCTTGTGACGCTGGGCCAGCTGCACGAGGCCAGCATGCGCAAGATCGACCGCAGCAACGCCAGCTTCTGGTCGGCCATCCACACATCGACCGGTCCCGATGCCCTGGGCATGCTGGAGCGCCAGCGGGTCAAGACCTGGCTGCGCAACACCTACGCCACGTTTGACACCCTGCCACTGAAGTGATCTTTGAACAGGAACGGCCCTGGCGACCACATTGGCGGCCACTTCCGTGCACCATGCAACAGCACGCCGGCGCTGATGGCCTGGCAGCCTGGCGCACCGGGCATACTCCACCGCAGTGACACCCGAACCCACCGACTCCCTGTTTGACGAACTCGGCCCCGGTACGCCTGCCGACTGGGCGCTCTCGCTTTCCATGCCAGCCGACCGTGGCCACCTCGATGAGCTGCGCGGCACCGCCATCAACGGTGAAAAACCGCCAGACACGCTCGCACCCACCTGGGCCAGCTTCTTTGAACACATCGGTGCCGAGGGTTTCACCGACCTGAACCGGCGCCACGACAACCTGCAGCGCCAGATTCGCGACAACGGCGTGACCTACAACGTCTACGCCGACGCCGCCCGTGGCCTGCGCCGACCCTGGGCGCTGGACCTGTTCCCGATGATCGTCGGCGCCGCCGACTGGGCCCAGATCGAAGCCGGCGTGCTGCAACGCACCCGCCTGCTCAACGCCATCATGGCCGACCTGTACGGCCAGCGCGAGCTGCTGCAAAAGGCCATGTTGCCGGCTGCGCTGGTGCAGGGCCATCCCGGCTATCTGCGCGCCATGCAGGGCGTGACGCCGCCAGGCGGCACCTGGCTGCACATCGTGGCCTTCGACCTCGCGCACGGTCCCGATGGCAGCTGGTCGGTGGTGGGTCAGCGCACCCAGGCGCCCATCCGGCCTGGGCTACCTGCTGGAAAACCGCATCGCCATCGCGCGGCAGTTTCCCAAGGCCTTCGCCGGCATGAAGGTGCAGCGGCTGGCCGCCAGTTACCGCGCGCTCGTCGGACGGCATCAAGCCGATGACGCCCGAGGGCGAAAACGCGCGCATCGCCCTGCTCACGCCTGGTCCCTACAACGAAACCTACTTCGAGCACGCCTACCTGGCGCGCTACCTCGGCCTCACGCTGGTCGAGGGCAACGACCTCACGGTGCGCGACCAGCGCCTGTACCTCAAGACCCTCAGCGGCCTGGAGCCGGTGCACGCGCTCATCAAGCGGCTGGACGACGAGTGGCTCGACCCGCTGGAGCTGCGCGCCGACTCGACGCTGGGCGTGCCCGGCCTGCTGCAGGTGCTGCGCGCGGGCAACCTGCGTGCTGGCCAATGCGCCGGGCTCGGCGCCGCTGGAGTCCAGCGCCCTGCTCGGCTTTCTGCCCGCCATCAGCCGGCACCTGCTGGGCGAAGAACTTCAGCTGCCTTCGCTGGCCACCTGGTGGTGCGGCGAAGACGCCGCGTTGCGCGAGGTGCTGCCGCTGATCAAGACCAGCGTGATCAAGGCCACCTACCCGCGTTCCGGACAGGAAACGGTCATGGGCCAGAGCCTGAGTCCGCGCGAGCTCGACGAGTGCTCGGGCCGCATGGCGCGCCACCCGGAAGACCACACGGTGCAGGCCTGGTTGCCGCTGTCGCAGACCCCGACCTGGACCAACGACCGGCTGATGCCGCGCTCGGCCATCCTGCGCGTGTTTGCGCTGGCCGATGGCCCGCAACTCGTGGCGCGTGCTGCCCGGTGGCCTGGTGCGCCTGGCGCCGCGCGGCCAGCTCATTGCCGCCATGCAGCGCGGCGGCAGCAGCGCCGACTGCTGGGTACAGACCGAGGGCGCGGTCGACCACACCAGCCTGCTGCATTCGCGCGCCCAGCACCCTGGCGCTGGCCAGCCAGACCCGCACCGTCACCAGCCGCGCAGCCGAGAACCTGTTCTGGCTCGGGCGCTACACCGAGCGCGCGGAAAACTCGATCCGCATCGCCCAGATCGTGCTCGATGAACTGGGTGGCGAAGAGGCCACCTCGCCCAGCGTGCTGGACTGGATCAGCGCCATCGCCCAGGAAAACTCGCTGGTGCTGGAGGACATGCCGTCGGCCGAACAATCGGTGCGCGTGTTCACGCGCTCGCTGATGGCCGGCCTGGCACCGCCCGACCCCGAACTGGCCGCGCAGTCGTTCAGCGTGGGCTTCAACCTGCGCGCGCTCAAAGGGGCGGCCTCGCAGGTGCGCGAGCGTTTGTCGCAGGAGCACTGGAACCTGATTGAGCGCACCGAAGCCGCCTTCGCGCGCGACTGCGCTGCGCTGTCGCTCGACGCCGACTTCGTGCAGCGCCGAGGCGCGAGCGGCGCTGCAAAGTGCCAGCGAGCTGCTGGCGGCCATCACCGGCTCGCAGACCGACCGCATGGTGCGCGACAACGGCTGGCGCCTGCTGTCGATGGGCCGCCACATCGAACGCATGATCACGCTCTCGCGGGCACTGGTGCTCGGCCTGGAACACGGCTGCCTGCACGATCCGGCCGGTTTCGAGGCCGTGGTGGCGCTGTTCGACAGCACCATCACCTTCCACGCCCAGTACCAGCAGCGCCGCGACATGGTGGCGCTGGTCGACCTGCTGGTGATGGACCGCGACAACCCGCGCTCGCTGGCCTGGGTGGTGCAGACCCTGCGCGCGCGCCTGGCCAAGCTCGCCATCAGCGCCACGCCGCAAGACGCCGTGCTGGCCCTGGCCCTGCCCGACCCCGACATCTGGGTGCTGGCCGATCTGAGCAACTGGCAGCGCAACCCGGAAGACGGCCAGCGGCGCTGGAGCGAGTCTGGACCACTCTGCTGGAAAGCTGCGAGGTCGCGGCCGGCGCGCTGTCGGAAGAGATCACACACCTGCACTTCAACCACGCTGACCTGCGCAACCAGACGCTGGGGGTTTGAACATGTCGCAGCAGACTGTTTGTCGCCACCTGGCCCATTGCAGCGATCGCGTTCGCGGGGTCTTGTCATGAGGCTTCGCATCCAGCACGAACGCTGTACCACTACCAGGGCACCGTGGACATGGCGCAGCACATGGTGCACCTCTCGCCGGTCGATGGCACTGGCCAGCGCGTGATCGCCCACGAGATGCACCATCACCCCCGAACCCGCGGCGCGCAGCGAAACCACCGACGTGTTCGGCAACCTGCGCACCTTCTTCTCGCTGCAGGCACCGCACGAAACCCTGCGCGGTCGATGCCGCAGAGCGAGGTCGAGACCCGCGCGCCCTGGCCGCTGCCCGACGGCCCTGCCTGGACGGTGCAGAGCTGGGAATGGCTGCGCGAGCACTTCCGCTACCGCGTTCAGGCGCCGTACGACCCGGCCAGCGAATTTCTGTTCACCTCGCCCTACGTGCCGCGCGACGACGCCTTCGCCGACTTCGCCCGGCCGGTGTTCACCACCGGCCTGCCGGTGCTGGCAGCGGCGCGCGCGCTCATGGAGCGCATCCACACCGAGCTGCGTTTTCGATACCGACAGCACCGAGGTGAACACCCCGGCGCTGGAAGCGCTGGAACAGGGCAAGGGCGTGTGTCAGGACTTTGCGCACATCATGCTCGGCTGCCTGCGCAGCCTGGGCCTGCCCGCGCGCTACGTCAGCGGCTACCTGCTCACGCTGCCGCCCCCCGGCAAACCGCGTCTCATTGGCGCCGATGCCTCTCACGCCTGGGTGGCGCTGTATGTGCCGCTGCCGATCGGGTTCATTGCGCCCGATGGCGCGCCCACCCACGGCCCCGGCGCCTGGTTCGATTTCGACCCCACCAACAACCGCTGCGGCTGGGGCAGTCCAGGTGAGGACTACGTGACCCTGGCCGTGGGCCGCGACTTCTCCGACGTGTCGCCCATGCGTGGCGTGATCCAGGGCGGCGCCAGCCACGAGCTGGAAGTGGCGGTCACCGTGGCACCGCCCGACGAGTGGAACCAGCTGGTCGAACGGCCTGCGGCGCCAGAATCCACGCAAACTCAGTCGCAGTCGCAGTCGCAGTCGCAGTCGCAATCGCAACGCAGACCCCTGGCTGACGCTGCTTTGGGCCGTGTGGCCGCCCGGTCGACCCATAGAATGAAATCAAGCTTCAACTTCCCCTACAACTCCCTGGAGACATCCCCATGAGCGTTCACGACAAACTGGCCGAACTCAAAATCGAGCTGCCCCCGGTGTCCATCCCCGCCGCCGCCTACGTGCCCTTTGTGCAGACCGGCAACCTGGTTTTCCTGAGCGGCCACATCGCCAGACAAGACGGCAAACCCTGGGTTGGCCAGGTCGGCCTCACCATGACCACCGACGAAGCCAAAGGCGCCGCGCGCGCCGTCGCCATCGATCTCATGGGCACACTGGCAGCCGCCTGCCTGTCTGCCGGCAAAACGCTGGACGACGTGAAGCGCATCGTCAAGGTGCTGAGCCTGGTCAACAGCACCGCCACCTACACCGAGCAGCACCTGGTCACCAACGGCTGCAGCGAGCTGCTGGGCCAGGTGTTCGGCCCCACGGTCGGCGCGCACGCGCGCAGCGCCTTCGGCGTGGCACAGCTGCCGATGGGGGCTTGTGTGGAGATTGAACTGATTGCCGAGCTGGGGTGAGCTCGGGCGCTCACGATCAGAAGTCGCCGCCGCCCGCCAGGCTCTCGAAGCGGGTGAGCATGTTCAGGAAGGCGAGCTTCACGGTGCCGGTGGGGCCGTTTCGCTGCTTGCCGATGATGATCTCGGCCACGCCCGGTTCCTTGCAGGCGTCTTTGGTGTAGTACTCGTCGCGGTAGATGAACATGATGATGTCCGCGTCCTGCTCGATGGCGCCGGATTCGCGCAGGTCGCTCATCATCGGGCGCTTGTCGGTGCGGGTCTCCACGCTGCGGTTGAGCTGAGAAAGCGCGATCACCGGGCACTGCAGTTCTTTGGCCAGCATCTTCAAACCGCGCGAGATTTCGCCCAGCTCGGACGCCCGGTTGTCGCCATCCCCGCCGCTGCCGCTCATGAGCTGCAGGTAATCGACCACGATCAGGCCCAGCTTGCCGCACTGGCGCGAAAGGCGGCGCGCGTTGGCGCGCAAAACGCTGCTGGTGAGGCCTGGCGTCTCGTCGATGTGCAGCGACACATTGCGCAGCTTTTCGATCGCCTCGGTCAGCCGTGGCCATTCATCGTCGGTGAGCTTGCCGTTGCGCAGGTGGGTCTGGTTGATGCGGCCAATGGAGCCGACGATACGAACCGCCAATTGCGAGGCGCCCATCTCCATGGAGAACACCGCCACCGGCAGGCCTTCGTTGAGCGCCACGTGTTCGGCGATGTTGATCGCAAACGCGGTCTTGCCCATGGACGGGCGCGCGGCCAGCACCACCAGATCACCCGCCTGCAGGCCAGAGGTCATGCGGTCCAGGTCGACAAAGCCAGTGGGCACACCGGTGATGTCGTTCGGGTTGTCGGCCATCTCCTGCACGCGGTCGAGCAGCTCGACCACCAGCGTGTCCATGCCCTGGAAGCCCTCTTTCATGCGCGAGCCCTCTTCCCCGATGTGGAAGATTTTCTGCTCGGCCTCGTCCAGGATCTTGTCGACCGGCCGGCCCTGCGGGTTGAACGCAGAGGTGGCGATTTCGTCGCTTGCAGTGACCAGTTTGCGCAGAATGGCACGCTCGCGCACGATCTCGGCGTAGCGCCGGATGTTGGCCGCGCTGGGCACGTATTGCGCCAGCGAGTTCAGGTAGGCCAGCCCGCCCGCGTCGTCGGCCTTGCCCAGGTTTTGCAGATGCTCGTAGACCGTGACCACATCGGCCGGCTTGCTGCCATTGACCAGGGTGGCGATGGCCGAGTAGATCAGCCGGTGTTCGTAGCGGTAGAAGTCCGAGTCGTTGACCAGATCGGCCACCCGGTCCCAGGCACTGTTGTCGAGCAGCAAGCCGCCCAGCACGCTGGACTCGGCTTCGATGGAGTGCGGGGGTACGCGCAGCTGGGCCAGCTGCGGGTCGCTCACCAGGTCTTCCAGACCGGCATCGAAGGAGGAAAAAGGGCTGGAAAAGACGGCGGACATGCGGTGTGGTGATGGGCGAAAACAGCATCCCATGGTACGCCCCTCAAGCGGCGGCGTCATGGGACAAGGCTGTGGATAAGGGGTGCAGATGCGGTGGACCGACGGTGGAAAGACAACCGGCAGGGCAACACCGGTCGTGCCAGGCTGGTCAGCAAGCCGCAATAAAAAAGCCGCCAACCCGATCGGGTGGCGGCTTCTGGCTGGAGCGCCGAGGCGCTCCAACGCCGAGCGCAATCAGGCAGTTTCGCCGAGCACCGACACCGGCACGGACGACCGTCACGTCGGTGTGCAGGTGCACGTTCACCGTGTAGTCACCCACGTTCTTGAGCAGGCCATTGGGCATGCGAACCTGGGCCTTGTTGACCGCGAAGCCCTGTTTGACCAGGTCTTCAGACACGTCGTGGTTGGTCACGGAGCCAAACAGACGGCCATCGACGCCAGCCTTCTGGGTCAGCTTGACGGTCGCGGCAGCGAGCTTTTCACCCAGTGCCTGGGCTTCGGCCAGCTTGGCGGCTGCCAGCTTTTCGAGATCGGCACGGCGGGCTTCGAAGTCGGCGATCGCCGACTGGGTGGCACGGCGAGCACGGCCTTGCGGGATCAGGAAGTTGCGGGCGTAACCGTCTTTGACCTTGACCACATCGCCCAGGGCGCCGAGGTTGAGAACTTTGTCGAGCAGAATGATTTGCATGTCAGGCTCTCCTTCAAGCGCGGTGCTGGTCGCTGTAGGGCAGCATGGCCAGGAAGCGCGCACGCTTGATGGCTGTGTTGACCTGGCGCTGATAGAAGGCACGGGTGCCGGTCAGACGCGCGGGGATGATCTTGCCGTTTTCGGCGATGAAGTCGCGCAGGACATCGATGTCCTTGTAGTCGACCTCTTCGACATTGGCCACGGTGAAGCGGCAGTAGCGCTTGCGCTTGAACAGCAGCGATTGCGTGTTGCGCTTGGGGCGCTTGTCTTTGTTGAAACGTTTGGGTGAAGCCATGATGGGCCTTTCCTATGTCTTGCTGAAATCTTGGATGTGGAACAACAGGCCTTTGCCGTTGCGCGCATTGGTCATGAAACCGCGAAAGCTGTAACTCGAATCCAGACCCGATCGGGCCAGGGTTTCGGCGTGTGCCCCGAAGGCCACCGCTCTCAGTTGCAGCTTCACCTGTCTCGGCGTGTCCATCTCGATCACCTCGGACCGTGCTCCAGCACGACATTCAAGGCGGGTATGCCAGCGGGGGTGTATCGCAGGCTGTGCACCTGCACCACCGAAGCGGACAACTCGAAATGGTTCACTGCCTGCCAACCGCGCTTTGCGGTCAGGCGGCTGTGCGCTCCTGCGATGGGTTGCGGTCACCGCGATCGCCACGGTCGCCGCGATCCCCACGGTCGCTGGGCGGCTGCAGCTTGCGAGCTTCTTCGCGCTCAACCGACTTCATCATGCTCGAAGGACCGGTGTCGGCCTTCTTGCGCAGCACCGTGAGGTGGCGCAGCACGGCGTCGTTGAACTTGAAAGCGTGTTCCAGTTCGGCCATCACCGCCTGATCGGCTTCGATGTTGACGCACAGGTAGTGCGCCTTGGACAGCTTGTTGATCTGATACACCAGCTGGCGCCGGCCCCAGTCTTCAACACGGTGGATCTTGCCGTTGCCGGCCGTGATCATGCCCTTGTAGCGCTCCAGCATGGCTGGCACTTGCTCGCTTTGATCCGGGTGGATCAGCAAGACGATTTCGTAATGACGCATGAACTCTCCTTGTGGATGACCCCACGCGCCACTCTGTCTGGCGCCGGAATCGGGTGAAAGCTGCCCCCAGCGTCGGTCGGGGTGCAGCAAGGCGAAGCCCATGATTCTAGCAGTTCTGAGCTCTTGCGGGTTGCGGCGTTGACCCGACCAGGTCGGCACCCCAACGCAAGCGTCACTCGACGCGCGGATCGTCCGGCAGACGCGGGTAGCGCACGTACTCCACCAGCGTCTGGACACGCGGGCCAGGCGGCGGCATCAGCAGGCTGAGCAGCACGATCACCGCAAAGCCGGCCGGCACGCCGAACAGACCCGCCGAGATGGGCTGGATGCCCCACCACAGATCCACCGGCGCTGTGACGCCAAACACCTGGCGCAGCCAGGTCTGGTTCACTGCCATGTAGTACAGCGTGACACCGAGCCCGGCCAGCATGCCGAGCGAGGCGGCCAGGCCGTGGGTGCGCTTCCAGAAGATGCCGAGCACCAGCGCGGGAAAGAAGGCGGCCGCGGCGAACGAGAACGCGGCCGACACCAGGAACAGGATGTCGGCTGGGCGCTGCGCCGCCAGGTAGGCCGCCGCCAGCGCCACCACCAGCAACAACACCTTGGAGATCGTGACGCGCCGCGCGGTGGAGGCGTTGGGGTCGAGCATCTTGTAATAGATGTCGTGAGACAGGGCGTTGGCAATCGTCAGCAACAGGCCGTCGGCGGTGGACAAGGCCGCCGCCAGCCCGCCAGCGGCCACCAGGCCCGCAATCACATAAGGCAAACCACCGATTTCGGCCGTGGCCAGCACGATGATGTCGCCGTCGATGGTCATTTCATTGAGCTGCAGCAGGCCGTCCTTGTTGATGTCGGTCAGCGAAAGCAGCGAGGGATCGACCTTGTTCCAGGAACGCCACCCAGGCGGGCAGCTGGTCGAACGGCGTTCCCACCAGCCCGTTGAACACCTCGAACTTCACCAGCACCGCCAGCGCCGGCGCCGTGAAATAGAGCAGCACGATGAACAGCAGCGACCAGGTGACCGATTCGCGCGCCTGCTTCACGCTGGGCACGGTGTAGTAGCGCATCAGAATGTGCGGCAACGCCGCGGTGCCAATCGTCAGGCAAAAGACGAGCGCGAGGAAATTGCGACGCGACTCGTCGAACGTCTTTCGCTCTGACGGGTCGCCGTCGGGATCGCCGGCAAACTGCGCAGCGTGCGGCGGCATGCCGTTGAGCGGCTTGGACTTCGTGTCGGCTTCGGCCAGGCCCCGGCTCCAGACCGCGCGCGCCGTGGCGGCATCGCGCGGCAAAGCCGACACCGCCTTTTCCGCCGCCGAGATCTCGCGCGACGGGGCATTGGCCGAGCGCAGGCGGGCCAGCCGGGCTTCGGCCGCGGCCTTGTCGGCCGCCAGCGCCGCTGCGGGATCGGCCAGCTTGGTCTTGAGCAGCTCGGCACGTTCGCGGTACAGCGCGCGCACCTCCAGCTCTTTGGGATCGTTGGTCAGCAGCCGTTCTTTGGCGCGTCACCTTTTCCAGCTGGTACCCATAGATCGCCTGCGGCACCGGCACGCCGGTCTGCTTCACCGAGAGCCACACCACCGGCAGCAGGTAGGCCACGATCAGCACGATGTACTGCGTCACCTGGGTCCAGGTGACGGCGCGCATGCCACCCAGAAACGAGCACACCAGAATGCCGCCCAGGCCCAGAAAGACACCAATCTCGAACGCCACGCCGGTGAGGCGCGAGGTGATCAGGCCCACGCCATAGATCTGCGCCACGAGATAGGTGAACGAACACAGAATGGCCGCAGCCACGCCGATGAAGCGCGGCAGATTGCCGCCGTAGCGCTCACCCAGAAAGTCGGGAATGGTGAACTGGCCAAACTTGCGCAGGTAAGGCGCGAGCAGCAGCGCCACCAGGCAATAGCCACCGGTCCAGCCCATGATGAAGGCCAGCCCGCTGTAACCGGTGAGATAGAGCGTGCCCGCCAGGCCGATGAAGGACGCGGCAGACATCCAGTCGGCGCCGGTGGCCATGCCGTTGTACATCGCCGGCACCCGCCGGCCTGCCACGTAGTACTCGGTGGCGTCGGTGGTGCGGCTCATGATGCCGATGCCAGCGTAAAGCCCGATGGTGGCGATGAGGAAGATGAAGCCGATCCAGTCGCGCGAAAGCCCGATCTGCTCCAGCCCGGCCAGCAGCACCACGAACAGCAGGAAGCCCAGCGTGTACCAGCGATACACGCGGTTGAGCTGGCGCTTGAAAGCGCGGTTGTAGGCGGCCTTCGGGCTGGTCGATTCTGGCGGACGCGCCATGGCTCAGGGCTCCTCTTCGTCGGCGCCGCAGCGCACGTCGAGGCGGTTCATGTACCAGGCGTAAAAGGCCACGATCAGCAGGTACACCACCAGCGCACCCTGCGCACCGACCCAGAAGCTGAACGGCCAGCCAAAGAAGCTGAAGCTCAGTTCGCGTGCAAAGTAGCTCACGCCGAAGGTCACGAGCAGCCAGACCAGCAGCAGCAGCGCGGTCACCCGCAGGTTGCTGTGCCAGTGGCGCTGGCGCGCATCGGCTTGGGTCACCGCCCAGGCCCGGTGAAGCGACGACAAGCCAGCCGGTCGGCCACAAGAGAAACGCTGCACAGGCGCATGGCTCAGGCCCCGCTCACGCGCAGGCTGGTTTCGCGCTGCAGCTGGGCCGCCACCTTGGGCTCGAAGCTGTGCAGGTGCTGCAGCACGCGGTGCGCCGCCTCGGCTTCGCCGCGCTCCAGATGCACCCGGGCCAGCTGGTACCAGCCGTGCGGGCTCATCGGCTGCAGCGCGGTGTTGTGCTTCAAGGCAGTGACCGCATCGTCCCAGCGTCCTTGCCGGATGCGACACAGCGCCAGACCGTACCAGGCGCGGTCCATGGCCGGCTCCATGCGCACAGCCCGGCCAAACGACTCGGCTGCCGCTGGCGTTTCGTTCAGCGATTCCTGCACAAAGCCCAGGTTGAACCAGGCGCTGGCCTGCTCGGGGTCCAGCTGCACCAGGCGCTCCAGATCGGCCAGCGGCCTGGCGAGGTTTGCCCTGCGCCACCAGCACATGAGCCCGCGTTGCCAGCGCGTGGCGGTTATCGGGGTTCCGCGCGATCTGGCGCTCGTGCCTGCTGCAACGCCAGGTCGCGCGCGCCCAGCAACAGCAGCGCGCGCAACACCGCTTGCGCCAGCCACTGGTCGAGCGTGGCGATCAGAGGCAAGCGGCGACCCCGATCGCGCGGCAATGCGAGATTTTCCAGCTGGTGACAGCGAGCCAGCTGAAGCCCAGCAGCAGCAAGGCCACCAGCGGCAGGTGGCGCTCGATCACGATGCGCGGGCTGACCAGCCGCGCGAGCCGCAGCGCGGGCGACGCCACCGCGTGCAACAGCTGGTAGGCCAGGTTGCTTTCACGGCGCGGGCCCACCAGCAAGCCGAGCAGCGAACGACCCAGGACAGCCATGGCGGCCACCTCCACCACCGCCTTGAGTGCCAGTATCAAAGTCAACATGTCAGTTTCGAGTCATCTGCGGGGCATTGTGGGTCGCGAACTTACCATCCTCTGACACGGGTACCGCCAGCGCCTCTGATTCAGGTCAAACCCTGCCCCTCGTTTACCCGCGTTCGGGCATGGCCGGGGTGTAGCATTTGTTGCACTCTTTCTTGTTTGAAGCCATGTCCACACCAGCCACCACCCTCAGCGACCACATCCAGACCCACCGCATCTTTGGCTTGCTCCCCGCGCAGGGACAGCGGAGGCTGGCCGAAGCCATCACCGTGCACCGGCTCGATGCCGGTGACACGCTGGACCTGGCTGGCGACCCAAACCCCGCATTGCAGTGGCTGGTCTCGGGTGATGCTGGTGCTGCTGGACGACCATCGCCAGCCGATGCTGACCCTGCATGCCGGCGAACTGCTGGCGCCCACCGCCCACCCGGGTATTGCCTCGGCGCAGGCGCAAACGCCCTGCGAGCTCGCGCGGCTCGACGCCAGCCTGGCCGAGTCGCTGCGCGAAGAGTCGGCGGCACTGGCGATCCTGCTGCCGCTTGCGCCAGCAGCGTCGCTCGCCAAGTCGCGCGAACGCAACCAGACCGACCCGGCCCTCAACCTCATGACCACGCCGGTGCGCGCGCTGATCAAGCGCGAGCCCGTGACGCTGCCGCCCCACACACCTATCAGCGAGGCGGCCCGCGTCATGAGCGAGAAGCGGGTGTCTTCGGTGCTGATCGTGGAGCAGGAACACCTGTTCGGTCTGGTCACCGACCGGGACCTGCGCAACCGTGTGCTGGCCGCAGGGCTGGACGCGACGCGGCCGGTGGTCGACATTGCCACGCTGGCGCCGATGACGATCGACGTGCAGAACCCGGCGTTCGACGCCCTGCTGCTGATGGCCCGCCACAACATCCACCATGTGCCGGTGCTCGACGGTCAGAAGCATCGTGGGCATGATCACCGCCACCGACGTGACCGAGCAGCACAGCACCTCGGCGGTCTACCTGGCCGGCGAGGTCTACAAACAGACCACGGTAGAAGGTTTGCAGGCGGCCAGCGGCCGCATCAAACGCCTGCAGCAAAGCCTGGCCAACGCCCAGGCCTCGGCCTACAGCAGCGGCCACATCATCACCGCCATCACCGACGCCATCACCAGCCGTCTGCTGCAACTCGCAGAGGCCAAGCTCGGGCCTGCGCCGGTTGACTATGTGTGGGTGGCAGCGGGCTCGCAGGCGCGCAACGAACAGACCGCCAAGTCCGACCAGGACAACTGCATGGTGCTGGACGACCGGTTCGACGAAGCCCAGCACGGCGCCTACTTCAAGGCGCTGGCGCAGTTCGTCTGCGACGGGCTGGATGCCTGCGGCTACATCTACTGCCCCGGCGAGATGATGGCCATGACCGACACCTGGCGCCAGCCGCAGCGCCGCTGGGCCGAGTACTTCGAGCGCTGGACCAGCACCCCCGACCCCAAGTCGCTCATGCTCACCTGCGTGTTCTTCGACTTGCGGGCGGTGCACGGCAGCCGCGCCCTGCTCGACGACCTGCGGCGCGACGTCTTGCGGCGCACCAAGGGCAACACCCTCTTCCTGGCCCACATGGTCGGCAACGCCCTTCAGCACCAGCCACCGCTGGGCGTGTTCAAGGGCATCTCGGCCATTCGCAGCGGCGAGCACAAGGGCAAGATCGATCTCAAACACACGGGCGTGGTGCCCATCGTCGACCTGGCTCGGGTCTACGCCCTGGCCGGCGGCCACGAGGCGGTGAACACGCACGACCGGCTGGTGAGCGCAGCCACCGGTGGCGCCATCAGCGAACAAAGCGCGCGCGACCTGCGCGACGCACTGGAGTTTCTCGCCTTCACCCGCATCCAGCACCAGGCGCGCCAGATCGCTGCCGGCCAGCCACCCGACAACCACCTGCCGCTGGCCGACATCTCCAACTTCGAACGCAGCCAGCTCAAGGACGCGTTCACCGTGGTGCAGTCGCTGCAGAACGTGATTGGTCAGCGGTACAGGATGTGACCCCCCCGCGCCGGCTTCGCCGTCACCCCCCAGGGGGCGATGCGTGTGGCCCGGCGAAGCCGGTTCCACCGCATCCTGGGCCTGAGGCACACCGCGCCCGGACGAAAACTGTGCGACTCCGAGGAGGAGCAGCCCAGGGCACCGCGGAACCGGCTTTGCCGGGCCGCCAGTGCCGCCCCCTGGGGGGTGACGGCCCGAGCATCGGGCCGGCGCGGGGGGGTCAATACTTCGAGCGGGCGTAGTAGGTCTTTTGCGCTGCCTCGCGCGCTTCGCCCAGCGTGTGGATGCCTTTTTCGGCCAGCAGCGGAATCAGCTTCAGGAACACCTCGGCCGTCACCATGGCATCGCCCAGCGCGGTGTGGCGGCCGACGATGGTGACGTTGAAGCGCTCGGCCAGGGCTTCGAGCCGATGCGAGTCCTGGTTGGGGTGCACCACGGCCGAGAGCAGCAGGGTGTCGAGCACCGGGTGGTCGAAGACCACGCCCGGCCTGCGTCTGCTTGAGCTGCAGAAAGCGCATGTCGAACGCCGCGTTGTGCGCCACCAGCACGGTGTCCTGCGCAAAGGCATGGAAGGCCGGCAGCACCTGGTCGATGGTGGGCTGGCCCACCACCATCTCGGGCTGGATGCCGTGGATCGGAATCGTGACGGCGGGAATGGCGCGCTTCGGGTCCACCAGCTGCTCGAAACTTTCCTGGCGCAGCAGCTTGTTGTTGACGATGCGCGCCGCGCCGATCTGGATGATCTCGTCGCCCTGCGACGGGTTGAGCCCGGTGGTCTCGGTGTCGAACACGGTGTAGGTCAGCTCGCTCAAGCAGCCGGTCGTCCAGCGAGCGGGTGAGCTCGGTGGTCTTGAACAGGTCGAAGTCGTAGTACTCCGGGCGGCTGTCGGTGGGCAGCAGCGCCGCCGCCTCGGCCTGTTCCTGCGGGTTGGCCAGCGGCAGCAGGAAGCGGAAGAACGCCTGGTGGCGAACGCGCTCGCGCTCGAACCAGAAAGCGCCCGCGTGGCGCTCGACCACATCGCGCACCGTCAGGCGCGTGGCCTCGCCGCCAACGCGCATCGGGTCCATCTCCCAGCTCATCACGGTCTCGGTGCTCATCGCCTGGCCCGATCCAGACCAGATCGAGCTGGGCCTTGCCCGCGCTGCGACGCGGCGGCCAGCCGCAGCTGCACGAACTTCACATCGAACTCGTCCTTGAGCCGGCCCGCCAGGTAGACCAGCGGCCTGCAGCAGCGAAAAGCTCTCGACCTTGAGCCACAGCCCGGCGTCCACCTCCACCGCCGACGCGTTCAGGCCGGTCACCACCTCGATGCGGCGCACCGCTGCGTTCACCAGATCAGCGCCCAACATGTCCTCCAGCGGCCAGCGGGTCTTGAGGCTGGTGGCCGAGCCGGACTCCAGCGCGCCGACGCGCTGGCTCAGCGACGCCGTCTCTTCGCGGATCACGCCCAGGAAGCGCTCGCGCATGGCGGGCTCGAGATCGGGGTAATCGAGCATGTCGAGTGCGGCCTGCATGTTGGCCAGCGCAGAGCGGCTGCCCTCGGTCAGGCTGAGCAGCACCTGGTCTTTGGCGGACTCGGCCTCGTAGTCGCGCGTGATGTTCTCCAGCATCAGCACAAAGCCGGTGAGCTCAGCTGATCGCATCGGCCCCGTCTTCTTGAGCTGCCGCGCGCACCGGTGCCATCTGCACCCGAAGCAACTGGCCCGCTGGTGTGGTGGTGACAAACTGGGCCGAGGGCTGGGCTGCGCCGCGCAGCATGCGCTGCTGGATGTTCTCCAGCGCGTGCGTGACCAGTTTGCGGTCGAACACGCCGTAGATCGATCGACCCAGGCCAATCAGCTCGGCGCCGCCGGCCACGCCGGGCGCCTGCGAGAGCGCGCGAAACTGCATGCGTGCGCGGTGGTTGTAGAGCAGCACGCTGCCCGTCCAGGTTGCACACCACCACGCTTTGCGTGAGCTCGGACATCAGCGCGGCCAGCCGGCTCTTTTCCGCCTCGATGCCTTGAGCCGCTTGCTGCACCTTCTGGTTCATCTGCTCGCGCAGCGCCTCGCGCTGCGTCACCAGCTGGTTGAACAGGCCCACCAGCACCCGGGTTTCGACATTGCCCTTGGGCGTGAGCGCGCGCACCACATCGGTTCGCAGCAACACCTGCGCCTCTTCCGCCAGTTGCACCGATGGCGTCACCCAGTGGTCAAACCAGCGCTTGAGTGCCCAGGCAATCGCCGCCATGCCCGCGCCCCAGGTCAGCGAGATCAGCGCCAGGCGCTCGCCCAGCAGTGCCCACACGGTCTGGCGCGCATCGGGCTCCAGCGTGGCACCCACCAAGGCCATGGTGGCCAGCAGCCAGGCCATCGACAGCAGCGCCGCGCCGCCCAGCAACCACCAGAGGCGGCGATCGGTTTTCTGCTGGCCGCTCACGCTGCCTCGCCCAGCATCTCGCGCACCTTCTGCACCAGTTCCCGGGTGGAAAACGGCTTGGTCATGTAGGCGTTGGCGCCCAGCGCCAGTCCTTTGGCCACATCGGTGTCGCGGCCCTTGGCGGTGAGCATCAGCACCAGGGTGTCGCGCAAGGCCTCGTTGGCGCGCAGTTCGCAGCACACATCAAAGCCCGATTTGATGGGCATCATCACGTCGAGCAACACCAGGGCGGGTCGCTCGCGCGCAATCACGTCCATGGCCTCCTGCCCATCGCGCGCCAGCAGCACCTCGTAGCCCTCGCGCTTCATCAGGAACTCCAGCGAGATCAGGATGTTGGGCTCGTCGTCGGCGATCAGTATTTTTTTGCTCATGGTTTTTTGCTCCTCATTTTGTTTTCATTCTCTGGCGAACCGGCTGATGCATGGGGCAACGAAAACCCGAAGCAGGCGCCCTGCCCAGGGGTCGAACGCAGCCACATGCGCCCACCGAAATGTTCAACAATCTGCCGGCTGATGGGCAGCCCAAGACCGGTGCCGCCCGGCCGGTAATGGTCGTCTCCCGGCACCTGCTGGAACTTCTCGAACACCACCGATTCCTGGTCTGCCGCGATGCCGGGGCCATTGTCCTGCACCTCCAGCGTCAACCCTTCCTGCGCATCGCTGAGCCGCACCACCACCCGGCCCTCCCGGGTCGGCGCGTACTTCAACGCGTTCGACAACAGGTTGAGCACCACCTGGGTCAGCCGGTCGGCATCGGCCCGCACCGCTGACAACTGCTCGGGCAACACCAGCTCCAGCGCCACCCCGCGCTCGCGGAAGCTCTCGCGCATGGAATCTGCCACCTGCTCGACCACCTCCCGCAAATCCACATCGGTGCTGTGCCAGTCGGCCTGCCCCGCTTCGATCTTGGCCATGTCCAGCACCTGGCTCACCAGGCGGCTCAGCCGCTCGGCCTCGGTCACGATGATGCCCAGAAACTGCTGCCGCTGAGCCAGCTCCATGTCGTCATCGTCGCGCATCAGTTCGGACAGCGCCCTGATCGATGTCAAAGGGGTGCGCAACTCGTGCGTCACCGAGGACATGAAATCGTCCTTCATGTGGTCCAGGCTCTTGAGCTTCTGATTGGCCTCGCGCAGCTCGGCGGTGGCCAGCTCCAGCGAGCGCGACTTTTCCTCCAGCGCGTGCGAATAGGCGCGCAGCTGCGAGGCCTCGTCGAGGATGCGCAGCACGTCGTCCAGATCCAGCGGCTCTTCTTCCACCACCGAGGCCACCATCACCCGCGCCGAGGCGCTGCCGATGGCGCCGGCGAGCTGCGTCTCGACAAACTGCACCAGGCGCGCATCGGCCGGGATGTCTTCCACATGGGCCAGACCCAGACGCTGCGCGTAATCCTGGAACAGCCGCTGAGCCGCCTGCGCGCCGAGAAAGCGCGCCGCCAGCGGCAGCAGCGCCGACACCTGGGCCTTGCCCTGCCAGAACACCGGGTGCGTTTCGGCGGTGCGGTTGAACACATCGACAAACAGCAAGGCCTGGCTGGTTTCGGCCGCCGACGGCGAGCGCCACAGCGAAACGCCAACATACGCCACCAGATTGGCCAGCAAGCTCCAGAACAGCGAGTGCGTCAAGCCATCCAGGCCACTGAG
Organism: uncultured beta proteobacterium; assembly: GCA_963831255.1. GTDB lineage: Bacteria > Pseudomonadota > Gammaproteobacteria > Burkholderiales > Burkholderiaceae_C > Hydrogenophaga. The sequence goes on along the minus strand of CAWHPI010000001.1, from coordinate 126,041 downwards.
GCCCAGAAACGCCTCGGGTTTGAGCAGGGCCAGACCAAACAAGCCTTCGCGCAGAAAGCCGTCATCAAGCCAGCCCGATTTCGCCAGCGAGGGCAGCATGAGCGTGTAAACCCAGAAGCCGAAGCCCGAGAGCAAGCCGGCGAGCGCGCCCGAGCGCGTGCCGCCGCGCCAGTACATGCCGCCCAGAATCGCGGGCGCAAACTGCGCCACCGCGGCAAAGCTGATCAGGCCAATGCTCACCAGCGCGTAGGCCTCGCCCGCCAGCCGGTAATACAGGTAGCCCAGCAGCAGAATGCCCAGAATGGCGGTGCGCCGGATGCCCAGCAGCAGGCCGGTGAGATCGCCACTGGTGCGCGCGCCGAACCGCTTCATGCGCAACAGCAGCGGCATGATCAGGTCGTTGCAGACCATGGTGGAGACGGCGGTGGCCTCGACGATCACCATTCCGGTGGCGGCCGAAAGCCCGCCCACAAACGCCGCCAGCGCCAGCACGGTGTGGCCCTCGGCCAGCGGCAGCGACAGCACGAAGTTTTCGGGGTCCATGCGGCCCGGGCCGAAGTAGAGCAGCCCGGCAAACGCGATCGGCAGCACGAAACAGGTTGATCAGCAGCAAGTACAGCGGGAACACCCAGACCGCGCGCTTCAGGTGCCGCTCGTCCACGTTCTCCACCACCATCACCTGAAACTGGCGCGGCAGGAACAGCGCGGCGAACAGGGCCAGCACCGTCATGCCCGCCCACTGCACATAGGCGAACGACTGGCCTTGCTTGAAGCTCAGCAGCTCGCGCAGCGCCTCCACCGAGCGTGCCTGCTCGAAAATCGCCGCCGGGCTGGTGAACAGCACAAAGCTGGCAAACACGCCAACCGCCAGAAACGCCAGCAACTTGACCACCGACTCAAACGCGATCGCCGCCACCATGCCCTCATGCCGCTCGGTGCTGTCCAGATGCCGGGCGCCAAACACCATGGTGAAACCGGCCAGAAACAGCGCCACATACAGCGTGCTGTCGCGCCACCAGTCGGTGGCGATCGAGGCCGGCGCGCCCAGCGGCGAGGTCAGCACCGCATAACCACTGGCCACCGCCTTGAGCTGCAGCGCGATGTAGGGCACGATGCCGACCACGGTGATCAGGGTCACCAGGCCCGCCAGCGTCGGGCTCTTGCCGTAGCGGCTGGCGATCAGGTCGGCGATCGAGGTGATGCGGTAGGTCTTGGCGATGCGGATCATCTTGCGCACCACCATCCAGCCCAGCAGCATCGCCAGCATCGGACCCAGGTAGATCGGGAAAAACCAGACGCCCGCGGTGGCAGCGCGCCCGACGCTGCCGAAGTAGGTCCAGGCGGTGCAGTAGACCGCGATCGACAGCGCGTAGACCCAGGGGCTGCCAATCACCGAGCGCCCGGCTGCGGCGCGGCGGTCGCCCCAGTGGGCCACCGCAAACAGCAGTGCCAGGTAGGCGAAGGAAACGCCAATGACCAGGGACGCCGGCAGCATGGTGAGGCCTTCAGTCCTCGGCGGCACCATGGCCGTCGTGACCGCGCTCCATCACCCAGGCCAGCATGGCGATCAGCGCGGCCCAGATGAGAAACAGCGCGGTGGGAAACAGCGGCAAACCCCACAGGGTGGCGTCGTGGTCCCACAGCGCGAGCAGCGGAAAGTTGAACAAGGCCAGCGCCACACAAAAAAGTGCCACCAGCCGCTGGGCATCCAGACCACCGAACATGTTTGCCTCCTGCCTGGGCTGCGCCAACCGGTCGCGCCCATGGAGATCATTGTGCGCCAGGGTCTGACGCAGCACTGACCCGGCGCCATGAAAAAAGGCAGGCGAACCGCCTGCCTTTGATCTGGACCGAAGTGCCTTACTTGGCCGAGGCAGCGAGCAGCTGCCAGGTGTCGACCACCGAGTCCGGGTTCAAGCGAAATCGAGCTGATGCCCTCGTCGCGCAGCCATTGGGCAAAGTCGGGGTGGTCGCTGGGTCCCTGGCCGCAGATGCCCACGTACTTGCCCTCGGCCTTGCAGGCGCCGATGGCCATCTGCAACAGCGCCTTCACGGCTGGGTCGCGCTCGTCGAAATCGCGCGCCAGCAGCTCCAGGCCGGAATCGCGGTCCAGCCCGAGGGTGAGCTGGGTCAGGTCGTTGGAGCCGATGGAAAAGCCGTCGAAGTACCGCAGAAAATCTTTGGCCAGCACCGCGTTGCTCGGAATCTCGCACATCATGATCACCTTGAGCTCGTGCTCGCCACGCTTGAGGCCTTTTTCCGCCAGCAGCTCGGTCACCTTGGCCGCCTGGCCCAGGGTGCGCACAAACGGCACCATCACCTGCACATTGGTCAGCCCCATCTCTTCGCGCACCCGCTTGATGGCTTCGCATTCCATGGCAAAGGCCTCGCGGAAATCTTCGCTGATGTAGCGCGCCGCGCCGCGAAACCCCAGCATCGGGTTTTCTTCATCGGGCTCGTAGCGGCTGCCACCGACCAGCTTGCGGTACTCGTTGGACTTGAAGTCCGACAGCCGAACGATGACCGGCTTGGGCCAGAAAGCCGCAGCGATGGTGGCCACGCCCTCGGCCACTTTGTCCACATAGAAAGCACGCGGCGAGGCATGGCCGCGGGCCACCGATTCCACCGCCTTCTTCAGATCGGGGTCGATCGCCGGGTAGTCGAGGATGGCCTTGGGATGCACGCCGATGTTGTTGTTGATGATGAATTCCAGCCGCGCCAAACCAACCCCGCCATTGGGAATCTGGCAGAAGTCGAAGGCGAGCTGGGGGTTGCCCACGTTCATCATGATCTTCACGTCCACCTCGGGCATGGTGCCGCGCTGGACTTCGGTGATTTCGGTCTCCAGCAGCCCGTCGTAAATGTTGCCGGTGTCGCCCTCGGCGCAGCTCACCGTCACCAGCGTGCCGTTCTTCAGCAGCTCGGTTGCGTCACCACAACCCACCACCGCCGGAATGCCCAGTTCGCGCGCGATGATGGCGGCGTGGCAGGTGCGCCCGCCCCGGTTGGTCACGATGGCGCTGGCGCGCTTCATCACCGGTTCCCAGTTCGGGTCGGTCATGTCGGTCACCAGCACGTCGCCGGGCTGCACCTGGTCCATTTCGCTGATGTTGTGCACCAGGCGCACCGGCCCGGTGCCCACCTTCTGGCCAATCGCCCGGCCCGAGACCAGCACCGCGCCTTTGCCCTTGAGCTTGTAGCGAACCTCGGTCTTGCCCGCGCTCTGGCTCTTCACCGTTTCTGGCCGTGCCTGCAGGATGTAGAGCTGGCCATCGGTGCCGTCCTTGCCCCACTCGATGTCCATCGGGCGGCCATAGTGCTGCTCGATCACCAGCGCGTAATGGCCCAGCTGCTCCACATCGGCGTCGGTCAGGCTGTAGCGGTTGCGCTGTTCCACCGGGACATCCACGGTCTTCACCAGGTGCCCGCTCTGCGCCTTCTCCTCGGCCGTGCTGAAGGTCATCTGGATCAGCTTGGAGCCCAGGTTGCGGCGGATCAGCGCGCGCTTGCCGGCTTTGAGCATGGGCTTGTGCACATAGAACTCGTCGGGGTTCACCGCGCCCTGCACCACCGTCTCGCCCAGGCCGTAGCTGCTGGTGATGAACACCACATCTTCAAAACCGCTTTCGGTGTCGATGGTGAACATGACGCCGGCGGCGCCCAGATCGGAGCGCACCATGCGCTGCACGCCCGCGGAGAGCGCCACGTCGGCATGGGCAAAGCCTTTGTGCACGCGGTAGCTGATGGCGCGGTCGTTGTAGAGGCTGGCAAACACCTCTTTCATCTTGTGCAGCACCTCGTCGATGCCGTGCACGTTGAGAAAAGTCTCCTGCTGGCCGGCGAACGAGGCGTCGGGCAGGTCTTCGGCGGTGGCCGAAGAGCGCACCGCGAACGTGGCCTGGTCGTTGCCGTTCACCAGCGTGATGTAAGCCGCGCGAATGGCCTGCTCCAGATCGGCCGGAAACGGCTGCTTCTCCACCATGGCACGAATCTCGGCGCCGGCCGCGGCCAGAGCGCGCACGTCTTCGGTGTCCAGCGCATCGAGGCGCGCGTTGATGCGCTCGGTCAGTCCTTCGAACTTCAGGAACTCGCGAAAGGCGTGCGCGGTGGTGGCAAAGCCGGTGGGCACTTTCACGCCACTGGGCAGCTGCGAGATCATTTCGCCGAGGCTGGCGTTTTTGCCGCCGACGGCTTCGACGTCGGTCATGCGCAGATGCTCGAAGGGCACGACCAGATCGGTCGGGGAAAACAGGTTGGACATGGAAAGACTCCGCTCAAGTTAAAAAACCGGGAGCCCCTCGTGCACGGCAAAAGACCTGTTGTGTTGTTCTGGGTCGGCCTGCGGGCGGGGCGAAAACAGGGTGCGGGTGAACCGGGATAATGTGCCGGGCGCAGCCCCGGATTGTAGGCCGGCAAGGTCGGGCATCCCGGGCCGACCAGCGTCGGCCAACGCCTGGCCGGGCTGGCTCAACGATTCTTTGCAACCCGATGACTGGACACACCCATGCCCAACCGCACGGTCTTTTTTGTCTCTGACGGCACCGGCATCACCGCCGAAACCTTTGGCAACGCCATCCTGGCTCAGTTCGAAACCCAGGTGCGGCGCGTGCGCCTGCCGTTTCTCGACAGCGTGGACAAGGCCCATCAGGCGGTGCGCCAGATCAACCACGCCGCCGAGGTGGAGGGCAAGCGTCCGCTGGTCTTCGTGACCGTGGTGAACATGGACGTGCTGCGGGTTGTCAAGGAACACTGCACCGGCATGCTGCTCGACATGTTCGGCACCTTTGTCGAGCCGCTGGAAGCCGAACTGGGCATCAAGTCGAACCACCGGGTTGGTCGCTTTTCCGATGCGTCCAAAAGCAAGGAATACGACGACCGCATCGAGGCGATCAACTTCTCCCTCATGCACGACGACGGCCAGAGCCACCGCGATCTGGAAGGCTCCGACGTGATCCTGGTCGGTGTGAGCCGCAGTGGCAAGACGCCCACCAGCCTCTACCTGGCGATGCAGCACGGGCTCAAGGCCTCCAACTACCCGCTTGATTCCGGAAGATTTCGACCGCCGCAAGCTGCCGCCGGCCCTGGTGCCGCATCGCCAGAAGATTTTTGGCCTGACCATCGCGCCCGAGCGGCTGGCCGAAATTCGCAACGAGCGCCGGCCCAACTCGCGCTACGCCAGCCTGGAGAACTGCCGCATGGAAGTGAGCGAGGCAGAGGCCATGATGCGGCGCGAGGGCATTCGCTGGCTCTCGACCACCACCAAATCGATCGAAGAGATCGCCACCACCATCCTGCAGGAAATCCGGCCTGAGCGGCTGGCCTACTGAATCAACCGGGTTTGTCGGCGCCGGGCGCGGCCTTTTTGGCCTTGGTCTTCGGGCCAAGGCCGTGGGCCTGGCGGCTCAGGGCAAACGATGCGAACAGCTTGACCCAGAGCGTGACACCCGCAATGGCGATCCAGTCGTCCTCCGGCAGCGCCTGGAACCCCAGCACTGCGACCAGCACGCCAACCATCACCACGCCACCCACGGCGTTGATCGCCATCTCGTAGGGCGCGTACTTCTCGGCGTTGGGCGGGGGCATGCCCTTTTTCAGTGCCACCTCGGAGAAGTCGCGACGCACCAAAATGCGCCAGGCGCGGCGCAGCCAGAAAAAGGCCACGGGAAACAGGATCAGCAGAAAAATCCAGTTGAAGATGTAAATACTGGGCACGTTCATCTGGCAAACCTTGTAGAAATCGGCGTCGCTTGCGCTCTGCTCAAACCGGGCATCGGCCTGATCTGAGGGCAGCGCCCTGTGCGCGAACCCGGCGAAGACGGGGATTGTGCGGCACAGGCGGTGCGTTCACTCAAAAACAAAGACCCCGCCAGCAAGCTGACGGGGTCCCGATTCACCTCCGCACCGGGCATTGACCCGGCGCAAGAGGTGTCAAGCCATCAATGGCCGCCGGTGGCCGCGCCCGCACCCTTGGGGATGCGAACCGACTCGACGAGTTCCTGGATGTGCTTGGGTGCCGGTGCCGACATCTTGTTCACCAGGTAGGCGACCACGAAGTTGGTGATGGCGCCCACGGTACCGAATGCTTCAGGGGTGATGCCGAAGAAGCTGTTGGCCCCGCCGATCATGCCCAGGAAGTCCGTGCCCTTGATGAAGAAGATGCCTTTGTGTGCGAACACATAGAACAGCGTCACGAACAGGCCCGCCAGCATGCCGGCGATGGCGCCCTTGTCGCTCATGGTGCGGCTGAAAATACCCATCATCAACGCAGGGAAGATGGTGGACGCTGCCAGACCGAAGGCCAGGGCCACGGTACCGGCCGCGAAGCCAGGCGGGTTCAGACCCAGATAGCCGGCCACGAAGATGGCAACAGCCATGGCGATCTTGCCGGCCATGAGTTCACCCTTTTCGCTGATATCGGGCTTGATGGCGCCCTTGATCAGGTCGTGGGAGATGGCAGAAGAGATCACCAGCAGCAGACCGGCAGCGGTTGACAGCGCAGCGGCCAGACCACCGGCGGCAACCAGCGCGATCACCCAGTTGGGCAGCAGCGCGATTTCCGGGTTGGCCAGCACGATGATGTCGGCGTTCACGGTCAGTTCGTTGCCCTTCCAGCCAGCCGCTTCGGCCTTGCCTTTGGCGGCTTCGTTCTTGGTCTTGTCGTTGTAGTACTGGATGCGGCCGTCGCCGTTCTTGTCTTCCCACTTCAGCAGACCAGTCGCTTCCCAGCGCTTCATCCAGGCTGGACGCTCTTCGTAGACCAGGCTGGCCTCGGGTGCGTACACGTCGGCGTTGGCTTTCACCGCGTCGGCGCTCACCACAATGCCACCCTCTGGGCTCTTGACCAGACCAACGGCCGAGTTCACGGTACCGATCAGGTTCAGGCGGGCCATGGCGCCCACGGCAGGTGCCGTGGTGTACAGCAGGGCGATGAACACCAGGGCCCAGCCAGCGGAGGCGCGGGCGTCGGCCACTTTCGGCACGGTGAAGAAGCGAACGATCACGTGGGGCAGACCCGCGGTACCGACCATCAGCGACACGGTGTAGAAGAACATGTTCAGCGTTGAACCGTTGCTGGATGTGGTGTACTGACCAAAGCCCAGATCGGTCACCACCTGGTCGAGCTTGGCCAGCAGCGACACATCGGTGCCCGCCAGATCAGAGCCCAGGCCCAGCTGCGGCAGGAAGTTGCCGGTGAGGTTCAGGGAGATGAAGAAAGCCGGCACCAGGTAGGCCAGGATCAGCACGCAGTACTGCGCCACCTGGGTGTAGGTGATGCCCTTCATGCCGCCGAACACCGCGTAGGCAAACACGATGGCCATGCCGATGTAGATGCCCTGCTCGCTGGACACGCCCAGGAAGCGCGCAAAGGTCACGCCCACACCGGTCATCTGGCCAATGATGTACACGACGCGAGATCACCAGCAGGCAGATCACGGCCACGTTGCGCGCCAGGCTGCGAGTAGAACCGGTCGCCGATGAACTCGGGCACGGTGAACTTGCCGAACTTGCGCAGGTAGGGCGCCAGCAGCATGGCCAGCAGCACGTAGCCACCGGTCCAGCCCATCAGGAACACGGCGCCGCCGTAGCCCAGGTTGGAGATCAGGCCGGCCATGGAGATGAAGGACGCGGCCGACATCCAGTCAGCGGCCGTTGCCATGCCGTTGGTGATGGGGTGAACCCCGCCGCCGGCGACGTAGAACTCGGACGTGCTACCAGCGCGCGCCCAGAAGGCAATGCCAAGGTAGAGCGCGAAGCTCAACCCGACAAAGATGTAAATGGTGGTTTGCAGTGCCATGTTGCTTCCTTGTGATCAGTCTTCTTGCACGCCGAACTTGCGGTCGATCTTGCCCATTGCCCGGGCGTAATAAAAGATCAGGGCAATGAACACGTAGATGGAGCCTTGCTGGGCAAACCAGAAGCCCAGCGGGTAGCCGCCCAGCATGATGCTGTTGAGCATGGGTGCGAACAGGATGCCGGCGCCATAGGACACCAGGAACCAGATGATCATCACCTTGGTCAGCAGTCCCAAAGTGGCCTTCCAGTAGGCATTTGCGTTTTCTTGACTATTCATTCAGTCATCTCCTCGGAGTGATGCTTTTGGCCATTCAGACGGGGTGAGCCGCCACGTTTTGCATGCCCCCAACCCCACGGTCTTTGGCATTACCGGGCGGACTTTGATCACGGTTTCTTACAGAGAAATTTCACACACCGGCCCGGCGCATCAATCCGAGGGTAAGCCCCAATAAATCTCTTTTGCCAGGCTCGGGATCCCGATCTTCAACCGAGCAAACAGCCGGTTGACAAAGGTTCAGACGAAAAAAAGGAGAGCCAGAGCTCTCCTTTTTTTCGCATTCCGACTCAGGCGGCTTGTTCAACCGCGTCTGGCACCATCACGCGAACCGGCTGGCGGATCAGGTAGTCAAAGGCGCTGAGCGCTGCCTTGGAGCCGTCACCGGCGGCGATCACGATCTGCTTGTACGGCACCGTGGTGCAGTCGCCAGCGGCGAAGACACCTGGCAGGCTGGTGTGGCCTTTCGCGTCGACCTCGATCTCGCCGAAGCGGCTCAAGTCCAGCGTGCCTTTGAGCCACTCGGTGTTGGGCACCAGGCCGATCTGCACAAACACGCCGGCGAGTTCGATCAGCTGCTCTTCACCGCTCGCGCGGTTCTTGTAGCGCAGCCCGTTGACCTTGCCGTCGGCCCCGGTGATTTCGGTGGTCTGGGCGTTCACGTGAATCGTCACGTTCGGCAGGCTCTTGAGCTTGCTCACCAGCACCGCGTCGGCCTTCAGCGCGTCGGCAAACTCGACCAGCGTCACGTGCTGCACGATGCCCGCCAGGTCGATCGCGGCCTCCACGCCGGAGTTGCCGCCGCCGATCACCGCCACGCGCTTGCCCTTGAACAGCGGGCCGTCGCAGTGCGGGCAGTAGGCCACGCCCTTGTTGCGGTATTCGTCTTCGCCCGGCACGTTCACATTGCGCCAGCGCGCGCCGGTCGAGAGGATCACGCTGCGGCTCTTGAGCGTGCCGCCGTTGGCCATCTGCAAGGTGATCAGGCCACCCGGCTCGCTGGCAGGCACCAGCTGATCGGCGCGCTGCAGGTTCATCAGATCCACCTCGTAGTGGCGCACCTGCGCCTCGAGCGCCGCGGCGAACTTCGGCCCGTCGGTCTCCAGCACACTGATGTAGTTTTCAATCGCCATGGTGTCGTTGGTCTGGCCGCCAAAACGCTCGGCCGCGATGCCCACCCGAATGCCTTTGCGCGCGGCATACACCGCCGCCGCAGCACCGGCCGGGCCACCGCCCACGATCAGCACATCAAACGGGTCTTTTTCGCTCAGCTTGGCGGCCTCGCGCTCGTCGGATTTCACATCGAGCTTGGCCACGATTTCTTCCAGCAACATGCGGCCCGAGCCGAACACCTCGCCGTTGCGGTACATCAGCGGCACCGCCAGCACCTGGCGCCGGTCCACTTCTTCCTGGAACAGCGCGCCATCGATCACCACGGTCTGAACGTTCGGGTTGAGGATGGCCATCAGGCTCGCAGCCTGCACCACGTCGGGGCAGTTGTGGCACGAGAGGCTCATGTACACCTCGAAGCGGTGCTCGCCCTCCAGCGCCTTGATCTGATCGATCACCTCGGGCTCGACCTTGGGCGGGTGGCCGCCGGTCCACAGCAGTGCCAGCACCAGCGAGGTGAATTCGTGGCCAAGGGGAATCGCCGCAAAACGCACACCGGTCGTTTCCCCTTCGCGGGCAATCACGAAAGAAGGCTGGCGCGCATCGGTGCCCGACTCGTCAAACGACACCTTGTCGGACAGTGCGGCGATTTCCGTCCAGCAGCGTGCGCATCTCGCCCGCCTTGGCGCTGTCGTCCAGCGAAGCAATCAGCCGGATCGGCTGGCGCAGCATGGCGAGATAGGAGGAAAGCTGGGTGGTGAGGGTGGCGTCGAGCATGGTGAACTCCTTCAAAACGAAAAATGGGTGCACTGAACCAGTGCCGCTGGTGCATGGGCCTCAAGACAAGGCCCATGGGTCTGCGGTACGAGCGAGATAACAGCGGAGGAAAGCGGTGACCCTTTCCAGAACACCGCGGAACCGGCTTTGCCGGGCCGCAGGTGTTGCCCCCTTGAGGGGGTGACGCGCCGCAGGTGCGGCGCGGGGGGGGTCAGATCTTCCCGACGAGATCCAGCGAAGGCGTCAGCGTCTCGGCGCCTTCGTTCCACTTGGCGGGGCAGACCTGGCCTGGGTTCTTGGCCACGTACTGGGCGGCTTTGAGCTTGCGCAGGGTTTCCTTGACGTCGCGGGCGATGGCGTTGTCGTGCACTTCCATCGTCTTGATTTCGCCCTCGGGGTTGATGATGAAGGTGCCGCGCAGCGCCAGGCCTTCTTCTTCGATGTGCACACCGAAACCACGGGTCAGCTGGTGGGTGGGGTCACCGATCAGCGGGAACTTGGCCTTGCCCACGGCGGGCGAGGTCTCGTGCCACACCTTGTGCGAGAAATGGGTGTCGGTGGTCACGATGTAGACCTCGGCGCCCGCCTTCTGGAACTCGGCGTAGTTGTCGGCAGCGTCTTCCACCTCGGTCGGGCAGTTGAAGGTGAAGGCAGCGGGCATGAAGATCAGCACCGACCACTTGCCGGCCAGGTCTTTTTCGGAGACTTCGATGAACTTGCCTTGCTTGAATGCCTGGGCCTTGAACGGCTGAACCTTGGTGTTGATCAGGGAGAGAGCGTTGATGATGGACATGGTGTTTTCCTTCTGTCGGCGGGTTGATGAAACGGTGGCAGCGCTTGTTTGCTGCGACCCATGAATAATAGTCGGCAACTATCGAAAGGTCGAATTGATAGTTGATATAGGGCCGATAGCTTTTTTGTTGCTGTGCAGCATGCAGACACCAACCGGTCAGGCTTGGACGTCGATGTCCCTATCGGGATGGAAAGTGGATCCATGAGGCCGATTTCCACCCCACGGGCCAAAGCCCGAGAGGCGCCATAGACTATGGATTCACCCCATGCCGCCCCCAGGGGCCCCACCTCGAACCACCCCGGATGCTCGCCCAATCCGCCCAACCTGCCCGATGGATCGCCGCTTCCTGATCGTCACCGCCGTGGTCGGCTTTCACCTCGTCGCTCTTTGGGCGCTCCACGCGGGGCTGGTTCGCCGCGCGGTGGAACTGGTGATTCCGGTGCAGATCCTGGCCGAGCTGATCGAAGCACCTCAACCGGTGGCAGTTCCCACACCGCCAGCCCCACCGCCACCCCAACCGGTACCGCGCCAGCAACCACCCAAGCCATCGCCCCAGCAAGCGCCGCGCCCGGCACCGGCTCCGGCACCGGCACCAGTGGTGCCCAGCACGTCCGCGCCACCGCTGGCCGCGCCCATCACCCTGCCGCCGGTCACCCCGCCGGCTCCGACAACCGCCACCGCGCCGCCAGCGGCGAAGCTGGCTGCGCCTGCGCCTGCGCCAGCGCTTGCGCCATTCGCATTGCCCAGCTCGCCCCAGATTGATCTGCCTTCGAGCAGCGCCGACTACCTGAACAACCCGCCGCCGCCCTATCCGCCGCTGTCCAAACGCATGGGGGAACAAGGCCAGGTGGTGGTGCGCGCCCGCATCGAGGCCAACGGCACCGCCAGCCAGGCCGAAATCCGAACCTCCAGCGGCTTCCAGCGGCTGGACCAGGCCGCCCTGCAAACCGTCAAGCGCTGGCGCTATGTGCCGGGCAAGCGCGCCGGCGTGCCCGAAGCCATGTGGTTCAACATCCCGATTCGCTTCGTTCTCGACTAGCGTCCAATCGCTCACCGATTCGATTTATCAACTTTCTCCCGCCCTGACCTGCTTTCGCCAGCGTTTTCTGCATGGACCCCCAACTCACCTCATCGGGCATCGCCCACGTCTGGACCCAAGGCGACGCCGTCATCCGCACCGTGGCGCTGGTCTTGTTGGCGATGTCGCTGGCCACCTGGATCATCATTTTGTGGAAGGCACTGGACCAGCGGACCCAGCGGCGCCAGGCCAAAGCCTGCGAAGGCTTCTGGCACAGCGCCGACTTCGCCGAAGGCCTGGAGAAACTGGGCACCCGCGACGGCAACCCGTTTCATGCGCTGGCCACCGAAGGCCGGGAAGCGGCGCGGCACGTCCTGCACCAGGACGGCCGCACCAGCCCGCAACTGCACGACCAGCTCGACCTCAGCGACTGGATCGAGCGCAGCCTGCGCAACAGCCTGGACGACTTCACAGCCCGCGCCCAGAGCGGCCTCACGGTGCTGGCCTCCATCGCCTCCACCGCGCCGTTCGTGGGTCTGTTCGGCACCGTCTGGGGCATTTACCACGCCCTGCTGGGCATCAGCGCGGCGGGCACCGTGGGCATCGACCAGGTGGCTGGCCCGATCGGCGAGGCGCTGATCATGACCGCGCTGGGCCTGCTGGTGGCCATCCCCGCGGTACTGGGCTACAACGCGCTGGTGCGCGGCAACAAGGGCATCGTGCACCGGCTCAACCGGTTTGCCAACGATCTGCACGCCTACTTTGTCACCGGTGCGCGGGTCAGCGTCGGTGGTGATCCCCGGGTCTTGCCCTTGAAGTCGAGGCTGACACCATGGCCATCGGAACCCAGGAAGACAGCGATCAGATGCTGAGCGAGATCAACATGATCCCGTTCATCGACGTCATGCTGGTGCTGCTCATCATCTTCATCATCACCGTGCCGGTGATCAACCACGCGGTCAAGGTCGAGCTGCCGAACGCCAGCAATCAGCGGCTGCTCGACAAGCCGCAGAACGTTCGTCTCACCGTGGCCGCCGACGGCGCCTACTTCTGGAACGACGAGCCGCTGGCCGATGCGGTGTTCGAGCAGCGCCTCGCTGTCGCCGCCGCCCAGCAACCGCAACCCGAGCTCCACATCCGCGGCGACCGCGCGGTGCGCTACGAGCGCGTGGCCCAGGCCCTGGCCGCCGCGCAGCGCGCGGGCGTGCAGAAAATCGGCTTTATCACCGAGCCTCAGACGCAATAAGCAGAGCCGGCCTGGCGCCAGACGGGAGACGCTGTTGCCTCCCGGTGTTCAGGCCAAGGCCGCCCGCCGGGGCAGCCGGAGATCGATTTTCTTAGAGCGCAGCGATGCCGGCGCGGGCGATCTGCACGTCTTCCGACGACTTCACACCGCTCACACCCACCGCGCCGATGCAATGACCGTCTTGCACGATCGGCACCCCGCCCTCCAGCATGCCCGCGAGCAGCGGCGCACTCAGGAACGAGGTGCGGCCCTGGTTGATCACGTCTTCATAAACCTTGCTTTCGCGGCGGCCAAGGGCGGCCGTGTGGGCCTTGGCCGGGGCGATGTGGGCGGAAATGGCGGCTGCGCCGTCAAGCCGGCGCAGCGCCAGCAAGTGGCCACCATCGTCAACCACAGCAATGGTCACGGCCCACTGGTTCTTCAGTGCCTCGGCCTCGGCTGCGATCAGGATGCGTTGAACGTCGGCGGATTCGAGAAAGGCTTTGTTTTTCATGAACTTTTTCTGAAAATGGTGGTCACTGAACATGAAATGGCGAAATTTTTCACCAGATCGCTGGGCCCCAACCTTAACGCACCGCTTGGTGGCCTCCGGGTCACAGGTGACATCACCAAAACCGTGCTTTTGCAAGGGCATTCGCTGTGCGAGGCGCTGTCCTTACAATGAAAAATCGGCAACCGTGCTCATCGGCACATTGCTTTGATCCATTTTCCCGATGAAGGAGCCTTCACCATGACCGACCACGTACAAAACGGCGGCCACTTCGGTACCGCCACCAACACCGCCGCGCAACGCAACCAGGTGATGCGCAACACCTATTGGCTGCTCGCGCTGTCCATGCTGCCCACGGTGCTCGGCGCCTGGATTGGCGTGGCCACCGGCATCACCGCCAGCCTGAGCGGCGGCCTCGGGCTGATCGTCTTCCTGGGCGGCGCCTTCGGCTTCATGTTCGCGATCGAGAAAACCAAGAACTCGGCCGCTGGTGTGCCGGTGTTGCTGGCCTTCACCTTCTTCATGGGCCTGATGCTGTCCCGGCTGCTGGCCGGGGTGCTGGGCTTCAGCAACGGCTCCAGCCTGATCATGACGGCGTTTGGCGGCACCGCTGGCGTGTTCTTCGTCATGGCCAACCTGTCCACCGTCATCAAGCGAGACATCTCGGGCATGGGCAAGTGGCTGTTTGTCGGCGCACTGGCCATCATGGTCGGCGCCATCATCAACGTGTTTGTTGGCAGCACCGCCGGCATGGCGGCCATTGCCACCCTGGCCATCATCGTCTTCAGCATGTACCTGCTGTACGACCTCAAGCGCATCGTGGACGGCGGCGAGACCAACTACATCACCGCCACGCTCGGCCTGTACCTCAGCGTGTTCAACATCTTCCAGAGCCTGCTGATGCTGCTCGGCATCTTCGGTGGCGACCGCGACTGATTTCGCACTGCGACCACGTCAAAAAGGGCCTTCGGGCCCTTTTTTCTTGGCAGCATCCGCCGGTGGTCATGCGAGGCCGCGCAATATTTCAAGTTTTCACCGCGTGTGCCGAAACAGAGAACAAACCCAAGGCATCCACCATGCGCCACCTCGTTCTCTCTCTCAGCCTCATCGTTGCCACCAGCACCCTGGTGGGCTGCGATGCGCTGGGCGTTGAAACGGCAACGCAGATCAACGCCAAGAAAGATGCCGAGGCCCGGGCCATCGGCAGCGCCTGCCGCTACGCATTGCGGGGCATTGAAGACTGTTTCGCCAGCAACGGCAAGGCGGGCAAGGCCGCGGTCTTCGAGGGCTGGAAAGAAATGGACCAGTACATGCGCGACAACCAGATGGTGGGCATGCCCGCCGATGGTGGCGTGGTCAAACCCGACACCGGTGCAGAGGCCACTGGCGGGGCCGACACGGCACGCACCGAGGCGCGCTCCAACCGCTCCTGACCGGGCCGCTGCAAACGCCTCAGGCCACCAGATTGGTGGCCAGATCAAACACCGCCATGCTCTCCACGTGGGCGGTGTGAGGGAACATGTTGACCACCCCAGCCGCCGCGCAGCGGTACCCGGCCTCGTGGACCAGCAGACCGGCGTCGCGCGCCAGCGTGGCCGGGTTGCAGCTCACATAGACGATGCGTTGCGGTGGCAGCCAGTCACCGCGCAGGGAAGGGTTCTGGTGCAGCGTCGCCAAAGCCTTGACGAGCGCAAATGCGCCCTCGCGTGGTGGGTCGACCAGCCACTTGTGCGCCACACCATCAGCGACCAGCCGTTCTGGCGTCATCTCGAACAGGTTGCGCGCGGCAAAGCGTGTGTCGGCGAGCGGCCGCGAACGGCCCAGCTGGTTCAGCGCCAGGTTGTCGCGTGAACGCGCCACCAGCGCCTCGCTGCCCTCCACCCCCAGCACCTCACCCGCCGTGGTGGCGATCGGCAGCGTGAAGTTGCCCAGGCCACAGAACCAGTCGATCACCCGCTCCTGGGTCTGCGCATCGAGCAGACGCAGCGCGCGCGTGACCAGCACGCGGTTGATGTGTGGATTCACCTGGGTGAAATCGGTCGGCTTGAACGGCATGGTGATGCCGAACTCGGGCAGCGCGTAAGACAGCAGGGGCCCGCCCTCGTCCAGCAGCCGCACCGTGTCCGGCCCCTTGGATTGCAGCCACCACTGCACGCCGTGGTGGGCGCCAAACGCACGCAGGCGTGTCGATGTCGTCGTCACTCAGCGGCTCCAGGTGGCGCAACACCATCGCCGTCACCTCGTCGCCACAGGCCAGCTCGATCTGCGGACAGGTTTCGCGGGCGTCCATGCCGAAGATCAGCTCGCGCAAGGGCATGAGCAGGGCGCTCACATGCGGCGGCAGCACGTGGCACACCTGCATGTCGGCGACATAGCGGCTCTTGCGCTCGTGAAAACCGATCAGCACCTCGCCCTTTTTGTGCACATGGCGCACCGACAGGCGCGCTCGGTAACGGTAGCCCCAGGCCGGGCCTTCGATGGGCCGCAGCATCGTTTCTGGCTTCACCTTGCCCAGGTGCCAGAGGTTGTCTTCCAGCACCCGCTGCTTGACCGCCACCTGGGCGGTTTCGTGCAGGTGCTGCATCTTGCAACCGCCGCAGGCGCCGGTGTGCAAACCGAAATGTGGACAGCCTGGGCGCACGCGCTGCGAGGACTCGCGGTGAACCGCGGTGACCACGCCGGCTTCCCAGTTGATTTTTCTTGCGGTGCACGTTGGCGCTGACCACCTCGAACGGCAGCGCGCCTTCGATGAAGACCACCTTGCCGTCGGGCCGGCGGGCGATGCCCTGGGCATCGATGTCCATGGACTCGACCGCCAGCCAGCCGTCGGGCAGCTCGCCGCGGTCTGATGAATTCGGGACGGGGCTGGCGGTGGTGGCCAGGCTGTTTTCGTGGGGATCGGATGCGCTCATGCGCCGATTGTCTCAGGCGGCACGCGCTTACCCCCCGCCGCTATCAGAGCTTGAAGAGATCCATCACAAAGCCAGCGGTGGCGTGGCGGGCTTGTGGTAGGTTGAGCAAGGTGTGTGGACTTCGACGCTACTCAGGACAGTTTGACCTCCGGTCGCAAAGAGACATGGTGCAAATCTCTCAAGAACACCTGCGCCAGCGCGGCCACCGCTGGGCTCGCGATCCGGTCGGTGCGCTGCATCAGAAAAACCGGGCGCTCGATGGCGGGTTCCAGCAGCGTGAAGCCCAGGTCGATGGCCTGTGGGTGCGAGGCCGCCAGCGCGGATAGCACCGCCACGCCCATGCCCGCTTGCACCAGCGCGAGTTGCATCGTCAGACTGGTCACGTCAATTCCCTTGGACATCATCGACACGATGGGCGAGCCGTTGATCCGCAGCAGATCGATGATGCTGCTGTTCGGACCCTCCTTGAGGATGGGCAGGTTCGACAGCGTCTCCAGGCTGCCATCGCGGATCTTGAACTGATCCCGCCGATAGACGATGCCCAGCGGCGCTTGCAGCAGCAGATCACAGCGCAGGCCAGCGATGTCGCCCTGCGGCGTGCCAATGCCCAGATCAACTTCGCCGGAGCGCACCGATTTGGTGGTCTCCAAGCCATAGCTCTCCACGACGCCGACCCGAACGCCAGGATAGCGCCGCATGAACATCTTCAACAGGGGCGGCATCAGGGTGCCACCGGCGGTGCTGCCCATGGTCAGGCTGACCCTGCCGGTGATTTCATCGGTACGACCCTGCAGCACTTCGCAAGCGGCTTCCATTTCATTGAGCAGGCGCTGGGCCACAGGCAGGAACCGTTGGCCCTCAAGCGACAGGGACAGGCGGCGCGTCGTGCGGTGAAACAGCATGACCCCCAACTCCGACTCGAAGCGGGCCAGGGCCCGGGTCAGGGTGGGCTGGCTGATGCCCAAGCGCTCGCTGGCTTGGGTGATGTGCCCGGCTTGGGCGGTGGTGATAAACAGCTGCAGCTGTTTCTGACTCAGATTCATTACTTTTATGTATTTATCTTAATTATTCATGCATATTTTACCTGGGTATGTCCGCATATCAGGACAAGAGCGGAGTTCCTAGACTCCTGCTCTTCACGTTTCTTACACACCCTAGGAGTGAAACTCATGGCCCGTACCAGCCTGCTCGTCGCCACATGCGCCCTCACCATGGTCCCTTTGTGGAGCGCTGCGCAGAACCTCAGCATCGGCCTTGCGGCCGAGCCCAGTTCCCTGGACCCGCATTACCACAACCTCTCGCCCAACAACATGCTGGCGCGGCACGTCTTCGAGGCGCTGGTCGGGCAAGACGTGAATCAGAAACCCCGCCCCGGGCTGGCCGAGAGCTGGCGCACCGTGGACCCGCTCACCTGGGAGTTCAAGCTGCGCAAAGGTGTCAAGTTTTTCGACGGCAGCGAATTCACGGCTGATGACGTGCTGGCCACGGTCAAGCGCCTGCCCAATGTGCCCCGCTCCCCGTCCAACTTCTCGCCTTTCATCGCCGGCATGCAGTTCGAAAAAGTGGACAGCCACACCCTGCGCGTCAAGACCGCCAGCCCGGCCCCGCTGGTGCCCATCAACCTGTCCGGGTTCGCGATCGTCTCGCAAAAGTGCGCCGAATCCACGACCACCGAGGACTTCAACGCCCTGCGCTGCCAAGGGGGCACCGGTCCCTATAAATTCTCCGAATTCAAACCCGGCGACCGGGTGGTTCTGGCGCGCAACAACGCGTACTGGGGCCCCAAGGCCGGGTGGGAAACCGTGACCAAACGGTTCATCGTCTCCGATCCCAGCCGGGTGGCGGCCTTGCTGGCTGGCGATGTGAACGTCATCGACGCTGTTCCGCCCAGCGACATTCCACGCCTCAAGAGCGAGGCCAATATTGAAATGGCCGAGACGCTGTCCAACCGGGTCATCTATTTCCACATGGACCAGTTCCGCGAGACCAGCCCGTTCATCACCGCCAAGGACGGCTCGGCCATCAAGAACCCGTTGCTCGACCGGCGCGTGCGCCAGGCCCTGTCCATGGCCATCAACCGCCCGGCCATCGTTGAGCGCCTGATGGATGGTGCCGCCGTCCCGGCCGAACAGGTGCTGCCCAAGAGTTTCTTTGGCACATCACAGAAGCTGCAACCCACCGGTTTCGATCTGGCCGGCGCCCGCCGCCTGCTCACGGAAGCCGGTTACCCCAACGGTTTCAAGATGAAGATGCACGGCCCGAACGGCCGCTACACCAACGACACAAAGATCATCGAGGCGGTGGCCCAGATGTTCACCCGCCTGGGTATCGACACCGAGATCGAAACCATTCCGCCCGCCAACTTCTTCACCCGCGCCTCCACAGGGGCCAACGGCCAACCCGAGTTCTCCTTCATGCTGCTGGGCTGGGGTGCTACGACCGGTGAAACCTTGGGCCCGTTGCGCTCGCTGATGGGCACCTTCGACCGCTCCAAGGGCTCCGGCACTGCCAACCGCGGGCGCTACAGCAATCCGGCGCTGGACGCCAAGCTGAGCGAAGCGTCGGCCACTGTGGACGACACCAAGCGCGCCGCCCTGCTGGCCGAGGCCTCCGAGATCGCCTTCAACGACTTCGCCATCATCCCCTCGCACTACCAAACGAACGTCTGGGCCTCGCGCAAGGGCTTCAAGGTGGAACCCCGAGCCGACGAGTACACCCTGGCTACGGGCATTTCCCGCCGCTGATCTGTTCCTGATCGCCCTGGCCTGGCCAGGGTGCGACGCATCTGTGCCGTGAGTCCCCAGAGAAACCCACATGCTCTCCTTCCTGATACGTCGCATCGGCCAGGCCCTGCTGGTCATCGTGGTGATGATGGTGATCGTCTTCTTTGGCGTGAACGTCATCGGTGACCCGATCTGGATGCTGATCTCGCCCGACATGGACCAGCAGGCCATCGAGGCCACAGCGGCGTCGCTCGGGCTGGACAAACCCATCTGGGAACAGTTCTGGTACTTCCTCAAGGGCGTGGCCAGGGGGGACCTGGGCCATTCGTTCGTGCACGGCCAGCCCGCCATCCAGCTGATTCTCAGCCGCATGCCCGCCACCATGGAACTGGCGCTGATCGCGCTGCTCATGGCCATTCTGGTCGGGCTGCCATTGGGCATGTTTGCCGGGCTCAAGCCCGAGCACCCCGCCTCGCGCACCATCATGGCCGGCTCCATCCTGGGTTTTTCTTTGCCTTCGTTCTGGGTCGGCCTGATGCTGATCATGGTGTTTGCGGTCATCCTCGGCTGGCTGCCCGCCACGGGGCGGGGCGAGACCGAGTCCTTCCTCGGCATCCAGACCAGCCTGCTGTCTTCGACGGGCTGGGCCTTCATTGCCTTGCCGGCGTTCAACCTGGCCACGACCAAGATCAGTCTGGTGATCCGCCTCACACGCGCTGGTGTGCGCGAGGTGGCGCTGATGGACTACGTGAAATTCGCCCGCGCCAAGGGCCTCAAGCCCTCGCGCATCATCGGCGTTCACATCCTCAAGAACATCATGATCCCCGTGGTGACCGTGCTGGGCCTGGAGTTCGGTTCGCTGGTCGCCTTTTCGGTGGTGACGGAGACCATTTTTGCGTGGCCCGGCATGGGCAAGCTACTGCTCGAATCCATCCAGCGGCTGGATCGCCCCGTGATCGTGGCCTACATCATGGTGGTCGTGGTGCTCTTCGTGCTCGTCAACCTGATCGTGGACATCGTGTATTCGCTGCTGGATCCGCGGCTGCGCATTGCTGGCAACAAGGCCTGAGACGAAGAGCTTCACCATGTCCGACCCCAGTCTCAGTGCCATTCCCATGACCGACAGCGAATCCCCCTGGCGGCGCTTTGCGCGCACCTTCATGCAGGACCGCGTGGCGGTGATCGGGCTGGTGGTGTTTCTGCTGATCCTGCTGCTGGCCCTGCTGGCGCCCTGGATCACGCCACAGAATCCCTACGACCTCAACAGCGTGGATCTGATGGATTCGCGCCTCAAGCCCGGCGAGCAGACAGGAGAGGGCTTCACCGCCTGGCTGGGCACCGACGGCGTGGGCCGCGACCTCTATTCCGGCATTCTCTACGGGCTGCGCATCTCGCTGCTGGTGGGCGCCGTCGCGGGCCTTCTGGCCGCCACCTTCGGGGTCTCCATGGGGCTGCTGGCCGCTTACGCGGGCGGCAAGGTGGAGGCCTTCATCATGCGGGTGGTGGATCTGCAGCTGTCCCTGCCCGCCATTCTGATTGCCCTGATCCTGGTGGCTGCCCTGGGCAAGGGGGTAGACAAGATCATCATCGCGCTGGTGGTGGTGCAGTGGGCTTACTACGCCCGCACCGTGCGCGGCAGTGCGCTGGTGGAACGCCGCAAGGAGTATGTGGAAGCGGCTCAGTCGCTGGGGCTATCGCATGCGCGTGTGGTGTTTCGCCACATCCTGCCCAACTGCATGGCGCCGGTGATCGTGATCTTCACGGTGCAGACAGCCAGCGCCATTGGGCTGGAGGCCACCCTGTCATTCCTGGGCGTGGGGCTGCCGCAGACCGAGCCTTCGCTCGGGGTACTGATTTCCAACGGCTTTCAGTACATGCTCAGTGGCCGTTACTGGATCAGTTTCTTCCCAGGGGTGGCGCTGCTTGTCACGATTGTGGCCATCAACCTGGTGGGCGACCGCATCCGCGATGTGCTCAATCCCCGCCTGGAGCGATAAACATGAGCGACGTGGTGCTGCGCGTGCGTGATCTGGTCACGCATTTCGAAACCAGTTCGGGTCTGATCAAGGCGGTCGACGGCGTGTCCTTCGATGTCCACAAGGGCCAGGTGCTGGGCCTGGTCGGCGAGTCCGGATCGGGCAAGTCGGTGACCGGGTTTTCCATCCTGGGGCTGATCGATCCGCCGGGGCGCATCGTCTCGGGCTCGATCGAGCTCAATGGTCATGAGCTGGTGGGTCTGTCGGAAGAAGCGATGCGGCAAAAGCGCGGCAAAGAGCTGGCCATGATCTTCCAGGACCCGATGATGACGCTCAACCCGGTGCTGCGCATCGACACCCAGATGATCGAAGCAATCCAGGCACACGAAAAAGTCAGCAACCAGGCTGCCCTCGCGCGCGCCCGTGAGGTGCTGGTCAAGGTCGGCATCCCCTCACCCGACGAGCGCCTGCGCGCCTATCCGCACCAGTTCTCAGGCGGCATGCGCCAGCGCGTGGCCATTGCGATTGCTCTCCTCAACCGCCCGTCCCTCATCGTCGCCGACGAGCCCACCACGGCGCTCGACGTCACGATCCAGAGCCAGATCCTGGCCGAGATGCAGGACCTGTGCGCCGAGACCGGCACCGCGCTGATCTGGATCACGCACGACCTCACGGTGGTGGCCGGCCTGGCCCAGCAGGTGGCCGTGATGTACGCAGGACGTGTGGTGGAGTACGGCACGGTGGACGATGTGCTGGACCGCCAAGGTCACCCCTACACCGAAGGTCTGCTCGGCTCCTTGCCTGCAGCGGCCATTCCTGGCCAGCCGCTGCGACAGATTCCGGGCTCCACGCCTTCCCTGGGTCGCCTGCCACCCGGTTGCGCCTTTGCGCCGCGCTGCAGCTACACCAGCGAGGCCTGCCGCGAGTCCGCGCCTGCCATCACGACCCTGCCCAACGGCAGCCTGGTGCGCTGCCACCATCCCCTGACACACGCCTGATCCGCCATGAGCACGCCCATCATCGAACTGCGCGAGGTCAGCAAACGGTTTGTCAAACCGCTGGACACCGCCGCCCGCCTGGCCAACTTGCTGGGCGCCAGCCAGCGGGAAGAAGTGGTTCATGCGGTCGACGGCGTCAACCTGCGCGTGATGCCGGGTGAGGTGGTTGGGCTGGTGGGCGAATCGGGCTGCGGCAAGTCCACACTGGGCCGTGTCGTCGCCGGCGTGCACGAAGCCAGTGCCGGCGAGATGCAATTTGAGGGCAAGGCTCTCACGGCCATGAACGCGGCCGAGCGCAAGGTCGCCAACCTGGCGGTTCAGATGATCTTTCAGGATCCGATGTCATCGCTCAATCCCCGCATGCGGGTGCTCGACATCGTGGGCGAGGCTCCCCAGGTACACGGCATGGTGCCCACGGCCGAGATCGACGACTATGTGGTGCAGACCTTGGCCCGCGTGGGCCTTGACCCCAGCTACCGCAATCGCTACCCGCATCAGTTCTCGGGCGGGCAGCGCGCACGCATCGGCATTGCCCGCGCCCTGGCGGTCAAGCCGCGCTTCCTGGTGTGCGACGAAAGCGTGGCTGCCCTGGATGTCTCGATCCAGGCGCAGGTGCTCAACCTGTTCATGGACTTGCGCAAGGACCTCAACCTCACCTACCTGTTCATCAGTCACGACCTGGGTGTGGTGCGACACATCTCCGACCGGGTGGTCATCATGTACCTGGGGCGCGTGGTCGAGAGCGCGCCAGCGACCCGCATTTTCTCGGCCCCGCGCCACCCCTACACCCAGGCGCTGCTGGCCAATGTGCCCAGCATCAGCAACCGGCATCAGCGCTTTGCGCCACTCAAGGGAGAAATCCCCTCGCCGCTGACCCCACCGCCCGGCTGCCACTTTCACCCGCGCTGTCCCCACGCCGGTCCACGCTGCAAGACGGAGCGCCCCGCCTTGATGGAGACCAACGACCAGCATCACATCGCCTGCCATCTGGAGCAGGGCGGCACTGGCGCCTGAACGCCGGGCCCTGGCCAACCCCTTCGAACTCGCACAGCCTGACCGCACCGCCCCATGCCTGCTTCCCCCGCCGCGCAGACGCCGCCGGACCCCAGTTCAGTCCTTCACATCCATGGCCCGACGTCCTCGCGCGTGCCCGTGGTGCTGGACTCGCCGCACTCCGGCCACGTGCGGCCGCCCGACTTCGGCAGCCTTCTATCCGATGAAGTCCTGCGCGATGCCCAGGACACCCATATCGACACGCTCTACAACCCCGCCACCGAGCTGGGCGTCAGCCTGCTGGCGGCACAGTACCCGCGCACCTACATCGACGCCAACCGCCACGAAGGTGATGTGGACCTCACCCTGCTGGACGCTCCCTGGCCTGACCTGTACCAGCCCAGTGGCAAGGCCGCATTGGGCAAGGCCCTGGCCTGGCGCACGCTCGATGACGGACGCCCCTTGTACGCCGCACCGTTGACCGTCCAGGCGATGCGATGGCGCATTGCGCACTACCACCGGCCGTACCACGCCGCGTTGAAGCAACTGCTCGATGCGGCATACGACCGGTTTGGCTGCGTTTATCACATCAACTGCCACTCGATGAATCCGGTATCGGGGCTCATGGGAGAAGGCGGGCCAGGAGCGCTGCGCGCCGACTTCGTGCTGGGAGACCGCGACGGAACCACCTGCTCAGCAGCGTTCACCGCATTTGTCCAGCAGGCGCTGGCAAACCACGGGTATGGCGTTGCCGTCAACCAGCCTTACAAAGGCGTCGAACTGGTGCGCGCCTACGCCGACCCAGGCCGTGGCCGGCACAGCCTGCAGCTGGAAATCAACAAGCGCGTTTACATGGACATGACCAGCGGCCAGCCCAATGACCATTTCCCCGTGCTTCAGCAGCGCCTGCGGCAGCTGATCGCCGACATCACCCTCCATTTTCCGCCTGAGAAAAAGCCATGAACGCAGTCGACATACCTCCCGTCCCGCCAGTCGAAATCCACCCGCCTGACATCAGCCGCTGGCGCGAGGGCAACACCGGTGTGCCGTTTGTGCATCTGTTCGACAGCGGCCTGCCCGGGCCGCGCGTGCACGTGCAGGTGCTCACCCACGGCAACGAGTTTTGTGGCGCGATCGCGGCAGACGAATTGCTGGCCGAGGGCTTTCGCCCGCTCAAAGGCCAGCTCTGCGTCGTATTCGCCAACCACGAGGCCTACGCCCGCTGGGACCCTCAGGATCCCTACATCTCGCGGTTTGTGGACGAAGACCTCAACCGCGTCTGGGCCGACGCGTCCCTGTCAGATGGCGACACCTGCGAAAAGCGCCGGGCGCGCGAGCTGGTGCCCTTTGTGGACGCTGCCGACTTCATCCTGGACATCCACTCCATGAGCGAAAACTGCGCGCCCTTGATGGTCTGCGGCACGCTGGAGAAGAACGCTCGATACGCCGCTGCGCTGGGTATGCCTGCCGACCTCCTCATCGATACCGGCCACCCCGCCGGGCTGCGCATGATCGAGCGTGGCGCCTTCGGCGACGCCGAGGCCCCGCAGTGCGCCTTGCTCATCGAATGTGGCCAACACTGGGAAACCGCAGCAGCCGACGTGGCGCGCGACTGCCTGGTCCGATTTCTGGGCCTGACCGGTCTGGCCAGCGAGGAGTGGGTGAGATCTCACCAGCGCCTGCCCCTGCCGCCACAGCGGCGCCTGGTGCGAGTGAGCGAGGCGGTCACGGCCCGCACGAGCGAATTCCGTTTTCTGGTGCCCATCGTGCCCATGTCCATCATCGACAAGGCGGGCACTCCGGTCGCCCAGGACGGCACCCACACATGGACCAGCCCGTATGACCAATGCGTGCTGATCATGCCGACGCAGCGACGTTTCAAACCCGGACAGACCATGGTTCGGCTCGGCCGCTTCGAAGCTGCCTGACCCGCTCCATGCCAAACGCATCCTCACCTCCCTATGCCATCGGCACTCCAGGCCAGGCCTGGGGCGATGCCGAAAGGCGCCTGTGGCTGGCGCAGCAAACTGTGCTGCGCAGCTACCAGAACGACGTGGTGGCCCCCTTGCGGCGGCTTTTTTCACCGCACGGTAACCCTGGTCTGCAAGCCTTTGCCGAATGTTTCAGCTACGGCAGCCTGGACTATCGCGCCGAAGGTTTTGGCAGCTACCCCCTCTATGCGGTCAAGAGCAGGCACTGGGACCCAGCCAAGCCGTTTTTCCTGGTCACCGGCGGCGTACACGGTTACGAGACCAGCGGCGTGTTGGGCGGCCTGCGGTTTCTGGCAGAGAAGTTTGCACACTATGCAGAGCGCGCCAACCTCCTGCACCTGGTCTGTGTGAGCCCGTGGAGCTATGAGACCATCAATCGCTGGAACCCGCACGCGGTGGATCCCAATCGCGCCTTTCTTCCCACCCCGGCTGCGCCCGAGGCAAAAAATGCGATCGACCTGCTCAACCAGTTCGACACGCCGCTGCTGCACATCGACCTGCACGAAACCACCGACACCGATGCCAGCGAGTTCCGGCCGGCCAAAGCCGCGCGCGATGCCACTCCCCTCGAACCCTGTGACATCCCCGACGGCTTCTACCTGTTCGCAGACCAGAGCCGCCCGCAGCTGGCCTTCCAGGCCGCCATCATCGACGCGGTGAGCCGCCTCACCCACATTGCCCCGGCCGATGCCAACGGCGAGCTGCTGGGCAAGCCACTGGTGCAGCATGGCGTGATCCAGTCCTTCAAGCGCTCGCAAGGCATCTGCAGCGGCTGGACTGAAGCCCGCTATGTCACCACCACCGAGGTCTACCCAGACAGCCCCCAGCTGAACCCTCAGCTTTGTATCGACGTCCAGTTGACGGCCTTGTGCGCTGGGTTCGATTTTGTGCTGAACACCGCACCAAAAATCGAAGCCCTCGCTTGTTCAACCTGATCGAGGTTAGGACAAGGCGAACCCCAGGTTGTCTGCAGAGCGACAATGACTTTGCGAGGTGGAGACCTTGACCTGTCGCTTGTAAGCCAATATGGTGAAAGACTGTCTCCTGCAGATCTGAACAGTGCTGTAGCCAAAGCCGAAATCCAAACCCAGTCTTCACCAGGGCATGGTCACGTCTCTGTGAACTACCGCTCCTGCCCTTGAGGGTGAGTACGAGGTGGCGCCAGCAAGCTGACCTTCGGCAAGACGGTCCAGCAGGTGGACGTCCGCTTGCAGCGATTCCCAAGGAAACCAGATATCGGTCAGAAGCGGCGGTTGCTACGTCGGCGAAGCCGTCGTTCCATGTTCGAGTTGATTTCAATTGTCGAGAACAGCGGCCTTATTGCGCCAAATGGAAAGCGGCACCGAATGCAGCAGCCTGGCGATGTAACTGACAATGCCACAGGCGGGTGCGCGCTTGGCTGATGTGACGGCTCTGAGAGCATCTCACCCGCAAGCTGCCGGGCTTCGCTTTATTCCCTTGAGCCCAGGCCTCGCTACACGCCAGCATCAAGCGTCAGCCCGCTCTGGACACGATCAAGCCCAGGCCTTCAGGTACTCGTCCCAGTGGCTGTCGGTCGGCGCCAGATTGCCCAGCGTCTCTTTCACATAGGCGATTTCCTGCTCGTACTCGGCCTCGGTGAGTCCGCCGCGCATCTTCTGGAAGCGGCAATACACCAGGTAGGTGTTCATCACGTCGGTTTCGCAGTAGCGGCGGATGTCTTCGGTCTGGCCGGCCAGGTACTGCGCGTAGACCTGCGAGCCGTCCATGCCGAGCTTGCCCGGGAAAGCCGCAGAGCTTGGCCATGGCGTCGAGCGGCGCGTTGTTCTTGGGGCTGTACATCGCCAGCAGGTCCATCAGATCGAGATGGCGCATGTGGTAGCGGCTGATGTAGTTGTTCCACTTGTACTCGCGGTCGTCCTCGCCGAGGTCCCAGTACTTGCTGGCCTCCACGCCGTGGCGCAGGCCGCGGTAGTGCAGCACCGGCAGATCGAAGCCGCTGCCGTTCCAGCTCACCAGCTGCGGCTGGTGTTTCTCGACCGCATGTGAAAAAGGTCTGCACCACCTTGCCTTCGCTCAGGCCGTCGTGGTCCACGAAGGAATGGACGCGCAAGCCCTCGGCATTGCGAAACACGCACGCTGATGACCAGCACGCGCTGCAGATGCAGCGGCGCGAAATCGCTCTGGCCTTTTTCCTTGCGCTCGGCCAGCCAGGCCGCGTAGACCTGCTCGTCGGTGACCTCGGCCGGCGCGCCCCGCAAGGCACGCAGACCGGCGATGTCCGGAATCGACTCGATGTCGAAAACAAGAACCGGCCAGGCCATGACAGAGGGCTGCTCGGTGTGTCAAGCGAAGCGCTGGCTCAGCGCTTGGGCAGGAAAGCCCAGTGGATCGACCGGTTTGCCCTGGCGACGCACCTCGAAGTGCAGCTTCACGCGATCGGCGTCGCTGCTGCCCATCTCGGCGATCTTCTGGCCCTGGCGCACCGCCTGGTCTTCGCGCACCAGCAAGGCCTGGTTGTGGGCGTAGGCGGTGAGGTAGGTGTTGTTGTGCTTGAGGATGATCAGGTTGCCGTAGCCGCGCAGGCCGGCACCGGCGTAGACCACCCGGCCGTCGGCGGCTGCCAGCACCGGGTCACCGATGCGCCCGGCAATCGAAATGCCCTTGTTCTTTGCCTCGTCGAAATTGGCGACCACCTGGCCCTGGGCCGGCCAGACGAAAGCTGATGTCATCGGCACCGGCCGGTGCGGGCGCGCTGGCTGGCGCCGGTGCGGCCGCAGGGGTCGCGGCGGTACCCGCCGTGCCGTCCAGTGGCCGTGCTGCGACGGCGCCGGGCGCCACGGGTGTGGCCGTGACACCGGTCGGCGGCAGCCGCTGGTGCCGCAGCAGGCACAGCGGCCGCTGGCGCACCACCGGCGGTATCACCCGCAGCACCTGGCCGACTTCGATCAGGTTGGGGTTGGCCAGGTTGTTCCAGGCTTGCACATCGCGCGGGCTCTGGCCGGATTCCAGCGCAATGCGGTACAGCGTGTCGCCGGGGCGCACGGTGTAGTAACCCGGCTTGCCCGCGTTTTCGGCGCCGGGCAACTGCGCCACTCGCGGCGGCACCCACGCCAGCGCGGTCTTCGACCGGAGCCGGTTGTGACAGACGGCGCGTTGAACAGCCCACCGTGGCCAGCAAGGCGGCACTCACAACCACCAGAGCCAGGCGGCGCCAGCGCGGTCGGGGTGGGCAGGGAAAGCGCGGCAACGGCCGGGCCAGACGAAATGTTCATGAAGACTCCCATCTGAGGTGCGCACCCGAACGAATGGGCAGGTGGCAGAAGCCGGGAAGCAGTGGCGGGCGCAACGGCCGCACCGCTCAGGCGATGCCCGATTTTAGAGGCACAAAGTTACACGGCTTCCAGCACGGTGCGCACCAGCCCAGCCGCTGTCTTGTCGATCACCACCAGCTGCTGGCCGCCGGCGCCATTTGCCGCCGGCGCCACCAGTCGCCCGCCCACGGCGAGCTGTTCGATCCACGCCAGCGGAATGTCTTCACCCCCGGCCGCGGCAATGATGCCCGCATAGGGCGCGCCGCGCGGGTAGCCGAGCATGCCGTCGCCCAACAGCAGGTGCAGGTTGGCCACCCGCAACGGCCGCAGGTTCTCGCGCGCCTTGCTCGTGCAGGCCGCGCAGCCGCTCGATGCTGTAGACCTCGCGCGCCAGATGGCTGAGCACCGCCGCCTGGTAACCGCAGCCGGTGCCGATCTCCAGCACGCGCCCCAGTTTTTCCGAGCGCCCATGGCACAGCAGCTCGACCATGCGCGCCACCACGTTGGGCTTGGAGATGGTCTGCCCCAGACCGATCGGCAGGCTGGTGTCTTCGTAGGCCTGGTTCACCAGCGCCGAGTCGACAAACCGGTGCCGCTCCACCGCGCCGCATGGCGCCGAGCACCATCGGATCGGCAACACCTTGCGCCGCCAGCTTGCGCACCATGGCGGCGCGCACCGCCTGCGAATCCATGCCCAGCCCGGCCGCGCGCGCTGCAACGGGCCGGGGCACGGCGACGGGGCGGGCTGCGGACGGCAGCGCGGCTGGTGTCGACGCAAAGGCCGCCGGAAAGGCAGCGCGGGGGCGTGGCGCACCGGGCTTGCCCGGCGGCAGCGGATGCCTCATGCCGAAGTGTCCTGAACGGGCAGCGCCGACATCTGGGCCGCGGTCGGCGCCCAGTAGGGCAGGCGCTCGTGGTCGGTGAGGTCGATCTGCAGCGGGGTGATGGTGGCGTAGCCCTGCGTGGCGGCGTGGAAGTCGGTGCCCTCGGCGTCGTCCTTGGCCGCGCCCGCGCTGCCGATCCAGTACATGGTGTCGCCGCGCGGATTGGTCTGCGAAATCACCTTTTCGGCTGCGTGGCGCCGGCCCAGCCGCGCCACCTTGAAGCCCTTGATCTCGCTCGGCGGGCAGGTTGGGGATGTTCACGTTGAGCAGCCAGGGCGCAGCCTCTTTGCGCCGGCTTCGGGCAGCGATGGCAGCAGCTGCGCCACCAGCTCGGCCGCCTTCTGCGCGGCGACATCCAGGTGCGCCCAGCCTTTTTCGGTCTGGGAGAAAGCGATGGCCGGAATGCCGAACAGATAGCCCTCCATCGCAGCGCCCACGGTGCCGGAGTAAATCGTGTCGTCGCCCATGTTGGCGCCATTGTTGATGCCCGAGACCACCAGATCGGGCCGGTAGCCGAGCAGGCCGGTCAGGGCAATGTGCACGCAATCGGCCGGCGTGCCGTTGACATAGCGAAAACCGTTGTGCGCCGTGTGCACATAAAGCGGTGAATGCAGGGTCAGCGCATTGGACTTGGCGCTGTTGTTGTGCTCGGGCGCGACCACCTCCACCTCGACGCCTGGCAATGC
Source organism: uncultured beta proteobacterium (assembly GCA_963831255.1). Lineage (GTDB taxonomy): Bacteria > Pseudomonadota > Gammaproteobacteria > Burkholderiales > Burkholderiaceae_C > Hydrogenophaga. The sequence goes on along the minus strand of CAWHPI010000001.1, from coordinate 96,083 downwards.
CCTGAGCGCCTCATACAGGGCCACGATGCCACGGGCCTGGTAGCCGTCGTCGTTGGAGATGAGAATTTTCATGAGCTCGATTTTAGGTGGGTCGCCCTCGGTGCCGCCGGGCGCCAGGGCATTGCCGCCCGCGGTCACGCCAGCGACAGCGCAGCGGGTTGACCCCCTGCGCGCGCCAGAAACGCCTGCCTATCATGGGCCGATCTTTGAACCCCGACCTGAGAGGAAATTCCATGCATGCCTGGCTGTGCGAGAACCCGGTGGGCGTTGACGCCCTGAAGTGGACCGAACTGCCCACGCCCGAACCGAAAGCGGGCGAGGTGCTGATCGAGATCCAGGCCGCGAGCCTGAACTTTCCCGATCTGCTCATCGTGCAGAACAAATACCAGATGAAGCCACCGCTGCCCTTCGTGCCCGGCTCGGAATACGCCGGCGTGGTGCGCGCCGTGGGCGAAGGCGTGAAGCACCTGCAGGCCGGCCAGAGCGTGGCCTGCCTGAGCGGCACCGGCGGCTTCGCCACCCACACTGTGGCGCCCGCCGCCCTGTGCATGCCGCTGCCACCGGGTTTCCCGCCGGTGGATGCGGCCGCCTTCATCATGATTTACGCCACCTCGTGGCACGCGCTGATGGACCGCGCGGCGCTCAAGGCCGGCGAGACCGTGCTGGTCCTTGGCGCGGCCGGCGGCGTGGGCACGGCGGCGATCCAGCTGGCCAAGGCGGCCGGTGCGCGCGTGATCGCTGCCGCGTCCAGCGACGACAAATGCGCGCTGTGCAAAACGCTGGGTGCCGACGAGACCATCAACTACAGCGTGCACACGCCCGAAAAAGGCTTGCGCGACGAGATCAAGCGCCTGACCGACGGCAAAGGCCCGGACGTGATCTACGACCCGGTGGGCGGCGACTTCGCCGAGCCGGCGTTCCGCTCCATCGCCTGGCGCGGGCGCTACCTGGTGGTGGGTTTCGCCAGCGGCCCCATCCCGAGCCTGCCGCTCAACCTCACCCTGCTCAAGGGCGCCAGCATCATGGGTGTGTTCTGGGGCGACTTCGCGCGCCGCGAACCGCAGGCCAACGCCCAGATGATGCAGACCCTCGCCGGCATGTACCTCAAAGGCCAGATCAAGCCGCAGATCGACCAGACCCTGCCCATGCAGGAGCTGCCCAAGGCGTACGCCGTCATGGGCTCGCGCTCGGTCAAGGGCAAGCTGGTGATGGTGAACTGAGGCGCGCGGCTCGCTCAGAAGTCGAGCTGCGCCTGCTGCGCCGGCGGCCGTCTTGAACCGCTGACATCAGCGGGCTCGCCCCTGAGATCGTCGCCTGCAATGGCCGCCAGCAACGCTTTCGCATCCGCCGCCGACGCGCTCAACCAGCGCCCGAAATCGGCTGGCTGAACCACCAGCAACCGCCGTTTTTCGTCCCCCGGCCGGTGCATGCGGCTCAACACGGGATGGGCATCGGCATTTGCCGTCAGCAGCGAAAAGCTGGGCGTGTGCTCCCCGGTGGCGGGGTCGATCCAGCGTTCGTGCAGAGCGGCAACGGCAAACGGCCTGTCGCCCGGCTGGTGCAAGCGCCAGCGCACGGCACGGCCGCTCTCCCAGCAGGGCTCGAAATAACCCAGCATGGGCACCAGCGCGAAACGGCGCTCCCGCCAGGGCGCGCGAAAGCTGGGCTTGTCGACAACGGTTTCGCTGCGCGCGTTGTGGGTGCCGCGTGAAAGCGTGCTGGCCTGGGCGGCGTCGCGGCACCAGCGCGGCACCAGTCCGAACCTGGCCAGGGTGCAGGCGATGCCACCATCGCGGTCGCGCTGCAAAATTGGCGCGGCATGGCCGGGAAAGGTCTCGATGGGCCACGCCGGCGCGGGCAGCGCGATCTGGCCAAGACCACCCAGTTGGGCCAGCTCGATCAGGTGCGACGGTGTGGCCGGCGTGTAGTTGGTGCACATGGCCCGATTGTCCCCGCGGCAAGCGAACCTGGCGCTTCACGATAATCCGCGGATGGATCACCTCAGCACCCTCTTTCCTTTCGGCTGGCAGCACTACCTGCTGGGCGGTCTCGTCATTGGCAGCGGCGTGGCCCTGCTGTTTGTGGTGACCGGCCTGGTGGGCGGCATGAGCAGCGTGTTCAGCTCGACCTGGTCGTTCCTGCTGCGCGCACCCCACTTTCAGCAAGCGCGCTTCACCGGCTCGCGCGTCTGGCGCCTGGTGTACGCCGCGGGCCTGGTCCTGGGCGCCCTGCTGTGGTGGCTCTGGCTGGGTGACGGGCAGCCGCAACACACCGAGGTACCGATCGGCATGTTGCTGCTGGGCGGATTTTTCGTGGGCTACGGCGCGCGGCTGGGCAATGGCTGCACCTCGGGCCACGGCATCTGCGGACTGGGATCGCTGCAATGGCCTTCGCTGCTGGCGGTGCTCACCTTCATGGGCACGGCGTTTCTCACCGCCAACCTCGTCGCGTGGTGGCTGGCATGAGCGCCGACGGCCTGAGCCTTCGTGGCTTGCTGGTGGTGCTGCTCTGTGGCGCCCTGTTCGGCTTTGGGCTGGCGCTGTCCACCATGGTGCAGCCGGAGGTGGTGCTGGGTTTTCTGCGCTTCGAAGACTGGGGGCTGATGCTGGTGATGGGTGGCGCGGTGGCGGTCACGCTGCTGGCCTACCAGCTCGCACCGCGCTTGCTGCGCCGACCGCTGCTGGGCGAACGGTTTCACGCCCATGTGGCGAAGTGGGACCGCGACACGCTGCAAGGCGCGGCGCTGTTTGGCGTGGGCTGGGGGCTTTGCGGCGTGTGCCCCGGTCCGGCGATTGCCGGGCTGGGCACCGGCAACTGGGCTTTGCTCTGGGCACTCGCCGGCATCGCGCTGGGTGCGCTTGCACAAGGTCTGCGGGCCAGATCATGAGCCTGGACGCACTGCCCTTCAGCCCCGCCGCCGAGCGCAACAAGCAACCCATTCTGGAGCGCTTGCGGGCGCTGCTGCCAGAGCAAGGGCACGCGCTGGAAATCGCCTCGGGTCCGGGCCAGCATGTGATCTGGTTTGCCGAGCACATGCCCGGCTGGCACTGGCAGCCGACCGAAAACGACCCCTCGCTCGTCGCCGCAGTCAACGCCCGCGTTCAGCTCGCCGGGCTGCAATCACAGGTACGGCCGGCGCACGCGCTCGACGTGACACGCCTGCCCTGGCCATTCAGCGCGCCAGCGCAAAGCTATGACGCGATCTTCTGCGCCAACCTGCTGCACATCTCACCCTGGGCCGCCTGCAGCGGGCTGATGCAGGGCGCTGCCCAATGCCTGACACCCAGCGGCCTGCTCATCACCTACGGCCCCTACCTGGAGCACGGCGTGCCCACCTCCCCCGGCAACCAGTCGTTTGACGCCAGCCTGCGCGCCACCCAGCCCGGCGTGGGGCCTGCGGCAGCTCGACGCCGTGGCGCAGGAGGCACGGGCAGCCGGTCTTTGCCTGCGCGAGCGCCACGCCATGCCCGCCAACAACCTGCTGCTGGTGTGGGCGCGGGAACCTGCGCCCACCTGAGCCGCTCCATCTCTGTTTCGCACCCGACACACGCCCATGTTTCGCACCCTCAACGCCTTGCTCAACAGCCTCACCGAGGCCTCGCCCACGCTCTCCCCCGCAGAACAGACCCACCAGCTGCAGCTCGCCACAGCGGTGCTGCTGGTCGAGGTGCTGCGCGCCGAGCCCACACTCGATCCCGCCGAGCGCAGCACCGTGATCCGCGCGCTGCGAGACAAGTTCGCGCTGCGCGACGACGAAATTGAGCAGCTGATCGAACTGGCGCAAGACACGGCCAAGACCGCCTACGACTACCAGCGTTTCACCAGCCAGCTCAACGATCGTTTCTCGCAAGAGCAGAAGATCCAGGTGGTGGAGGCGATGTGGCAGGTGGCCTATGCCGACGCCCACCTCGACGCCCACGAGAACCACGTGATCAGCAAGGTGGCTGGCCTGTTGCACGTGACCCACGGCGAATACATCTCGGCCAAGGGCCGCGCCAAGGCAGCGGCCGGACACTGAGCGCCCGTTGCGCGGCTGGCGCCGGGTAACCCGAGCGACAAACGCAGGGCGCTGCCGCGCCAACAATGCGGGCTCCCCTTTCGCCGCAGGAGCCCCATGTCAGACACCGACACCCCACGCAACCGCGTGCTCGCCCACACCGGCGCGCGTTTCCCCATCGTGCAAGCGCCCATGGGCTGGATCGCGCGCTTCCCGCTGGCCTCGGCCGTCTCGCGCGCTGGCGGTCTGGGCATCATCGAAACCTCGTCCGGTGAAACCGCGAACTGCCAGGCCGAGATCACCAAGATGGCGGCCAGCGGTCTGCCGTTCGGCGTCAACCTGCCGATCCGCTTTCTGAAAGACGACGCCATGCTGCGCTTCGTCTGCGAATCGGGCGTGCAGTTCGTCACCACCTCGGCCGGCAGTCCGGCCAAGTTCATCGCGCCGCTGAAAGGCCGCCGGCATCACGGTCTACCACGCAGTACCCACGGTGGAGACCGCGCTGAAATGCGTGGACGCCGGCGTGGACGGCCTGGTGGTCGAAGGTGCGGAGGGCGGCGGATTCAAGAACCCCGAAGAGGTCTCAACCCTGGTGCTGCTGCAGGCCATCCGGGCGCGGTGCGATGTGCCGATGATCGCCGCCGGTGGCATCGTCGACGGGCGCGGCATGGCCGCCGCTTTCGCGCTGGGCGCCGAGGGCGATTCAGATGGGCACGCGCTTTGTTTCGTGCGCCGAGAGCCCGGTGCACGACAACTACAAGCAGGCCATCGTGCAGGCTGGTGACACCGGCACCTGGGTGCTCAACAAAAAGTCGAGCCCCTGCATCCGTGCCCTCAAATCGCAGCGCACCGCGGCCATTCACGAGGCGGGGGTGATGCCGCCCGACACCTTCGCTGGCATCCAGCGCGTGTATTTCGATGGCGACATGGAGGCCGCGCCGGCCCTGGCCGGGCAAAGCGTGGCCCTCATCGACGAGGTGAAAACCGCGCAGCAAATCATCGACGAGACCATGGCGGGTTTCTTCGAGACCACCGCGCGCCTGGGCCGACTGTCGGCCGGTTTCGAGCAGCGCTGAAGGGAGCGCGTCGGGGCACATCCCCGGCGGCGTGGATCGGCTTGGGCAAAATGGGCTGTCCGCTCGATTCAACCCAAGCCCTTGCGCCCCTCCCCCATGTTCACGACCAACACCCGTCTCGCTCGCGCCCTGCTCTTGCCCGCCCTGCTCACCGGGCTGGCACTGCTCACCGCCTGCTCGCCCTCGGGCGGTTCGCCCCAGGACCCAGCATCCGCCGCCCCGATCCCGGCAGACCAGGCCTACACCACGGTGGCGGCCGAGGGCAAGGGCTTCACCGTCGGCGCGCTGATGGCCGCCAACACGGTCTATGTGCTGTTCGATCCGCAATGCCCGCACTGCGGCCACCTGTGGAACGCTTCGCTGCCGTTGCACAGCAAGGTGAAGTTTGTCTGGGCTGCCGGTGGCCTCATGGGCGCCAAAAGCCTGCCGCAGGGCGCGGCCCTGATGCAGGCCAGCGCACCCGGTCGAGGCCATGACGGCGCACGAGCAGTCTCTGCTGGCCGGCACAGGGTGGCATGTCGGCCTCGGCCAGCGTGCCCGACGAGGTCGCAGGCCTCGATCCAGGCCAACACCGCATCTGCTGGATCGGCTGGGCGCCGATTCGGTGCCCTTCATCGTGGCGCGCCACGCTCCCAGCGGCCAGACCGTGACCCACGCGGGTGCGCTTGGGGCACCCGGGCTGGCCCGGCTGGTCGGGCTGGAGGCGCCCTGAAGCACCAGATTTCTGCCGTAACATCGCCCGATCCCGACCTGTCACGGTCACCACCGGAGTCCACCATGGGCAAAGAGCAGCGCAACGAAAAAATGGCCAAAAAACCCAAGAAGGACAGCTCGCTGCCCAAGGGCCCGGCCACCTCCGACCGACCCACGCCACCGACGACCTCGGTGCTGCCGCGCGGCAAGGACAAGAACAAATGAGCCTGAGCGCATGAAGGCCACCTGGAACGGCGTGGTCGTGGCCGAAAGCGACGACACGGTGCTGGTGGAGGGCAACCACTACTTTCCCGAGAGCGCGCTCAACCGGGAATACGTGACCTTCAGCAACCACAAGACCAGCTGCCCCTGGAAAGGCGAAGCCAGCTACTACTCGCTGCTGGTCAACGGTGAACTCAACACCGATGCCGCCTGGACCTACCGCAGCCCCAAGCCCGAAGCGGAAAACATCCGGGACCGCGTCGCGTTCTGGAAAGGCGTGATGGTTTTCCCCTGAGGCCAGGGCAACGCGGGCGTCACCATGGCGAGGCTCTGACCAAAGACCTTGTAAGAACCGGTCACCGGCTGCGACCGATGGCCATGTCTTCATCTTTCTTGCGCCGATGCACCGGCCACGGCTTTCTGCTCGGCTTGGCCATGCTCGAGTGGTCACGCTGCCGCCATGGGTCTCACGGTGGAACCCCAGAGCCAAGCCTGCAGCCCGGCACCGCGCATCACCCACGCCAACCAAGCCCTGCCCGCCGAGGCGAGGCAGCGCATTCCTGACAGCCAGGTTATCGCGGGCGACAAAGACCTGGCCTGGGTCTGGCTGGGCTCGCCCACGCGCCGCTACCCGCACGGCGCACTGGGCTCGCCGGTGCACGCCGGCAGCGTGCACGCGCGGGCTCGGACACGCAGCGGCGACTGGCAGACCTTGCACCACGAATTGCCCATCAACCGGGTCTACGAAGACCGGGTGCCGCGCCTCGTCGATCTGGATCAGGATGGCCACGATGAAATCGTGCTGGTCGAAGCAGACGCCTTGCGCGGCGCCTCCCTGGTCGTGCTCGGCGTGGACCATTCAAGCGACCGGCTGCGGTTGATTGAGCGCGCCCGCGGACCTTTTGTCGGTTCCACCTTTCGCTGGCTCAACCCGGTGGGCTTCGCCGATTTCGACGGCGACGGTCGCCTCGATCTTGCCAGCGTCACCACGCCCCACATTGGCGGCATGCTGTATCTCTACCACTACCAGCCGCCGTCGCTGCTGCCCTTTGCCAAGGCGCTGGATGTGTCGAACCACCGCATGGGTGCGCTGGAGCAAGATCTTGCGGCGATCGTGGAGCGGCCTGGCCAGCGGCCCGCCATCGTACTGCCCGACATGACACGCCGAGCCCTGTATGCGCTGCGCTGGGATGCACCAGGTCAATGGACCGAACTGGCCAACCCGCAGCCCCTGGCCGGCCTGATCGAGCGCCTCGCGCCGCTGCCCCAAGGCGCTTGCGCCACGCTGGCTGACGGCCGCTCCCTGCGCGTCACACTCACCACAAACTGAGACGCATCAGAGCGCCTCACGGCCCAGCTTGCTCAGCTTCGCCTGCCAGCCCGCCACCCCCGCAGCGCCCAGCTGGTCAACGCCGCCGATCAGCGTTTCATTGACCGGAGAAAAACCGACAAAACCCAGGACGTTGCGCTCCAGCGCCTTGACACTGTGGGCGCGGTAAAACCAGCGGTAGGCCAGCGCCGGCATGCCCATGGTCACGATCACCCGCGCCGAGCGCCCCGACAGCGGTTTTTTGCCAAACGGCTTCGCCCCTTGCGGCCCCACCGCAAAGCCAGGCCGTGCCACCTGCTCCAGAAACGCCTTGAGCAAAGCCGGCATGTCGCCCAGCCAGAGTGGGAAGAAGATCACCACGTGCTGCGCCCAGGCGATGTCGTCTTGCGCCGGTTTCAGGGCCGGCGGCACCGGTTCGTGGTGCCAGGCATGGGCGCTGCGCAGCACCGGGAAATCGAGCGCGCCCACTTCAATGCGGCGCACCGCATGGCCGGCCGCCTCAGCGCCTTCGGCGTAACTCTCCAGCAGCGCGCGGTTCAGGTGCTGGCTCACCGGGTCGGGATGGCCCTGAATGAGTAGGATGCGGCGAATTTCGGTCATGGCATGTCTCCGGGACTGAACGTCGTTTCATGCTCGCACCACGATCAACCGGACGCGTTGACGCGCGTCAAACCGAACCCGTCTTCAGCCGCGGTCGAACACCGGGTCCACCGGCACCTGCAGCGCGGTGGCGAGCTGGTTGGTCTTGGCGGCCAGCGCCACGATGGACATCAGCTCGGCGTGCTGCTCGCGTCGTCATGCCCTTGGCGGTGGCTGCCGCGGTGTGCGAGTGCACGCAGTAGCTGCAGCCGTTGATGATCGACGCGGTGATGTAGACCAGCTCCTTGGTCAGCGGGTCCAGAGCTGGACGGCGTGGCCATCACGCGTTTCGACCTCGGCCCAGGTGTGTTCCAGCAGCGGTGGCGTCGAAGGCCAGGTAGCGCCACAGGTTGTTGATGAAGTCGGTGTTTCGCGTGGCGCGGATGTCGTCGAACACGGCTTTCACGCGCGGATCGGCTTCGGGGTTGGCGCTGGGTGCAACGGTGGACATGGGTTCTCCTGTTTGAATCAGCGCGGCGCGCGCGTCTTGGCTGGCGCCGCAGCGCGCTTGGTCCAGCTGGGCGCGCTCACGGGGCGGATGTGACCACCCTCCCGCAGTTTTTGCTTGCGTGTGGCGCGCTCGCGGTCGGCCGCCAGACCGGCCTGCAGCCACTGGCCGAACTGCTCGGGCGTCTCCAGCGTGATGCGGCCGATGGCGTTGCTGCGGAAATCGGCGATCAGCAGTTCGGCGGCCTTCTGCAAGTTGACCTGGCCGCCGCCCGGCCAGCGCGCCGCGCGTGCGACCAATGGCCTCCAGCAGGTCTTCATCGGCCGCGCTGGCCACCTGCCTCGGGCGACCAGCCCGATCGCGTAGCGCGCCAGCAGCGGCGCCGGTGTAGTCGGCCTTGAGCTCGGCGATCAGTTCGAGGCCACCTCCTGGTCGTCGTAGGCGTTGCGGCCCACCGCGCCGCTGGCGGCCAGGTTGAAACCGCTCTCGGGCACCACGATGCGCGGCCACAGCATGCCCGGGGTGTCGAAAAGATAGAAGTCGTCGGCCAGCGCGATGCGCGATTCGGTGCGCGTCACGCCGGCTTCGTCGCCGGTCTTGGCCGCGCGCTTGCCCTTGAGCGTGTTGATCAGCGTGGACTTGCCCACGTTGGGAATGCCGCAGATCAGCACCCGCATCGGCTTGACCATGCCGCCGCGGTTCGGGCGCGAGCTGGTGGCAGGCGTCGATCAGCGCGCGCGCTGGCGCGGTGTCGCTGGCGTCGAGCGCGATCGCGCGGGTGTTGGGCAGGGCGTTGTAGTGGGCCAGCCAGCGCGTGGTGCGCAGCGGGGTCGGCCATGTCCTGCTTGTTGAGCACCTTCAGGCTGGGCCGGCCGGCGGTGAGTTCGGCCAGCAGCGGGTTGGCGCTGGAGCCGGGCAGGCGCGCGTCGAGCATTTCGATCACCACATCGATCGCTTTCACCCGCTCGGCGATCGCCTGGCGGGTGAGGTGCATGTGACCGGGAAACCACTGAATGCTCATGGATTGGATTCGTTCCAAAGAGGGGATTTTGAGCCTGGCGCGGGCAGTGAGACAACGGGTTCGGGTTCGCCCGCTGTGGCGCGGGAGGCCGCGTGCCAGAATGTTTCACCCAACCCACCGCAAAGAGGAAACGCATGGCCATCACCGTGAAGATTGATCTGGGCTACGAATTCGACGTCAAGGCCAAGGCGGCCGAGGTGTTCGAGGTGTTGTCGGACGTACCGACATCGGCCAGCCACTTCCCCAAGGTCGAGAAACTCTCCGATCTGGGCGACGGCGTTTACCAGTGGGAAATGCAGAAGGTGGGCACGGCGCAGGTCAACATCCAGACCGTTTACGCCAGCAAATACGTGAGCGACAAGGCCAAGGGCAGCGTGAAATGGACGCCGGTCAAGGGCGTGGGCAACGCGCTGGTGAGTGGCAGCTGGAAGATCGTGGACAACAAAAAATCGACCGGCATCACGCTGGCCATTCAGGGCGAGATCGAGGTGCCGCTGCCGGGCCTGATGAAGATGGTGGTGGCGCCGGTGGTGGAAGGCGAGTTCGAAAAACTGGTCGAGAAATACATCGCCAACCTGATCAAGCGCTTTGGCGGCGAGGCCTGAGCGCCTCGCCCGCTCAGGCCACAGCGCCCGCCACCATCTGCGGCCGCCCGAGCCGCGACGGCGCCGTGTATTCCTGCCGGTAGATTTCAAACGGCATGGTGTCGGCCGCTTCGATCGCGCGCTGGTCTTCCAGCGACTGCTGCGCCATGGCCTCATAGCGGGCCTGCTGCTTCGCGCTCCAAGGCAGACCGAGCAAATGGCTCTGCGCCTGCAGCGACTGCTCACGCACAAACGCGGTGAAGGCATCGGCGTGCTGACCTCGGATGGCCTGCAGCACCTGGGCCGAGGGCAGTGTTTCAGGCGCTTGCAGGCTGGCCCTGGCCTGGGCCACAGCCTGGGCATGTGCCTCGCCACCATGGGTCGCGTCCAGCGCACGGGCAAACGGCGCCAGCTGATCGATGATCTCCAGCCCCCAGTCCACCAGCGAAACCTCTTTGCCCAGGCGGCGCAGGCGCAGACCTGGCTCGCGACCGCGCGCGGCGGTCAGTTGCTGGTTGTGGCCCAGGTCGTGGATCTCTTCGGGGGTGTCGGGCGGGCTATCGCTGAGCAGGCAGTGCAACAGGAAAACGTCGATGAATCGAAGCGCCTGCGCGCCGATTCCGATCGGCTCAAACGGATTGAGGTCGAGCAGGCGCACCTCGATGTACTCCACGCCGCGCTCGCGCAGCGCATGCAAAGGCCGCTCGCCGGGGTAGATCACGCGCTTGGGGCGGATCGTGCCGTAGAACTCGTTTTCGATCTGCAGCAGGCTGGTGGAAAGCTGGTTGTAATCGCCGCCGAGGTTGCGGATGCCGATCGCCTCGTAGGCGGGCCAGGGGCGCGCGAGTGCGTCGTGCAGCGAGGCGGCATAGCCTTCCAGGCCGTTGTAGCTCACCGCCAGCGTGGCCTGCGCCTCGCTCTGGTAACCCAGGCGACCCATGCGCAACGAGGTGCCGTGGGGCATGTACAGCGAGCCGCTGCTGCCCAGCGGCTGCAGCTGGTGCTCGCGCCCGGCCACAAACGAGGAACACACCGCCGGCGAGGCGCCGAACAGCGTGAGCAACAAAAACGCCTGACGCCGGAAATTGCGGATCAGCGCGAAGTAGCCGGTCGTTGTCCACGCCCGGCAGCGACCAGTTGTAGTGAATGCCCGAGATGGTCTGCATGCGCCGCCCGTAGCGGTGACCCAGACCGACCCGGTAGACGCTTTTGGCCCGGCCCACGTTGGATGAGCCATAGCGGCCGATCGGAATCGTCTCGTCTGGTGGCAGGCCGCAGGGCATGCTGGAGGCCCACATCAGCTCGTCGCCGGCGGCGCGCAGGCTGCGCGCGGTGAACTGATGCACCTCACTGAGTTCGCTCAGGCACGCCTCCACGCTGCCGTGCACACCGGTGATCAGCTCCAGCTGCGATTCGCTGAAGTCGGTGGTGATGTGGGGGTGCGTCAGGGCGCTGCCCAGGCTGGCCGGGTGCGGCGTGGTCGCCAGCTTGCCGTCGCGCTGTACGCGCAGGCTCTCTTTCTCAAGGCCACGGCGCATGCCTTGCAGCTGCTCGCCTGAAACGGCGGCCAGCCGTTGTTCGATGGTGCTCATACGGGGAAGGGTTCGGATCCGGGGCCGGAAGTTAACACGCCAAGGCCAAACCTGCTGCCGACGCGGCAACCGGCTCGGGTGTAGGCACTGCCGTGGCAGGCTGGCGCAGCGCCGCGAGCGACAGCTGCTGCAACCAGCGCTCGATGGCCGCCGGGTCGTGCATCAGGCGCAATTCATCAAACGCCTGCTGCGCCTGCGGGTGGCGGCGACACAGCGCACCCAGCCACTGCTTGAGCCGCCCGGCGCGGTGGCGTGGCACCACGCGGGCACTCACCTGCCACCAGAAATCGCCCAGCAAAGGCACGATGTCCTCCCAGGCCACCGCGCCCGCACTGCGGATGGCCAGCGCCAGGCCCGGGTCTGACACCATGCCGCGGCCGATCATGAGGTCGTCGCAGCCGCTCACCTCGCGACAGCGCAGCGCGTCGTCCGCGTGCCAGATCTCGCCGTTGGCCACCACGCGCAGCGAGGCAGGCAGCACAGCGCGCACCTGCGCGATGCGTTCCCAGTAAGCCGGCGGGCGGTAGCCGTGGGCCTTGGTGCGGGCGTGTACCACCAGCTCGCTGGCGCCCGCCTCGGCGATCGCCAGCGCGTTGTCTTCGGCGCGCAGATCGTCCTGGAAGCCCAGCCGCATCTTGGCCGACACGGGTATTTGCGGCGGCACCGCGCGCCGCACCGCGGCCACGATGCGGCCCACCAGCTCGGGCTCGTCGAGCAGCACCGCCCCGCCCCGGCTGTTGTTCACCGTTTTCGCCGGGCAGCCGAAATTGAGATCGATCCCGGGCGGGTTCAGCGTGGCCAGGCGCGCTGCGTTCTCCGCCAGGCAGGCCGGGTCGGAGCCGAGCAGCTGCGGACGAACCGGCACGCCGGCGCGGGTGCGACCGCCCTGCAACAATTCGGGCACCACGCGGGTGAACACCCGCTCGGGCAGCAGGGTGTCGGTCACGCGGATGAACTCGCTCACGCAGCGGTCGATGCCCCCGGTGCGGGTGAGCACATCGCGCAGGGTGGCGTCGAGCAGGCCCTCCATGGGCGCGAGCAGAAGCAGCATGAAGGGTTCGGATCGAGAAGATCAGGTGTTCACGGTGTGCAGGTGCACGTCGCGCTGTGGAAACGGAATTTCCAGCCCGACCGCATCAAAGCGTTTCTTCACCGATTCCTGCATGTCAAAGTAAACGCCCCAGTAGTCCTCGGTGGCGGTCCAGGCGCGCACCTTGAGGTTCACCGAGTTGTCGGCCAGCTCGGCCACCACGATCTGCGCCGGCGGATCGGTCATCACCCGCGCATCGGCCTTCAGCAACTCGGCCAGCGTGTCTTTGGCCAGGTCGATGCTGCTGCCGTAGCCAATGCCGAACTGCATGTCGACCCGGCGAGTGGGCTGGGTGGAGTAGTTCACGATGTTGCCGTTGGCCACCGGCCCGTTGGGCACAAACACCTGCTTGTTGTCGGGCGTGCGCAGCACCGTGTTGAGCAGCTGGATGCCATGCACCGTGCCACCAATGCCCTGCATCTCCACGTAGTCGCCCACCTTGTAGGGCTTGAACAGGATCAGCAGCACACCGCCGGCGAAATTCGACAGGCTGCCCTGCAGCGCCAGGCCCACGGCCAGGCCGGCGGCACCCAGCACCGCAATGAACGAGGTGGTGGCCACGCCCAGCATGCTGGCCACGGTGATGACGACCAGCACCTTGAGCGACAGGCTGATGAGGCTGCGCAGGAAGCGGCGCAGGGTCACTTCCACGTCCAGCTGCTCCATGCGGCGATCAATGCGGCGTGCCAGCCAGCTGCTCAGCCACATGCCGATGCCGAGCACCAGCAACGCGAGCAGCAGCTGGCCACCCCACTGGATGGCAAGCTGGGTGATGTTTTCGGAATTCAGGTCGGGCAAAACAAGACGCTCCTGGGTTGAATGCGGGTGAAACAGGACGCAAAGACGGCGTCAGTCGGGCGGGCCGCCGGCTTGCGGGCAAGGGCTTTACCTTATCAGCGACCCACCCCGAGGAATTGCCGGCTGCAAGTCCAAGGTGGGATGGTGCTTCGAGACGGCATGACAAGTAACACTTCCGTTAGCATCAGGCCTCCCGCCTTTTCGACAAGCCTTGCCATGAAACTCCGTCCTTTCTGCGCGCGACCCCTGTGGTCTTCTGCGCTGCTGTTCTGTGCTGTGTCCGCTGCGTTCGCGCAGGCGCCCGCACAGCTTGCGCCGGCCGCAGTGCAAACCGACGCCGCTCGCATCGGCACCTTCAAACAGGTGCAGGGCGAAACCTGGATCGGCGCCGAACCGGCACGCCGCGCCGCGATGCCCGGCGCAGGCGTGGTGGTGACCGACCGCCTGAGCACCGGGCCGCAGGGCGCGGCCACGCTCACGCTCAAGGACGGCACGGTGCTCACCATGGGCCCCGACACCGTGATGGACCTGCGCCAGTTCCAGTTCGACACCACCACCCAGCAAGGCAATTTCCTGCTTGATCTCTTGCGCGGCTCGGTGCGCGTGGTCACCGGCTTGCTCGCCAGGGTCAACCCCGAATTGTTCAAGGTGCAAACGCCGACCTCGGTGGTCGGCGTGCGCGGCACCGATTTCATCGTCGACACCCAGGCCGAGCGCTGAAAGCATCACCATGACCTTCTCCTTTCTCGACACGAGGCGCGCCCTCACCCTCGTTGCCGCCACGGTCGTCGCCGGTTTGCTGAGTGCGTGCGCCCCGGCCACCCGCGTCACGCTGCTGCCCCAGGCCAGCGGTGCGCCCAGCGCCGTGGTCGTGTCCACCAAAGCAGGCCAGCAGGTGCTGGCGCAGCCCTACCAGGTGGCCGAGGTGAGCCGGCGCGGCAGCATCGGCCTGGACACAACCAACGCCGACGCGGTGCGTGCCCAACACCCCCAGTTGCTCGCGCTGCAGCCGCCGCCACCCGAGCCATTCGTGCTGCAGTTCGAGCCCGGCAGCGCACTGCTCACCGCTGAGTCGCAGGCGCAGCTGCCGACCGTGATTGCCAGGGCGCAGGCGCGTGCCGGCGGCGAGATCGTGATCACCGGCCACACCGACCGCCAGGGTTCGCTGGAAGCCAACGACCGGCTTTCGCTGGAGCGCGCGGTCGCCATCCGCGCGCTGCTGATCGAGCGCGGGTTCAGCGCGAGCCTGATCGAAGCCGTGGGTCGCGGCGAACGCGAGCCGGTGGTGCCCACCGAAGACGAGGTGGTCGAACCGCGCAACCGGCGCGCCGAAGTGCTGGTGCGCTGAGCGCAGCAGACGATCACTTTGGCATCCGAACACAGCCTCACACGCGCCCTGCGCGAACTGCTGGCGCGGCGCCGCACGGCAGCGCTGGGCACGGTCGACGCCGCTGGAGCACCGTTCGTTTCCCTGGTGCCTTTCGCCGTCGATCCGGCTGCAGCGGCCCTGATCGTCCACGTGAGCGCGCTCGCGGCTCACAGCCAGAACCTGCGTGCCACGCCACAGGCATCGCTGATGGTGGCCGACGGCGAAGTTGCGGGTGAGCCGGTGCACGCGCTGGCCCGGGTCACGATCGAGGTGCTGGCCAGCTGGGCCGAGCCTGGCAGCGCGCAGGCAGAACAGTGTCGCGCCGTCTACCTCGCACGCTTTCCGCAAGCCGAGCTGATGACCACCCTGGGCGACTTCCGATTCGTGTGCCTGTCGCCCCTGGGCGCGCGCCAGGTGGCCGGCTTTGGCGCCGCGCGCAGCCTGGGCGCGGACGAGCTCGCGCAGGCCATCGGCCACACCGCGCCTTGACGCCCGAACTCCAGGCGCTGCACGCGGACGCCAGCCTGCTGGTGTTCGACAAGCCGGCGGGTCTGCTGTGCGTGCCAGGTCGAGGGCCTGACAAACAAGACTGCCTGAGCGCACGCGCCGAACACCAGTGGCCAGACGCCAAGGTGGTGCACCGGCTCGACATGGCCACCTCCGGCCTCGTGCTCATGGCGCGCGGCATCGAGGCGCAGCGTGCGCTCAGCCTGGCGTTCGAGAAACGCCGGGTGCACAAGCGCTACACCGCCGTGGTCACCGGCACGCTGCACAACCCCCTGCCCGACAACGGCTGGAACACCATCGATCTGCCCCTGTTGCTCGACTGGCAGAACCGCCCGCGAAGCGCCGTGAACCACACCGAGGGCAAGCCCAGCCTCACCCGCTGGCGCCTCGCCGAGCCCGAGCCAGGCGATCGGCCCGGCACCACACGCCTGAGCCTGGAGCCGGTGACTGGCCGCTCGCACCAGCTGCGCGTGCACCTGCAGGCCATCGGTCACCCGATCGTGGGCGACCCGCTCTACGCCGCGTGCGCGCCGGCGCCGGGGCAGCGCCTGCTGCTGCATGCCGAGGCGATCGGGTTCCCCCACCCCGCCACCGGCGAGGCGATGGCGTTTGTGGCACCCTGCCCTTTCTGAAGTCCTGACACCGAGAAACGCCATGCGCATCACACCCCAACACCTCACCATCCTCACCGGCGGCTCCCGCGGCATGGGCCTGGCAATGGCGAAGCAACTGCTCAGCACCGACCGGCTGCTGCTGTGCATCTCGCGCCATGAAAGTGCCGCGCTGGCGCAACAGGCCGAAGCCGCTGGCGCACCGCTGCTGCAATGGGCTCAGGACTTGAGCGACACCGTGGCCAGCCGCGAGCGCCTGCGCGACTGGCTGCACGGCCTCGATCCCGAAAGCCTGCACAGCGCCACGCTGATCAACAACGCGGGTGTGCTCGCGCCCATCGGCCCGCTCAACACCTGCCCGCCCGATCAGCTGTCCAACGCGCTGCGGGTTGGCCTGGAGGCGCCCATGCAGCTGACCGGTGCGTTCCTGGGCGTCACCGGCGCCTGGGTCGACCTGGGCTGGCGCGGTGCGCGCAAGGTGCTGAACATTTCGTCCGGCCTGGGGCGCCACGCCATGGCCTCGCAAGGGCCGTATTGCGCCGCCAAGGCCGGCATGGACCACTTCACCCGCTGCAGCGCGCTGGACGAGGCCCAACGCCCGCACGGCGCCTTGCTGGTCTCGCTCGCGCCCGGCGTGATCGACACCGACATGCAGACCGAACTGCGCGCCGGCGACCCGGCCGCATTCCCCGACCGCGAGCGCTTTGTGGAACTCCAGCGCCAGGGCCAGCTCACATCGCCTGACGCCGCCGCCCAGCGCGTGCTGGCGTGGCTGGAGCGCCCCGACTTCGGGCAGCAGCCCGTGGCCGACGTGCGCGACTGAGCTCAGCCACCTGTCCAACCATCCCCCGACCGGAGAACCCATGCCCCAGCTGCCCCGCCGCCGTTTCACCTCGTCGCTGTTGGGCCTCGCGCTGGGCGCGCCGCTGCTCGCTCGCGCCCAGAGCAACCCCGACGCCGCCGACTTCTGGGCCCAGCTGCGCCAGGGCGGCAACGTGCTGCTGATGCGCCACGCGCAGACCGAGTCCGGCATTGGCGACCCACCCAGTTTCCGCATCGGCGACTGCAGCACCCAGCGCAACCTCAACGACGTGGGGCGCGAGCAGTCCAGGCGGGTGGCGGCGGCGTTCCAGCGCGAGAAGATCGTGGTCGACGAGGTGCGCTCCAGCGCCTGGTGCCGCTGCGTGGACACCGCCGAGCTGGCTTTTGGCCGGCACACCGTGTGGTCGCCCATCAACTCCTTCTTCCAGCAAGACGGCCGCGAGACGCAGACCCGCGAGGTGCTGCAGGCGCTCCAGGGCTTCAAGGCACCGCGCAACCTGGTGCTGGTCACGCACCAGGTGAACATCAGCGCGCTGACCGGCAGCTTTGTGGCCATGGGCGAGATGCTGCTGACCCGGCCCGGGCAGATGGCCGACGGCCGGCTGCGCGGTGCTGGCGCGGCAAAGCTTCTGAGCTCATCGGCGGGCGTTTGACGCCCGTCAAGCCTGGCGTAAGCGAGCCGCGCTTACCATGGGCGCTTGGCCCGCTGCATCGAACAGGGGTCAGTCGAATTTCCCAAACACCACCCTCAGGAGACACCCCATGAGCAGAGAAGTCGTCGTCGTCGCAGCAGCCCGCACCGCCATTGGCACCTTTGGCGGCAGCCTGAAAGATTCGCCGCCCACCGCGCTGGCCGCGCTCGTCGTCAAGGAAACGCTGGCCCGCGCCGGTGTCGAAGGCAAAGACGTGGGCCATGTGGTGTTTGGCCACGTGGTCAACACCGAACCGCGCGACATGTACCTCTCGCGCGTGGCCGCGATCGACGGCGGCTGCGCCGAGACCACGCCCGCCTACAACGTGAACCGCCTGTGTGGCTCGGGCCTGCAGGCCATCGTCAACGCCAGCCAGAGCATCTTGCTGGGCGACACCGACATCGCCATCGGCGGCGGCGCCGAGTGCATGAGCCGCGCGCCCTATGCCAGCCTGGCCACCCGCTTCGGTGCCCGCATGGGCGACACCAAGATGATCGACATGATGGTCGGTGCGCTGCACGACCCGTTCCACAACATCCACATGGGTGTGACGGCCGAAAACGTGGCCGCCAAGTACGGCATCACCCGCGAGATGCAGGACGCGCTCGCCGTCGAGAGCCACAACCGCGCCGAGCGCGCCACCCTTGAAGGCCGCTTCAAGGACCAGATCGTGCCGGTCATGCTCAAGAGCCGCAAAGGCGACGTGAGCTGGGCCACCGACGAACATTTCCGCCCCGACTGCAAGCCCGAAGACATGGCCAAGTTGAAGCCCGTGTTCGTGAAGGAAAACGGCACCGTCACCGCCGGCAACGCCTCGGGCATCAACGACGCGGCCGCCGCCGTGGTGCTGATGGACGCGGCCGCGGCCAAGGCGCGCGGCGCCAAGCCCCTGGCGCGCCTGGTTGGCTATGCCCACACCGGGCTCGACCCGAAAATCATGGGCGTGGGCCCGATCTCGGCCACGCAGGCGGTGCTGAAGAAGACCGGCCTCACGGTCAACGACCTCGACGTGATCGAGGCCAACGAAGCCTTTGCCGCGCAAGCCTGCGCCGTCACCAAAGAGCTCGGTCTGGACCCGGCCAAGGTCAACCCCAACGGCTCCGGCATTTCGCTGGGCCACCCGATCGGTGCCACCGGCGCGCTGATCACCGTCAAGGCCTTGTACGAACTGCAGCGGGTGCAGGGCCGCTACGCGCTGGTGACCATGTGCATCGGCGGCGGCCAGGGCATTGCCGCGATTTTCGAACGGGTGTGAACAGGCCCTGAGAAGCAAACATGAGCCTCACACGCGGGCGCGAAAGCGCCCCATGTGCAGGCAAGTTGGCGCTGACCAGCCCCTACCGGCGCGTCAGGCCTGCTTCAGCCTGAAGAAGCCCACCAGGCGCACCAGCTCGTCCGCCTGGTTTTTCAATCCGCCCGCAGCCGCCGCAGACTCTTCGACCAGCGAAGCGTTCTGCTGGGTGGCCGAATCGAGCTGATTGACCGCGGTACTCACCAGACCGACGCCCTGCATCTGCTCGGCAGTGGCGTTGGAGATCTCGCCAATGAGGTCGGTGACGCGCTGCACCTGTTCGACGATGTCGTTCATCGTGACCCCGGCATCGGCCACCAGCTGGGTGCCGGCTTTCACGCCGCTCACGCTTTGCGTGATCAGGCTGCTGATCTCCTTGGCAGCGCCGGCAGAGCGCTGCGCCAAGGTTCGAACCTCGGCCGCCACCACGGCAAAGCCACGCCCCTGCTCACCGGCGCGCGCGGCTTCTACCGCCGCGTTCAGCGCCAGAATGTTGGTCTGGAAGGCAATGCTGTCGATCACGGACGTGATTTCACCGATGCGCCGCGAGCTCAGGGAAATCTCTTCCATGGTGGACACCACATTGCTCACCACCGCTGCGCCCCGCTGAGCCACGCCACTGGCCGACACGGCAAGCTGCGTGGCCACCCGCGCGTTGTCGGCGCTGGTCTTGACCGTGCCGGAAAACTCATCCATGGCCGACGCCGTCTGTTGCAGGCTGGAAGCCTGTTGCTCGGTGCGCACGCTCAGGTCCTGGTTGCCGACGGCAATCTGTTGCGAGCCGGTGGCGATGTTTTCGCTGCTGGCGCTGACCTGGCTGACGAGCTGGCGCAGCTGGGCGCACATGCGGCCCATGGCGGCCATCACGCTGGTCGTGTCGCCGTTTCTGACGTGCACCTTCACCGTCAGGTCTCCCTCGGCCACCGCGTTGGCGATGCGGGCCACCTCGGCGGGTTCACCGCCGGTCGTACGCAGCACCCTGCGCAACACCGAGGTGCCCAAAAGCGAAAGACCCACGGTGGCAGCAAGAAACACCAGACCCACCAGCCACAGCAGTTGTTGGCCAGTTCGGTGGTAGTTTTCGAGGGCATCGGTGGCAAACGCACCGGCCACGGAAACGGTGGAATCAACGCCGGCGCGGTGCTCCATGTACAGCGCGTGAGCGGTCTTCATCGCCGCCGCGGTCGCCTCCCGGTCGTCACGACCCAGGGCCGCAAGCACCGCTTCAGACGCTGTGATGAGCCGCTGCGCTGCGCCGTGTTGTGCGCCCAGGAGTTGCGCCTCAAGTCCGTAAGGCGGGTTGTCTTGCCAGTAACGAACGCGATCGTTGTACTCGTTGGTCAGCCGCTTGAACTCCTGATTCGCCTCGGCCAGCGGAAGATTGCCCTCCACGGCCCTGCTGAGCAGCAGGCGAAGCTCGATGAGGTACATGGGTGGCGGCAGGATGTCGGCCACCACATCCTTGGCGACAAAGCCGCGGGTGACCGATTTTTCCGCCTGGTAACTGCCCACGGCGGTGGCAATGGCGAGGGCGCACAGGGCTGCGATGCCCGATACGACCAGCAGCCGCAAGCTGAAACGCAATGAACTTGTCATTTTTTTCCTCGACAGGCAATGAACGTGGACTCCACGCAACCGTGGATGTGCAATCGCGGCTTACCTGACCTCCCTGTGTCAACGAATTGCCTGGCCCGGCTGCTTTTTCGTTGAAATCAAGATCGACCGACGACCCAAATGATTTCTGAACCCAGCTCAGCCGATGCCTCAATAAGCAGGAGAAACCGGCCGCATATTGGCAACGAGGCGCGATCAGCCGCGTCGACACCGGGGTCTGCTCACGCGATTTATTGGCCCACCTGCCGAACAAGCAGGCATGCGCGGCGCCCCGGCAGCCCGCTCAGTCGCCCTGAAAGCCGCCGCGCCGCAGCGTCACCACCAGCGTGTCGCGCCAGCCCAGCGCGCCCTCCTCCAGCGGCTGGATGGGCGTGCTTTCGTGGATCACGCGTTCGTCGTCCAGCAGCAGCACCGACCAGGGTTCGCTCAGCGTGAAGCGCTGGCCGTTCGGTCCGTCGGCCTCGAACACGCGGGTCTCAGCCCCTTTGATGCCGTGGCGCGCCACCATGAACACGGCCACCAGATCCACGCCGTCGCGGTGCGCGCCCTCTGGCGTGGGCCGGCCAATGCCGTCCGTGGTGTCGATGCGAAACTGGTGCGCCTCGACAAACCAGGCTTGTGCGCTGCGCATCGCCGAGCTCAGGCCCGCCAGCCGCACCAGCAGGCGCTGCCAGGCCGGGTGCGCCACCATCTCGGTGGCCATCGGCTCGAACCAGCGCTGCATGCCGCCGTGCAGCGCGTTGTACTGCAGCGGCTGCCAGTGGGCACGGTGCGGTGCCAGCGTGACGCGTTCCCCCGCCACCACAAAGCAGCTGTGGCGCCGGCGGCGGTAGTTGCCGCCGTCCTTCAGGTAATCGTCGCTCGGCAAATCGTCCCAACCGGGCAGCCAGCTTTGCAGCGCAGCCGCATCGGGTTGCACCCATTCGCGCACGGCGGCGGCAGGCAAAACCGCAAATCCTTGCGCCTTGAGCGTTTCGTCAACCGCGGCGGCGGGGGTGCAAGGCGGAGTCGGTGCGGCGGAGGTCATGGGCCGGCAGTTTACCGGCGCGGCGGCGCGCGCGAGGCAGGCGCTGGGCGGCGATCGTCACCACGGTGATGCGCCTTTTCTGCGCTGGATCAAAACCCCAAAGGGCTCGGGCTGGCAATCTGCGGCCTGTGATCGCAAGGAGATGGTGATGAGCCCCGTTGAATGGACCGAAATGCTGCAGCTGGACCACGAGCCCATGGACCGCGCGAGCCGCGAATTCATGGCCCTGCTGGGCGCTGCCGAGCGCGCCAGCGACGCCGAGCTGGCGAGTGCCTGGGGCGCGGTGATCGACCACACGGTCGCGCATTTCGAGCTGGAAGACCGCTGGATGCGGGAAACCCGTTTCGCCGGCGCCGCCGACCACCAGCTGCAGCACCGCGTGGTGCTCAACCTGATGCGCGACGGCCTGGCGATGGCGCGCGCCGGCCAGTGTCCGGCCGTGCGCGAGCTGGTGCTGGAGGTGGCCGCCTGGTTTTCCAAGCACGCCCAGGCGATGGACGCAGCACTGGCGCTTCACATGCGCCACCAGCCCGGGCCGCGCCCACACACCACCGCGCGGCGCAAGGCCTTGCGCGACCCCACCGCCTGATCCCTTGCTCAATCGCAAACGCCGGGCCCGCTCGGGATAACCCCGCTGGCCATGTGGGCACGGGTGGTTATATTGCTCGGGCACAGGAGAGAACACCATGGCCCCAGCGATGCCCGCCCCGACAAACGAGGCGAATCCGCCCAACCCCGAACAAGGCGACGCTGCCCAGCAGCAGCCCCACGACAGCCCTGACACGCCCGGCACCAGCGAACCGCGCGGGCCTTCGGTGTTTTCACTGACCTTGGCCACATTGGGCCCGCGCGATCCGTTCACCTGGCTGCGACTGGGCTGGCAGGATTTCAAGCGCTGCCCGCGAATCGGCCTGTTCTACGGCCTGTGCTTTTTCGCCATGGGTCACGCGCTGCTGTCGGTTTTCGAGCGGGCGCCCGCCTATGTGCTGGCGCTGAGCGCGGGCTTTCTGCTGCTGGGGCCTTTTCTGTGTCTGGGCCTGTACGACGCCAGCAAGGCGATGCAGACCCACAGCCACCGCCCCTCGCTCGGCGCCTCGCTCACCGCCTGGCGGCCCACCAAGGGCGCGATGGCGATTTTTGCCGGCGTGCTGCTGATCCTGGAAATGCTCTGGGGCCGGGCCTCGATGGTGGTGTTTGCGGTGTCGTTCAACAACCTGCCCGACGGCAATTTTTTCGCCCACATCTTCGCCTGGGAAAACATCGGCTTTCTGATCACCTACACCGTGGTGGGCGCGGTGTTTGCCGGCCTGATCTTCGTCACCAGCGTGGTCTCGATCCCGATGATCATGGACCGCCAGGTCGACGCGGTCTCGGCCGGCCTCACCAGCATCCGCGCCTGCCTGCAAAACCCCGGCGTGATGCTGCTGTGGGGCGCGCTGATCACGCTCATCATCACCCTGGCCATGCTGCCCTGGTTCCTGGGTCTGCTGGTGGCCGGCCCGGTGATCGGCCACGCCACCTGGCACGCCTACCGCCACATCGTGCCGGCCAACGCCCCAGACTGAATCTGGCCCAGAAAAGAGGCTCCGTTAAACTTGGGGCTCTCCATGGCGCGCCCGCGCCGCTGGCCAACCGGGTGACAAACACCCAGCAAGGCTGGCGCCGCCACACAGCGCGCGCTGTTTCCCGCGGTCGTCCCGGCACCCCCTGCCACCCCTTGACGGCCCTCCTCCTTCACGCCTGAAGCCGGCCCGTCCACCGCGACGGACCCCGGCCCGTCTGGGTTTTCATGATTTCTTTGCAACGCATCCACCAAGAATGGTTCTCCAACCTGCGCGGCGATCTGCTCGCCGGCACGGTGGTCGCGCTGGCGCTGATCCCCGAGGCCATCGCTTTTTCCATCATCGCGGGGGTTGACCCCAAGGTGGGGCTCTACGCCTCGTTCTGCATCGCGGTGGTGATCGCCTTTGCGGGCGGGCGCCCGGGCATGATCTCAGCCGCCACCGGCGCCATGGCGCTGGTGATGGTGACGCTGGTGAAAGACCACGGCCTGCAATACCTGCTGGCCGCCACGCTGCTCACCGGCGTGCTGCAGATCGGCGCGGGCGCGCTGCGCCTGGGCGCGCTGATGCGCTTTGTTTCGCGCTCGGTGGTCACCGGGTTTCGTCAACGCGCTGGCCATCCTGATCTTCATGGCGCAGCTGCCCGAGCTGATCGGCATGGGCTGGCAGGTCTATGCGCATGATGGCCGCCGGGCTGGGCATCATTTATCTGCTTCCCCTACCTCACCCGGGCCGTGCCGTCGCCGCTCGTCACCATCGTGGTGCTCACCGCCGTCACCCTGGTGCTGGGGCTGGAGGTTCGCACCGTGGGCGACATGGGCGAGCTGCCCGACAGCCTGCCGATTTTTCTGCTGCCCGATGTGCCGCTGAACTTCGAGACACTGCGCATCATCTTCCCCTACGCCGCCACGCTGGCCGTGGTGGGCCTGCTCGAATCGATGATGACAGCGCAGATCGTCGACGACCTCACCGACACCCCGAGCAACAAGAACCGCGAATGCGTCGGCCAGGGCGTGGCCAACATCGCCACCGGCCTGCGTGGGCGGCATGGCGGGCTGCGCCATGATCGGGCAGTCGGTCATCAACGTGAAGTCGGGCGGGCGCGGGCGCTTGTCCACGCTGGTCGCTGGCGTGTTCCTGCTGATCCTGGTGGTGTTCCTCGGCGACTGGGTCAAGCAGATTCCCATGGCCGCGCTGGTGGCCGTGATGATCATGGTGTCCATCGGCACCTTCAGCTGGGCATCGATGCGCAAGCTGCGCAGCCACCCACAAAGCTCCAGCACGGTGATGCTGGTCACCGTGCTGGTGACCGTGTTCACCCACGATCTGGCGCAGGGCGTGCTCGCCGGCGTGCTGCTGTAGCGGCTTCTTCTTTGCGCACAAGGTCGGCCGCGTGATGTCGGTCGGCTCCGAGGCCAGCACCGACGGGCGCAGCCGCCGCTACACGGTGCGTCGGCCAGGTGTTCTTTGCCTCGGCCGACGCCTTTCAGGCCGGCTTCGATTTCAAGGAAGTGCTCGACTCGGTGGTGCATCGACCTGAGCCGCGCGCACTTCTGGGACATCACCGCGGTGGGCGCGCTGGACAAGGTGGTGCTCAAATTCCGCCGCGAGGGCACCCGCGTGGAACTGCTCGGCATGAACGAGGCCAGCGCCACCCTGCTGGACCGCTACGGGGAAACCGACCCGGCCGACACCACCGAAGCCTGGTTGCCCAAGGGAGAAAAACCATGAACCTCGAACTGAAAACCATCGCCTGCGTCGATGCCAGCAGCACCTCCACCGATGTGTGCGACTGGGCCGCCTGGGCGGCCCGCCGAATGGGCAGCCCGCTGGAGCTGCTGCACGTGCTGGAACGCCACCCGGAACTCGCACCACTGGCCGATTTCAGCGGCACGCTGGGCATGGATGTGCGCGAAGACCTGCTGAACGATCTGACCAGCATCGACGAGCAGCGCAGCAAGCTCGCGCAGGAACACGGCCGGCTGCTGCTGGCGCAGTTGCGCGCGCGGCTGGAGCGCGCGGGCATCACCCATCTCACCCAGCGCCAGCGCCACGGTGACCTGAGCGAAAACCTGCTTGATTTGCAAAACGAGGCCCGTCTGTTTGTGCTCGGACGCCACGGCAGGAACGCCACCAGCGGCAAGCTGCACCTGGACCACCACCTGGAGCGCGCGATCCGCAGCGTGGCCCGCCCGGTGCTGGTCGCCACCGGTGCCTGGCGCGAACCCCAGCGCTTCATGGTCGCCTTCGACGACAGCCTGACCGGGCGCAAGACGGTCGAGCGCATTGCGCTCAGCCCGCTGCTCAAGGGGCTGGACTGCCACGTGGTGCAGGTCGCCAGCGACGCCGCGAGCGCCGAGAAAGCCCTGACCTGGGCGCGCGAGACGCTGCAAGCCGAAGGCTTTGCGGTGACCACCACCCACGCCACCGGTGAGCCCGAAGAGGCGCTGGTGCACCACGCGCAGACGCACGACATGCACCTGCTGGCGATGGGCGCTTACGGGCACTCGCGCATTCGCCAGCTGATCGTGGGCAGCACCACCACCACGCTGCTGCGCACCAGCGCGGTGCCGGTGCTGATCCTGCGCTGAAACGGGCGCGGTCGCCCGCACCCGAAAGGGTCAGGCGTTGACGTTGACCACCACGCGCCCGCGCACCTGACCGGCCAGAATTTTCTCGCCGCAAGCAATGGCCTCGGCCAGCGTCACCTCGGTGGTGATGGCGGCGAGTTTCTCGCGGTCCAGATCGCGCGCCAGCTGTGCCCAGGCCGCTTCGCGCCTGGCCAGTGGCGCCATCACGCTGTCGATGCCGTAGAGCGTCACGCCGCGCAGAATGAACGGCGCCACGCTGGCCGGAAAGTCCATGCCCTGGGCCAGGCCGCAGGCCGCCACCGCGCCGCCGTAGCGCGTGCTGGCGCAGGCGTTGGCCAGCGTGTGGCTGCCCACCGAATCGACCACCCCGATCCAGCGCTCTTTCTGCATCGGCTTGCCCGGTGCGCTGAGCGCGGCGCGGTCGATCACCTCGCTGGCGCCCAGGCTCTTCAGGTAGTCGCTCTCGTCGAGCCGGCCGGTGGACGCCACCACCGTGTGCCCCATCGCCGCCAGCAGGGCAATCGCCACGCCGCCCACGCCACCACCAGCGCCGGTCACCAGCACCTCGCCCTGCCCAGCTTTCACGCCGGCCGCATCCCAGTGCCGCTGCAAGGCCTGCACGCACAGCATGGCGGTGTAGCCGGCGGTGCCCACCGCCATCGCGTCGCGCGCGCTCAAGCCCTCGGGCAAGGCCACCAGCCAGTCGCCCTTGACGCGCGCCATTTGCGCCAGGCCGCCCCAGTGGCTCTCGCCCACGCCAAAGCCGTTGAGCACCACGCGGTCGCCCGCTTTCCATTTCGGGTGATCGCTGGCCGCCACTGTGCCGGCGAAGTCGATGCCGGGCACCAGCGGAAAGCTGCGCACCACCGGCGCCTTGCCGGTGATGGCCAGGCCGTCCTTGTAGTTGATGGTTGAATAGTCGACGCGAACCGTCACATCGCCCGACGCCGGCAGCTGCGCCTCGTCGAGATCGGTCAGGGTGCAGTGGTAACCGGCTTCATCGGTCTTGTTGACGAGCAGGGCTTTGAACATGGTTGTCTCCAGAAGTTGAGGGATCGGCGCTGGTGCGCCAGAGCAGGGCCAGCATCCACCAGCCCATGGCCGCGTTGGACAGGGCCAGCAGCGTGATCAGGACCAGCAGCACGCCGGTGGGTTGCAGCAGGTGCAGCGTCCAGGCCAGCACCGACGAAAGCGCGTTGAACGCCAGCATCAGCCAGAACAGACCACGCTGTGGCTGCCAGATGCGCTGGAATGCTCGACGCAAGGGGGGTGACGACTCGGCCATGCGCCATTGTGACGCGAGCGCGCTGGCCAACCACCCGACTACTGCGCTGGTTCGGCCTGCTGCAGCAAACGCCACATCACCTTGCCACTGCCGCTCTTGGGCAGCGCCTCGACAAACTGCACCACACGCGGCGCTTTGTAGACCGCCATGTTCTCGTGGCACCAGTCCACGATGTCCTGCTCAGTGACCTGGCCGCGCGCCTCGGCCCGCAACACCACCACGGCCTTCACGCTTTCACCGCGGTAGGCATCGCGGGTTCCGATGACGCAGGCCTCGGCGATGCCCGGGTGGCGAAACATCAGCGCTTCCACCTCGGCCGGCCAGACCTTGAACCCGCTGGCGTTGATCATGCGTTTGAGCCGGTCGGTGATGAAGAAATAGCCGTCTTCATCCACCCGACCCAGATCGCCCGAGCGGAAATAGCGCTGGCCTTCGAAGGTGACGAACGCCGCCTCGGTGGCCTCGGGCCGCTTCCAGTAACCGGCAAACACCGAGGGCCCGCGCATGATGATCTCGCCGGCCTCGCCCACCGGCATTTCCTGCAGCGTGTCGGGGTCGACCACGCGCGATTCCACGCTCATGAAGGGAATGCCCAGGCACTGCTGCTTGGGCGCGTCGGGCGGGTTGCTGTGCGAGGGCGCAGCGGTCTCCGTCAGGCCGTAGCCCTCGGCGAAACGCAGGCCGTACGCGTCTTG
Organism: uncultured beta proteobacterium; assembly: GCA_963831255.1. Classification (GTDB taxonomy): domain Bacteria; phylum Pseudomonadota; class Gammaproteobacteria; order Burkholderiales; family Burkholderiaceae_C; genus Hydrogenophaga. Next base: position 68,527 of record CAWHPI010000001.1, on the reverse strand, counting down.
AAGTCGCTGCGCCACCGCCTGCGGCATGGCCGCGCCGCCGCCGCCGATGTAGATCAGGCTGGAGAGGTCGTACTGCGCGAAGTGGGGGCTGGCCAGCAGGTCGATCACCATGGTGGGGATGTTGGTCCAGCTGGTGACGCGCCAGCGGGAAATCAGGCGTCCGGCCAGGTCTCGGTCCCAGCGCGGCATGAGCACGATGGTGGCGCCGCCATACAGCGCGGCGTGCAGGCCACTCACCATGCCGGTGATGTGGAACATGGGCACCACCAGCAGCGTGACGGCTTCCGAGGTCGAGTTGCCCCAGACCGAGCTGGCCAATGCGTTGTGCATGATGCTGGCGTGGGTGTGCATGCAGCCCTTGGGCATGCCGGTGGTGCCGCTGGTGTAGGGCAGCACACACAGGTCTTCAGGCCGGCGGTCGTGTGTTCCCAGCGTGTCGGTGCAGGCCAGCGCCTCAGGCCAGTCGCTCACCGTGCCGCCGGGCAGCTCGGGCAAGGCGTGCCGTGTGTTGAACCAGGGCTGCCAGGCCTCGGGCAGTTCGGCCTCGGCGCCAATCGCGTCGCGGTAGTGGCTCACCAGCAGATGCGTCAGGCGCTGCTCGGCTGGCAGCTCCGAACTGGCCTTGAGCAGCTCGGCGGCGAGGTCGGCGGCGCAGATCGCGACCTTGACGTCGGGGTCGGTGATGGTGTGCTTGAGCTCCTCGGCCCGGTTCATCGGGTTGACCGGCACCAGCACCGCATTGGCGCGCGCAATCGCGTAACAAGCCACCACCCACTGCGGGCAGTTCTGCATCAGGAGCAGCACCCGGTCGCCCGCCTTCACCCCCTTGGCCTGAAGATGCGCCGCCACCCGCTCAGCCTGCTGGTGCAGCTCGCGGTAACTCAAGGCAAGGTCAAAAAACACCAGCGCCGGTTTGTCCGGGTAGCGCTGCGCGTTCACCGCCAGGTTGAACCAGATCGAGGTGTCTGGCACGCGCAGGCTGCGCGGCAGGCGCCTGGGCCAGAAAGCGTGGTGGGCGCGGGTGGGCATGAGGTCGGGCTGGCGGCTGGCATCCATGGGCGGGTCTCCGGGTTTTGTTCTGGCGAGTCGAATCGTTGGCGTCGAATGAGCGCCAGCATACGGAGCGAAGCGGGTCAAGAAAATCGCCCGCTGTCGCCACAGGGACCGGCCACAACGACGCCCCAGTCCGTTGTTCGGCACAGATATTGCACTACGCCCAAGGGTGCTTTTTGCGGTGCACCGATTGGGGTCATGCGGGCTTTGCATAACGCGCACGCGTAAACCCGAGGGCTCATGAGGCGCCGAAAGCATTACATTCCTGCAGCGGTCCGGGACTCGGAATCCGGCGCCTGTGGAGTCCCGCCAAGCAACTTGCGTGGCGGGGTTTTTTTGTTCTGAACCTGTTTTCTCTTTTCTTCATTCCTTCCTGGAGTTTTCATGAAAAAGCATTTGTTGGCCCTGGCCGTTTTGGTCGCTGCGGGCAGTGCCTGGGCACAAACCGCCGACACCATGGCCAAGGTCAAGGCCTCGGGCAAGATCGTCATGGGCGTGCGTGAGTCGTCGGCACCTTTGTCATACACCGTGGGCGGCGGCCGCTACCTGGGCTACCACGTTGAGCTGTGCGAGCAAGTGATCAAGAAGCTGATGCCGGCGGCCACCATCGAATTCACGCCGGTGACATCGGCCAACCGCATCCCCTTGGTGCAGAACGGCACGGTGGACATCGAATGTGGCTCCACCACCAACAACGCCACGCGACAGAAAGACGTGAGCTTCGCCGTCACCACCTACGTGACCGAAGTGCGAACCGCCGTCAAGGCCGGCTCCAACATCAAATCGGTGGCCGACCTGGCCGGCAAGAACGTGGCCACCACCACCGGCACCACCTCGGTGGCGCTGCTGCGCAGACACGAGCGCGCCAACGGCGTGAACTTCAACGAGATCTACGGCAAAGACCATGCAGACAGCTTCCTGCTGCTGGAATCGGGCCGTGCCGATGCCTTCGTGATGGACGACAACATCCTCGCCGGCCTGATCGCCAGCTCCAAGGCGCCGGCCGACTACGCCATCGTGGGCGAAACCCTGAACGTCGAGCCAATTGCCATCATGATGCGCAAGGATGACCCGGCCTTCAAGAAGGCCGTGGACGACAGCATCAAGGCCATGATGGCCGACGGCTCGCTGGAAAAGCTCTACGCCAAGTGGTTCCAGGCCCCGATTCCACCGCGCAACACCAGCGTGAACCTGGCCATGGGCGACACGCTCAAGGGCTTGTTCAAGGCGCCAAACGACAAGCCGGCTGAAGACTACGCCAAGAAGTGAGCCGGCCTCTGCTGACGCTTGCGTGAGTTCCTTGCATCACGCACCCAACGCCTTCCGCCGCAAAGCGGAAGGCGTTTTGACGTTCAGTTGACTTCCACGAACGCGAAGAGACGCCATGGCGCTAGAACTCAATATTTTCTGTCTTGACATCATCGACCGAGAACCCGTCCCGGGTTGTTTCGGCTCGGGCGGCGCCACCGGCACCGAAACCTATCTCGACTGGCTGCTGCACGCCTGGGGTCAGACCGTGCAGGTGGCCGTGTTGTCGCTCATCGTGGCGCTGCTGGTGGGCTCGCTCATTGGCACCATCCGAACCTTGCCCAGCAGCCCCTGGCTGGTGCGTTTGGGCAATGCGTGGGTGGAGCTGTTTCGAAACATCCCCCTGCTGGTGCAGATTTTCATCTGGTACCACGTGGTACCGGTGGTGTTCCCCCTGTTTGCCGACACGCCCAAGCTGATGCTGGTGGTGTTCGGTCTGGGGTTTTTCACCTCGGCGCGCATCGCCGAGCAGGTGCGAGCGGGCATACAGGCCCTGCCGCGCGGGCAGCGCTACGCCGGCATGGCTGTGGGCTTCACCACCTGGCAGACCTACCGCTATGTGCTGCTGCCCATGGCCTACCGCATCATTCTTCCGCCGCTCACCAGCGAGAGCATGAACATCTTCAAGAACTCGTCGGTCGCGTATGCGGTGTCGATCGCCGAGCTCACCTTTTTTGCCCAGCAGGCGGGGGAAGAAACCTCCCGAGGCATTGAGATCTATCTCGGTGTGACGCTGCTCTACGTGATCTCGGCGCTCACCATCAACCGCATCATGGCCTGGGTGGAACGGCGTGTCGCCGTACCTGGCTTTGTGTCCTCCACCGGCGGCGGGGGGCACTGACATGGGCGTGCTCGACTTTTCTTTCTTCACCCTGAAGGTGTTTCAGGATTACATCCTGAACGGCCTGTATTTCAGCCTGGCGCTGACCGCCGTGGCCACCCTGGGCGGCATTGTGCTGGGCACGCTGCTGGCGCTGATGCGACTCTCGGGTATCAAGATTCTGGTAATACCAGCCACGATTTACGTCAATGGCATGCGCTCGATTCCGCTGCTCATGGTGTTGCTGTGGTTCTTCCTGCTGGTGCCGCTGCTGATCGGTCGTCCGATTGGCGCGGAGATGTCGGCGGTCATCACCTTCATCGCATTTGAAGCGGCTTACTTCAGCGAGATCATGCGGGCTGGCATTCAGTCGATCGCCAAGGGCCAGGTGCACGCGGGCCAGGCGCTGGGCATGACCTACAGCCAGAACATGCGCCTGGTGGTGCTGCCGCAAGCGTTTCGCAACATGCTGCCGGTGCTGCTCACGCAGACCATCATCCTGTTTCAAGACACCTCGCTGGTCTACATCATCACCGCGCACGACATGCTGCACGGCTTCAGCACCGCGGGCGCCAACCTCAACTCAACCCGCGAGTCGTACATCATCGCTGCGGTCTTCTATTTCGTGATTTGCTACTCACTGTCCTGGATGGTCAAGCAACTCCAGAAGAAGATCGCCATCATTCGCTAAGGAGTCTCCTCAATGATCGAAATCAAAGACGTTTCCAAATGGTATGGGCCGGTGCAAGTGCTCAGCAGCTGCTCGGTGAGCATCAAAAAAGGCGATGTGGTCGTGGTCTGCGGTCCATCGGGCTCGGGCAAGTCCACCCTCATCAAGACGGTCAATGGACTGGAGCCGATCCAGAAAGGCGAGATTCTGGTCAACGGCATCAGCCTGCAAGACCCCAAGACCAACCTGCCGCAACTGCGGGCCAAGGTGGGCATGGTGTTCCAGCACTTCGAGCTGTTTCCGCACCTGAGCGTGACCGAAAACCTGACCATCGCGCAGATGAAGGTGCTGGGGCGCAGCCCCGATGAAGCGTTGGCGCGGGGCCTGAAGATGCTCGACCGCGTGGGCCTGATGGTGCACAAGGACAAGTTCCCCGGCCAGCTCTCCGGCGGCCAGCAACAGCGGGTGGCGATTGCACGCGCGCTCTCGATGGACCCGATCGTGATGCTGTTCGACGAACCCACCTCGGCGCTCGATCCCGAGATGGTCGGTGAGGTGCTCGACGTGATGGTGACGCTGGCCAAGGAAGGCATGACCATGATGGTGGTGACGCACGAAATGGGCTTTGCGCGCAAGGTGGCCAGCCGCGTGATCTTCATCGACGTGGGTGGCCGCATCCTGGAAGACTGCTCGAAAGACGAGTTCTTCAACCACCCCGAAAACCGCCAGGAACGCACCAAGGATTTCCTGTCGAAAATCCTGGGCCACTGATGGGCCTGGGGCGACTCGTTTGCCTGGGTCTGCTGCTCGCCCTCGCACCGGCCTGGGCCTTTGATCTGCAGGGGCACCGCGGCGCGCGGGGCCTGGCACCCGAGAACACCCTGAGCGGCTTCGAGACCGCGCTGGCCATCGGCGTGACCACGCTGGAGCTGGACGTGGTGATCAGCGCCGACGGCGTGCCGGTGATTTCACACGATCCGGTGCTCAACCCGGACATCACGCGCGATGCGAGCGGCCTCTGGCTGCGCGAGCGAAACCAGCCCATCCACCAACTGACCGCTGTTGAGCTGCAGGCATGGGACGTGGGCCGCATCAACCCGGCCAGTCGCTACGCGCTCGACTTCCCCGACCAGGTACCGCGCGACGGCGAGCGCATGCCGACCCTGGCGGCGCTGTTCGAGCGGGTGCGCGCGCTGCGCGCCGATACCGTTCGCTTCAACATCGAGACCAAGCTGCAACCGGGCAGCAGCGTGCCATCGGCGACACCCGAGGCCTTTGTGCGCGCCATCGTGGAAGTGGTCCGCACGCACGGCATGGCGCAGCGCGTGAGTCTGCAGAGCTTCGACTGGCGCACGCTGCAAATCGCGAGACAACTCGCGCCCGAGATCCCCACCGCTTTCCTCACCGCCCAGCTGCCGCGCTTCGACACGGTGGCCAGCGGCGACTGGACGCTGGGACTCAGAGCCGAGGCGTTCGACACCACGGCCGATCTGGTGGTGGCCGCGGGTGGCCGGGTCTGGTCGCCACACCACAGCAACCTGAGCCAGGCGGTGTTGCGGCGCAGCCGCGCGCTGGATCTGCGCGTGATTCCCTGGACCGTGAACGAGGCGGCCGACATGGAACGGCTGCTCGACTGGGGTGTGGACGGCATCATCACCGACCGGCCCGATCGCCTGCGCGCCGTGATGCAGCAGCGCGGCATGGCGCTGCCACCGCGGGTTGAGCCACTGAGCGCTTTGCCGGTGCAGCCGCTGTCTCGCTGAGCGCCGGCGGGCCGTTCAACGAAACAGCACACCCCGGCTTGTAAGTTCTGCAAGCGGCGAGCGACCCATGGGCCAGTCAACCAGGAGCGCTCATGAAACCACCTCCAAAACTTCGCCGTGCAACACGGGCTGCCCTATTGGCCAGCCTGTCTGCGGTGGCGATGCTGTCCCTGCCCAGTCAGGCCGCCACCTGCGAGGTGAGCGCGGGCGCGCGGCCGCCGGCCGTGGTCGAGCTCTACACCTCGCAAGGCTGCAGCTCCTGCCCGCCGGCCGACCGCTGGCTCTCGGGCCTGAAAGGCCAGCCGGGCGTGATCGCGCTGGGCTTTCACGTGAACTACTGGAACCACCTGGGCTGGAAAGACCCGTTCGCCACGCCACAGACCACCGAGCGGCAGCGCCAGATCAAGGAGGCGATTCGCGGCAAATATGTCTACACACCGCAGGTGGTGCTCAACGGCGATGACCACCGGGGCTGGCGCGGCCAGCGTGCCGATGAGCTGCCTGGCGCGAGCGCGTCGGATGTGCCCAGCCTGCGCCTGGTGCGCGAAGGACAGCAGGTGACGGCGCAGATCGGCACGGGCAAGGGCGCGGCCAGCCTGGGCGGTTACTGGGCCGTGCTGCAGGACGATCAGAAGAGCGAGGTCACGCGAGGCGAAAACGCGGGGGAAACGCTGCGCAACGACCATGTGGTGCGGCTTTACCAGCCGGTGGCGCCCTGGGCCGCCAACCAGGCCAAACAACACACGCTGAGCCTGAGCGGCGCCGCCGGTCAGCGGGTGGTGTTTGTCGTGACGCAGGCCGATGGCCTGAAACCGGTGCAGGCGGCCGCGCTCAGCTGCGGCGGCTGAGCCTTCAGCGGCGTCGGCGTTCGCGCTCGCGCCACCCCAGCCAGACCCACACCCCGGCCAGGGCCAGGTAGTTCGCCCAGAGAAAGCCCGGGCGGTTCCAGGCCACGCCGTCGAATCCCCAGTAGGTCAGCGGGTAGAGCACCGGTGAAGGAAAAAACTCGGCCGAATGGGTGAACACATCGATCACGATGTGCGACCACCAGCCCAGCAGCGGCCACCAGAACGCGCGCCGCCAGGCCCACACCGCGGCGGTCACCACCGCGGCGACCAGCGCGCTGTGCAGGGTGCAGTGCAGGTGGTGCGCCCAGAGCTGGATCGCCTGCGGCATCGGTGGGTCTTGCCCTGGCAAGGCGGTGGCGTACTGCCACCAGTCGGCGCTGGCCAGGTTCACCATCGCCCAGCCGGTCACCGGCAGCATGTGGCCCAGATCGGGCATCACCGCGAGCGCCACCGTCCAGGCCCAGAGCGACGCGGGTGGACGTCGGGGTGCCACCGCCACCACCGCAGCCCCTGCCCAAAGACCGTGCGCCAGAATGTCCATCGTTGAGCGCTGTCCGCAGGCTCAACGGCGCCGGATCACTTCGCCGGCTGGATGTCGGTGACCAGCATCTTGCCGCCTTCGTCGACGACGGCAAAGCGCACCTTGTCGCCCACCGCCAGCTTGTCGAGCATGGCCGGGTCCTTGGCGGTGAACACCATGGTCATGGGCGGCATGTCCATGCTCTTGATCGGACCGTGCTTGATGGTGAGCTTGCCGGTGTCTTTGCTGACCTTGCGGATTTCGCCTTCGGCCATGTTCGGCGGCGGGCGCGACATGCCGACGGCGGTGGTCTGGGCGGCGGCAGGCAGGCTCCAGGCCAGCGGGGTGGCCAGCACGGCGGCCAGGGTTGCGATGCGCAGGGTGTTCATGGGTTCTCCTTCAGGTGTAGCGTTGAAAAACCGTGGCGCTGCCGTCTTTGGCGACCAGCAACACCTCAAAGGGATCTTTTCGGCCGCCGTACTCGGGGCCGTCCATGCCGGGTGAGCCGACCGGCATGCGCGGCACCGACAGACCCAGGGCCTGTGGCTTTTCTTTGAGCAGGCGCTGGATTTCGCGCGCCGGCACGTGGCCCTCGATCACATAACCCCCCACCAGGGCGGTGTGGCAGGAGCCGTATTTCTGCGGCATGCCGAGCCGGCCGCGGATGGCGGCGTTGCCGGTGTCGAAGGTCTGGGTGCGAAACCCGTTCTTCTCCAGATACACCATCCAGTCCTTGCAGCAGCCGCAGTTCGGGTCTTTCCAGACCTGCATCAGCGGGCCGGACTGGGCCGTTGCGGATTGGGCGAATGCCCAGCCTGGCAGACAGGCGGCGGCCGCGAGCAGCCGCGAGATGACGGCGGCGCACGCCGCCCCCGTTGGCAGCGAGTGGGTTCTTCTTCATTGTTGGGCTCCAGTTGAGGCTTTGACCAGGATCTTGCCCACCATGCCGGCTTCAAAGTGACCGGGCAGCAGGCAGGCGAAATCAAAATCGCCGGGTCGGTTGAAGGTCCAGATGATCTCGCCGGTCTTGCCCGGTGCCACGTGGGCCATGTAGGGCTCCTCGTGTTCCATGTTGGGGAAGCGCTTCATGAGCGCCGCGTGTTCGGCCAGCTCTTTCTGCGTGCCGATGACCAGTTCGTGCATCACCTGGCCGGTGTTGGTGAGGGTCAGGCGCACCGTGTCACCCTGGTTGACTTCGATGCTCGCCGGCGTGAAGCGCATGTTGTCGCTCATCGCAATGGCGATGGTGCGCTTCACGGCTTTGGCATCGCCGGCGATGCCCCAGGCCTTTTGTTCCTTGACCACGGGGCCCGTCTTTTTGGCATGGGTTTCTTCGCCGTGGGCAAACACGGGCGAGGCGCCGAGCAGCGCAATGCGACATCAGCAAGGGAGTGAACAAGGTTTTCATGGGCACAGGCTTTCAGAGTGATCGGGGTGAAGGAAGTTCGGCAGGGCATGAGCGCCGTTGCGCCTCGGGGTCAGTGCTTGTGGCCCTTGGGTTTGACCGCCTGGGCATTGGCCGGAGACGGCTTTTCCATCGGCTTCGCGCGGTGGGTTGTTGAGCCCGGTCACGGGTTGACCACCGGCCTTCACCTCGGACTGGAAACGCGCGGGCTCGGCCAGAGTGCCGGTGTACTCGAAGGCCGAGGTGCCGGGCGGGTGCGCGTACGAGCCCGGGTCGCTGTAGTCACCCGGCTTCTGGTCCTTGCGCACCTTGAACACGGTGAACATGCCGCCCATTTCCAGCGAGCCGTACTGGCCGCGTGCCGGTCATCATGGGCGCGGTGTTGTCGGGGATCTGCATCTCCATCTCGCCCATGTCGGCCATGCCGCGCTCGCCCATGACCATGTAGTCGGGCGCCACCTTCTGGATCTTGTTCACCAGGCCGCGGTGGTCCACGCCGATCATGGTGGGCACATCGTGGCCCATGGCGTTCATGGTGTGGTGGCTCTTGTGGCAGTGCATGGCCCAGTCGCCCTCTTCGTCGGCGAGCAATTCGATCTGGCGCATCTGGCCCACCGCCACGTCGGTGGTCACCTCGGGCCAGCGCGAGCCGGGCGGCGTGGGGCCGCCATCGGTGCCGGTCACCTCGAATTCGTGGCCGTGCAGGTGGATCGGGTGGTTGGTCATGGTGAGGTTGCCAACGCGGATGCGCACCTTGTCGTTCAGCCGCACATTGAGCGTGTCGATGTCGGGGAACACGCGGCTGTTCCAGCACCAGATGTTGAAGTCCAGCATGGTGTTGATCTTGGGCGTGCGCGCGCCAGGCTCGACGTCGAAGGCGTTGAGCAGAAAGCAGAAATCGCGGTCGACCTCGCTGATGTGCGGGTGCCCGGCCTTGGGATGCGTGACCCAGAAACCCATCATGCCCATGGCCATCTGCACCATCTCGTCGGCATGGGGGTGGTACATGAAGGTGCCGGGTCGCCGCGCCACGAATTCGTAGACATAGGTCTTGCCCACCGGAATGGCCTTCTGGTTCAGGCCTGCCACGCCGTCCATGCCGTTGGGCAGGCGCTGGCCGTGCCAGTGCACGCTGGTGTGCTCGGGCAGCTTGTTGGTGACGAAGATGCGCACGCGGTCGCCTTCGACCACCTCGATGGTCGGGCCCGGGCTCTGCCCGTTGTAGCCCCACATGTTGACCTTGAAACCTTTCGAGACTTCACGCACCACCGGCTCGGCCACCAGGTGGAACTCCTTGACGTTGTTGTTCATGCGCCAGGGCAGCGTCCAGCCGTTGAGCGTGACCACCGGGTTGTAGGGGCGACCGGTCTGAGGCACCAGCGGCGGCGCGGTGTTGACCGAGGTCTGTATCACCGGCTCGGGCAGGGCTGCGAGGGCCGATCGGGCCACGGCCACGCTGGCCAGCGAGACGGCGGCGCCAGTGAAAAACTGCCGTCGGGTGTTGGGCTTGCGGATTGGGTCATGTGGGGCGGTCCTGAATCAGTGGGCGGGTGCAGCGGCGTCAGTGCCACCGCCGCCGGGCGAGACAAAGCTGGTGGGCGCGCCACCTTGCAGCGTCCATTGCAGATCGGTCTCGGCGAGCCAGAAATCGCGCTGGGCTTCGATGGCATCGACTTCGGCGCTGGCCTGGTTGCCAACCTCGCCCAGCAGGTCCCACACGCTTTTCAGCATGCCGTTGTAGTGCAGCAGCGTTTCTTCGGTGATGAAGCGGCGCAGCTGCAGCACCTCGCCTCGGCTGGCGCGCGCCATCGAGTGGCTGGTCTGGTAGACCGCGAAGGCCGTCTCGGAAGCGACCCGGTTGCGCACCGCGTCCATGCCAGGCACATGCGCCTGCACCGCAGCCAGGCGCTGTTGCCAGGTCTCGCGGGCCAGCGCCTCAGGGGGCAGCTCGGGCAGATCGGCGGGCAGGCCCAGGCGCGAGTCGGTTCCGCTCAGGCGCAGCAATTGCAGCAGCGCACCATCGGCCTTCATGGAAGCGAGCTGCGCGCTTTGCAGCGCCATGCGGGCCGAGGCGCGCGCCAGCTGGAAGGGCGTGGCCTGCAAAGGGCTCCAGTTGCCCACGCTGACCATGCGCCGGCCGAGTTCTTCGCCGGCCTCGGCGCTGGTGAGCGCCGCTTCGCGAAAGCGCAACACCTTGCGCGCGGCCACCGCGTTCAACCAGGCCCTGCGGGCGTCGGCTGCCACTTCCAGCAGCTCGTCCATGTCGTCCACGCGCCGCTGCAGACTGGGGTCGACCGTGTCCCAGCGGCCGTCGGCCAGGCGCTGTGTGGCCTCGGCTGCCAAGGCGGCTCTGGGTGCGCGCCAGCTCGCGGTGCACGCGCCAGGCCTGGCGCACCGCGTCGGCCGGCGTCATGAGCATCAGGTTGGGCGCGGCGGCCGGCGCGGCCGACTCGGCGGGCAGGTTGGCGCTTTCCCACTTGAGCAGGTCGATGTGGCCGCGCCTGAACTGGGCCACGGCGTCGTTGGCGCCACGCCAGTCCACCAGCGGCGGGGCCATGCCGGCCTGCGGCGGCGCGGTGGCCGTCTGGGACCAGGCGCTCAAAGGCAGCAGCAGCGCGAGCGCGGTGCAACCGATCAGCACCCTGGGGAAACGGCGCGGTGGCGCCGGCAAGCGGTGATTTTTGGGCATGCACCCAGTGTGCTGGCTGCCGCCCGACAGGCGCCTGTCGGCCACATGACAAATCTGTCAGCTTGGGTTCTGGCGCTGCCTGAGCAGGCACACTACGGGCCGTGAACATCCTGATCGTGGAAGACGAGGGCAAGACCGGCGAGTACCTTCGCCAGGGCCTGCGCGAGGCCGGCTTCGTGGTGGACCTCGCCACGCGCGGCAACGACGGTTTGCACCTGGCACTCGCTGGTCAGCACGACCTGGTGATTCTGGACGTGATGCTGCCCGAGCTCGACGGCTGGCAGGTGCTCGCCGGCCTGCGCAGCATGGGCCGGCAGATGCCGGTGCTGTTCCTCACGGCGCGCGATCAGGTGGAAGACCGGGTACGCGGACTCGAGCTGGGCGCGGACGATTACCTCGTCAAGCCGTTTTCGTTCGCTGAATTGCTGGCCAGGGTGCGGGTGATCCTGCGGCGCGGACGGCCGGTGCAGGAACTCACCACCTTGTCCCTGGCCGACCTGGAGCTCGACCTGCTGCGCCGGCGGGTCACGCGCGCCGGGCGGCGCATCGATCTCACCGCCAAGGAATTCGGTCTGCTGGAGCTGCTGATGCGGCGCCCAGGCGAGGTGCTGCCGCGCTCGCTGATCGCCTCCCAGGTCTGGGACCTGAACTTCGACAGCGACACCAACGTGATCGACGTCGCCGTGCGCCGGCTGCGCGCCAAGGTGGACGAAGGCTTCGAGCCGCGCCTGATCCACACCGTGCGCGGCATGGGCTATGTGATGGAGATCCCGGAGCCGGGCGCGTGAGCTGGCGCCTCACCCTCACCGCGCGGCTCACCCTGCTCTACAGCGCGGTCTCGCTGGCCGTGCTCTGCGGGCTGGGCGCCCTGGTGATGCGGGCCAACCACGCGCACTTTGTCGACCTCGACCGCGACTACCTGACCGACAAGGCCGCCCTGGTGCGCCAGGTGCTGGCCAGCAGCACCGGCCTGGGCGAGCTGTCGCAGCGGCTGGCCGAGCTGCTGCAAAGTCACACCGGCCTGACGGTGCGGCTGGAACAGGCGCAGCAAACCTTGTATGGGGCCGCCGCCGAGTCCTTCCCGGCCGATCTGGCCCCCGCCGCGGGCGCCCTGCAGCCCACCGACTGGGTCTGGGACGGCACCCTGCTGCGCGGCGCGGCGGTGACCTTGCCAGCGCCTGCTTTCATGGGCGGCGATAGCGCGCCAGGGCTGCGCCTGTTGCTGGCCATGGACACGCACCACCACACCCACTTCATGGAAGAGTTGCAGCGCAGCCTCATGGTCTACCTGGTGGTCGCGGCGCTGCTCAGCGGCTGGCTGGCCTGGTGGGCCGCGCGGCGTGGCCTGGCACCGCTGCGCGACATGCGCGAGCGCGCCCGGCGGGTAACGGCCCACCAGCTCGGCGAGCGCATGCCGGTGGCCAGCGTGCCGGTGGAAATGGCCGAACTCGCGGCCGAACTCAACACCATGCTGGCGCGGCTGCAGCGCGACTTCCAGCGTCTGTCCGAATTCTCCAGCGATCTGGCGCACGAGCTGCGCACCCCCATCAGCAACCTGCTGACCCAGACCCAGGTCACGCTGGCCCAGCAGCGCGACGCCCCGGCCTACCGCGACACGCTGGCGTCAAACGCCGAAGAGTTCCAGCGCCTGGGCCGCATGGTGTCCGACATGCTGCTGCTGGCCAAGACCGAGCACGGCCTGGCGCTGCCGCACCGCGAGCCGGTCCGGCTGCGCGACGAGGTGCAGGCGCTGTTCGACTTTTACGATGTGGTGGCCGACGACCAGGGCATTGTCCTGGCACTGGAAGGCGACGCCACGGTGGCTGGTGACAAGCTGATGCTGCGCCGGGCGATCAGCAATCTGCTGTCCAACGCCATTCGTCACGCGCCAGCGGGTTCGCGCGTGGCCGTGCGCCTGAGCCAGACCCGCGGCGAGCCCAGTCTGTGTGTGGAAAACGCCGGTCCCACGATCGCGCCTGAACACCTGCCGCGCCTGTTCGACCGCTTCTACCGGGTGGACAAATCGCGTGTCCACCTCGGCGCCGAGGGCACCGGTCTGGGCCTGGCCATCACCCAGGCGATCATGCAGGCGCACAGCGGCACGGTGACGGTTGAGTCCGCGGCCGGCATCACCCGCTTTTGCCTGCGGTTTCCCGTCGCTGGCGCGCAGCCGCCGGAGCGAAGCGGCTCGGCCGCCGTGCTAACGTCAGCTCCATGACCACCCGCATTCGCTACACCCTGCTCTCCTTGCGCGATCTGGCGGTTTCCATCGGGCCGTTTGCGCTGCTCACGGTGCTGCTGCTGGGGATGGCTTACTGGTGGCTCAACCCGAACCCGCCCAAGCGGGTGGTGCTGGCCACCGGCCCGGCGCAAAGCGCTTACGACGAATTTGGCAAACGCTACGCCGAGGCGCTGGCGCGCTACGGCATTGCAGTGGAACTGCTGCCCTCGGAGGGCTCTTCAGACAACCTGGAGCTCATTCGATCGGGCAAGGCCGATCTGGGATTTGTGCAGGGCGGCAGCGCCGACATTGGCTACGACGACGAGGAGTCCATCGTTTCGCTGGGCAGCCTGTTTGTGGAGCCGCTGTGGCTGTTCTACCGGGAAGCCGCCGCCCACAACATGCCGACCGATGGCACCGTGACCACGCTGGCCGAGCTCAAGGGCTGGCGTGTCAATGTGGGCACGCCGGGCAGCGGCGTGCCGCGGCTGTTTTCCACCCTGCTCGATGTGAACCGGGTCGAGCGGCGCGAGGTGCAACTCAGTGAGCTGGCGCAGACGCCGGCCACGGTGGCGTTTCTCGACGGCGAGCTAGACGCGGTGGTGTTTGCCTCGGCGCCCGAGTCGCTGATGGTGCAGATGCTGCTGCAGTCGCCCGGCATCCAGCTGCTCGATTTCGCCCAGAGCGAAGCCTATTCGCGCCGCTTCGGCTACCTCACACCGGTGGTGATGCCACAAGGCGTGGTCGACCTGGCCGAAGAACATTCCTGGGCGCGACATGCGGCTGGTGGCGTCCACCACCAGCCTGCTGGCCAGCACCAAGACCCACCCGGCCATCCTGCAGCTGTTTGCGCAGACAGCCACCAGCCTGCACGGTGGCTCGGGCTGGTTCAGCCGGGCCGCGCGAATACCCGAGCCTGGAGCACAGCGAGGTGCCGCTCTCGCCGGAGGCGGTGCGCGCGATCCGCAACGGGCCGCCGTTCCTGCAGCGCTACCTGCCTTTCTGGCTGGCCAACCTGGTCGAGCGCATGTGGCTGGCCATGGGCCTGATCATTGCGCTGGCGCTGCCGCTCTCGCGCATCGTGCCGCCGCTCTACACCTTTCGCATCCGCTCTCGGGTGTTCCGCTGGTACGCCGAGTTGCGCGACATCGAACAGCAGCATGAAACCGATGGCGCAGGCTCGGTGCAGGCGCTGCTGGCGCAGCTCGACGCGATGGAAAGCAAGGTGGAAAAGGTGGTGGTACCGCTGTCTTATACCGACGAGCTTTATGCCCTGCGCAGCAACATTGGCCTGGTGCGCAAGAAGCTGCTTCGCAAGGCCTGAAGCACGGCGCGTACAGCGAGAAGGGCCTCAGTGTCGCGCGCTGTTGTCGCGCGCCTCGCGCGCCACAGAATCGAGCGCGTCGTCCAGCACGCCATGCTCTGCCACCACCCGCAGCAAGCCGGCGCGCTGCAACCGGTCGAGCCCGGATCGGCTGAGCGACACCGAGCGGCCACCGGGCGCGGTAAACAGAAAAATGCGGCCATGCGGGCTGGCCCAGGTGAGCTGGCAGCGCTGCGTCTGCCCGTTCTCCTGCAGATCGATCCAGGCACCGACCCGAAGCGCATCGCCAGGTGTGGCCTGAAGGCCCTGCCAGTCGCTGGTGAGGGGCTGGGTATCGGCAAAGTCGGGCGTGGGCAGCATGTCGGCGTCGGTCATGAAGCCAGATTCGCGCGCCTCGGTCTCACGGATCCAGGGCTCGGGCTCCACGCTGCGGCGCCGGTCGGCGCGTTCGTCATCCAGATCAAAACCCGGGCTTGCCTCATTGCCCGCAAGGTGCTGGGTTTTGTAGGCCGCTTCGTGCAGCCCCATGAGCGCCTGAAAAAAGGGCTCTGACTGACCGCGCGGATATTCGATGGTGTCCAGGCCCTCGCGCAGCGTGCGCAACACATGGGGGATGATCTTGATCAGGCGCGGGCGGTTGCGGCTGGCCTGGGCCAGCTGGCTCGACCACAGCAGATCGGGCAACACGGCCATGAAGCGCAGCGCCGGTGCATCGGCGCCGCCCGGCATCTGGCCCGCTTCGGTGGACAGGCGCGCATGAGCAATCACCTGCGCCCAGGGGCCGGTGAGGAACCGGCGCACCAGGCCCGGCGCGCGCGCGAAATCGGGGCGCGCCTCGATCTCGTCGGCGATGCGCTCGGCCAGCAGGTTGCGTTGCTCCACGAGCACCAGCGTTTGCAGTGCCCGCCCCTGGGCGGGAGCGGCCGCAGGCGAAACCGCAGCCTGAAACTGTTGCAGGACACCCGGCAGTTGTTCGGCCAGTTGCGGACCTGCGGCCTGCGCCGATTTGACGGCGTCGAGCACGTGACGGGCAAAGCTGCCGAAGCCGGTGTCTTGCTCGCTGGTGAAGGCCAGGCTGCGTGCGGTGATGTCGTCCAGCAACTGGCGCGCGGGGTTCTGGCGATCGGCAAAAAAACGGGGCTCGCTGCGCGCCAGCTGCGACAGGGGTTCCTTGAGCATCTGCACCAGATCGCGCACCGGACGCAGCAGCCGGTTGTCTTCGGCGATGCGGCGCAACAGCAGCGTGACCACCTCGGCGGCCAGGTTGCGCACCATCGCATTGCCGCTGCCCGCGCCGCTCTGCTCCAGGTTGCCCACCAGCAGCTGGTGCAGGTGGTCCAGTGTGAGCAGGGGATCGCGACCTGCCAATGAGGCCGCCGCTGGCAGGCTGTCTGTCGCGCGCTTGACGGCCGTGGCGCCCACCACGCCACGCGACTCTGGTGCCTGGATCACCACGTACCCGGCAGCAGCCACGCCCTGCGCTTCCAGCCACTGCTCAAGCTGGCGGTAGAAGGTGACCAGCGATTGGCCCAGCATCAGTGCACCCACGTGCAGCCAGCGGGCGCGCACATCTTCCGGCACGCGCAGCGTGTCCATGGCGCGAACCAGGGCGGCCACCACAGCGTCGGGCTTGAGTGGATTGGATTCGATCCGCACCGCATCGAAGCCCTGGGCTCGGCTGAGTCGCGCGCTGAAGGCGGCCAGCTCTTCATCGCAGGCCATCTTCACGACCTGCTGCCAGCGCGCCAGGTCCACCGTTTGCTGCACCTGCTCGTCGTCCATCAGCTCCAGATCGTCGAAGCTCAGGGCGGTGAGGCGGCGA
Organism: uncultured beta proteobacterium; assembly: GCA_963831255.1. Lineage (GTDB taxonomy): Bacteria > Pseudomonadota > Gammaproteobacteria > Burkholderiales > Burkholderiaceae_C > Hydrogenophaga. The sequence continues at coordinate 52,084 of CAWHPI010000001.1, read as the reverse complement.
GGTGGGTTGCTGGGCTTGACCGAGCCGGGCGCAGGCGCGGTTTCGGTGTTGAGCAAGTCGGCCTGCAGCGCTTCAAGGAAGCGGCTGGCGAGCAGATCGCGGTGGGTGATCAGCTCGGTGCGCGCATGGCCCAAGCCGTGTTTTTCGTGGCCGTGCAGGGCAGCCGCTTCGCGCTGAAACAGCTCGACACCCACCTGTTCGAGCCAGTGCGGTATCCAGACGCGCGCCAGCTCCAAGGCCTCGTTCAGACAGGGCTGCAGGGAAGCATCGGCACGAACATTCATCGTTTTGGGCGCCACCGGAGGGCGGCAAATGGAAATGCCTGCAATTGTGCCCATTCCGCGCAGACCCTACCAATGGATCAAGCGCCAAGAACCCGCCAGTTCAGTCTTTCAACAGCAAACGCTGCCAGCCCTGGTGCCCCAGCGCCTGCAGCGTGGCGATGTTTCGCTCGACGATGGCGTCTGCATCGCCAGCGTCGCTGGCCACCGCGCGCTCGATGCTGTCCTCGCGCAGCAGATGCAGGGTGGGATACGGCGCGCGGTTGGTCGCGTTGCTGATGTCGTCGGGCTCGGTGCCATCAAACTGATAGGCCGGGTGAAAGCTCGCCACCTGGATCACACCGTCGAGCTCGTGCTCGGTGACCACGTCCTCGACCACGCCGAGAAAGTCGTTGAACTGCAGGAAGTCGGGGAACAGCGTGGGGTGCACCAGCAGCGTGGTGTCGATCTGCTCGGCCGGTGAGGTCTTGAGCAGCTCCAGCTCAGCGTCCAGCTCGTCCAGAAAAGCATCCAGATGCCGCGCCCGGCTGACCACGATGCGCACCTGGTTCTTCACATAGACCGCGCGGGCGAACGGGCACAGGTTGAGCCCGATCACCGCCTTCTCGATCCAGTGGCGGATGTCGGTGAGGACCTGTTTGTCAAGTGGTTCCAAGAGCAACTCCGGAGCGAGTGGAAGTTCAACCCAGGACGCCGCCGATCCGGCTTTGCCGGTCGGCCAGCGTCGCCCCCTTGAGGGGGTCGCGCGAAGCGCGGCGGGGGTGGGTCAAGCCAGCGACTTGAACCGAGCCCGCTTCGGCTTGGCGCCTTCTTCGCCCAAACGCTTCTTCTTGTCGGCTTCGTACTCCTGGTAGTTGCCGTTGAAGAAGGTCCACTGGCTGTCGCCCTCGGCGGCGAGGATGTGGGTGGCGATGCGGTCGAGGAACCAGCGGTCGTGGCTGATCACCAGCGCGCAACCGGCGAATTCCAGCAGCGCTTCTTCCAGCGCGCGCAGGGTTTCCACGTCCAGGTCGTTCGACGGTTCGTCCAGCAGCAGCACGTTGCCACCCTCGGCCAGGGTCTTGGCCAGGTGCAGGCGGCCACGCTCGCCGCCCGAGAGGCTGCCCACGCGTTTTTGCTGGTCGCCGCCGGAGAAGTTGAAGCGCCCGCAGTAAGCGCGGCTGGGCATCTGGAACTTGCCGACCGTGATCATGTCCAGGCCACCCGAGATGTCCTGCCACACGGTCTTGTCGTTTTCGAGGTCTTCGCGGCTCTGATCCACCACGGCCATTTTCACCGTCTGGCCGATCTTCACCTCGCCACTGTCGGGCTGCTCTTTGCCGCTGATGAGCTTGAACAGCGTGGATTTACCGGCACCGTTGGGGCCGATGATGCCGACGATGGCACCCGCCGGAATCTGGAAGCTCAGGTTGTCGATCAGCACGCGGTCACCAAAGCTCTTGGTGACACCCTTGAATTCGATCACCTCGTTGCCCAGGCGCTCGGCCACCGGGATGAAGATCTCGTTGGTTTCGTTGCGCTTCTGGTAGTCGACATCGCTCAGCTCTTCGAAGCGGGCCAGACGCGCCTTGCTCTTGGCCTGGCGGCCCTTGGGGTTCTGGCGCACCCACTCCAGTTCCTTCTTCATCGCCTTGGTGCGGGCGTCTTCGGTGCGCTGCTCCTGCTCCAGCCGCGCCTCTTTCTGCTCCAGCCACAGCGAATAGTTGCCCTTGTAGGGAATGCCGTGGCCGCGATCGAGTTCGAGAATCCACTCGGCGGCATTGTCCAGGAAGTATCGGTCGTGGGTGATGGCCACCACGGTGCCAGGGAAGCGGGCCAGGAACTGCTCCAGCCAGTCGACCGACTCGGCGTCCAGGTGGTTGGTGGGCTCGTCGAGCAGCAGCATGTCGGGCTTGGAGAGCAGCAAACAGCACAGGGCCACGCGGCGCTTCTCGCCCCCGGAAAGCACGCCCACCTTGGCTTCCCACGGCGGCAGGCGCAACGCGTCTGCCGCGATCTCGATCTGGTGTTCGCTGTCGGTGCCAGCGGTGGAGATGATGGCTTCGAGCTGCGCTTGCTCAGCGGCGAGCGCATCAAAATCGGCGTCTTCTTCGGCGTAGGCGGCATACACCTCGTCCAGGCGCTTTTGTGCGGCGCGCACCTCGCCCAGACTTTCTTCCACCGCTTCGCGCACGTTCTGATCGGGGTTGAGCTGCGGCTCCTGCGGCAGGTAGCCGATGCGGATGCCGGGCATCGGAATCGCTTCGCCTTCGATTTCCTTGTCGATGCCAGCCATGATCTTGAGCAAGGTGGACTTGCCCGAGCCGTTGGTGCCCAGCACGCCGATCTTGGCGCCAGGGAAGAAGGACAGCGAAATGTCCTTCAGGATGTGGCGCTTGGGCGGCACGATCTTGCCGACCCGGTTCATGGAGAAAACGTATTGAGCCATGGGTGAAACCGTATCTTTTGGGGTCAAAGGGGGCGCGCCGCCGGACGCAAAATACCGCGGGGGCATCGGCGCCTGAAGGCGGGCGGGACGGCCGTGCGCGACGACCATCAAGCGTTCCATTATCGCCCGCCGCCAAAAACGCTTGGCTTCAGCGGGCGCCGACCGCCTTGAAACCGGGACTCGATCGCGGTGTGCGCGCAACCGCTGTTGCCGTTGCGCTAACTGGCGTCGCGCATGCCGGCATTGCGCAAAGCCTGTGCGGCCACCGCGTCCAGCGCGCCTTCCACCACATCGCCGCGTGAGACCACGCGCAGCACATCGGTGCTGCGCAACCGCTCCAGCGTGCGGCGGGTCATGGAATGGGCAAGTCCCTTGGCCGAGATGAACATGAACAGGGTGCCATGTGGGCTGGCCCAGGTGAGCTGCGCGCGCACCCATTCGCCCTCGATCAGCAGGTCGACCCAGGCGCCTGGCAGCAGCTCGGTGGCCGGCAGCTCCAGCGGCTCCAAGGGCATCGGGCCCGAGTCCAGCGCAACATAGCCCACGTCCTGCGCTTCACTGCCGGCCATCCAGAAGCTGCGATTGGGCTGGCTGGGCGGTATTGTCGGCTCGGCTTCCACAGCGTCGGACGCGATGGGCATTTCGGTCTGGTTGTTGGTTTGCTCGATGGCTGGTAAAGCGTCTGCAACCCCGACCCGATCGCGCAGGATGGGAACGTCTCTGGGTGGCGTGCTTCGGCTGGTGGGCAAACCGAGTGAATCGTCCGGTGCGACGGCTGGCTCGAAGGCCTGCTCCTGCAGCGCCACCAATGCATCAAAAAAGGCACCGGTGCGGTCGGCCGGGTACTCCAGGCGCAGCAACCCCTGGCGCAGCTGGCTGAGCAGCCGCGGCATCAACCGGACCAGGCGGCTGCGGTCACGCTGGATCAGCCGGGTCTGCGCGCTCCAGATCAGATCGTCGGCAATGCTGGTGATCGGCACACCCTCGCCCGCCTCCAGCACGCCCGAGAGCTGCGCCTGTGCGACTGCCTGCGCCCAAGGGCGGCACAGAAAGTCGACCACGAAAGGCGGCAGTTCCTTGTCTGCGATGCGCTGGCGAAAGTCAGCGGCCAGCCGCTCGGCCAGCAGGTGGCGCTGCTCGGCGTGCAACAGGGCGCGGGCAGCCTCGTTTCGCATCTGGTTCTTGCGCGCGTCGTCTTCGTCCCAGCGCCGGCGCAACCGCCTCAACAGGCGCGCAAAGCTTTCCTCTGTGGCCGGCGCACGCCGGATCGCCTTCACCGCAGCAGCCACCGAGCGCAGCAGGTCCGAGAAACCTTCGTCGCCCTGGCTGAGATAACCCAGGCTGCGCTGGGTCACCACCTCCAGCAGCTGGCGCGCCGGGTGCTGACGCTCGCTGAAAAAACGCGGGTCAGCGTGCGAGAGTTCGATCAGCACCGGTTCCATGAGCCCGATCTGCTGGCGGATCGCTGGCAGCAGACGCTCGTCCTGGGTGAGGTTGTCGAGCATCAGGCGCACCACCTCCTGTCCCAGCAGGCGGCCGAGGTTGTGCTCGTCGACCACGGGCAGCTCGGCCACAGGGGGCTGCGTGGCGGTTCGGGTGGCGCGGTGGCGCAAGCGCGCCATCATGGGCTCCAGCAGGTCCATGTCTTCCAGCGCGGTCATCGACACTGGTACGGTCTGCACAAATTCCTGTTGGCTCGCCTGACTGGCTTCAAGGTCGCCCGCCAGCAACTGGCGCAAACGGCCCAGGGTGAGCAAGGTGCGCCCCAGTGGGCTGCGCGCTGCCGGTGCGCGCTTGAGCCGCAACACCTGCACGTCCAGCGGCTCCACGCCATGCGCCATCAGCCATTGAATGAGCTGCCGGTACACCTGCCGAAGGCTCTCGCCCAGGATGCCAGCAGCCGGCGCCAGCAATGCGTTTCGCTGGGCGGCATTGGGCACGTGGTGCAGCAGTGTCTCGCGCAGGGCGCAAGCAAAAGCGGCGGGCTTCAGGGGGTTGATGTCGGCCTGCACCGTGAGCCAGCCCATCAGGCTGCTGACCAGCGCATTGAGCCGCGGCAACAGCTCAGCGCTGGCGCGCATCAGCTCCTGTTCGGCCAGCGCAAAGCCAATCGAGGCGTCGATGTGCTGTTCGTCAAGCAGGCGAAGGTCATCGAAACGCACAGGAGACGCGCTTGCCGCGCCGACCTGGCCACCGTGGTAAAGCGCCTGGCGGAGCTGGGTCTGCCAGGTGCGCTTGATGGCGTCGGCGTCGGAAAGGAACCGCCTGACCAGTGCCGGATCGACCCGGCCGTGCACCTGAGGCACGCGCGCCGCGCCCGCAGCGTCCACGGCAGCGGTGAGGCCGTCGAGCAGGTCGTCGACCATCGTGTCCGAGACCGAAAGCACGGTCTCCAGACAGTCCTGCAGCGTGGGCCGAAGACTGCTCATGTCGTTGGCCACGCCCAGCCGCAGCATCATCGGGGTGTTCATGGGGTGCTCTGAATGGAAGGTAACGCGTGACGCCGGGATTTGGGCTGCGCCGGCGCCGCGGGCGCGGGGAGATGGGCGAAAACGCCAGTCGTCACACGGATCTCTGCATTATGAAAATGGGGGAGGTGTCTTGCGCGCAGCACCCGCTGACCGGTCTTTTCAGCAGACGTGCGACAATCGAGCGCGTTGTTGAGCGTCAGTGACTCACAACGCCAGCAGCCTGCTGGAGGGTTTGCGGTTTGAGACTTCGAGCTTGCCGACCCACTTCTTGATCCCATCTGCCTTCGACTGAACGGGTGCTACCGCGCCCGCACAGGCAGATGCCCCCAGCGCCCTGGACGGGCGCCTCTTCACATGACATTTGACGATCTGAACCTGGCTCCGGCCATTGTGCAGGCGGTGCGCGAGCACGGCTACGAAACCCCCACCCCCATCCAGATCGAGGCCATTCCCGCCGTGCTGGCCGGCCGCGACCTTCTCGGTGGCGCCCAGACCGGCACCGGCAAGACCGCCGCCTTCACACTGCCCATGCTGCAACGCCTGAGCCAGGCAGAGCGCGGCAAGAACAAGTTCGGTGGTGTTGCCATCCGCGCCCTGGTGCTCACGCCCACCCGCGAACTCGCGGCCCAGGTCGAGGAGTCGGTGCGCACCTATGGCAAACACCTGGAGCTCAGCTCCACCGTGGTGTTTGGCGGCGTCGGCATGAACCCGCAAATCAACGCCATGAAGCGCGGCGTCGACATCCTGGTGGCCACGCCTGGTCGCCTGCTTGACCTGCAGCAGCAGGGCTTTCTCGACCTCTCCGGCGTGCAGATGCTGGTGCTGGACGAAGCCGACCGCATGCTCGACATGGGCTTCATCCACGACGTGAAAAAGATCCTGGCGCTGGTGCCCAAAGAGAAGCAGAGCCTGCTGTTCTCGGCCACCTTCAGCGACGAGATCCGCGATCTGGCCAACAACCTGCTGAAGGACCCGCTGAGCATCCAGGTGACCCCGCGCAACACCACGGTGCAGCGCATCACCCAGGTGATCCACCCGGTGGGCCGCGGCAAGAAAAAGGCCCTGCTGGTCCACATCATCAACCAGCACAACTGGAGCCAGGTGCTGGTGTTCACCCGCACCAAGTTCGGCGCCAACAACGTGGCCGAGTTCCTGACCAAGAACGGCATTCAAGCGATGGCGCTGCACGGCAACAAGAGCCAGGGCGCGCGCACCCAGGCGCTGGCAGGCTTCAAGAGCGGTGACATCCGCGCCCTGGTGGCCACCGACATCGCGGCGCGCGGCATCGACATCGACGAGCTGCCGCACGTGGTGAACTACGAAATCCCCAACGTCTCGGAAGACTATGTGCACCGCATCGGGCGCACCGGTCGCGCGGGCAAGAGCGGTGAGGCCGTGAATCTGGTGAGCCTGGATGAGGAAGGCTTCATGATGGACATCGAGCGCTTCACCAAGCAGCAGATTCCAGTCGAAATATTTCAGGAGTTCATGCCCGAGCCAGGCGAACGCGCCGAGCCCATCGCCATGGGTCGCCAGACCATCTGGGGCGGTGCCGGCAAGCCGCCGAGCCGCGAAGTCATGGCCGCTGCGGCCAAGACGGCACGCACCGAAATGCTGCAACGCGTCCGAGAAAAGAAGGCTGCTGACGGGGGCGGCAATGGCGGTGGAAACGGCGGCGGTGGGCAACGCCAGCGGCAACGACCCGCTGGATCTGGCGAAAGCAGGCCGCGCGTCGAAGGTGAGCAGCGGCAGGCACCGCGAGGCGAAGGGCGCCGCGGCGGTGGCCGCAATGCTGGACCAGCCAGTCGACCCGGCAACGGTCAACCCCGCGCGGAGCGAGCACCAAGAGAAGAGCGGGCACCGCGTGAAGACCGCGGCCCACGCGATGACAGAGAGCCGCGCGAAGACCGCCAGCCCGGCCCGAATGCCCATCTGGGCAGCCTGCGCATTCGCGAGCCGCGTCCGCGCAGCGCCGCACCGGGTGGTCAGCCAGACCCGCTGCGCACCAGCATCGACTCCATGCGCACCGGCAATCGCAGCGGCAAAGGTGGTCCCGGGGGCAACCGGGGCAACCGCAGCGGTGGCGGTGGCAACGCTGGGGGTGGCACTGCCGATCCACTGCGCACCAACTTTGGCCGAATTCGATAAGCCAGAAAGACTGACTTTTCGCAGCCATCCAAGATGGCCTGCCCCAACAACAAAGCGGACCGAGGTCCGCTTTGTTGTTGGGGCAGGCCGACACTTGAAATCAAGCCGGAGACCAAAAGCAAAACCCCCACCATCGATGCGACGGCAGGGGTTTTTCAATTCACTTGGGGTGGCTGATGGGGCTCGAACCCACGACAACAGGAATCACAATCCTGGACTCTACCAACTGAGCTACAGCCACCGCAGAGTCGAAATTATAGCGGCAACCAACCAGCTTACGTCACACGCAACAGGCGCCACGCTCATTAGCCTGCAGCGCCGAGCGCAGCCTTGGGTGCCGGCACTTCGATGCGCGCTTTGAAGCGATCTTTCAAGGCGTTGTAATAGGCTTGACCTTCGGCTCCCGCCCACCATTGCCCGTATTGCTGCGCCTCCTGCTGCAGCGCACTGGCATCGCGCAACTCGCGTGGCAACACCTTCTCCACCTTCACCACCGCATAGCCCTGCTCACCCAGGCTCACGCCCTTCCAAACGGGCAACTGCATGGGGTCTGCACTCAGCGCAGCGGTGAGCACAGCAGAGGGAATGCCCTGCGCCTTCTCGCGGGAGACCACCACGGCAGCAGGCAAGGTCGCGGCCGCAGGCGCGGCCTTCCAGGCTGAGAGCTTGCTGGCGCCCTCTTCCTGGGCCATTTGCGTCGCGCGCTGTGCCACGAGTCGCGTGCGAACCTCCTCGCGCACCTCAAGCAGGGGCTTGGTGCGTGCGGGGCTGTACTGCAGCACACGCGCTGAGGTCAGTTGCCCAGACTGCGTTTCCACCGCGGCGACGTTGCGCTTTTTCTCCACCGATTCTGAGGCGAAGATTTCGCTCAGAAGACGCTCGTTGGACAACACGCCCGCGCCAGGATTGGGCTGGCGCGTCACGCCCTTGGCGGTCTGCACCGTGAGCTTGAAACGTTCCGCCGCTGGCGCCAGGCTGTCGCCCTGCTCATAAACCGCGTTGCTGAATGCCTCGGCGTTCTCCGCAAAGAGTTTTTGTGCCTGCTGCTTTTTCAGATCCGCCTCAATCTGCGCGCGCATTTCCTCGAAGTGGCTTGGTCTTGGGCGCCTTGGTATCGGTCAGCTTGATCAGGTGGTAGCCAAATTCGGTCTCGACCGGCTCAGACACCTCGTCTTTTTTGAGCGCAAAAACCGCGTCTTCGAACGGCTTGACCATGGCGCCGCGCGAGAAGAAATCGAGATCTCCGCCATTGGCCGCTGAGCCGGGGTCCTGCGAGTTTGTTTTGGCCAGCTCGGCAAAGGTTTCTGGCGCCTGGCGAATCTGCGCCAGCAAGGTCTCGGCGCGGGTTTTCACCGCGGCCTTGTCGGCCGCCGAAGCGCCCGGTGGCACGGTCAGCAGAATGTGGCTGGCGCGACGCTCTTCGTTACCAGACAGCCGGGCCGCGTTCTGGTCGTAGTAGGCACGCACGTCGGCTTCGCCCAATGTCACGCCCTGCTCCATGGCCTTGGCATCCAGCACCAGGAACTCGATGTCAGCCTGCTCGGGCGCTTGAAACAACTGGGGGTTGGCGTTGTAAAACGCTTCAATGTCGGCGTCGCTCAGGCTGACCTTCGCCGCGAATTCGCTGGCCGGAAACTGGACCACGCGAACTTCGCGCTGCTCGAAAAACGCGTTGAGCGAAACCTGCGCGAGAGCAGGTGAAGTGAAGCCCGACCCTTCAATACCCTGCAGCACCTGACGCATCGACAGGTCGGCACGCACACGGGCCTCGAACATCTCGGGCGTCATGCCCTGGCGCGCCAGCAACTGGCGGTATGCCTCAACATCAAGCGTGCCATCAGGGCGACGCAGTGAAGCGATCAGCTGGTTTTGCTGCAGCTCTTGCGTCAGGCGCTGGTCGCTGGTGTACAGGTGCAGTTTTTGTGCCGCCATGCCGAGCACACGATCGCGCACCAGACGCTCCAGCGTGGCATACCGCGCCTCCGGGCTGTCCAGCAGCTTTGGGTCGATGCTGGGCATGGACTCGCGCAGACGTTGGGACTCAATCTGGTGCGCCTGATCCCATTCCTGCTGCGTGATGTCTTCACCACCCACCGAGGCCACGGTCTTGCCACGACCACTGCCGTCGGAGAAACCCTGCACGCCGAACAACACGAACGAGGGAATGATCAGGATCATCAAGAAACCCATGAGGTACTTCTTGTGATTGCGGATGGCGTCAAACATGCGTGCAAACCTTGAAACAACAAACGTGGCCGATCACGACCAGGTCAACAAAAAAGGCGAACCCAGGTTCGCCTTTTTGGTGGTGGGTGCTGACGGGCTCGAACCGCCGACCTACGCCTTGTAAGGGCGCCGCTCTACCAACTGAGCTAAGCACCCCACGGAAAACCGCGGAGCGCTTCAGTTCAGCGCATCCTTCAATGCCTTGCCCGGGCGGAACTTGGGCACCTTGGCGGCCTTGATTTTAATCTCAGCGCCGGTGCGGGGGTTGCGACCCTTGCGGGCGGGTCGCTTGGTCACTGCAAAAGAACCGAAACCCACGAGGGAGACCGTCCCGCCTTTTTTGAGCGTGGTGCGAATCGCGGTGAGGGTCGAATCCAGTGCGCGCGTTGCTGCCGCTTTGGAGATGTCTGCGTGTGCAGCAATGTGCTCGACGAGTTCGGTTTTGTTCACAAATGGCCCCTCTTGGAATAAATGGAAAAAGTGGTGTCTGCGCGTTCGCCGACCGCATGCAGTCGCATGCTGCGATACAACGCCTGAGCGCTCGCTCGCCGAGTTCGGTATCAAGTGGACCCGAACAGGCTGCAAACCGATTAGACCCACGGCGTCTGGTCGATGTCAAGACAGTGACCGCCTCAGCGGTCGTCCGAACCAAGCGAGCCTTCAAATTCTAGACGCTTTCAGGATGCGCTCCGCCAGCTCTCGCCACTCAACGGGCCAGTTGGGCAGCGATCGCCTGACCGACATCGCGGGTGCCGGCCGTGCCACCGAGATCGGGTGTGCGCGGCCCGCCGCTGCCGGGCTGCAACACGGCCTCGATGGCGGTCATCACGGCGTCGTGTGCATCTCGGTGGCCCAGGTGATCCAGCATCATCGCGCCGCACCAGATCTGTCCAATCGGGTTGGCAATCCCTTTACCGGCGATGTCGGGCGCCGAGCCGTGCACCGGTTCGAACAGCGATGGGTGGGTGCGGGTGGGGTTGAGGTTGGCGCTGGGCGCGATGCCGATGGTGCCGGTGCAGGCGGGGCCCAGATCGCTCAGGATGTCGCCGAACAGATTGCTGCCCACCACCACGTCGAAGAAGTCGGGGCGCTGCACGAAGTGCGCGGTGAGGATGTCGATGTGGAACTTGTCGACCGTCACATCCGGATACTGCTTGGCCATCTCGGCCACGCGCTCATCCCAGTAAGGCATGGTGATGGCGATGCCGTTGCTCTTGGTGGCGCTGGTGAGGTGCTTCTTGGGCCTTGAACGCGCCACCTCGAAGGCATAGCGCAGCACGCGGTCGACGCCGATGCGCGACATCACGGTTTCCTGCACCACGATCTCGCGCTCGGTGCCGGGGTACATGCGTCCACCGATGCTGGAGTACTCGCCCTCGGTGTTCTCGCGCACGATCACCATGTCGATCTCGCCGGCCTGCCGGGGCGTACCGTCGCGCCGCACCACGGGCGCGGTCACGCCGGGCATGAGCTTGGCGGGACGCACGTTGACGTACTGGTCGAACTCGCGGCGAAACAGCAGCAGCGAACCCCAGAGCGAGACGTGATCCGGCACCTTGTCGGGCCAGCCGACGGCGCCGAAGTAGATCGCGTCGTGGCCGCCGATCTGGTCCTTCCAGTTGTCGGGCAGCATCTGGCCGTGTTTCTCGAAGTAGGCACAGCTCGAAAAATCGAAGTGGTCGAACTGCAGCGGGATGTTGAACCTGGAGGCAGCGGCCTCCATCACGCGCAAGCCTTCGGGCATGACCTCGGTGCCGATGCCGTCGCCGGCGATGACGGCGATGCGATGGGTTTTGCTCATGGTGTGCTCCTGGGTGGGGTGTGTTTGAAAAAAGGAATGGCTTGGGCCAGCAAGGCGTCGGGCGCTTCTTCGGCGATGTAGTGACCACAGGGCAAGGCCTCGCCGCTCACTTGCGTCGCGCGCTCGCGCCACAGCGCCAACACGTCAAAGCAGCGCGCCACCGTGCCGTGTTCGCCCCAGAGCACGCGCAAAGGCTGCGTCAGCCGGTGTCCCGCGGCCACATCGGTGCGGTCGTGTTCCAGGTCGATGCCCGCGCTGGCGCGGTAGTCCTCGCACATGGCTTCGGCCGTGCCGGGCAAGGCGATGCAGCGCGCGTACTCGGCCAGCGCCGCCGGGTCGAACGCAGACAGGCCCGCGTGGCGGCTGCCCATGACGCTCTTGCAGGTAGCGCACCGGGTCGGAGGCGATCAGCGCCTCGGGCAATGGCGGTGGCTGGATCAGGAAAAACCAGTGCCAGTAGGCGCGGGCAAACGCTTCGCTGGTGCCTTGGTACATCGCCAGCGTGGGCGCGATGTCGAGCAGCATCAGGCGGCTCACCGCCTGCGGGTGGTCCACTGCCAGCCGGTGCGCCACGCGCGCACCGCGGTCGTGCGCCAGCACCGCAAATTGATCAAAGCCGTGCGCCTGCATGACGGCCACGCGCGTCCCCGGCCATCACCCGCTTGCTGTGCGCGTGGTGCTCGGCATCGGCAGCGGGCCGGCCAGAGTCGCCATAGCCGCGCACGTCCATCATCACCACATGGAAGTGCTCGGCCAGCCGGGGCGCGACGCGGTGCCACATGGCCATGCTCTGCGGGTGGCCGTGCAGGAGCAGCAATGGCGGCCCGTTGCCGCCGGAGCGGGTGTGCAGGGGCACACCATCTTGGAACACGGTTCGGGATTCGAAGCCATCGAGCATGGGCACCAGCTTACGTCGATCCAAGGCAATAATCCGGCAATTGATTCGTTCTTCAGGAGAAACAATTGGACCGTGCCGATCTGGAGCTGGTGCTGGCCGTGCGCCAGCACGGCAGCCTCGCGCAGGCCGCCCGTGCGCTGCAGCTGGCGCCATCGGGCGTGACCAAACGCCTCGCGTCGCTGGAAGCGCGGCTGGGTCTGCGCCTGTTCCAGCGCACCACGCGCCGCGTGAGCCCCACGGCCGAGGGCGAGACCCTGTGCGCGCGGGCGGTCGAGTTGCTGCAAGGGTTTGAAGCGGTCGAGTCCGAGCTGCGCGAGCACCACCAGGAGCCGGCCGGGCCGATACGCCTGGCGGCCACCTTCGGTTTTGGCCGCCGCTGGCTGGGCCCTGCCCTGGCCGATTTCCAGGCGCGGCATGTGCGGGTGAGCGTGCAGCTGCAGCTCACCGAACAGCTGCCGGATCTCGCGGTCGAGGGCTTTGATGGCGCGATCTGGCTGTGGAGCGCGCCGGGCGAACGCCGCGCCGAGTGGATGGCGCGAAGCCTGGCGCCCAACCAGCGGGTGCTGGTGGCCGCACCCGCTTACCTGGCCTCGCGCGGCGCCCCCACCCGCCTGGCCGATTTGTCGCAGCATCACTGCCTGGTGGTGCGGGAAAACGGCGGCGGCGCCAGCCAGCGCTTTGACCACTGGCGGCTGTTTTCTTCGCGCGATGGGCAGACGCACCACGTGGCGGTGCGCGGGCCGCTGTCAAGCAATTCCGGCGAGATGGTGCGCGACTGGTGCCTGGCTGGCCAGGGCATCATGCTGCGCAGCCTGTGGGACATCGCGCCGCGCCTGGCCAGCGGCGAGCTGGTGCAGGTCCTGCCCGACTGCACCATGCCCGACGCCGACATCCACTGGCTGGCGCCCTACCGCGCGCCCATTCCGCGCCGCATCCGGCTGCTGGTCGATTTCCTCGCCCAGCGCTTTGGCGAAGAGCCCTGGCGCGTCAGGACACCTTCGCCGGGCGGATCACCAGGCTCACGCCGAGCGCCGTGAGCGCGATGCCCGCCACGGTGAAGAGCGGTGATGGGTTCGTCAAACAGCAGCCACGCGATCAGCGCGGTGCACGGCGGCACCAGGTACATCAGGCTGGTGACCTTGGCCGCCGCGCCGCGCTGGATCAGCAGGTACAGCAGCGAGCTGCCGCCCAGCGTCAGCCCCAGCACCGACCAGGCCATGGCGCCCATCGAGCTCGCCGTTCCAGCGCATGGTCTCGGCCTCCAGCAGCGCCAGCGGCAGCGTCACCAGCAGCGCGGCCAACAGCTGCACCGTGTTGGCGCTGCGCACGTCGCAAGCCTTCACGTAGCGCTTCTGGTACAGCGTGCCGGCCGTGATGGAAAACAGCGCCAGGACGGCCAGCGACAGGTTGAACCAGTCGGCGTGGTCCCCCGCGCCGCCTTCGCCGAACTTGCGCGAGACCACCAGCGCCAATCCAACAAAACCCAGCAGCAAGCCGGCCCATTGCCGGCGCGAGACACGACCTTCGGCGCCGCCCATGGCACTCAGCCAGATCGCGGTGAGCACCGGCTGGATGCCCACGATCAGCGCCGACAGACCCGAACCCATGCCCGCCTTCACCGCCGCCCACACGCCGCCCAGGTAGCCCGCGTGCATCAGCACCCCGGTCACCGAGAGGTGCAGCCACTGCGCACGGTTCACCGGCCACTTCACACCAGCAACCCAGATCCAGGGCAGGAAACACAGGATGGACAGGGCATAGCGCACCGCCAGGAAAGACATCGGGGGTGCGTGCGGCATGCCGAAGCGCGCAACGATGAAGCCGGTGCTCCAGATCAGCACAAACACCCAGGGCATGGCGCGCAGCCACGCGTTGTCTTGCGCGGGAAGGGACATGCGGGCTCAGCGCGAGCGCGCGCGGATCTCGGGCAGCGCCTTCTTGCAGGTAGTACACCATCGACCAGATGGTCAGCACCGCGGAGATCCAGATCAGCCAGGTGCCCCACACGTGCGTGTCGATCAGACCCAGCGGCCGACCGTCGTACAACAGGAACGGAATCGCAATCATCTGCACCATGGTCTTGGCTTTGCCCACCATGTGCACCGCCACACTCTTGGTCGCGCCGATGATGGCCATCCATTCACGCAACGAAGAGATCGCGATTTCGCGGCCGATGATGATGAGGGCCACAAACACATCGGCCCGGTCCAGATGGACCAGCACCAGCAGGCTGGCGCAAACCAGAAACTTGTCGGCCACCGGGTCGAGAAAGGCGCCGAAAGCCGAGGTCTGGTTGAGCCTGCGCGCGAGGTAGCCGTCGGCCCAGTCGGTGAGCGCAAACACGATGAACATCACGGTCGCGATCAGGTTCTGCTGCGCCGGGCTCACCCCTTCCAGATAGAAGACCCCAACGATCAGGGGAATCGCAACGATGCGCGCCCAGGTCAGCAGGGTGGGAAGGTTGAAGAACATGCGGCGATTATGGTGCTTTCGCCGCGAGGCCCACTGAGGTTCAGTGCCCAGCGCGGCGCTCTTCAGTGCAGCGCGCGATAAATCGCATCGGCCAAATCGACCGAGATGCCCTCCACCGTGCAGAGATCGTCGACGCTCGCGCTGGCCACGCCGCGCACGCCGCCAAACCGTTGCAGCAGCCGCGCCCGCTTCTTCGGCCCCACGCCTGGGATGTCTTCGAGCTTGCTGGCCCCCGTGCGCACCTTGGCGCGCTGCGCGCGCATGCCGGTGATGGCGAAGCGGTGCGCCTCGTCGCGGATCTGCGCCACCAGCATCAGCGCGGCCGAATCGTGGCCCAGATAGACCTTGTCTCGGCCATCGGCAAACACCAGCTCCTCCAGGCCCACCTTGCGGCCCTCGCCTTTTTCCACACCGACGATCAGCGACAGATCGAGCCCGAGCTGCTGAAACACCTCGCGCGCCATGCTGACCTGGCCCTTGCCGCCATCGACCAGCACCAGATCGGGCATGCGCGGCCCGGTGGGCAGGCCGCTGGTGGCGTCGGTGGTGGGCTCCGTCGGCGGCAACGCCTCAGGCGCGCCGGTGTCGCCAGAGGCGGCCTCGACCGGCCCGGCGGCCTCTTCCTTCAGGGCCTCGGCCAAGCGCCCGTAGCGCCGCAGCAGCACCTGGCGCATCGCGGCGTAGTCGTCACCCGGCGTGATGCCTTCGATCTTGTAGCGCCGGTACTGGCTGTTCTGCATCTTGTGATCTTCAAACACCACGCAAGACGCCTGGGTGGATTCACCCGCCGTGTGTGAAATGTCGAAACACTCGACGCGCAGCGATTCGAGCTGGTCGTCGGGCAGTTGCAGGGCGTCGGCGAGTGCACGCGTGCGCGCCTGTTGCGAACCTTCTTCGGCCAGCAGGCGGGCGAGCGCAATCTCGGCGTTTTTCTGCGCCATCTCCAGCCAGATGCGGCGGTGTTCGCGCGGCTGGTGCACCGCATTCACACGTGAGCCGGTCTGCTCGCTCAAAGCGTCGAGCAAGGCCTTGCTCACCGGGTGGCTGGTCACCAGCGTGTGCGGCATGGCCACGCCGAGGTAGTGCTGGGCGATGAAGGCTTCCAGCACCTGCACCGCCACGCGCTCGGCCGCGTTGCCGACGGGTGCGGCATCGTCCCCCTCTTCGCGCAGGGCCTGGTCGATCTGGGTCGCGTCGTCCACATGCGCCGGGAAATACGGCCGGTCGCCCAGGTGGCGACCGCCGCGCACCATGGCCAGGTTGACGCAGGCGCGGCCGCCCTGCACCTTGACGGCCAGCACGTCGACGTCCTTGTCGGACACGTTGTCCATCGCCTGCTGGTGCAGCACGCGCGAGAGCGCGGCCATCTGGTTGCGGATCTCGGCGGCCTGCTCGAACTCGAGCCGCTCGGCGTGCGCCATCATGCGCTGCTCCAGCGTGGCCAGCACCGCCTGGGTTTCGCCACGCAAAAAGGCCTCGGCATCGGCCACATCGCGCGCGTAGGCCTCGCTGTCGATCAGGTCAACGCAGGGGCCGCTGCAGCGTTTGATCTGGTACAGCAGGCAAGGCCGCGTGCGGTTGGTGAACACCGGGTCTTCGCAGGTGCGCAGGCGAAACACCTTTTGCAGCAGCGTGATCGATTCCTTCACCGCCCAGGCGCTGGGATAAGGCCCGTAATAACTGTGGCGCCGATCCACCGCGCCACGGTAGTAGGCCATGCGCGGAAACGCCAGCGAAGGCACGGGCTTGGCGGCGCTGACGCGAAAGGCCTCGCGCGTGCCGGTGATCTTGAGGTAGGGGTAGCTCTTGTCGTCGCGAAACAGGATGTTGAATTTCGGCGCCAGCGTCTTGATCAGGTTGTTTTCCAGCAGCAAGGCCTCGGCCTCGGAGCGCACCACGGTGGTTTCCATGCGCGCGATGCGGCTCACCATGTGGCCGATGCGCGTGCCGTCGTGGGTCTTCTGGAAATAGCTGCTGACCCGCTTCTTCAGGTTGCGCGCCTTGCCCACGTAGAGCAGCTGGTTCTGCGCGTCGAAATACCGGTACACGCCCGGCAGTCCTGGCAGGGCGGCCACTTCACTCAGCAGTTGGTCGGAGAACGCGGGTTCCATGGACCGTATTGTGGCTGCGGCATGATCCGCGCATGGACAGCGCACCACCCAATTCCTTGCCGCCTCTGAACTGGGACATCTTCTGCCGTGTGGTCGACAACCTGGGCGACATCGGCGTGTGCTGGCGCCTGAGCGCCGATCTGGCGGCACGCGGTCAGCAGGTGCGGCTCTGGATCGACCAGCCCGAGGCGCTGCGCTGGATGGCGCCTGGCGCGCTGGAAGGCCAGGTGCCTGGCGTACGGGTTCTGCAGTGGGACGATCCGCTGCCTGGCGATGCCGTTGGCCAACTGGACGCCAGGCGATGTGTGGATTGAAGCGTTCGGCTGCGATCCGGCTGCCGAGTGCATGGCGCGACTGGCCGAGCAACTCAGCCAGGGTGGCTCGGCACCGGTGTGGCTCAACCTGGAGTACCTGAGCGCAGAGAGATTTGTGGAGCGCAACCACCGCCTGCCTTCGCTGGTGAACCAGGGGCCGCTGCGTGGCCTGACGAAATGGTTTTTTTACCCCGGCTTCACGGCCACCACCGGCGGGTTGCTGCGCGAGCCCGACCTGCTCGCGCGACAGGCGGCCTTCGATCGCGCAGCCTGGCTGCAGGACGCAGCAGCTGCCCGGCGGGGCGGTGCGCCGCATCAGCCTTTTCTGCTACGAGCCGCCCGTCCTGGACCAGGTGATGCGAGAGGCCGCGCAAGACAAGCCAGGCTGCGACTGGCTGGTGACACCGGGTCGCGCGGCGCAGGCGGTGGCTGCGCTCGCCGAGCAGCCGGCTTCGCTGCACCCGTTGCCCGGCACTGACCCAGCACGACTTCGACCACCTGCTCTGGGCCTGCGACCTGAACTTCGTGCGCGGTGAAGACTCGCTGGTGCGCGCCCTCTGGGCTGGTCAGCCCTTCGTGTGGCACATCTACCCGCAACACGACAACGCCCACCACGCCAAGCTCGATGCCTTCCTGGACTGGCTGGACGCACCCGCTTCCATGCGCCGTTTTCACCACCAGTGGAACGGCATGGCCCCGTCGGGCGCCACCATCTGGCCGGGCTGGGCGGTGGTCGATGGCTGGCGCGAATGTGTGCAGGTGGCGCGTGCCAGGCTGCTGGCCCAGGACGACCTGAGCAGCCAGCTGATCGAATTCGTGGTGAAAAAGCGATAAAATTCAAGGCTTTTTGGAAAGCCGGTGGGTGGCCAAGCGCCTGCACCCCGATCCTGCCAGCCTTCTGCCTCGCCGCACAGCCTGTTGCCATCAGCAACGTTCCCGGGCGTTCACTCCCCGCCGGAACCCGCGGCCCAACCGTTGGAACCCCTATGAAAATCGCCCAAGAATTGCGCGCCGGCAATGTGATCATGCACGGCAAAGACCCCATGATCGTTCTCAAGACCGAATACGCCCGCGGCGGACGCGGCGCGGCCACGGTGCGCCTCAAGCTCAAGGCCTTGCTCAACAACATGGCCACCGAGGTGGTGTGCCGCGCCGACGACAAGATGGAGCAGATCATTCTCGACAAGAAAGAATGCACCTACTCCTACTTTGCCGACCCGATGTACGTCTGCATGGACGCCGACTTCAACCAGTACGAAGTCGAAGCCGAAAACATGGGCGACGCGCTGAACTACCTGGAAGACGGCATGACCGTGGAAGTGGTGTTCTACGACGGCAAGGCCATCTCGGTCGAGCTGCCCACCAGTGTGGAGCGCGTGATCACCTGGACCGAACCCGCCGTCAAGGGCGACACCTCGGGCAAAGTGCTCAAGCCGGCCAAGATCGCCACCGGCTTCGAAGTGGCCGTGCCGCTGTTTGTGGCGCAAGACGACAAGATCGAGATCGACACGCGCACCGGTGAATACCGCAAGCGCGTCTGAAGCCATACGCCCCCTTGCGCTCTGCAAGGCTGAGAAAGGCTCCTTCGGGAGCCTTTCTCTATTCAAATCCCGACCGTTGCCATGGAACTGATCGCCCGCATCGCCGACGTCATCATCCCGGTCTTTCTGATCGTGGCGATCGGCTACGGCTACGCGCGCCGGCGTGCTCCCGACCTCTCGGCCTTCAACCGCATCGCGCTCGATGTGCTGGCGCCGCTGCTGGTGTACTCCGCCCTGGCGGCCAAGGACTTCCGCCTGGGTGACCACGTGGCGCTGCTGGTTGGCGGCGCCATCCTCATCCTGGGCAGCGGTCTGCTGGCGTGGCCGCTGGCGCGCGCCTTTGGCGCCCAGCCGCGCACCCTGGTGCCGGTGGTGATGTTCAACAACTGCGGCAACATGGGCCTGCCGCTGGCCTTGCTCGCTTTTGGCAGCGAACACTTCGGCGCCGCGGTGGCCCTGTTTTCGGTGAGCAACCTGCTGCATTTTTCGCTCGGTGCGCGCATCACCAGCGCGGCTGCGCGTTCGCGCGATCTGCTCACCAGCCCGCTGATGATCGCCACCCTGCTCGGCTTTGCCAGCGCCATGACCGAGCTGAGACCGCCCGACGTGTTGCTCGCGGGCATGAAGCTGCTGGGCGACGCGCTGCTGCCCATGATGCTGTTTGCGCTCGGCGTGCGGCTGACCGCGCTGACCCGAGCCGGCCTGGCGCTGGGATTTCTGGGCGCTTTCGCGCGCCCCTTGATCGGGCTGGCCATTGGCATTCCACTGGCCTGGGCACTCGGGCTGGAAGGCGCGGCGCGCGGCCAGCTGCTGCTGTTCGCCGCACTGCCGCCGGCCGTGATCCAGTTCATGCTCGCCGAGCGCTATCAGCAAGAGCCCGACAAGGTGGGCGCCATGATCATGCTGGGCAACGCGCTGGCGCTGCTGTTCGTGCCGCTGGCACTGGCCATCGGCCTGTGACCTCAGGCCGAACAGAGACTCACCAAACAGAACCCATGGAGCCGCTTTTGGACACCACCGAACACCTCACCCAGAACATCACCGAACGCCGCCTGACCGATGCCTGGGCCGAACTTCAAAACCACGCCGACAACGGCAATGCGCTGCAGGCCGACGCCTACCGCCTGGCCTTTGCCGACCCGGAATTCCTGCTGCGTCGCGAGACGCGTGGCATCCGCTTTCAGCTGGAGATGCTCAAGCCCGACCTGGCTCAGCAGGAACTGGGCATCGACAACACGGTGGTGGTCTACGGCAGTGCGCGGGTGCGCGAGGCCTCGATTGCGCAAGAGCAGCTGGCGGTGGCAGAGGCAAGCGGCGATGCCCGCTCAATCGCCCGCGCCCGCGCCCTGTTGCGCAACTCGGCCTATTACGAACACGCCCGCGAATTCGGACGCACCGTGGCGCGCCACAGCGCAAGCTGCGCGCAGCCAGACCAGCTCTACATCTGCACCGGCGGCGGCCCCGGCATCATGGAAGCGGCCAACCGCGGCGCCCACGACGAGGGCGCGCTCAATGTGGGCCTGAACATCGCCTTGCCCCACGAGCAATCGGCCAACCCCTACATCACGCCTGAGCTCAGCTTCAAGTTTCACTACTTCGCGCTGCGCAAGATGCACTTCATGATGCGCGCCAAAGCGCTGGTGGTCTTCCCGGGCGGCTTTGGCACGCTGGACGAGCTGTTCGAGGTGATCACGCTGGTGCAGTGCAAGAAAGCCAAGCCGCTGCCCATCGTGCTGTTCGGCAGCGAATACTGGAAGCGCCTGATCAACCTCGACGTGCTGGTTGAAGAGGGCACCGTCTCACCGGAAGACCTCAAGCTGTTCAGCTACGCCGACGATTCTGAAACCGCCTGGGCGATCATCCGGCGTTTTTACAACCTGCCAGAGCAGGGTGGCTGCCACGGCGAGGCGGCATAGCGCAGCGAACAGCTGCCAGCACCGCGCAGTGCAGCGGTTCGCTGCGCAAGATGCGCAATCACTCTTTCCAGCCGCCGCCCAGGGCCCTGTAAAGCGCCACCTGGTTCTGTTGCAAGGCCAGCTGGCTGAGCGCCAGACTTTGCTGCGTGGCGAACAGCGAGCGCTGGGCGTCTAGCACATCGAGGAAGCTCGCCACACCGTTGCGGTAGCGCAGTTCGCCCAGTCGGAAGCGCTCACCTTCGGCTGTGGCCTGGGCCTGGAGCGCGCGCACCTGCTCGCCCAGCGTGGCGCGGCCCGCCAGCGCATCGGCCACCTCGCGGAAAGCGGTCTGAATCGCCTTTTCGTACTGAGCGACAGCGATCGCACGACCGGTCTGCGCCACGTCCAGATTGGCCTGGTTGCGACCGGCATCGAAGATGGGCAGCAGTGCCTGGGGCGCGAGTGAAAAGCCCCAGGAGCCATCCTTGAACAGCCCCGACAGCTCGTTGCTCGCGGTGCCAAAACCAGCGGTGAGCGAGATGCGCGGGAAAAACGCAGCGCGCGCGGCACCGATGCTCGCATTGGCGGCCACCAGCTGTTGCTCGGCCTGACGGATGTCGGCACGGCGGGTCAGCAGGTCGGAAGGCAGGCCCGCCGGCACCGCGCCGAACATGGGCGGCGCCACCGCACCCGGGCGCTCTGGCGCGGCAGCCACCAGCGCATCGGGAACGGCCTGACCCACCAGCAGGGTGAGCGCGTTCAGATCCAGCGCGCGCAGCCGCTGCTGCTGCGCCAGCGCGGCCTCGGCGGCCGCGGTGAGCGATTCGGCCTGGCGCAGGTCCAGCGCGGAACTGGCGCCGTTGTCGAAACGCAGCTGCGTGAGGCGCAACGAATCCTTGCGCGTGGCCAGCGTGCGACGGGTCAGCGCGAGCAGATCGTCGTTGGCCTGCAGACTGAGCCAGGTGCTGGCGACCGTGGCGACCAGGCTGGTCTGCACGGCGCGGCGCGCCTCCTCGCTGGCGAGGTACTGGGCAAGTGCCGCCTCTTTCAGGCTGGCAACGCGGCCGAAAAAGTCGATCTCCCAGCTGCTCATGGCCAAGCCGACGCTGTAACTGGTGCTGGTGCCGCCGCTGGACGTGGGCTGGCGGCTGCCGCTGGCGCCGAGATTGAGCGTGGGGAACTGGTCGGCGCGGCGAATCTGATACTGCGCGCGCACCTGCTCCATGTTGAGTGAGGCCACGCGCAGGTCGCGGTTGTTGGCCAGCGCCAAAGTGATGAGTTCGCGCAGCCGCGCGTCGGCCACGAACTGCTGCCAAGGCAGTTCGGCAGCGGCACCAGGCGCATCAGCCGTCTGCCCTGGGAACACCGCCGTCACAGGCGCTTCGGGGCGCTCGTAGGTGGGAATGAAGGAACAGCCGGCAAGCAACACAGCCATTGCAACCGGTGCAAGCGAGGGTCGGCACATCGAGATGGCGGGGTTCCGTGGCACGTCTGGCTTAGCAGCTTCCAAGCCAGCGAAAAGGGCGGAGCCGGCTTTGCCGGGCCTCTCGTGTTGCCGCCCTGGTGGGGCGGCGCCGCAGGCGACGCGGGTGGGGGAATCACTCATGCTTCACTCCATGGGCCAAAGCAGATTCGGCGTCACGCTGGTGCTGGCGCGCACTGCCTTTGAACAGCGTGCGCACCACCACGAAAAACACTGGCACAAAAATCACCGCGAACACGGTGCCTGTGAGCATGCCGCCCATCACCCCCGTGCCAATGGCGCGCTGGCTGGCCGAGCCAGCGCCGGTGGCAATGGCCAGCGGCAGCACACCCAGGGTGAAGGCCAGCGAGGTCATGAGGATGGGACGAAAGCGCAGGTGGGCCGCCTCCAGCGCGGCATCGATCGCGCTCTTGCCCTGGGCTTGCAAGTCTTTGGCGAATTCCACAATGAGAATCGCGTTTTTCGCCGCCAGGCCAATGATGGTGACCAAGCCCACTTGGAAGTACACGTCGTTGGCGTAGCCGCGCAGCAGCGTGGCCAACAGCACACCGAGCACACCCAGCGGCACGACCAGAATCACGGCCAGCGGCACGGTCCAGCTCTCGTACAAGGCGGCCAGCACCAAGAACACCGCCAGAACGGCAAAGGCATACAAGAGCAGCGCTTGCGAGCCGGCCAGTTTTTCTTCGCGCGAGAGACCGGTCCACTCATAACCAATGCCCTGCGGCAGACTGGCAGCGATGCGCTCGACTTCGGCCAAGGCAGCGCCGGTACTCACGCCCGGCGCGGCCGAGCCGCTGATGCGCATGCTGGGGTAGCCGTTGTAGCGCACGGTCTGCGCCGGGCCGGTGATCCAGCGCGTGCTGGCAAAGGCCGACAAAGGCACGGCCACGCCCGCGCTGTTGGGCGCGACCAGGCGAAGCAAGTCCTCGGGCTGCATGCGCGCCCTGGCATCGGCCTGCACCACCACGCGTTGCAAACGGCCGTTGTTGGGGAAGTCGTTCACCGAGGTCGAGCCCAGGGCGGTGGCAATGGCGCTGTTGATGGCATCGAAGCTCACGCCCAGCGCAGCGGCGCGGTCGCGGTCGATGTCGAGCAGCAGCTGTGGCGCGTCTTCCAGGCCATCCGGCCGCACGCCCGCGAGGAGCTTGCTTTGTGAAGCCGCGCCCAGGAACTGCCCGCGTGCCGCCAGCAAGGCTTCCCGCCCAACACCGGCCCGGTCTTGCAGGCGCAGGCTGAAGCCCGATGAATTGCCCAGCTCCCGAATCGGCGGCGGGCTGAGCGGCAGCACGAAGGCATCGCGAATGCGCGACAGTGCACCAAACGCGCGCCCGGCCACCGCTTCGGCCGAACTGCCTGGCGCGGTGCGCTCGGCCCAGTCTTTGAGCGTGACAAACACCAGGCCCGCGTTCTGTCCCTGACCCGAGAAACTGAAACCCATCACGGCCACCATGCTCTCCACTTCCGGCTGCTTGAGCATGTAGGCCTCGACCTGCTCCATCACGGCACGGGTTCTTTCCTGCGTGGCGCCCGGTGGCAGCTGCACGTTGATGAGCAGGTTGCCCTGGTCTTCTGCAGGCAGAAACGAAGTGGGCAGGCGCTGGTAGGTCCACACCGCGGCCGCCGTCAGCAGCAGGTAAATCAGCATGATGCGCCCGGCACGTGGCAGGGCGGCGGCCATGCCACGCTCGTAGCCGCGCGCGGTGCGCGCAAAGCCTCGGTTGAACCAGCCGAAGAAGCCGGTCTTTTTCAGATGATCGCCCGCAGCCACCGGCTTGAGCAAGGTGGCGCACAAGGCCGGCGTGAGCGAGAGCGCAAAGAAGGCCGAGAACGCGACCGACACCCCCATCACGGCCGCGAACTGCCGGTAGATGTTGCCAATGGAGCCGCTGAAAAACGCCAGTGGCAAAAACACGGCAATCAGGATCAGCGTCATGCCGATGATGGCGCCGGTGATTTGTGTCATGGCCTTGCGCGTGGCCTCCAGCGGCGAGAGGCCCTCTTCGCTCATGATGCGTTCGACGTTTTCCACCACCACGATCGCGTCGTCCACCACGATACCGATCACCAGCACCATGCCGAACATGGTGAGCACGTTGATGGAGTAACCCAGCGCCAGCAGCGTGGCGAAGGTGCCGAGCAAGGCCACCGGCACCACGATGGTGGGAATCAGCGTGTAGCGAAAGCTCTGCAAGAACAGGAACATCACCAAGAACACCAGCACCACGGCCTCGGCCAGGGTAACGGCCACTTGCTTGATGGAAATATCGATGAAGCGCGAAGCATCAAACGGCACCGCGTAAGCCATACCGGCGGGAAAGAACATCTCCAGATCGGCCATCTTGGCGCGCACCGCTTGGGCGGTTTCCAGCGCGTTGGCGTCCGGGCTCAACTGAATGCCCATGCCGACCGCGCTCTGGCCGTTCAGCCGGGCCTGGGTGGCATAGGCTTGCGCGCCCAGTTCAATGCGCGCCACGTCTTTCAGGCGCACGGTGGAGCCATCTCGGTTGGCGCGCAGCACCACCTCGCCAAACTCCTCGGGGGTGGACAGCTGGCCCTGAACCACCACCGAAGCCGATGTCCCCTGGCCTGGCAGATTGGGCAGGCTGCCGATCTCACCGGCGGACACCTGCGCGTTTTGCGCTCGGATGGCGGCGTTCACATCGGCCGCGCTGAGGTTCAGGCCCAGCAGCTTGGCCGGATCGATCCAGACCCGCATGGCGCGCTCGGTGCCAAACAAGCGCACCTGCCCGACACCGGGCACGCGTTGCAATTCGGGCACCACGCTGCGCGAACCAATGTCGCCCAGTTCGATGGGCGAGAGAGCGCCGTCTTTCGACGACAACATCACGAACATCAGAAAGTTGCCGCTGGCCTTGTCCACCCGCACGCCCTGCTGAATGACGGCCGCAGGCAACTTGGGCGTGGCGCGCGCCAGGCGGTTTTGCACATCGACCTGCGCCAGATCGGGGTTGGTGCCGGGCTCGAAACTGAGTGTCAGGCTGCCGCTGCCGTTGGCTTGCGCCACCGCTTCCATGTAGATCAGCCCGGGCGAGCCGTTCATTTCTTGCTCGATCACCGACAACACGCTGTCTTCCAGCGTTTGCGCCGAGGCGCCAGGGTAGGTGGCCGAGACCACCACCGAAGGCGGCGCCACCGGCGGGTACTGCGCCACCGGCAACTGCGTGATGGACAAGACGCCCACCACCATCACAAACAAGGCGATCACCCACGCGAAAATGGGCCGGTTGATGAAGAACTGCGCCATGGTGTGCGGCGCTCAGTTGGCGGGGGCTTTGGGCGCGGCCGCGGCGGCTGGAGGCACCGAGCCCGGCGGCGACCAGGGCACAGCCTTCACCGGCGCGCCGCCGCGCAGCTTCTGAAAGCCGTCCACCATCACCTGCTCGCCGGTTTTCAGACCATCCAGAATCAGCCACTGGCCTTGCTGCAGGCCGCCCACTTTCACCGGACGCGGGCTCACCTTGCCCTCTGCGTCCACCACCATCACCGAATCACCCCGGTCGGTGCGCGTCACGGCTTGCTGCGGCAGGCTGATGGCATCCGATACCTGGGCTTGCTCGATTTGCACCCGCACATACAGGCCGGGCAGCAAAGCGCCACCGGGGTTGGGCAGCTCGGCGCGCAGCCCGACCTGGCCGGTGGTGGGGTCCACCGTCACGTCAGAGAACAGCAGCTTGCCTGACTGGGCCACCGCCTGGCCGTTGTCCAGCAGCACGCGCACGCTGGCGGCATCGGCCCCGGCCGATTTGAGCTGGCCCGAGGCCAAGGCCTGGCGCAAGCGCAGCACCTCGGCTGCCGATTGCGTGAAATTCACCATCAACGGGTCAAGCTGGTTGATGACTGCCAGCGGGGTGGCCTCGCCCTGCCCCACCAAGGCCCCTTCGGTCACCAACGCGCGTCCAATGCGCCCGCTGATCGGTGCTCGAACGCTGGCGAAGTCGAGATTGATGCGCGCGGTTTTTTCAGCCGCTCGGGCCACCGCCACGTCGGCCTGCGCCACCTTTTCCGCCGCCTGCGCGTTGGTGAATTCCTGCTGGCTGATCGCGTTGGCCGCCACCAGCGGCTTGAAGCGCTCAACCACCGCCGTGGCGTTGGCGGCATTGGCCTGGGCACGTGTCAGCGCTGCCTCGGCGCTTTGAAGCGCGGCGCTCAAAGCCGCCGCATCAATGCGAAACAGCAACTGCCCGGCCTTGACCGTACTGCCTTCGGTGAACACCCGCTCTTGCAAGATGCCTGCTGCGCGCGCGCGCACCTGCGCCGTGCGCGAAGCCTCCAGGCGGCCCGGCAGTTCCTGCACCAGGCCCACATTGCCCGGTTGCACCGTGACCACGCCCACCTCGGCAGGCGGTCGTGCCCCGCCGGGGGGACCGCCTGCCGCCGGCGGTGCCGACTGGCCACAGCCGCTCACCCCCAACCCAAGCAGCAGCGCGAAGCACACGGCGGTGACGCAAACGTGACGCTGTGGCTCACATCGCGGCGGAATCGACGACGCGGGGAAATGAAAGCGCATGGAAACCTCGGAACAAAAAGTGGGAGTCGGCCCAGCATCCTTGAGACTCGACGGTCGGGCTTCGTGCTGGAGAAGACGGACTGCGGCACCACCAAGCGCCGCAGCAAAGGGCCCTCGAAGGGCGAAGCTGGCCAGTGTACCGAGGCCAGCGCCGAGCCGCTGCGCCCACTCAGATGCCCGTGTGACCCGGTAGACGGGCTTGCGGGTCAGTTGGCCTGGCGCTCGGGAACGGCGTCATCGGGCACCGGCGCCAGCGAGCGATGCCGCAGGTGCAGCGCGGCCTGAGCCAGCAGGTTGGCCGAGACCGGCGCGGTGACGAACACGAACAGGGTGATCAGCAGCTCGGCCAGGCCGGGACGCCCGTGGTCGGCGGTGACCAGCATGGAGGCAATCAGCACACCGCCCACACCCAGGGTGGAAGCCTTGGTGGGCGCGTGCAGGCGCATGTAGAAGTCGGGAAAGCGCGCCAGACCGATTGCGCCCACCAGCAAAAAGAAGGCGGCGATCACGATCATCAGCGCGGCCAGCAGTTCGAGCAGAGAGTTGTCCATGGCCATGGCTCCTTATTCGATCACGTCGCCGCGTGTGATGTAGCGCGCCAGCGCGACGGTGGAGACAAAACCCATCATCGCCACCAGCAACGCGGCCTCGAACAGCAGCTCGGTGTCCCAGCGGATGTCGAGCAGGATGATCAGCGCCACCATGTTCATGTACAGCGTGTCCAGCGCCAGCACGCGGTCGCTGATTTCCGGACCTTTGAGCAGCCGCCAGGCGCACAGCGCCACAGCCACCGTGACCGCGGCGGTGCCCAGATCGAGGGCGATGGTGAGCAGCGTCATGGAAGAGCCTCCTCGGTGGTGGACGGCGGCGCACATTCGCTGCCGAAAATGCGCAGCAGCGGTGCTTCGTAGCGCAGCTGGATGTCGCGCGCCAGCGCCGCCGGATCATCGCAATTGAGCGCGTGCACCAGAATCTCGCGGCGATGCGCGTACACAACCGCCGACACCGTTCCCGGCGTCATGGTGATGATGCTGGCCAGCAGCATGTTCACCCGCGGATGGTCGCTCTGCAGTGGCACCGGCACCCAGGCCGGCTGGATGTTTTTCAGGCTGCCCAGGGTGATGCGTGCCACCGTGATGTTCGACATCACGATGTCCCACAGCACCACGCCGGTGAGGCGAAACACCGTGGGCCAGTGCAAGGCGCTGGCGTCCGCCAGGAAGCCGCGCAACAGGTGGGGCAGCAGCCAACCCATGACCACGGCCGACAGCAGATGAACCAGCGCCAGGCTGTGCGAAAGCACCAGCCAGCTCAAGGCCAGCTGAATCGACAGTGCAGGGTGCGGAAACACGCGCGTGAGCAGGCTTGGGCCCGGCGTGGCGCTGGCGGGCGCACGATCGGTCGACATCATCTGGACTCCTCTTTCACCGGCGGCTTGGGCGGCATGTGCGCGGCGGGCGGTACGCCGTCATAGGGCCGGGTGGTACTCGCTCCCGAGCCACCCTGAGCGCGCAACACGGCATCCGCGTAGCTCGCCCGGTCGGCCAATTGCAGCGCGGCGGCATCGGTGTAGGTCTTGATCGGCGAAGCCAGTACCGCCATGCCCACCGTCACCACCATCAGCGAGAGCGTGGCCGCCAGCAACTTGGGGCTGCTGCCCGCCACCAGCTCGGCGCGGCCGGCCTCGGGTTCGATGTGCCAGAAGACGATGACGCCGGCGCGCGCCAGGCCCACCAGCGAGAAGAAACCCACCAGCAGCACCACCGACCAGACCCAGGCTTGCGCTCCCAGCCCGGCACTGCTTTGCAACACCATGATCTTGCCCAGGAAACCGGGCAAGGGCGGCAGACCGGCGGCCGAGGCGGCACCAAAAATCAGCATCAGGCCCAGCAGCACCGGCTCGCGCACCGCCATGGCCGGCTGCAAGCGGTCGCCCGATTCGCCGCGCTGCGCCGCCATGAGCTCGACCAGCAGGAACAGCGCCGCGATCACGATGGTGCTGTGCAGCGTGTAGTACAGCGCGGCCGACAGGCTGGCGGTGGTGAACAGACCGACCGCGGCCAGGATGGTGCCCACCGAAGACACGGTGAGGTAGGCGATCAGGCGGCCCATGCTGTGCGAGGCGAGTGCGCCCAGCACACCGAGCACGCTGGTGGTCAGCGCCAGCGGCAGCAGCCAGTCGGCCACCGCCAGCGAGGCTTCGCCGCCGCCCTCGCCGAAGATGCCCCAGTGCACGCGGATGATGCTGTAGACGCCGACCTTGGTCATGATGGCAAACAGCGCCGCCACCGGCGCGCTGGCCGCCGCGTAGGTTGAGGGCAGCCAGAAGTACAGCGGCACCAGAGCGGCCTTCACGCCAAACACCAGCAGCAGAATCAGCGCCGCCGAGCGCGCCAGCAAGGCCATGTCGCCGCTGATCTGGGGAACGCGTTGGGCCAGGTCGGCCATGTTCAGCGTGCCGGACACCGAATAGATGAGGGCCAGCCCGATCAGGAACAGCGCCGATGCGGTGAGGTTGATGACCACGTAGTGCACGCCCACCCGGAACCGCTCGCGGCCCAGGCCATGAAGCAGCAGCACATACGAGGCGATCAGCAACACCTCGAAGAACACGAACAGGTTGAACAGATCCCCGGTGAGGAAAGCGCCGCACAGGCCCATGAGCTGGAACTGGAACAACGCGTGGAAATAGCGCCCGCGGTTGTCCCAGCCGCCGGTGGCGTAGTACAGGGCAGGCACGGCCACCACGTAGGTCAGCAACACCATCAGCGCCGAGAGCCGGTCCACCACCATGACGATGCCAAACGGCGCGGGCCAGTCGCCCAGCGGGTAGACGGTGAGCGTGCCGCTGTCGGCCAGCAGCACCAGTTGAACCGCCATCCACAAACCCAACAGAACCGAGCCCATGGCCAGACGCCGGCGCCAGCGCACGCGGCCTTCGGCGTGGCCCACTGTGGTCAGACTCGACGTGTCGCCCAGCAGCAGCAAGATGCAGGCAGAGAAAGCCGGCAGCAGCACCGAGAGAACCGGTGCGTGTTGCAGCCAGAAAGCAGCGATGGCGTCGAACATCAGCTGCCCTCCTTGGTCGAGCCGCTCTGCACGCGAGTGCCGGGCTGGCGCGGCTCCTGGCCGTCGACATGGTCGCTACCGCTTTCGTGG
The DNA here is from genome assembly GCA_963831255.1 of uncultured beta proteobacterium. Taxonomy (GTDB): domain Bacteria; phylum Pseudomonadota; class Gammaproteobacteria; order Burkholderiales; family Burkholderiaceae_C; genus Hydrogenophaga. The sequence goes on along the minus strand of CAWHPI010000001.1, from coordinate 22,325 downwards.
TGGCTGCGCAGGGCAAGCTCGATCACGAAGCCGGTGGTGGCAAAGCCGATCACGATCGCGGTCAGCACCAGCGCCTGCGGCAGCGGATCGGCCAGCTGGTCGCCCGATCCCAGGATCGGGTTGGCATCGAACCACAAACGGCCCATGACGAAGATGAACACATTGACCGCATAACCGATCAACGAGAGGCCGATCACCACCGGAAAGGTGCGCCCGCGCAGCAGCAGGTAGATGCCGGCAGCGGTCACCACGCCAATGCCCGAGGCCAGCAGAAATTCCATGCTCAACATCATGGTCGTGCTCCCAGCGTGGATGTGTCGGGCCCGTCTTCGTGCACCGGTCCGGCGTCCCGGCTCGGTATGCCTTCGCGGCTGGCGGTGCCGAGCACCGAGATGGTCAGCAGCGTGGCACCCACCACGGTGAAGTACACGCCAAGATCGAACAGCGCCGCGCTGGCCAGCGGCAACTCGCCGAGCCATCCCACATGCGGGTGGCCATGCGCGCTGGTGAGGAAAGGCTTGCCAAACAGGAACGCGCCGGCGCCGGTGAGCCCGGCAATGCCCAGACCGGTGCCGATCCAGCGCACGAAGCGCCGACCGCCATGGGCCCGCAGCAGCGCTTCGGCGCGCGCCTGGCCCAGCGACATCAGCTGCAGCACCAGCGCCACCGAGGTGATGAGGCCGGCGATGAAACCGCCACCGGGCATGTTGTGGCCGCGCATGAAGATGTAGACGCTGAAGACCAGCGCCACCGGCAGCACCACCGAGGCGGCCACGCGCAGCAGCAGCGGCTGGTCCACGAAGGTCCAGCGCCGGCCCGCCGCGTCGGCCAGGGGACGTCGAGCCGTCATGCCTTCCATGAGCGCCAGCACACCGATGGCGGCAATCCCCAGCACCGTGATTTCGCCGTAGGTGTCGTAGCCGCGGAAGTCCACCAGAATCACGTTGACCACGTTGCTGCCGCCACCCAGTGGCAGCGACTTGTCCAGGAAATACCAGGCAATCGATTCGTGGCCGCGGGTGAGCAACACCCAGGCCAGCCAGGCCACACCCGCGCCGCCGATCAGCGCCAGCAGCGCGTCGCGCGTGCGCCGACCGGTGGACGACTCGCGGGGCGACTGCGCCGGCAGCAAGTGCCAGACCCATCAGCAGCAGCACGGTGGAAACCAGCTCGACCGACAGCTGGGTCAGCGCGAGATCGGGCGCGGAAAGGCTCACAAAGGTGAGCGACACCGCCAGACCCACCACGCCCAGCAGCACCACCGACTGAAAGCGCCGGTGGTGGGTGAACACGATCGCCAGACAGGTCGCGCCCAGCAGCAGCCAGATCGCCACCGCCAGCGCATTGGCCGGCAGCAGTTCGCGCGAACCTGCGCCGATGCCGCCGCCGCCAACCAGCGGCGCCGCAGCCACCACCACCGCAGCGCCGACCATCCAGGCCAGGTAGCGCTGCAGCGAGCCGTTTTCCAGCCGGATCGAGATTCGACCCGACAGGGAGAACAGACCGTCGCTTGCGCCCTCGAAGGCAGAGCGACCGTTGACACGGCCAAACCAGGACTCGCTGCTGATGCGGTGCAGCCAGCGTGCGCGCGCCAGCCAGAGGTAGAGCGACACGCCCACCGCCACAGCCACCGCACTCATGAGCAGCGGCAGGTTGAAGCCATGCCACAGCGCCAGGTGGTACTCGGGCAGCGGCGCTCCCACCATCGCGGTGGCCGCCACATGCACCAGCGGACCGAAGGTGATCGCGGGCAACAGACCGACCACGATGCACATGGTGACCAGCAGCATGGCCGGCAGCTTCATGCCCAGCGGCGGCTCGTGCGGATGCTTGTTCGGCACGTCGCCCAGCTCGCCGTTGAAATAGGTGTCGTGCACGAAGCGCAGCGAGTAGGCCACGCTGAACACGCCGGCCAGCGTCACCAGCGCCGGCACCAGCCAGAACCAGGCGCCAGTCATCCCGGCGGTGCCCGCCACCGCCTCGGTGAAAAACATTTCCTTGGACAGAAAGCCGTTGGTCAGCGGCACGCCCGGCCATGGAAGCGGCCGCCACCATGGACAGCGTGGCGGTCCAGGGCATGAGCTTGTAGAGGCCACCGAGCTGGCGCATGTCGCGCGAGTGGGTTTCGTGGTCGACGATGCCCGCGATCATGAACAGCGAGGCCTTGAAGGTGGCGTGGTTGAGCACATGGAACACCGCTGCCACGGCCGCCAGCGGCGAGCCCAGACCCGACCAGGAAGGTGATCAGGCCCAGGTGGCTCACGGTGGAATACGCGAGCAGGCCCTTGAGGTCGTGTTTGAAGATCGCGATGAAGGCCGCAAACAGCACCGTGACCAGACCGACGGTGGTCACGATGGCCTCGAAATGGCCCGAACCCGCCAGCACCGGCGACATGCGCATCAGCAGAAACACCCCGGCCTTCACCATGGTGGCCGAGTGCAGGTAGGCCGACACCGGCGTGGGCGCAGCCATGGCGTCTGGCAGCCAGAAGTGAAACGGGAACTGCGCGCTCTTGGTGAACGCGCCCACCAGAATCAGCAGCAGCGCGGGCAGAAAGCGCGGATCGGCCTGGATGGCCGCTGCGTTCGCCGCCATGGCGCTGAGCTCGTAGGTGCCGGCGATCTGGCCCAGCAGCACAAAACCGCCCAGCATGGCCAGCCCCCCGCCGCCGGTGACGGCCAGCGCCTGGCGCGCGCCGGCGCGGGCGTCTGCCCGGTGGCTCCAGTAGCCCACCAGCAAGAAGGAAGACAGGCTGGTCAGCTCCCAGAACACCACCAGCAGCAGCAGGTTGTCCGACAGCACCACGCCCAGCATGGCCGCCATGAACAGCATCATCAGGCTGTAGAACTTGGCTGCCGAGTCCTTCGCGCTCAGGTAGAAGTGGGCATAGATGATGATGAGCAGGCCGATGAACAGGATCAGGCCGGCAAACATCATCGACAGGCCATCGAGCCGGAAACCCAGGTTCAGTCCCAACGAGGGCACCCAGGGCCAGACATTCATCACCGTCTCGCCGGCCATCACCGCAGCGCCCTGCCCCACCAGCAACGCCAGGCTGGCCGAGGTGATGGCAAACGCCACGATCGCAGCCCCCAACCGGGAGCGGCTACCGAGCCAGAAGGTGCTCAGGGTGCCCAGCAGCAGGGGAAGCAAAACGATCAGCAACAACACGTTTTTCGGGCTTTCTGGGAATGCGGGTCAGCGCCAGTGGCGGGGCCGCAAGCGGTCGAAACCAGGGGCGCGGGAGCAGACCGGGTCTGCGCGCGAAAGCGTGGATGTTAAACCGGGTCGCTTGCGCCCAACTTGCCGCCCGGCCCGGGACGGCAAACCGGCGCTCAATGCGGTGGCGGGCGGGTGCTGAGCACCGGCGCTTTGTCGATGCCGCGCTGGTGCGCCGCCGACTCGCGCACCGCCGCGCGCGCCAGCAGGTGCGAGGCCACCGGCAAGGTGACCAGCAGGAACACCACGATCAGCAGCAGTCGGCGCACCCACTCCCATTCGGGCATGACCAGCATGGCGCCCACACACAGCAGGGCCAACGCCAGGGTGCCGGCCTTGGTGGCGGCGTGCTGGCGCGCCAGGGCATCGGGCAGCTTGATCACGCCCCACGCCGCGATCAGCAGCAACACCGCTGCGGCGAGGATCAGCACGGTGGCCAGGATGTTCATGCGCGGTCCTCGTGCTGACTGCTCGACCGATCGTCGGGCTCGGCCTTTTGCACCAGGCGCGCCCAGCCAATGGTGCCGACAAACCCCACCAGCGCCAGGCCGATCGCCACATCGAGAAACACGGTGCGCGCGGTCAGCAGCGAGGCCGCCACCGCCAGCGCCACGCCGGCGGCCAGAAAGATGTCGAGCGCCACGATGCGGTCGGCGTTGGTCGGCCCGCGCACCAGGCGCAGGCTGGCCAGCGCGAGCGCCACCATCGAGGCGATCACCAGCGCGGTCGTGGCCCAGGCGATCATGCGGGCACTCCAAACACCGCCACCAGACCCGGCTCGAAATCGGTGCGGATGCCATCGAGCATCTCCTGCACCGCGGTCTCATCGAGCACATGCAGCAACAACTCGTGTTGGTCCATGTCGATGTCCAGCGTGGTGGTGCCGGGCGTGAGCGACACCATGCAGCCCAGCAGCGCAGCCCCGGTGGCGTTCATGGGCGCAAACCGCACCCGCACAAAAGTGCCGGTGCGTGCCGGCGCGCCGCCCGGCGTGGTGGCCAGAATCACCTGCACCGTCTGCATGCCCGACAACACCACCGCCTTGAGAAAGCGCAGCAGCAGCACGAACAAGGCCCAGAACTTGCCCAGCATGTTCACGGCCCTCCCAAGGTGGCGGCGGCCGCCTGCGCGTAGGCCACCAGGGCCTGCGGGTTGAAGCTGATCGCCAGCGTCACCGCTGCCAGACCCAGCGTGGCCACCCAGGCTGGCGCCACGCGGGCGTTGGTCGGCAGCGTCCAGCTGGCATCGGGGTGCGGCTTCCAGAACGCTTCCATCCAGATCTTCATCATCGAATACAGCGTGAGCACGCTGACCGCCAGCGCCACCGCCGTCCACACGATGCGGCCCTGCCCAATCGCTTCCTGCAGGATCATCAGCTTGGCCCAGAAACCCGAGAGCGGCGGAATGCCCACCAGGGAAAGCGCAGGCACCAGGAACAGCAGGGCCAGCAAGGGCTTGGCCGCGTACAACCCGCCGATGCGCCGCAGGTCGTAGCTGCCGGTGTAGCGCCAGATGAGTGCGGCGATCAGGAACAGGTTGGCTTTCACCACGATGTGGTGCAGGGTGTAGAACAGCGTGGCCGCGTTGCCGGCCTCGCTGGCCAGCGCAATGCCCAGCAGGATGTAGCCGATCTGGCTGATGATGTGAAACGCCAGAATGCGCCGCATGTCCCAGTGGTAAGCGGCACCGAACACGCCAAACAGCATGGTGGCCGCCGCGATCCAGCCCAGGGCCTCCATCAGCACCGCCGGTGCCGGCGAAAACACATCGCCCGCCGTGCGCAGCACCGCATACACCCCGACCTTGGTCAGCAGGCCGGCAAACAGCGCCAGCACCGGCGCGGGCAGCGTGTGGTACGACGCGGGCAGCCAGGCAAACAGCGGGAAGGCGCCCGCCTTGACCAGAAAGGCCAGCAGCAGCGTGCCCAGCACCAGCACCGACAGCGCGCCCGGCATGCCGGGTGCGGCCTCGGCCAGCGCGCCGAAATTCAGGTGGCCGGTGACGGCGTAGACCATGCCGACCGCCATCAGCAGCAGCAGCGTGCCCACCAGGTTCAGCACCAGGTACTTGAAGCTGCCATCGAGCTGATCGAGCCGCCCACCGATGGCAAACAGGCCCACCGCGCAGATCAGCATCACCTCGAACCACACATAGAGGTTGAACAGATCGGCGGTGACGAAAGCGCCGCCGACGCCGGCCAGCAGACCATGCAACAGCGGCAGCAACAGGCCGTGGTGCTCGCCGGTGTCGGCATCGCTGGCCAGAAACAGCAGGCTGGCCAGGCCCATGAGCGCGGTGATCAGCACCAGCGAGGCGCCGGTGCGGTCGATGCGGAACTCGATGCCGTAGGGCGCGGCCCAGCCACCAAAAGCCGCGCTGGGCACCGCGCCCGTGGCGGCGATCTGCACCAGCCAGATGGCACAGCCCAGAAACAGCAGCACGCCGGCGTAGCTGATGCCGCGCTGCAGGCCAGCGCGTTCGCGCGCCAGCGTGGCCAGCACCGCCGTGGTCAGCGGCACCAGCACCGGCGAGACCACCAGCGCGTTCATCGCCCCGCTCATGCGCGCTCTCCCCGCGCCATCGACGGGTGCACCGGCTCCATCGCCTCGGGTGTGTACGGCGGCTTGACCGGGTCATCGGGCAGTGGCTCGGCGTGGCGCAGCTGCTCGGCGTCGTCGGTGTCGGCCACCTGAATCAGCCGCAACACCAGCACCAGCGCAAAACAGATCAGCGCAAAGCCGATCACGATGGCGGTGAGCACCAACGCCTGCGGCAATGCGTTGCCCGCCTCGCCCAGCACCTGCTCGCCCAGTGGCACGATGGCCGGGCGCGCCGAGCCCAGCCGCCCAGCGGCAAACAACACCAGATTGGCCGCCGCACCCAGCACACCCAGGCCCAGCACACAGCGAAACACATCGCGCGACAGCGCCAGGTACACACCCGAGGTGATGCAGACAAACACGGTGAGGGCCAGCAACCAGATCACGCGCCGCCCCCCGCAGGTTCATCCAGACCCAGCAAGCCCAGCGAATAACCCGCCAGACCGCCCCAGACGCAGAGGTAAACACCCAGATCAAAAATCATCACGGTCGAAACCTTGATCGAGGTGAAGCCCAGCGGCAGGCTGCCCCAGGCGTGGGTCAAAAAGTCTTGCCCGCCCCAGAAGGCATGCACGCCCGACACGGCGGCCAGCGCCACGCCCACGGCCGCCAGCCGCACCGCATCGCCCAGCGGCAGGCGCCGCTCGGCGGCTTGCGAGCCATGTGCCACGGCCCACAACACGGTCGCGCTCACGGCCACCAGACCGCCAATGAAGCCGCCACCCGGCTCGTTGTGGCCGGTGAACAGCACCCAGACCGAGGCGGCCAGGATGATCCAGTACAGCGGCCGCGCCACCACCTCCAGGATGACCAGTCGATCGCGCATCAGGCACCGCCTTTCGATGCCGGGCTGCGCCGGGCGCGCAGCGCCTGCAGCAGCGGCCAGGCCGCCAGGAACGACAGCATCACCACGGTGATCTCGCCCAGCGTGTCAAGCGCGCGGAAGTCGACCAGGATCACGTTGACCACGTTGCGGCCGAATGCCTCAGGCACGCTGCGGGTGGCAAAGTAATCGGTCAGGCTGGTGTCAAAGGCACCGGCCGTGGCCAGCAGCAGCAAGGCGGTGAGCACCGCGCCACTGAGCAGCGCCACCGCCAGCGCCAAGGGGCGCAGTGCCGGCTCGGGCAGGCTGTTGCCACGGCCCTGGCGCTTGAGCCGGATCAGCACCGAGGCGACCACGATCACAAACACCGTCTCCACCACGAACTGGGTGTAGGCCACATCGGGCGCGCCGGTGAACAGGAACAGCACACCGCAGCCAAAGCCCACCAGCCCGGTGGCCAGCAACAGCACCAACCGGTCCCGCACGCCACAGGCCAGCATGGCGCCGGCCATGATGAGCAAACAGGCGCCCACAAAGCCCCACGAAGGCGCCTCCCAGGCTGGCCAGATCCACTGGCCCCAGCCTGCCAGCAGCAGGGCCAGCAAGGCCAGCGAGAGGCTGCTGACGGTGAGCAGCGTGTAGCTCGGCAGGCTGCCGCCCTGCACCCAGCGCGTGGCGCCGGCTGCGAGTTGCGGAATGCCTTTGAGCGAGCGCTCATAGACTGAAATCATGCCGAAGTGCCCCGTGAGGGCGGACAGCCGCTCAAAGAGCCGGTGCAGGGGGTCCCAGAACAGCATAGATCAGGCCGCCGATGGCCAGCGTGACGGCCAGCGAACTCAGGGCCGGGCCCAGGTCCAGCGCCAGGCTGAGCGCGGCCACCTGGGTGTCGGGCGTCATGGCCAGCGAAGCCTCTGAAATCAGGCCCTGGATCAGAAACGGAAACACGCCCAGGCCAATACCAATCAGCGCCAGCGCCAGCGGCGGCCCAACCAGTGAGGGACCGCCCTCGTGGGCATCGGGCGGCGGCAGATTTTCGCTGCGCGGGCGCCAGAAGATGCGGATCGCCGCCACACCAGCCACCGCCACCGCGATCGCGCCAAACACGGTGTAGGCCGCCGTGGCAAAGGCAAACACATCGCCCGAGGCCTTGGCCTCCAGAATCAGGTCTTTGGCGATGTAGCCAAACGACAGCGGCATGCCTGCCATCGAAGCGCCAGCGAGCAGCGCCACCGCCGCCGTCCAGGGCATGGCGTGGCGCAGGCTGCCGAGCTGGTCGATCACACGGGTGCCGGTGCCGTGGTCCACGTTGCCGGCCACAAAAAACAGCGGCGCCTTGTACAGCGCATGCGCCAGCAGCAGTGCGCCCACCGCCACGGTGGCGCCCTCGCCGCGCAGACCCACCAGCATCACCAGCGTGCCCAGGGTGGCCACGGTGGACCAGGCCAGGATGCGCTTGAGGTCGCGCTCGCGCAGCGCCAGCACCATGCCCCACGCTGCGGTGATCGAACCCGCGCCCTTGAGCGCCCACTCCCACAGCGCCCATTCGCCAAAACCCGGATCCAGCCTCGCGAGCAGGAACACGCCCAGCTTCACCATGGTGGCCGAGTGCAGGTAGGCCGACACCGGGGTGGGCGCCGACATGGCGTTGGGCAGCCAGAAATGGAACGGGAACTGCGCACTCTTGGTGAAGGCGCCGACCAGGATCAGCACCAGCGCGGTGGTGAGTTGCGGGGTTTGCTCCATCTCCGGCAGGCGCAAAACGATTTCGCTCATGGACCAGCTGCCCATGGCCTGACCCAGCACGATGAAGCCGGCCAGCAGCACCAGGCCGCCAGTGCCTGTCACCAGCAGGGCCTGCTGCGCCGATTTGCGGCTGTCGGGTTGCTCGTGGTTGAAGCCCACCAGCATGAACGAGGTCAGGCTGGTCATTTCCCAGAACAGGAACAGCACGATCAGGTTGTCGGCCGTGACGCAGCCGATCATCGCCACCATGAACAGGCACAGCAGGATGTAGAGGCGGTGCTGCTGGGGATGGCCAGCAAGATAGCCGCCGGCGTACACAAACACCGCTGTGCCCACGCCGGTGATCATGAGCAACATCAGCGCAGACAGACCGTCGACGAAGAACGAGAACTCCACGCCCAGAGCCGGCACCCAGGCAGCGGTCCACTGCAGCGGCAGATCAAAACGCCACAACAGCCAGATCAGCGCGCACAACGCCGTGAGCGGCACCGCGATGAACGCGGCGCGGCCGGCCCAGCCCAGGCTGGTCGCGGATGCATCGGGTGAAAGGGCTTGAGCCATGCGTTGTTGTTGGAGGAGAAAGCCAGGCTCTGCGGCGTCAGGGGTGAATCGGTACAGCCCACCAGTTGAAAGCCCAACATCATAGTGGGCCGACAAAAGGCTTTCGGCCTATCAGGCTGTTTTGATCCGCACCGGCCTCATGGGCGATTCGCCGATGGCGATGGCATGCGGCGCGCGAGCTGGGCGCCTGCGCCCACCATCGCCCCCACGGCCCAGAACACGCCGGCAACGCCAATCACCACGCCGGCCGAACCAAACAGCAGCGGCATCACCACGCTCGACCCATTGATGGCCAGCGCGCGCAAGCCCAGCGCCTCGCCGTGCCGGTGCTTCGGTGTGATCTGGTGCAAGGTGCTCATGATCATGGGCTGCACCGAGCCCAACGCCACGCCGAGCAGGATGGACAAGGCGCCCATCGCCCAGGCCGCGTGGGCCAGCGGGTAGACGGCGAACAGGAGCGCGGTGGCCACCATGGCCGAAGCGATCACCGCCGACTCGCGCAGGTGCATGGCCAGCCAGGGCATGACCAGACGGATCGCGGTGGCCGCCAGCGCAAATCCACCCAGGATGGCGCCGATGGCCGAGGCGCTCAGGCCCCGCTCGTGGCCCAGCACCGGCACCAGGAAGGTGTGCACGTCCCAGCAGGACGACAGCAGCCAGTTGATGATCATGAGCCGGCGCAGATCGGGCTGGCGCAGCAGATTCCAGGCCGAGCCGCTGCTGCCCGGCGCCTCGGTGTGCACTGAAGGAATCTCGGTCAGCCGGCGCGCCCAGAACCAGGCCAGCGAAGGCAGCACGGCCAGCAGCAGGTAGGCGGCGCGAAAGCCCGAGGCGTCGATCAGCAAGCCGGCGAGAAACGGTCCGACAAAATTCGAAATCGAAGGACCAATCGCCAGCCAGCTGAACACCTGCTTGAGCTGGGTGCCGTCCTGGGCCAGTTTGCCGGCGTGGCGCTGGATCGCGGTCATGGTCAGGCAAGTGGCCGCGCCGCTGGTGAGCGCGGTCAGGCAGAGCACCGGGAACACCGGAAACGCCAGCGCGAGCACGGCACCGCTGGTGGCCACCACCATGGCGAGCTGCAGCGGCCGGCGGATGCCGTGGCGATCGGCCAGCCGCCCCGACGGCAGCGCCAGGATCACCTGCGCCAGCGCAAACAGCGCCAGCAACATGCCCACCGCCGCGGCGCTGTGGCCTTCGCGCAGGGCCATCAGCGGCGCGGCCATGCGAAAGCCGGTCATGCAGGCGTGCAGGCAGACCTGCGCAGCAATCAGCCGAGCCAGCTCAGAGCGCGGCAGCGGGCTCAAGCGTCACCGGCGGCGGGATCGCGATCGCTCGAATCCAGCGGCAGCACGCTGCTGGCCTGGTCTTGCGGCAGGGCTTCGACCGTGCGAAGCGCGCGCCCCATGGCGCGGCTGCGGGTCTCGGCCGCGTCGATGGTGTTGAGCACGCTCTGGGTCTGGTTCTTCACTCGGGCCAGCACATCGCCGAACTTGCCGAACTCGGTCTTGACCGCACCCAGCACCTGCCAGACCTCGCTGCTGCGCTTCTCCAGCGCCAGCGTGCGAAAGCCCATCTGCAGCGAATTGAGCATGGCCATCAGCGTGGTCGGCCCGGCCAGCGTCACGCGGTGCTCGCGCTGCAACACCTCCATCAGACCCGGGCGGCGCAGCACCTCGGCGTACAGCCCCTCGGTGGGCAGGAACAGGATGGCGAAGTCGGTGGTGTGCGGCGGCTCCAGGTACTTCTCGGCCATGGACTTGGCTTCGAGCCGGATGCGCTGCTCCAGCCCGCGCGCGGCGGCCTCCGCGCCTTCGGCATCGGCGCGCTGCTGGGCGTCGAGCAGGCGCTCGTAGTCTTCGTTGGGAAACTTGGCGTCGATCGGCAGCCAGCACGGCGCGCCATCGTCGCCACGCCCCGGCAGGCGGATGGCGAAGTCGACCACATTGCGCCTGCCTGGGCGCGTGGCGACCTGGGTCGCGTACTGGTCGGGCGCAAACACCTGCTCCAGCAAGGCACCGAGCTGGGCCTCGCCAAACATGCCGCGCGTTTTCACATTGGTCAGCAGGTGCTTCAGATCGCCCACGCCCTGCGCCAGGGTCTGCATCTCGCCCAAACCTTTGTGCACCTGCTCCAGCCGGTCGGCCACCTGCTTGAAGCTCTCGCCCAGGCGCGCCTGCAGCGTGCTCTGCAGCTTTTCGTCCACCGTGGCACGCATTTCGTCGAGCTTGGCGGCGTTGCTCTGCTGCAGCTGCGCCAGCTGCGCGTCGAGCGTGGTGCGCACCTCGGCCAGGCGGCGCGCGTTGCTCTCGCTCATGTCCTGCAATTGCCGCACCAGGGTGTCGGACAGGGTGCGTGCGCAACTGCACCAGTTGCTGCGCAAAGGCATCGAGCTGCGCGTTCTGGGTGCGCGTGGCTTCGGCGCTCTGGCGCGAAACCGCTTCCTGAAAGCTGCCCAGGGTCTGCTGGATTTCCTGGCGGCCGATGCGCGCGCTGTCGCCGATCTCGCGCCGCAGCTCGGTCTCCACCCGTTCCACGCGCAGGGCGATCTGCTGGTTCTGGCTCTGCAGCAGCTGGCGGTGAGCCAGCTCGTCGGCGGCGGGCTGGCGCGGGCGCAGCAGCAACCACAGCGCCAGCAGCAGATTGAGCGCGACGCCGATCAGCAGGGCCCAGATCAGCGTCCCGGTGGTCACTGGACGGCCCTCCGTGCTGCGCACTGCGGGGCTGAACACCTTGGGAACGGCCCAGCGGCGCTCATGCGCGGATCACTTCCGGGTTCAGTGGCGTGAGCGCCTGGCCCTGGGTCAGGTAGGCGATGACGTTGTCGGCCGCGAGCTGCGCCATGGCCCGGCGCGTGGCCAGGGTGGCGCTGGCAATGTGGGGCGTGAGCACCACGTTGGGCACGGTGAGCAGGTCGGGGTGCACCCGGGGCTCGCCTTCGAAAACGTCCAGGCCGGCGGCCGCGATGCGGCGTTCGCGCAGCGCCGCGGCCAGGGCCGCGTCGTCCACGATGCCGCCGCGCGCGATGTTCACCAGAGTGGCCGTGGGTTTCATCTGCGCGATCTCGGCCGCGCCGATGGCGTGGTGCGACTCGGCGCTGTAGGGCAACACCAGGATCAGGTGATCGGCCTGCTGCAGCAGCTGGTTCTTGCTCACGTGGTTCGCGCGCAGATCGGCCTCGATGCCGGCATCCAGCCGCGAGCGGTTGTGATAGATCACCTTCATGCCGAAGCCGTGAGCGCCTCTGCGGGCAATGGCCTGGCCGATGCGACCCATGCCCAGGATGCCCAGCGTGCTGCCGTGCACATCGGCGCCGGCGAACATGTCCAGCGCCCACTTGTTCCACTGGCCTGCGCGCAGGAAATGTTCACTCTCGGTCAGGCGTCGGGCCGTGGCCATGAGCAAAGCAAAGCCGAAGTCGGCGGTGGTCTCGGTGAGCACGTCGGGCGTGTTGGTGCCGAGCACGCCAGCGGCCGTCATGGCCGGCACGTCGAAATTGTTGAAACCAACCGCGATGTTGGCCACCACCCGCAGGTCTGGACAGGCCGCCAGCAAGGCCCCATCAATGCGCTCACTGCCGGTGGTGAGCACGCCCACCTTGCCCTGCAGCCGCCCGATCAACTCGGCGGGGGTGAACGGTGCGTCGGCGTCGTTGGTGTCGACTTCAAAGTGCTCGCGCAGCGAGGCGACGGTTTCCGGAAAGACCGCGCGTGCGACCAGGATGGCGGGGCGGGTGTTCATTTCAAATGCCTTTTCGATGTGAAAACAGCGACCCCTCAGGCCAGCGTGCCCCGTTTCAGCACACAGCGTGGAACCGGCTCCGCCGGGCCACAGCTGCGGTCCCCCAGGGGGGAAGACGCGAAGCGGCGCAGGGGGGCGTTTCTACACCGCGAGCAGGTCCACTTCAAACAGCAGCGTGGCGTTGGGCGGGATCACGCCGCCAGCGCCGCGCGCGCCATAACCCAGGGCGGCCGGAATCACCAGACGGCGCGTGCCGCCCACGGCCATGCCTTGCACGCCTTCGTCCCAGCCCTTGATGACGTGACCGGCGCCCAGCGGGAATTCAAACGGCTGGCCACGGTCCTTGCTGGAATCAAACTTGGCGCCCTGCACGCCGTCGTTGAACAGCCAGCCGGTGTAGTGCACCTGCACCGGGCGCCCGGCCTGGGCGACTTCGCCGTTGCCGACCGTGGTGTCCTCAAATTGCAGGCCGCTGGGGGTGGTGATCATGGTTGTGTCCTTGGTTGAATGGTTGAGCGAAAGAAATGAATTATTCCAGCCACTGGGTGAAGCTGGCCACGGGCTCGCGCGGCGTGTGAAAGCCGTTGACCTTGTCGGCGGGATCGGCGTAGCCCAGCGACATGCCGCAGACCAGCATCTCGTTGTCGGCCGCGCCGATGTGGGGCAGGATGATCTTGGCAAAGCCGTTCCAGGCCGCCTGCGGGCAGGTGTGCAGACCGTGGCCGCGCGCGGCAACCATGAGGTTTTCCAGAAACATGCCGTAGTCGACCAGCGAGCCGCGGCCCATGACCTTGTCGAGCGTGAACATCAGCCCCACCGGCGCATCGAAGAAGCGGAAATTGCGCTGGTGCTGGGCGTGCATCTTGTCCTTGTCGCCCTTGGTGATGCCCAGCAGGCCGTACAGGCTCCAGCCGTTTTCGCGCCGGCGGTCGATGTAGGGGCTGACCCACTGCTCGGGGTAGTAGTCGTAGGCCTCGCGGTACTCGCCGGCCAGCGACGGGTCGGCGCGAAGGGCGTCGTGCGCTGCGCAGACCTTGTCCACCAGGCCATCGCGGCTCGCGCCTTGCAACACGTAGACCTTCCACGGCTGGGTGTTGGTGCCCGAAGGCGCGCGGCTGGCCAGTTGCAGCAGGTGTTCGATGGTTTCGCGCGGTACCGGCTTGGGCAGGAAGGCGCGCGCCGACATGCGGCTGGTGATGGCGGCGTCGACCGCGAGCGCTTCGGGGGTGTGGATCATGTGAGTTTCTCCAGGGTGTTCTTCAGGTGGTCGGGCAAGGGCACGGGACGGCGCGTTTCGCGGTCCACGTACACATGCACAAAGTGCCCGCAGGCGGCCGCTGTCTCGCTGTCCTGCGCAAAAAGACCGATTTCGTAGCGAACGCTGGAGCGGCCCAGCTGCGCCACGCGGATGCCGGCCTGCACGGTTTGCGGAAACGCCAGCGGCGCGAAGTAGTTGCAGTGGGTTTCCACCACGAGGCCGATGACCGCGCCGTGGTGAATGTCGAGCGCGCCCTGCTCGATCAGGTGCGCGTTGACCGCCGTGTCGAACCAGCTGTAGTAGACGACGTTGTTGACATGGCCATACACATCGTTGTCCATCCAGCGGGTGGCGATGTCGCGAAACACACGGTAGTGATCTCGGGGGTGGGCCTGGGGTCGCGCGCTGTCGGGAACTTCACTCATGGCGCGGCATTGTGCCAGCGCACTCAAACCGCGCCTGTCGCGCAGCCGCGCACCAGGCGCTGCCAGCGGGCGTGATACTCCAGCGCCACGCGGTAGGTGTTCACCTGCACCTGCACCGTGGTCTCCAGATCGGTGCCGTAGCCGCCGGCCATGCAGAACGCCAGCGGCACCCGCCGCTGCCAGGCCCAGTCCATCACCCGGCGGTCGCGCGCCTCCAGACCGTCGAAACTGAGCTTGAGGCGGCCCAGGCGGTCGCCTTCGTGCGGATCGGCGCCCGCCAGATAAATCACCAGCCCGGGCTCGAAGCGCTGCTCCAGCGTTTCCAGCGCGCGCTCCAGCGCTTCGAGGTATTCGGTGTCACCACAGCCGTCTGGCAGCTCCACATCAAGGTCGCTCGGTTCTTTGCGAAACGGGAAATTGCGCGCGCCGTGCAGCGAGAGCGTGAACACCGAAGGGTCGTGGGCAAAGATGCGCGCCGTGCCATTGCCCTGGTGCACATCGAGGTCGATCACCGCCACACGAAGCGGGCGGCCCTCGCCCCAGCGCCGCGTGTGCTCGGCCTGCAGCATTCGGGCCGCCACCGCCGCGTCGTTGAAGACACAGAAACCGCTGCCTTTGTCTGCGTAGGCGTGGTGCGTGCCACCGGCGAGGTTGGCGGCCAGGCCTTCGCCCGCCGCCATCACCCGGCGGCAGGCCTGCAAGGTGGCGCCCACCGACCGGCGTGCGCGCTCGGCCATGGCGGGGCTCCAGGGGAAGCCGATCTCGCGTTGCTCGGGCGGGGTCAGCGTGCCAGCCGCCACCGCGGCGATGTAGGCCGGCGTGTGCACCAGGGCCAGCTCGCCATTGCTTGCCGGCAAGGCCTCCTGCATCACCACGGCGGGCAGTTCGGCCGCCAGGCGCTGGCGCAGACGCCCGTACTTCGCCATGGGAAAGCGGTGGCCAGTGGGCAGCGGCAGAACAAAGTGATCGGCGTAAAAGGCGTGCACGGTGAGCGTCAAAACGAAATCAACAGCCGATTGTCGCGTCGCCGGGGTGCTGAGCTTGTCAGCCGGGCGCTGGAGTGATCCATCTAAAATGTTGCGGCGCAGCAAAAAGCACTTGCACCAATTCGGGTAATCCCTATAATCAAACTCGTGTTGCAGTGCAGCAAAGCGAACAATAACAAAAGCGCCGAGACAGCGCAGGTTCGGGAGCAGCCCTCAACAAGTGTTGACCATCCTCTTTTAAACAGACCTTTCATTGGAGTTCCCCATGCTGACCGCTGAACAAATCGCCGCTGCCCACAAAGCCAACATCGAGACCATGTTTGGTCTGACCCAAAAAGCCTTCGAAGGCGTGGAAAAGCTGGTTGAGCTCAACCTGCAAGCCACCAAGGCCGCCATGGCCGAAGGTGCCAACAGCGCCCAAGCCATGCTGAGCGTGAAAGACGCGCAGGAATTGCGCAGGCGCTCGAACAGGGCCTGGAACGCCAGGGCGATGAAGACGAAGACCGGCGGCAGGATGAACAGGAAGTGGCGGAAGCCGTCATACATCGGCGGGCGGCGCAGCAGCACATAGGTGAAGGGGAGCAGGAACCACAGCAGCACCGGCAGCAGGTCGCGCCACTCCAGGCGCTGGTGGAAGGCCCGCCATGTGGCTACCCCCAGCCCGCCCAGGAAAAGCAGCCACACCGGCTCGGTCAGCGTCAGGCTGAGCATCCCCGGCAGGTAGCTGGCTGGTAGCGTCCAGCGACTGGTACACACTGCCGTTGAACAGCACCGGCAGGCTCTGCGGGTTGCTTGCCATGTGGCGCAGTACTTCCCCGAAGCGCCCCAGCGGCGCCTCCCACAGGTATGGCCAGGTCGCCAGGCTGACCAGCCCACCGGTCACGGCATAGACCAGCAGCCCCACCCACGGGCGGCGCTCGAGGCGCAGGAAGAAAGCAAGCGCCACCAGCAGCCCTGCCAGCGGCCCCAGCACACGGATCGAGGTGAGCAGGCCCAGGCACAGCCCAGCCACCAGCGCCGGGAGCAGCCAGCGCCGCACAGGCACCCCTCTCACCCACCAGCCAGGCCATTCAGGCAGTGCGCCCAGGCGGCTTTCCAGCCAGCCAAATAGCCTCCGCACGCCATCCATCCAGATGGTCAAGCGCCAGGGCGGGGACAGCAGCCAGCACAGCCAGCGCAACCAACCCCAGCTTGAAGCGGTTCAGCCAGATCAATGCTTTGTTGATGTAGGCTTCCACCGGCACCTGCCCGGCATTGGGTGCCAGGCGGGTGAAGATGCGGCCCATCAGGCTGTCCGGCGCGGCCTGGTAGGCCCCCTCGATCAGGCTGCTGAACAGCGCTTGCCACTGCGCCGAGAACAGCACCGCCATCAGCGCCAAAACCACTAAAACAATGCCCAGCACCTGCCAGATGCGGCGTCTCCGCTGCCAGCGGCGGGCGATTTCCATTGGTGAAAAAACCGGTGATGTTGCGCCGGCACTGAGTGCATCCACCAGCCGCAGGCCGCTGAGGATCGCCGCCAGGAAGAAGACCAGGAAGGGCATGTCCTTGGGATTGATCCAGGCATGACCCCACAGCAGTGGTTGGGTCAGGAAGAGCAGCGCGGCGCCGAAAGCGGCCCAACGCCCGACCCAGCGGCGGCACAAGGCATACAGCAGCAGCCCACCGGCGACAAAAGTAAGGTAGTTGACCAGGTGCCACAGATCCGCCTGGGTGGCGGGAAGCAGCACGTCCAACCCATCCACCAGGGTCTGGGCCAGCAGCAGGTAGGCCGGGCCGTAGGTCTTGTGATCCGCCGCGCTCGGGCCGTAAGCCTCTTCCATGTTGAAGGTGCCGTCCAGGCGCGCCTGGATGGAATAGGCCGAGCGGATCGAAGCGGCGTACTGGTAGAAGAGCGGCTCGTCCCAGCTCAGGCCGTAGTCGTTGTAGACCGGCAGGCTGGCTGCCAGGCCGATGAGTAGCAGGAGGAGGAGAGGGGAATTGGGATGGCGGAGGAGGGGCTTCACAGGGAGTATTATACCTGCCAGACCGTAGATTACGCTGATTGCGCTGATGAGGGGGAGGGGTAAGGGGATAGGGAGAAGGGAAAACCGCAAAGGCGCAAAGGACGCAAAGTGCGCAGAGATTTTCTAATAAATCTGCGCTCTTTGCGGCTCTGCGGTGAAGATCTGCGCCTGGCAGTCCAGAGGAGGTTGGGTTTCGGGCGGGGTTTTATATGACGCGAGCCTGGCATGAGCTGCCCTCAACCCGACCTACGAACTTAACCCACCGAGCCAGATCTGTAAACGGATATGTAACGGATTAGCGGATAAAAGCGTGCTTTTTCGGTGAGGATACACCGGGTGAGGGCAGCGGTGGGCGAGGGCGGATGGGCACGGAATGGAGGTATATCACTCTTGAACCCATGGCTCATGTTGTGCCGTAAAGCAAGTGGTGCTATCAGCATTGTGAAATATCCGCTCGGAAATCAGCCAGGCTCATATCGGTTACATCCTGTAGTGGTTTCAAGATACGGGACCATCCAGCGCCTAACCCCAGGTCTTCGGGGATCCCTTATGCTTGTATCCCGGGGCATAAGCCACAAGTCCGGTGCCATCCCTATGGGACAAACCCTAAAACCAGTTTGGACAAATTCTCCATTGCTATCCAATCGTCCAAATTCATTCGCACTACCGTTATATTGCGCCAATATTCCCTGTTCCTGATAATAAAGAACCAGATAAAACCATGACCCACCGGGGATGTTGGGGCGTAATCCCCAGCCAGGTTTCATCTGGTTGACCATTATTCTCCAGCAACCTGTTCAGTTGGTGGCCGATGGTTATTTCATCGCGTGCTCCTATCCCGTGGACAATACTATTTACCACGTCAATGCCAAATCTATAGTATATCTCTCCATAAGTGCGGCTGATCCGATAAATCTCATGAATGATGATCTCCGATTGTTGTAAAAGATGGCCCGCTTATCGTCATAAAAGTTGCTAAGAACTGGCGTGCTTGATTCCACGGAGTTACGCCGGGAGTGATGCCCCACCAACAAGGCAGCAGGCAGTTGCCATTGTTGTCGATGAGATTCAAAATCATGGTTTCCGCATCATCCGGTGACAAAGTTGGCAATACCGGCAGGGGTGTCCAGGTGAGAAAAGCCGTTGGAGACATTGCGCGCTGAGCAGTCTGACTCGGCGTCGGCATTATCGTGCTGGTGGGGGGTAAAATCTGCTGAGGGGTAGATGTGGGCAGGTTTGTTGATGTCTCACCAGTAGAGAGCGTCGGGTGAAAAGGAGTGATTATTTCCTGGGTTGCCATTCGACCGGTCGGACCCGACACTCCACACCCGACGAGTATTTGGGTAGAGATGAAGATTGACATACTCAGAAGATACAGTTTGAGGTATATCGCGTTTATTCATTTTCCCATCCGGAGCCGTCGGGTTTCGGGCGATGTTATAAAAGACACGTGCCTGACATGAGCCGCCCTCAACCCGACCTGCGGACTAATTCTAAAATCGGCTATGGAAGTTCAATGGGAAATATCCCAGACCAACCTGTTACTTCACCATGATCAACAATTTGGACAACCTGCCCGGTTTGTAGATCTATGGCAATAACCGGTAAAAAAACTGCGGTCGAATAAACTATATAACGATTGTCAGGTGACCAAAAGAATTCCGGTGTACGGTAAACCTCTTCTTCCTGGATTGGGCAACGAAAAATAAAGGCGCTCGCATTTGTATCATATACAAAGATCTCTAAACGTTCCACACCTTCAGGTTCTAAACGATCATCCCCTTCAAAAAGAGCCACAAAAGCCAGGTAACGGCTGTCTGATGACCACCGAAGTGCTTGAACACGGTATAAACCTGCTTGCCGTAAAAAAGGGGTAATCGAAATCCACTCTGTACCATCGCGAGAAAGTAGGAATACCCCCCACCAGTCCCCAGGCA
The DNA here is from genome assembly GCA_963831255.1 of uncultured beta proteobacterium. Classification (GTDB taxonomy): domain Bacteria; phylum Pseudomonadota; class Gammaproteobacteria; order Burkholderiales; family Burkholderiaceae_C; genus Hydrogenophaga. Next base: position 3,028 of record CAWHPI010000001.1, on the reverse strand, counting down.
CCTCCAATGGATTTCTCGGTCCAAAATCATCACCGATGTATGCGATATATTGGCTGTCGGGGGCCATGCTGCTGGGATGTAATAGGTGGTGTAATAATCATAGTCACGATCTTTCCATATGAAGCCCTCCGGCTGTCTTGAGTCAGCTAATACCAAATCATAATGATCATCCCAGTATAATACCCTCGTCAGGTCAGGAGAAAGCCGAAATCCCAAACTGCCGCGATTCCACTGAGGTACTCTTGTCACTAGATCGTTCCTCCAGTTCCCAGTAAATGGATCCAGGACCGCAAAATACGAATAGTGTCCGTCACCCTCTCCGATCTCACGGAAGTCAATCAACGCATGTACCAGCTCATTATTGATCCACGAGTGTGCGCGTACTCCGGAGATCATGTAGCCCGGATCGGCAAGAGCACTAAAATCTGAAAAATCGAGATTGTTTTCGATCCAATCCCCCTGGTAAGAAACCAATCCTATCGTGGAGGTTGCAGGGCGGTAAATCAACCATTCCCCGTTAGGGGAAAACGTGTCTCCCAACCACCCCACACCAAAATCGAAGATCGGCTCACTCGAAAAGATGAGTGGTATTCCCCCAACCGTATACATACCCCAATCGCTTATATAAAGCATGGTTCCCTCAAAGCCAAACTCGTCTGGCAATGGCGCAGGCACTCCTTCACTCTGACAGGTATGAATTTCGTCGATCGTTATTGGGGTTGGAGATGGTGTCCAGGTAGATGTCAACCCGACTGTGGGTTGTGGCATAACCATATTCGTAGCTGTGGGTGGTGATATCTGGGTAAACGTGGGTATCTTCACAGGCGTTAATGTCGCCGTTGGCGCTATCTCTGCGATGGGAGAGGATGTGGCATTCATGTCTCTTGTCCCTACCGGCACACAACTGGAAAGAGTCACGCACAGCAGAGTTAGTAGGGTGCGTTCGCAGAACGCACCGAGAACAACCATCCCTCTCGAATGCTTATTCTTCAGCATGGATCACTCCCCAATCGAGAAAAGAGCCGTGATAATTTGGCATACAGAAATTATCCAAGAGCTTGCGCAGAGCGGTGCGTTCGCTAGAACGCACTACAACTCACGTTAATCACCCAAATCCACATATCGCCAGTCTTTCATAAAATCATTATTCGTGCCATCTGTTATGATTTGTGATTCACCTGTGGCCATGTTCAAGGTGACAATACCGTGAACCCTTCCCTCGTCAATATTGTTATAAACTACAGCAACCATGTCTGAGTCTGGTGACCAGAAAAAGACTGGTTGTGAAGGAGGCCCGGGGTAGTTCCATTCGTAGTCGATGGTCAGACTTTGCAGGTTGAAGAATTTGATTGTTTCCTGTGGGCGAGTCTCATAAATGAATGCCACATATTGCCCATCCGGTGATACCTGGAAGCTACTCGTTATAATATGTCCATCTCCACCCTGAGGAAGTAAGATTTCGGAACCGACAACTTCATAATTCTGGATCCATGAACGAAACAGGTAACAGGTATCAATACTGATGGGAGGAAAACAGCCCAGATGGATGATCGCATCCCCCCAGGGGGTAAACACAAGATTAGGGTAAAACATTGGGTGTGGTTCACCACCCGGTCCTGGAACCTCGATAACCGTCCGGTTACCGGCAAGATCGGCGATTTCAAATCCAATATCTGTATGTTGAAACCAAAACTCCCCGGTTGGTGAAACAGCTTCGATGATACGTTCATAATCTGGATCTTCGGTTATCAACTCACCTGTAGCGACCTTCAGGTAAGAGACGAACGACTCGAGGACGCTGGGCCGAACCTCTACCAAAACCCAATCATCTGTCACCCACCATAAATATACTGTATTATTTTGGTTGCGTTGATACACCAAGCGGGGGTTGCTTCCATCGGCTTCGGCAATATAAACACCCCCCTCTCGATAGAGTAGCAGATATAAACCAGAAGGCGACCAGGCGATTGGCACATACCCCTGTGCGATCATGCGGATATCGCTGCCATCGGGACTGGCGACCCAGGTATCCCCACTTCTTTCGAACAGGATGTATGATTGCCACCCTGCTGGGTTAGATGTAGGGGTTGGTAGAGGCGTAATCGTTGGAACAATGGAAGGGGTGAAGGTTTGGATGATTGGATGTGTCGGTGGGGTATTTTGGAGAGTAACCTGGAATGTTGCAGTAATGGTTATTTCTGTTTGCAGTGAGGTTGGATGAAGGGGTGGTTGGGGGGTTTCCACTGTCGTTTGGGTCGAGGCTGTTTTCGTTGAACCATTTCCAGGCGCCTCGATATTGGTCGTACATGAATTGAGGGTGACGAAAATAAGAATGTACATTGGGTATCTTAAGCTGAACCATTTAGAGTTTGTCATTGTTTTCTCCATGGATGATTAGATGTCAGGTAAGCTGCAATCTAACAGGATCTCTAATCATGGTGGATCGATCGGATAGGTGCCATAATATTGCCAATAAATCGGATCTCCAGGAATTACATCATATGTAACCGAACCTGGTGGTTCACTTCCCCCCCATGCTTCTACGGTGGCAGAACCAAAATAGATCACAGCAGTGTTATACCGAATTTCATCGGGAGGCAAATAGGTTGTTCCGTAGATTGTCAAAATCACTGGAGCATCTCCAGGGGATAAACCGGGATTAGCTAATACACCTTCTATCATGGCGATTATGGCAGAAAACACTTCCCCATCAGATCCAGATTGTGGATGCGGATATGGCGCACCCCAGGCATTGTAGGACGGATACAAAACGCCATCACTGCCTGTGTATGGTTCACTGACAATGTATAGGAGAAGAGCCAATAGTTGTTCTTCGGTGATCTGATCCCAGGGTATATGGCCGGGATTTATCCAGCTATGTTTACAGTTGTCATTAACCCAACATGTCCAATAGGTATAGGCCCGATTTAAGATCGTTTGAAATATGTTAACCGCTGCTTGATATGAGGTTGAGCCCCCCTCGCCAAATATCACGTGAGCTAACATTATAATAGGATTGGTTTGTGGG